>CALMYQ010000126.1 GCA_937873655.1 uncultured Lewinella sp. | reverse complement strand
AGCGCGGGCCGTCAGGTCCGCCATGTCAAGGTTAAAGGTTAAAGTAGAAAGGTTAAAGAGGCCAAAGGGCGGGGATGTTGGGTACAATGAACCCATTTTTAAGGGCTGCGATGGACTTCCATGCCTGTAAACCGGCAGCGCGGGCCGTCAGGTCCGCCATGTCGGTAGCACACAGGTTGAATGTTGGTTTCCGGCCTGTAGGGCCGGTATATGATGATTCCGGACCGGCAACCTTTGGGTCGGTCGATTCCGGATTGATGCCTTCAAAAAATGGGGAATCCATTTCATCCTCATCGCAGCTTTTCAGATGCCGGCCCTACAGGCCGCTGGCTTTCGTCGTTGCCGGAGTGCTACAGATATGGCGATCCTAAAGGGCCGCTTGCGGGGGAAGGGATTCCCCTTTTCCTAAAGGCTTCCTTGAGGAACGCCGGCTTGTCTGCTGTGGTGAATTTGCGTTTTGCCATGCTTAAAATTACGGTTTTTGAACTGTAATTGCGGCCTATCTACTTTGGGGCCGAAACACAATGCACCTTTCGAATAAACCCTATTGCGTTAAGCAACCCAATACAACAACGCCCGTACTCCCGGCAGCACCACCGGAAACACGGGCGTCAACTTGAGGTGTTCCACGGCCGTTCAACATCAGGTTCGGTTTTACAGTTGCAAAATAAGCCACGGGAGGGGATTTTCAAAATTCCTCCTGAAAAATCAACCGGATATACCCAAAACAGGAAGTTGCCGCCCAGCAGGTATTCCACCGCATATTACCGGACCTTTTGCAAAAGAGGCAAAGTCGGGGAGCCCGCCTTCGTAAAGCCGATAGCGTCACTTCAGCGGATGCGAGAATGGGCCTCTCTCACCCTCTCACCCTCTCACCCTCTCACCCTTTCACTCTCTCCCCCTCTACCGAAACCGCAGCATCCCCTGCACCCCAATGGCGTACAAATGCCGGTTGATGCTCGCATCCTGGTAAAGCCCCTTGGTCCAGAACTGAAAATTGGGCAGCAGGGCAAAGGACAGGCGTTCACTCAGTTGGGTCTCCCAACCCATGCCGAAGCGGATCTCCATGGCCACTTTACGGAAATTGTCGTTGTCCGGGTCCGTTTCGCGGGAGCTGTCCCCTTTGCTGTCGCCCTGGTAAAATTGCCGCTTCTGGAAATTCCTGAGATTGTACCCTACTCCGGTTCCGAAGGTAAAGATGAATTCGTTGTTGTCGTCGAGCGCCTGGTAGAAATACAGGTCGATGGGCGCCTCCAGGAAGTAATTCTGGTAGGTAATGCGCCGCTGGGAGGCATTGGCGGCGTCCGGGTCGTCGGGCAGCACCTGGGTTTTGATGGTCCGGTAGCCGGTATCCATGAAATTAAGGCCCATCTGAAAACCCACCTTTTCGCCGCGCCACTGGACAAAAAGGCCCGCACTCCAGGAAGGTTTGTACGTTTCAATGGAGTCAATGGCGTCGATCTCGGCCTGCGACAGGGATTCAAATACCACCAACCGGCGGCTTGAGAAATTGGGGTTGATCTGCAGGCCCCAGTTCTGGGTGGTCTGAGCGCCCGCCATCAGGGCCATACACCAGAGCGCGATGGGGAAAACGGTCTTTTTCAACAGCATTTTAGTTCATTTGATCTCGTTTTCAGAACGAATACAGCGAAAGCTTGTTATACTTTCAAATATTTATTTTTGCAGGCTCGCACTTGATCAATATCAAATACCATGGAGATTGAAGAAAAAACCGTATCCAAAGTTGAATTGCGCAACCTCGAAATGGCCGATTACCTCCAGCTCAAGGAGGCCATGATCCAGGCCTACAGCGGCATGGAAGGCGCTCACTGGCACGAAGACCATATCCAGAAACTGCTCGATATCTTCCCGGAAGGGCAACTTTGCATACTCGTCAACGGGCAGGTCGTCGGCAGCGCCCTGGCCATCATCATCGATTACGAAGAATTCGGCAACAACCATACCTACAAACAGATCACCGGCAATTATTCCTTCGAAACCCACGACGAAGAAGGGGATGTTCTCTACGGCATCGACGTTTTCATTCATCCTGATTACAGAGGCCTTCGCCTCGGCCGGCGGCTTTATGACGCCCGCAAGGAGCTCTGCGAAAGCCTCAACCTGCGGGCCATCATCTTCGGTGGCCGGATACCCAAATACAAGGACTACGCCAAGGAGTTGAGCCCGAAAGAATACATCGAAAAGGTACGGCTCCGCGAAATTTACGACCCTACCCTCACCTTTCAGCTTTCCAACGGCTTTTACCCGATCAGGGTCCTGAAAGGTTATTTGCCCGGCGATAAGGAATCCCTGGAATACGCCGTCCTCCTGCAATGGAACAATATCTATTACGAACCCGAAGAGAAAAAACGCCTCGTCAATACCGACAAGACCGTCATCCGGCTGGGCCTGGTGCAATGGCAAATGCGGCGCATGGACGACCTCGACGCGCTGTGCGAACAAATGGAATTCTTCATCGACGCAGTCAGCGATTACAAATCCGACTTCGTCATGTTCCCGGAGTTCTTCAACGCTCCGCTGATGGCCCAGTACAACCACCTGCCCGAACCGGACGCCATCCGCGCACTGGCACAATTCACCGAACCCCTGCGTCAGCGCGCCCTTGAAATGGCGGTTAGCTACAACATCAACATCATTCTGGGCAGCATGCCCTTTATCGAGGACCAAAGCCTGCTGAACGTCGGTTATCTCTGCCGCCGTGACGGCACCTGGGAACGATACGACAAGATCCACATCACCCCGTCCGAGGCCAAGGCCTGGGGCATGGTCGGCGGAGATATCATCAAGGTGTTTGATACGGATTGCGGCAAGATCGGCGTCCTGATCTGCTACGACGTCGAATTCCCCGAACTGCCCCGCATCCTGGCCGAACAGGGCATGCGCATCCTCTTTGTGCCCTTCCTGACCGATACCCAGAACGGCTATACCCGGGTCAGGCATTGCGCCATGGCGCGCGCCATCGAGAACGAGTGCTATGTAGCCATCGCCGGCTGCGTGGGCAACCTCCCTAAGGTGAACAATATGGACATCCAGTTCGCCCAGGCCGCCATTTTCACCCCCTCGGATTTTGCCTTCCCCACCAACGGGATCAAGGCCGAAGCAACACCCAATACCGAAATGACGGTGATCGCCGACGTGGATATGGAACTCTTACGCGAACTGCACGAGGTGGGCAGCGTACGAAATCTGAAGGACCGCAGAACGGATCTGTACCGGCTCACGTTGCGGAAATGATGGCTCCCCCCGCCGTAGCCTTGGCGAAGGCGGGTTTGTGATGGTTTATGGTGGTTTGTTTTAGTTTATGATGGTTTATTTTGGTTTATGGTGGTTTGTTTTAGTTTATGATGGTTTATGATGGTTTATGATGGTTTATGATGGTTTGTGATGGTTTATTTTGGTTTATTTTGGTTGCGGGCGTCAACAACAACAAACAACAACAAACAACAATAAACAACAATAAACAACAATAAACAACAATCACCGGATCATCTTCAGAAAAGTCCCGATGAACCAGTTGGAATCCGCTTTGAGGAGGGTGTCGAGAGAAGCGTCGGCTTTGCTGGAAAAGAGTTTGATGTCCTGAATGACCTTTTCGAATTCCTGGTCTTCGGGCGCGTTGCCGTCGACGGCGGAGATCTCGTCGAGGACCTTGAGCATCGGCTCCAGTTCCCTTTTTTTGCGCTGGGTAATGATGCATTTCATCACCTCCCACATGTCCTTTTCGGCGATGAAATACTCCTTGCGGTCGCCGGTTTTGAGGGTTTTGAACAGCAGGCCCCAATCGATCAGCGCGCGGATGTTCATGTTGGCATTTCCGCGGGAAATCTGCAGCTCCTCCATGATCTCGTCGGCGCTGAGCGGATCCGGAGCAACCAGCAACAGCGCGTGGATCTGCGCCATGGTTCGGTTGATCCCCCAGCTGGAACCCAATGCGCCCCAGGATTGGATGAATTTTTGTTTGGCTGCCTGCAATTCCATGGTTATAAACTTTCTGAAAAAATTGAAACCAAAGATACGGGATGTTGTTCAAATAATCATTTTTTATTTTGAACCAAAAGTATATCTTTGGATATTAATAGTATTACTATAAATTCACACCATGCCGACAGATATCTACCGTCAGGTTTTTGACAACAACAAGGTCTGGGTTGAAAGCAAACTCAACCAGGATGCGGACTTTTTTGCCAAACTGGCCAAGACCCAGACTCCCGATTTTCTCTATATCGGTTGTTCGGACAGCCGGGTGCCCGCCAATGAGATCATGGGGCTGGAGCCGGGCGACGTATTCGTCCACCGCAACATTGCCAATGTAGTGGACAATATTGACCTCAACTGCCAGTCGGTGATCGAATACGCCGTCAAGTATCTGGGTGTAAAACACATCGTCGTTTGCGGTCATTACGGCTGCGGCGGGGTCAATGCCGCCATGCAGCAAGCCGACCTCGGACTTTTGAACGGCTGGCTGCGAAATGTCCGCGATGTGTACCGGATCCACGCGGCCGAGCTGAATGCCATTCCCAATGAAACCGAGCGCTATAACCGGTTGGTGGAGTTGAATGTCCAGGAACAATGCATCAACGTCATCAAGACGGCGGTCGTCCAGAAAACATTCAAGGACACCGGAAACCCGACCGTTCACGGCTGGGTCTACGACCTGAAGAACGGCATCCTCAAAGACCTGAACATCGATTTTCCGAGGATATTAAAAGGCATTCAGGAGATTTATAACCTGGATTGATTTATTTTCAGGCTTTGAATCAACATCACCATGAAGAAACAAAGCCGCCTGCTCCGGATCGGCGTTCTGGGTTGCGGCCCGATCGCGCAGTTTGCCCATTTCGAATCCTGTCAGAAAGGCGCCAATACGGATTTGTACGCCATTTGCGATGCCGCGCCCGATCTGCTTGAGCGGATGAACCAGGCCTGGCGTCCGCAAAAAGCCTATGATTCCTTCGAAAAAATGCTGGCCGACGACAGCGTTGAAGCCGTAATTATTGCTGTATCGGACGCTTTCCACGTACCGGCTGCTCTCATCGCGATCCAAGCGGGCAAACACGTGCTGATCGAAAAACCGGTCAGCCATTCCATCGAAGAATGCCTTCAACTGAAAGAAGCCGCCGCCGAAGCCGGGGTGATCGTGCAGATCGGCCACAACAAGCGGTTCGATCCCGGCGTGGAATTTGCCCATCGTTTTGTACAGGATAAAATGGGAGAGATGCTGGCCCTCAAAGCCTGGTACGGCGACCATGTGCAACGCTATACTGAAACCGACAATATACAGCCGCTCCCCATCCGCTCGGAGAAAGCGCTCAAACCGGCTTTCAATGAAAAAGCCGACCCGGAACGCTACTACATGATGGCCCACGGCAGCCACCTGCTGGACAATGCCCGGTTCTTCGGCGGGCTGATCGGTTCGGTGCGGGCCCGCCTGGTGCGAAAATGGGACGCGTGGTGCTGGTTTGTCGACACTACTTTCCATTCCGGAGCCGTCGGCCACCTTGACCTGACCATCAAGATCCGGTCCGACTGGCACGAGGGCTTTCAGCTCTACGGCGAACGGGGCAGCGCTTTCGGAAAACTGTACAACCCGTGGTACTACAAAAGCGCGGAAGTAGAATGTTACCTGGAAGCCGACCAACAGTATTATAAACCCCTTGGCGCCGACGGTTTTTCCTATCGCCGCCAACTCGAAGCGTTTGCCGCCTGCATCCTGGATGGCCGGCCGCAATCCGGCGCTGATATCGATGCCGGACTGGAAACGGTCAAAGGCATGATCGCTATCCGGGAGTCCGTCCGGACAGGCAAAGAGATCTACCTCGATCAATTACCCACAACCGCCGCTTTATGACGCCCGGTATCTTCGCCAAAACATTCAACCGGGCAAGCGCCGGCGAAGCGCTGACCGCCGCCCGGAATGCGGGATTTCGAACCGTACAATTCAACATGGCCTGCGCCGGGCTGCCGTCCATGCCCGATCAGATCCCCGCATCCGTTCTGGAGGCTGTCCGGGAAGCAATCCGAAAAACGCCGATGCCGGTTGCAGGGCTCTCCGGCACCTTCAACATGATACACCCCGATCCGGCACTGCGCCGAACGGGATTGCAAAGGCTGGAGGTATTGGCCCCGGCCTGCCAGTATCTGGGGACCAGCCTGGTCACGCTCTGCACGGGCTCAAGGGATCCGGAAGACCAATGGCGCACCCACCCTGATAATCAATCGGCCGAAGCCTGGCGGGACCTGCTGGAATCCCTGGAAACAGCGCTGGACATTGCCGAACGGCACGACCTGCTGCTCGGCATCGAACCCGAATTGGGCAATGTGATCAGCAGCACGGCCCGCGCACGGCGCCTGCTCGATGAGTTGCAATCATCCCGCCTCCGGATCGTTTTTGACCCGGCCAACCTGTTTGAACAGGCCTCCGCACAGGAGATCAGACACCAGATCGCCCGCGGCATCGACGAATTGGCTGAATCCATTTCTATGGTCCATATCAAAGACCGGACAGCCTCCGGTGGGTTTTGCGCCGCCGGAAAGGGGATCATCCCCTTCGATTTTCTTATCGAATTACTTCGGAAAAGCGGATTTGACGGGCCGCTGGTGGCGCATGGTTTGGATGAAGAGGAAGCCGGGGAGGTGGCGCGGTTTATATTATATTTATCCAGATAATTTGCCTGATTTTGTATATTTGAAACAATTCTGGATCTTTTCTCTCTGCAAAATGATAAACGCGCACAAACATGCCTGCCAAATTCAGGAACAAATTCCGTATTGAATCCGCAAGAAAAATGGATTGGGATTACGGTTCCAATGCCGCTTATTTTATAACCATTTGTACCAAAGATCGGAGATGTTATTTTGGTGAAATCAAACACAATGAAATGCATTGATCCGAAATTGGAAAAATTGCGGATCAATATTGGCGTGAGATTCCCCAACATTTCCCTTTTGTGAGATTGGAAAACCATGTGGTAATGCCGAATCACATTCACGGTATTGTGATTATTGAAAAAACGGATTTCGTAGTAGAGACGCAAAATTTTGCGTCTCTACCGCCGCCGGCGGTTAAAAACCATTTTGGCCCTCAATCACAAAACCTTGCCTCTATCATCCGGGGGTTTAAATCCGGGGTTAAAAAATATGCCACCATAAATGGAATTGATTTTGCCTGGCAAACCCGGTTCCACGATCGAATTATCCGCGATGAACCGGCCTTTCAAAACATATCGTTATACATCAAAAATAATCCATTAAATTGGAGGATGGATGATTTTGACCGTTAAGCCCTCATCCCCGTCATTTACCCCAACCACGCATATACCCCCCAACTGCACAAATACGCCAGCCCGGTCATGAAGACAAATTGAATGACCGGCCATTTCCACGAATTGGTCTCCCGTTTCACCACGGCCAGGGTGCTCATGCACATCATGGCGAAAACGTAGAAAAGCAACAGCGACCAGGAGGTCGCCAGGTTGTATACCGGTTTTCCGGTATCGGGGTCGGTTTCCCGGGCCATCCGTTCGTGGAGCGAATATTCATCGCCGTCGCCGCCAAGGCTGTAGATGGTAGACATCGTACCGACAAATACCTCCCGCGCGGCAAAGGAGACGACAATGGCAATGCCCATCTTCCAATCGAACCCAAGGGGCGCAATAACGGGCTCCAGCACCTTCCCGATATGGCCGGCATAAGAGGCTTCGATCCGCCGGGATGCCACCAGGTTGTCGGTTGCATGTTCATCCATGCCGGCGGCGGCGGCTTCCGTGCGTGCCTGCCGCTCAACCGCCTCCATCTCTCCGCCGGGGCCGTAACTGGCCAGGGCCCACAGGATGAAGGAGATGACCAGGATGACCTTCCCGGCTTCCAGCACGAAGGATTTCACCTTTTCCCAGACGCCGAACCAGACGTTGCGCATCACCGGCGCCCGGTAGGTCGGCAGCTCCAGGGCCAGAAAACTGCGCTCGCGGGTCCGGATGATCTTCTTGAGCACCCAGGCAGACCCCAGCGCCGCGACAATGCCCAGTAGGTAAAGCCCCATGAAAGCCAGGCCTTGCAGGTTGAAGACGCCGGCAATGGTCCGGGCGGGCACCGCAAACCCGATGAGGGCCGTATAAACCGGGATCCGGGCCGAACAACTGATGAACGGCGTGACCAGGATCGTGATCAGCCGCTCTTTCCAGTTACTGATCGAACGGGTGCTCATGACGGCAGGAATGGCGCAGGCGCCGCCCGAGATCAGCGAAACGATACTTCGGCCGTTGAGACCGAAAAACTGCATCAGCCGGTCAAACATATAGGCCGCACGCGCCATATACCCGACTTCTTCCAGCAAAGCGATGAGGAAGAACAGGATGGCGATCTGCGGCACAAAAACAAGAATGCCGCCCAGGCCCGCCAGCAAACCATCCGCCAGCAGGCCGCTCAGCCAGGGTGCGGATACGGTGTTTTTCACCCAATCGCCCAGCGTGCCGAATACCCACTCGATACCGGCCATGGGGTACTGGGCCCAGGCGTAAATGGCCTGAAAGATCAGCATCATGACCAGGAAGAAAACCAGCGGTCCCCAGACCCGGTGGGTCAGGAAAGAGTCGATCAGGCAGGTCAGCCGGTCGGAACTGTCGGCGTTGAACCGGACCACTTTCCGCACCAGGGGCGTAAACCGGCCGAACCGCTCCAGCGTCTCGGTCACCTGGCTGTTGAGGGACTGAAATCCCGTTTCTTCGCATGCCTTCAGGATGGCTTCCCTGGCCGATCTGTTCAGAAAAGGCAACCAATGGGCGTGATGGGCGATCAGCAATGCCCGGTAAGGCGATACGCCGGGCAGGATTTCCTTCACTTTGGCCGCTACGTTATTTTCCATCGGGCCGGGCTGGTAATCCGATTTGCTGCTGCCCGGGGCTTTATCCCTGAGTTGATCCAGTTGTGCAATTAATTCGGGAATTCCGGCGCCGGTCCGGCTGCTGATCAGGGTTACGGGTACGCCGAAGTCCTTTTCCAGTTTTGAAGCGTTGAGCTTCAGCGCTCCTTCGCCTGCCAGATCCGCCATGTTGAGCGCCAGGGCCATCGGCAACCCCAGATCGCGCAACTGGGAAAACAGCAGCAGGTGCTTTTCCAGCTTGGTCAGGTCGGCCACATACAGAATGGCGTCCGGGTAATGCGGATCATTCGGGTTCAGGAGGGTTTGTACCACGATCCGCTCGTCCTGGGAAGTAGGATAAAAACTGTAGGCGCCAGGCAGATCCAGCAGGTTGATTTCGCCGGAGCCGGGCAAGTGCATCTTTCCCGATTTTTTCTCAACAGTGACGCCTGGAAAATTGCCGACCTTTTGCCGCAGGCCGGTAAGCTGGTTGAAAAGGGAGGTTTTCCCTGAGTTGGGATTCCCCAGCAATGCAATGGAAAAAACGCGGTTGGCGGCAGAAGCCTGGATCACTTCATCACGATGCATTCCAGCTCTTCCTTACGCAATGCAATGACCTGGTTATCGATACGGGCATACCAACCGCCGCCGAAGGGCGCTTTGCGGATCAGTTGAAGACTGCTGCCCGGCAAAACACCCATTGAGATCAGCCTGCTGGCCACCTGATCATTGGTAAATCGCACCACTTCCTTCCGCGGCGCATCGGGCCGGCCGGTGGTAAAATTCATGGCTAATGCCGAAGTGTTAACCGGTAAAATCATGGACTTGAATTACAGTCTTTACAACCGTTTAAAAATGGTCTTGCAATACAAAAATAAGGGGTTTCACGGTTCCTTCCGCGGGCTTGCCGCTATTTTGACCAACAATTTGCAAACCACTACCTAAGCCTGGAACAGCTATACCTAACATTAGGTAGTTTATTTAGCGCAACGGGTCTTTTTTCCGGCTGCTTTGCGAAAGCCCCTGCAAAAGTAAGCATTTTCAGCTTATTTAGATTGAATTCAAATAAAATAATTACCCTTTGGCAACCAATGCTTTAATACGCTTGAAATATTGCCGGAGCCGGCTGATTTGCCTCAGCATATCGCCGGGGGCAATGCAGGGTGTCCCTCCTTTGCGGTTGACCCAGGCGATCTTCCCGATCAGGTTCCAGTGGTAAAACAGCTCGCCCAAAGCGTTCCAGTAAGTTGATTGGGTTTGGTCGTAGATATGGGTGGGCTCCGAACAAACGCCGTTGAGTTCGATGATCCTGAAATCGCGTCCTTCGCGGAGCGATGCCCAGTCTCTGGCCCGCAGGTCGAACCTGCCGTAACAGAAGCCTTCTATCCTGCCGGCGATCCCGTCGAACGTAGCCAGGAGCCGGTCGTCGACGAGGTGGTTGCCGTTGATAAACCGGGTACCCTTGGAGTGGTTGCCGATCTGCCCCAGGCCTATCTTTTCACCGTCGGCGGGTACATGGGCAAGGCTGTCACGGTGGGTTTCCAGCAGGCGATCGATCTGCAGGCTGGCCCTTTGGTCGGCGAGGATCAGCTCCCGCAGGGTTGAACGACCGTTGCCGGTGACGCTGAGGAATTCCTTCAAGGTAACGGAAGTGATCCTTCCTTTTTCGCTGCCCGGATAGCGGTGGTAGAGCACCCCGAACTCCTGCGGAAATCCGATGTATTCCTGCAGAATAAAGTCGACCGGGTAACTCGCCAGGTAAGTTTCGAGCTCGCCGGCATTGTCGATCCGCTTAACGAGAAAGCCGCGAAAGCCTATATCGGGTTTGGCGATCAGGGGAAAGAAGATCCCGGCTGCCGCGATCCGGGGTTCCCAGTCGGAACGGACCTCGCCGGTCCGGACCAGCACGCTCCTGGGGACCCATTCTCCGGGAATTTTCATGAGGGTATCGTACTTGGATTCGAATCCGAGACCGCCGGTAAGGATGCCTGGATTGGCCGGCGAGAAAAAGCAGGTGTGCCGGTAACGGGCGGCCAGGTAAAGAAACCAGGGGATCAACGGGTAATAATAAGCCCAGTAAGGCCAGTATTCCCAATTGAACAAGCGGATGAGGAACGGACGGCTTTTAAGACGCTGCAACCACTTCACGGCTCAATTCGATTTCGGCAAGGCTGGCGGAATCATGTACCAGATCGGCGTAATCCATGGCAAAGGTCTTGCGCGTCTTTTCCACGCAGGTGATGCTGACGGTGCACACCTTCCCGTTGCGATCCATTACGAGGTCGTTCCAGGGGTCCCCATCGCCCGTATTGCGGTGGAAATCCAGGACGGCGTCTTTGGGAAAATCGGTGCGGCCTTTCAGCCAGCCGGCAAACCATTCCCGTCTTTTGGCCTGGATGGGGGCAGGATACAGTGTGGCCGACGACCAGATATGGGGTTGGTCGGCCTTCAGTTCCAATTGATGCAATTTCTTCTCGTCCCATCTGATCTCCCAAAGTTGACCGCGGTCCCAGACGATGAGGGTGAAAGGTTCGATTCCTTCCCAGTGGTATTCGCGGGCAAAATCGGCCGGGTTCGCATAATCGAAGAAGTCTAGCGCCATGAGTCCGCGGCTTCTGCGGTAGGGCGGCTGGTGGGCATGTTTCTCAAAAGCTCCGTTCAAAACGCAGACCAGGCGGTTATCGCTGGAAGCGGCGATCCAGGTGCCGCCGGCGCGGGTGTCCTTCGGAAAGAGCAGTTCCTGGCCTGATCGGAAAGTGGTACTTAAAGATTGCGGAGACCGCTTCGGCGCTTCGTCTCTGTTGGAGGTAAGTACAAAGTTTCCGTTTTCCCTTGGTAAAAAAGTAACCGTACACATTTAGATACCGGAATGTTGGTTTGGTTTGCCTCGCGAATCCGGCCAGGCCGGTGTCGGGTCCATGAAGTCGCTTATAAATTGTTATCAACAGAAGGACAACATCCCGGCCCAAAGATCGGTTTTTTGGGCCGAGATAATTATTTTAATCCGGGAATGTTTTAAAAAAAGTCCTTCCGGAAGCTCCCGGATCGGATAAGCCTGCTAATCCATAAGCCCCAGCCCGGTGACCGCCCAGGTGTCCTGATCCTGTGTATATACGATCAATCCGGTGTCTGCGGATTTCAGCCCGGCGGGAAAATCAAGCTCAACGGATCCTTCGCCGGATCTTGGCCTGACGGTTTTGAACCACCGCACCACGTTGACGTGTTCGAGGGTCCTTCCCCTGTTCTCACCCCGGGGAACGTCATTTTCCAGGTGCCTGGATATCAGTGCAATATTGAGCATCAGCCGGTCGGTTCGGCCGCTGAGCCGGTATTCGAGCGTCCGGTTTTCCTCCCCGGTCAGGTTCAGTGCAATGGAAGTTTCGGGCCGGGCCTCGAGCGCCTTCCGGATATGGGAGCGGGCTTCGGTTTCGCGCGATCCGACAAAGGCATGCCGCCCGTTGACAATCATCTGGGGGGTATACACGCCGGCGTCCAGTTTGCCGGCATATACCTGCTGCCGTTCGCTGAAAGCAGCCTGGCTGTAGGGGTCGGCCCAACCCAGACGGTTCCAGTAATCCACGTGAAAGGACAAGGCTGCCACATTTTCCCGGGATTCGTTCACCAGTTCCTTCAGCAATTCGTCGGCCGGCGGGCAACTGGAACACCCTTGCGAGGTAAACAATTCGACTACGGCAAACCCGGCAGCTTCCGGTTCCCGGTCAGCCGGTTTGAATGCCGTCAACACGGCTTTTTTACCGGTTTTGGCATCCGTGCGCCCCGGGCTGCAACTTTGCCAGGCGCCGGCAAGCAGGACCGTCAGCAAGGTGATCACTTGAATTTTCATTTCCCGATAAGGTTAATTTGATCCATTTTGCGTCCTTTGCAAAAAGGGCCGTTTGACCAATACAACAATGCCGAAACAAGAAAAGGACAAAATCGGGCAAAATAACCAGCTCCACCGTCAATTGGCGGACATCGGGACCAAATTACAGGCGTTCTGGGAAACCACCTATCCGGCCATGACCCCCGAACAAAAAAAGCAGTACTGGATCGGCCAGCTCAAACCCGGCATTGACTGGGAGCGGGGTCAGGGCGGCAACCCGGCATCCCTGTTTGATGAAGTATCAGTGGCCGAATGGCAATCGAAAGAGCCCGGTTTTTTGACCATTCTGGCTGAGATCGGGCCAGAGATCGGGCTGTCGGAGGCTGAATTGAAAGCGATCCTTCGTTATGATGGTTGATTGTGGTTTATTGTGGTTTGTTGTGGTTCATTGTGGTTTATTGTGGTTTGTTGTGGTTTGTTGTGGTTTGTTGTGGTTTATTGTGGTTTATTGTGGTTTGTTGTGGTTTGTTGTGGTTCGGGAGGTAACAAGAATAAACTCGTCTTCGCAGGGCCTTAGGCTGCCGCAGCAAACAATCATCAACAAGAATAAACAATCGTCAACAAGAATAAACAATCATCAACAACCATAATCTAATCCGTCTTACACCCCGAGCGCTTGCCCCTGAAACGCCCGCGGGCGCCGACCAGGCCGTTATCCAGGAAATTATAGGAAATGAAGACGCCGCCGATGAAATACAGGTCGCGCGTTTGGTCATCGCCGCGGGGGGCGCCCGCAGGGAAACTGACGGGTTCGCCGCCTTGCAATTCGCCGGTGCGGCTGGACAGGGCCGCTGCCAGTTCGCCGTTGGCGGCCGCGAGGTCCTGCAGATCGACATAGGTGGTGCTTACGTCGTCGATATAGTCCGTTTTTGTCAGGCGGACGCCCAGTTCGAGGCCGATGTTGAGCTTGTCGTTGAGGGCGTATTTGAAGCCGATCCCAACCGGAAAGGCGAGGCTTGATTTTTTATAGGCGTCGGGGCGGCCGGGCATCCCCTGCCCTTCCGTGCCCAGCGGTTGGAGGCGAACTACCGAACCCTGGTAGTCGGTCACCGGGTTGTACCCGAACAGGGCGACCCCGCCGAACAAATACGGCGAAAAACCGCTTCGCAGGTTATAGGGCTGGTAACCGAGGATATTCCACTCTACGCCGAGCATGCCTTCGAAGATATTGCTGCGAAAGGACAGATTCCGGTTCCGGATGGCCTCATCGTTGGCATTGGCGTCCGTCCCGCTGATCTGCGCGAACTGGAACCCTAGCCGAAGGGACACAAAACGGTGAACGTTGTACCGCAGGAACACGCCGCCGGAGCCGCCGGTTTCCGAGAGGATAATGCGCTGCGAATTCTCGCTCAGATCCCCCCGGTAATTGGCCCCGCCGAGGAGCAAGCCGGCTTCCAGGTTCTGGGCATTCAATACCAGTCCGGACAATAAAAGAAAAAGAACCAACCCGTTTTTCATAATTGCACCGTTTGTGAGGGCCCAAAAATACGCCAACCGCTGCAAAAGCTCAATTTTTTGTCATAATTTATAATACAGCCAACCTTTGGAGCGTCTTTTTGATTTATATATTGTTTTTTTACACAAACAAACAGAGAAACAAAAATGAATTTCAAATCGCTAGCGACTTTGATGATGCTGTTCGCAGCTTGCATGGTTTACGCTCAGGACGCGCCGCCCAAAGATTGGCCCCAAATGGACCCGACACAGGATCACTATCCCGGCATGAGCACAGAAAAAACGTACAAAGACCTGCTGAAAGGCCGGCAAAGCCAGACGGTGATCGTAGCCGTCATTGACGGCGGGGTGGACGCCGAACACGAGGACCTGGCCGACATCATGTGGGTGAATGAAGGCGAGATCCCGGGCAACGGCATTGACGATGACCATAACGGCTATATCGACGATATCCACGGATGGAATTTTCTGGGCAACGCAAAAGGCGAGGATGTCAATTACGAAAACCTGGAAATGACCCGTCTGTACAAGACCTACAAAAAGAAATTCGAAGGCAGGGACGTCTCCTCCCTCAGCAAGGAAGAGAAAGAACAATACGACCAATACGAGGAATACGGCAAGATCATCGAAAACAAGAAAAAAGAACTCGGCCCCAAGGTTGATTACTTCAGCCGGGGATATGAGGTGTTCACAGCCCTGGCAGCAGCCATCGGCAAGGACCCGGAGGACATCGGTATCGATGACCTTAAAAATTTCAAGAGCAAGGACGGAACCCTCGACCGGATTGCCGGGGCAGTAGCGGAAGACCTGTCAAAAGGTGCCACCTTCTTTGAGCTCTACGATTACTTCAATGAAGGCTACAATTACTACAACGCCCAGCTCAACTATCAATACAACCCGGATTTCGAAGCCCGGCAACTCATCGGCGACGACCCGAACAATTACGCCGACCATAATTACGGCAATAACGATGTAGAAGGCCCCGATGCGCTCCACGGCACCCACGTGGCCGGCATCATCGGCGCCATCCGCAACAACGGTATCGGCATGGACGGGGTCGCCGACAACGTCCGCATCATGGCCATCCGCACCGTCCCCAACGGCGACGAGCGCGACAAGGATGTGGCCAATGCCATTCGTTATGCGGTGGACAACGGTGCACAAGTGATCAATATGAGCTTCGGCAAGGGATCTTCTCCGGGCAAGGAAGCCGTTGACGCCGCCGTAAAATATGCCATGAAACACGATGTGGTGATGGTGCACGGCGCCGGAAATGACAACGAACTGCTTACCTATACCAACAATTTCCCTAACGATAAATTCGCCAAAAAAGGATTGTTCGCTCCCAAGTATGCCAAAAACTGGATCGAGGTAGGCGCCGTTTCCTTCACGGATGACGAGAACCTGGTGGCCGAATTCTCCAATTACAGCCCGACGCTGGTCGACGTGATGGCCCCGGGGGTAGAGATCTACTCTACGGTTCCCGATAACAAGTACAAAAACGAACAGGGAACGAGCATGGCCTCTCCGGAAGTCGCCGGCCTTGCCGCCCTATTGCGCTCCTATTTCCCGACACTGACTGCTCCGCAGATCAAGGAAGTGATTATGGGTTCGGTGGTCAGGCACGAAGGCAAGGTGATCAAACCGGGCACCGAAGAGCTGGTCAACCTGAAAGACCTTTGCGTTACCGGCGGCATGGTGAACACCTACCGCGCCGTTACGATGGCCATGCAGATGAAGGGAAAAAAGAAGTGGGCGAAATCGGACAAGACGGAGAAGGCTGAGGTACGGGCGATTCCGTAAGCGGGGATTTCATAGAATCAGCCTAAAAGCACGGACATCCCGGGCACCATTGATTTTAATTTGAACCACAAAAGTCACAAAAGAAAACAAAAGCCATATTCAAGCTTTGTGCTCTTTTGCTTCTTTTGTGGTTCAAACATAGAAAAAACTTGTGTTAAGATATAGTCCCCATTCGGTCTTCGGCATCCTGATTGCGCTGAAGGAAATCCTTTGGAGCCAACAAAACTGTTGATTTGAAGCGAAAGCATGCGGTTTCTTGCTTGTTCACGCTTAAATTAAGCTGACGCGTGTTTTACCCTACAATCGAATTTCCTGACCAACCTGAAACTTATTTATGCGACACTTTTTCCTCCAACTGGCAATCCTGGTCTTCTCCTTAAACGGCATTACCCTTCAAGCCCAGGATCCCTGGATCATTTCCGCTCCCTCCATTGATCCGTCCGGATACTACGGCGTCACGGTAGCCAACGGCATGATCGGGATCGTTTCTTCACCTCATCCCTTCCAGGTAAAAGATGTGGTACTTGCAGGCGCTTACGACCTCTACGGCCGTGGCAGGGTCAGCAATTTCCTGCGCAGTTTCAACTTGTTGAACATGTACCTCAGCATAGACGGAAAACGGATCGGTAACGGCGATGCCGCAGGTTTTAACCAGACGCTCAACATGAAGGAGGCCTCCTTCACCGGTTCATTCGAATACCAGGACAAAGCCGCCGTCTCTTATACCTATTATGCTCTGCGCCATCTGCCTTATACGGTATTGATGGATGTGGAGATCAGGGCGAAAAAAGACCTGTCATTTGAAGGCGCCAGCGTCATGGAGGCCCCGGACGCACTGCGGGACGTGGAGAATTATTACAACGAGATCGACCGGCCGCACGTCGTGATCAGCTTGCTGACCTCCACGGCTAAAAGCCCCACAGGTAAGCTCCGGATGTGTGCATCCAATACCTTTCTTTTCGAAGAAGAACACGGCCATGAGCCCAGGGTCATCCATGAAATGTGGGACAACAATATGCACCTGATGAAATTCAGGAAAACCCTCAAGGCAGGTGAAACCTACCGTTTTTCCATTGCCGGCTCCTCCATCACCTCCGCCCACCACGACGACCCGTTGAATGAGGCCGAACGATTGACCATTTACGCCAAACTGGAAGGCCGCGACCGGCTGCTGAATTTCCATAAAAAGGCCTGGGAAGCCCTCTGGAAAAGCGATATTGAGATCGAAGGCGACCCGCAAAGCCAACAGGATGTACACAGCATGTTGTACCACCTGTATTCCTTTTCGCGGGAAGGGACCGCCCTCTCGCCGTCCCCCATGGGATTGAGCGGACTGGGTTATAACGGGCACGTTTTCTGGGATACCGAACTGTGGATGTTTCCGGCTGTTCTGGTCATGCATCCTGAAATTGCAAAGAGCATGCTGGAATACCGGTACCAACGGCTGGAGGCCGCCAGAAGGAACGCATTTTCCAAAGGCTTCAAGGGCGCCATGTTCCCCTGGGAAAGCGCGGATACCGGTGTGGAGGAAACGCCGGTCTGGGCGTTGAGCGGCCCGTTCGAGCACCATATCACCGGCTGTGTTGCCCACGCCGCCTGGATGTATTACTGCGTCACACAGGACAAGGAATGGCTCCGGGAAAAAGGCTGGCCGCTCATTTCGGAAACCGCCAGGTTCTGGGCCGGCCGGGTGGAGCGGAACGGACCGGGTCATTACGACATCAAAAACGTTGTAGCTGCCGATGAATGGGCGGAGAACGTGGACAACAATGCCTTTACGAACGCCGTTGCACGCGCCAACCTGCAATACGCAGCTGCCGCAGCTGACCTGCTGGGCATAAAAGCCGACCCGGACTGGCTGGAAGTGGCCCGCAACATTCCGATCCTCAAACTGGACAACGGCGTTACCAGCGAACACGCCACTTATAAGGGCGAAGGCATCAAACAGGCCGACGTCAACCTGCTGGCTTATCCGCTCAGGGAGATCACCGATCCGGCTCAGATCCTCAAGGACCTCGAATACTACGAAACCCGGGTACCGGACGAAGGTACGCCCGCCATGACGCAGGCCGTTTTCACCACGCTATATGCCCGCCTCGGCAACCGGACCAAGGCCTACCACTGGTTCAAAGACGCCTATATCCCCAACCTGAACCCGCCGTTCCGGGTCATTGCCGAAACCAAAGGCGGCACCAACCCTTATTTTGCGACGGGCGCCGGCGGCATCCTGCAAAGCGTGCTGATGGGTTTCGGCGGGCTGGAGATCACGCCCCAGGGCATCAGCCAGGTCAAATCGGTACTGCCTGAAGGATGGAAAAGCCTGACGATATCAGCAGGGGGCAAAAGGTGGGTTGTGCGGGAGTGAGGGGCCTTTTTCCTTCGGGCTGAAATGGACAGCCGTACCGTACTACGGGACCTTTATGGCAATGAGGGCAAAGACGGGGAGAGGGTGAGCAAAATTAGAAATTCCTCAATTATTCACCAGTTTCATCGCACCCTCGCTATATCGCGGCCCCGTATCCGGGTATTTCCCGATCACCGCCTCGATCCGGGCCAGGTCGTTTTTATCCAGCTGAATATCCAGTGCCGCGGCGTTCTCTTCCAGGTACTTCCGGCGCTTGGTGCCCGGGATGGGGATGATATCGTCGCCCTGAGCCAATACCCAGGCCAGCGCCAGTTGAGCGGGCTTGCATTGTTTTTCTGTGGCCAGTTCCGCAAATTCCCTGACCAGGTTGTTGTTGTTTTCCCGGTATTCCTCCCCGAAACGCGGCAGGGTGCTTCGAAAATCGGTTTCGGGATAAGGCTTGTCGTGGGGCAGCGTCGCCGTGATCAGTCCGCGGGCCAGCGGGCTGAAGGGTACCAGGCTGATGCCCAGTTCGCGGGCTGTATCCAGGATCTCTCCTTCCACCTCTCGGGTGAGCAAGGAGTACTCGCTTTGCAAGGCCGCGATGGGGTGAACGGCCTGCGCCCGGCGGATCGATTCGGCCGAGGCTTCCGACAGGCCCAGGTAGCGAACCTTACCCGCCGTGACCAGTTCCGACATGGCGCCCACCATATCCTCCACCGGCACCTTCGGATCGATCCGGTGAGCGTAGTACAGGTCGATGGTATCGATTTTGAGCCGTTTCAGGCTGGCATCCACCGCAGTCCTGAGGTATTCCGGCGAACAATCGAGCCAGGTATTGGACGTGCCGCCGAAACTCAGCTCGGCGCCTTCTGTCCGGCGGAAACCGAACTTGGTGGCGATAAAGACCTTATCCCGGTTGGGGACGAGCACCTTTGAGATCAGCTCTTCGTTGGCGCCGAATGCGTAAAAGTCGGCCGTATCCCAGAAATTGATGCCCAGGTCGAGCGCATAATGTAGCGTTGCGATGGACTCTGCTTCGTCAGCGGCGCCGTAGCCGAAGCTCATGCCCATGCAGCCGAGGCCGATGGCGGAGACGGATGCGGAGGTATTGCCTAGTTTGCGGTATTTCATGGTTACAGATGTTGCGGTCCTATGGACTTACAGATATTGCGGTCCGCTGGACCTGTGGTTGATCAGTTCCTCGATTCCTCCCCCGTCCGCCAAAGCTTTAGCGTCGGCAGAAATTCCTCAAAAATCACTCTTGTAATCGCTCAATACAATTCGTCATCCCCCGGTAATGGTGGTAGGTCGCCTTCCAGATATGGCCTTTCAGGGCGGTTTTCTGGTCGGGTTCCTTGTCCAGTCCGCCGGCGTACCAATCGCCATGGTCGTGGTCGATGAGGTAGGTATTGACATAATCCCAAAGCTTGACGAAGTGTTCGAAATAGCGATGGTCATCAGCAGGATATTTTTCCGACATCAGGAGCAGGGAGTTCAGCCCTTCGGCCTGCGCCCACCAGTTTTTGGTATCGCGGATGATGGTTATTCCGGGTTTGTCCTGAAAATAATAGCCTTCATCGTAAAACCCGCCGACGGAATCATCCCAACCGTTGGCCAGCGCGTGGTCCACCATCCGTTTGGCGATCGTTTCGGTTCGCTCGTCGTTTTCCAGCCCCAGGGCTTCTGAAGCTTCCAGCATGAGGTAAGCCGTCTCCACATCGTGACCGAACGAAACGTGGTCGAGGTTGTGGTGTTTCAGGATCGCTTCTTCCGTTGAATCCCGGAAAGAGACCGGCGTCCAATCCGGCTCCAGGAAGAGCGTAAGGTAACCTTTTTCGGTCGTAATGGTATCCCGGATGAGCAACAGGAGTTCCTGAAGCCGTTCCCTGACGAGCGCATCGGGCCACACCTTGTAGAGCTCGGTAAAGGCTTCGAGAAGGTGAATGGAGCTGTTCTGGTCCTTGTAGCCCGTTTCAGCTGTAGAGGCCGCCGTACTGTCGCGCCGGATCGGCGTCCCGTCCATGGTCAGGTGCTGGAAATAACCTTTTTCAACCGGGTCGTGGCTGTGGTCTTCGAGCCACATGAAGGCTTTTTTCGCCAGGTTAAGGGCTGCCGTATCCCGGGTAGCGTCGTAATAAGCGGCCAGGGCGTAAATGCCGAACGCGTTGCCGTAGGCTGTTTTGACAAGGTCGCCTTCCTTGTGTTTTCCCGAGCGGCTGACCAGGGTGTAAAACCCGCCGTTGAGGGGGTCCCACATCTTATCCCGGAGGAATTGAAACCCGTGCGCAGCTCCTTCCTTGAAGCGGCGCTCATTCGGGTGCGACAGGGAAGCTTTGGCGTTGGTCCAGACCTGCCGGGCCTGTGTCACGATCATTTTATCCTGCGGCCCCTGCAACTGGAAATCGTAGGTAAAGGTGGAATAAAACCCGCCTGAATCCCGGTCGATGGATCGGGGGTACCAGTTATCCAATACAGCATTGAGCGAAGTTTCCATTTCGGATGCGATCAGGGAACGTTCGTTGCGGTCAGGCGGACTGCAGGCAACCAGGAGGGAGAACAGCGGCAATAGGTAAAGGTGGCGCATGGCATAAAATATTGGAATGCCATAAAAATAGGGCTAGAATTTGAAAATTACCCCATCCATGGTCGTGACCGGGGTCAAAAAGGCGGTCTTTTCCATGATCCCGATCTTAGGCAGGGGTGATAAAGATCATTGCCCGGGCGGGTCAAAAGGGGTTAATTTTACTCTGCATTGAGAGATGCGGAGTGATTCGGCCTTCCGGCTGGATCGCCTGAAATTCACGCTTAAATTCAATTTGCCATGCTACGTGCAAACACAAGAAACCACGCCTTCAATTTGATGGGCGACCGTTTTGCGCCAGTTATCGACCGCGATCATTTTCTGGGACAAAGCGCCTTCGATATCCCGCGAAAAAGGGAGGAACCTCCTGCTAACATAACCAAGGAAGGTGAGTTATTTCACCTGGAAATTGCCGTCCCCGGCTTTGCAAAAGAAGACCTCGAGATCAGGGTTGAAAACGATATGCTGATCATCAAGGGGAAAAAGACGAGGGAAGAAACGGTAGAGAAACCGGAATATATCCTGGAAGAGTTCAGCCGTGATTTCATCGAACGGCAGTTTATGCTGGATGAGGATGCAGCCAAAGGCCAGATCGAGGCCCGATATGCCGATGGACTGCTGAAGCTGACCTTCCGGGATATTCCCAAAAAATCGAAGGCCAAAACCAGAAAGGTTGCCGTCCTTTAACCCGGATTCTTAAGCCCGCAGGGATTGAGAAGCCAGAATCGTTCCCCATCGGATGCTTAAGCCCGCAGGCTTGCCTGCCGGCAGGCAGGGATTGAGCAGCCTGGGTCAAATTCAACCAAATTGCAAAACAAAAAGGGAGCCTTCGTGTGCTCCTCTTCCGGCAGCTCACCAACCCTCCATCCGCAATTTTTGCCCGCTGTCCAAAAGGATAGCCGGCAAAAGCGCAGAGGGTCGGCGAGCTGCTGCTGTTTGATGATGGCGCTAACCCCCTCTCACCCTCTAAAACTCCCTCCCCCGCAACATCCCATGCCAGTACAACTGCGGCAGACCGTAAGCCTTCAGCGCGTACATGCTGTACCGTTCTTTTGACTGGTCAAACGGAAAGGTTTCCTGCGGCGTCAGGTTATAATCGAATTCAGCCATGACCAGACTGCCGTATCCTGTCACCAGCGGACAAGATGTGTAGCCGTCATAGGCTTGACCGGGCGATTGACCGCGCATGACGGCCAGCAGGTTTTCCACCAACACGGGCGCCTGTTTGCGGATGGCAGCCCCTGTTTTGGAGGTCGGCAGGTTGCTGGCATCTCCGCAGGAGAAAACATTGGGATATTTGGTGTGCTGAGTTGTATGCTTGTCGACGCTCACCCAACCGGTTTCGGCGGCCAATGGGCTTTCCTTGATGAAGTCCGGAGCGCTCTGCGGCGGGGGTACGTGGATCATATCGTATTCCATTTCGGTTCGCTGGCCGGTCTTCATATTTTCGAAAACGGCAATCTTCTTGTCCGGCTTCAACTCCACCAGGTTTTCGAAATACATGGCCTTGATGTTGTTGCGTGCGATCACCTTATCCAGGGAGCGGGCGTATTTGGCCACCGAAAAGATATTGCCTGCCGCACTGGCGAACACGACGTCGATATCCTTGCGAACGCCAGTCCGGCGGAAATGATCGGCGGCGAGGTAGCAGATCTTCTGGGGCGCCCCCCCGCACTTAATGGGGGTAGCCGGCTGGGTAAAGATGGCGCGGCCTTTTTTCAGGCCCTTGATATTGTCCCAGGTAGAGCCTACCGTCTGGAAGGAATAATTGCTGCAAACGCCGGTTCCGGGTTTGCCTACGCTTTCCTTCAGGCCTGGGATCTTGTCCCAGTCGATCTGGATGCCCGCTGCGACCACCAGGTAGTCGTACGTAACGGTATCGCCGCCGGCCAATTCAACGGAATTGTTATCCGGGTTGAGGGAAACGACCTTGTCCTTGATCCAGGAAGCGCCGTCGGGAATGAAGTCGGCTTCATTCCGTTCGGAGATATCTTTGGAAAACACACCGCCGCCGACCAAAGTCCAGATCGGCTGGTAGTAGTGCTTCTCATTGGGTTCGATGATGGTTACCTGGGGGGCGTCGGGCTGGTTGCGCAACATGGCGGCAATGGTCAAACCGGCTGTGCCGCCGCCTATGATCAATATCTGATGGTGAGTCATTTTTAGTTGATTTGTTGTTATAAATCGTTATTGAGGTCGGACAGAAACGAAATCAAAGGTGCTTGCCAAAATGCTTCAGGAAGTTCAGGAGGAAGCCCAATCCCTTCTGGCGATCGGGATCTTTCAAAGCGCGAAGCAGGCCGAAAATGCCGCTTGCCTTTGCCGGCGGTTCGTTACCGGCGGCGGTCAATGCCCGGTTGGCGGCGCCGGCCACAGATACCAGGGCCTGCGGATCGAAGCCGCCTGCAACCGCTTTTTGCATCATTTCATCGGCGGTATCGGCCATCATGGCGATGATCCCCGGCAGCTGGTTGGTCATGGTCAATACCTGGTCGAGCCTTTCGGGCATACCGGGCGCCGTCAGTTTGCCGGCCATTTCCAGACCGTTCTTGACGTGGGTTTCCATGCTGTTGCCGTGTTCGTCGGCCTTGGAATAGATCTCATCGATGGAGTCGGTGGCCATCGCAACGAGGCCCGGGCCTTGCTGCATCAATACGGTGAGGTTATCGACAGCTTTTTCAAGGGTATCCAGCCTGGACAGCAGGTGCTCGATGGCGGTCAGCGTCCTCTCTTCGGAGAACCTGTCCAGCATCTGACGCCCCGCATCGGTTTCCTGCCAGGCGGAAAACGCAGTGCTATTTGTCATATCAACTCGTTGAAAATGAAAGATATTTCGTTATCAACGACAAGATAGGACACGATACCCCTTTTCGTTTGTGACACAGGTCACACAACCGATAAAGATTTGACGGTTTTGAGCCGATTCAATATAACTGACGGATCGGGCCGCCCGCCACAGAACTTTTCTTCGCTTTCCGGCAGCTCAATAGCTGGTTTCGTCCAGCTTGACCTTCCCCTTGAAGGTCCAGAACACAAATATCGTATAGGCCGCTACCAAAGGCGCTCCGATCAAAGCGATCAGCAACATGATGCCCAGGGATTTTTCGGAAGAAGCCGCATTGTACACATCAATATTGAATTGGGGATCCACCGTCGACAACAGGATGTTCGGATACAGCTCAAATGCCACCAGGATCAGCAACATGCTCACCGTGACGGAAGAAAAAATGAAAGCCTGCAGGTACTTATGCCTGGAAACCAGCCTGGGGATATTGGCAATGCTCAGCATCGCGATCAACGGCAGGACGAACAAGGCGGGCGATGCCTTGAAATCATCCGATAAATGGGGCAGATAGATCAGCGTGTAAACCGTTGTCAGGGCGAAACTGACCACAAAGAAAATGATCGTCCGGCGCAGCAACAGCGTCAATTTGGCGAACAACCTGCCCTCCGTTTTCATCGTCAGGTAAATGGCGCCGTGCATGCTGAACAGGGCCACCGTCGTAACCCCCACCATGACGGCGTACAGGTTGATGAATTGCAGCCAATGCCCCTGGAAACTGAAATGCTCGCCGACCGGCACGCCCTGGAGCACATTTCCCAGGACCACGCCCAGCAAAAAAGCCAGCATGACGCTGGAAACGCTGTAGCTGATATCCCAGAATTTGCGCCACCACAACATCGGCTCCTTGCTCCTGAATTCTATCGAAACGGCCCTGAAGATCAGAAAGGCCAGAAACAGCATAAACGGGATATACATAGCTGAAAACAGGAACGCGTATACGACCGGGAACCCCGCAAAAAGGGCCCCGCCGCCGATCACCAGCCAGACTTCATTGCCGTCCCAAACCGGGCCGACCGCGTTCAGCGCGATCCTCCGGCTGTTCTCCTTTTTCAAAAACAAATGCAGCGCCCCCGCGCCGAGATCGAAGCCGTCCAGAATAGCGTAACCGCTGAACAGCCCGCCGACAACCAGGAACCAGAGGGTTGGATAATCGATGCCCAGGAAGGTGGCCATATTGGAAGGATTTGAGGATTTGTGAATCGGGGATCAATCTTGAAAGATAGCGCCTTGCTTCGGACGATGCACGAAATCATCGCCCTCTTCAGGCCCTTTCACGATCTTCCGGTGCAGCAGATAGATGAACAACCCGAACAGCAACAGGTAAATGATCGTGAACAGGATCAGGGAAAACAGAACCTGGCCCGCGGTAACCGCTTCTGACAAGGCCTCAGAGGTGCGCAAATGGCCGTATACCACCCAGGGCTGCCGGCCCATTTCGGCGGTGAACCACCCCACCTGATTGGCCTTCTGCGGCAGGATCAGGGCGGGGACAAACAGCCGCATCAGCCATCGCTGGTCAAACAACTTGCCGCGCCACCACAGCACCAGCCCCAGCAGCGTCAGCCCGATCAGCGCCATGCCGATCATGACCATCAGGTGGTAGAACTGGAAAACGGCGTTGACGGCGCCCGGGCGGTCCTCTTCCGGAAAGGAATTCAGACCCGGCACCTTGGCGCCCCAGTCGCCGTTGACCAGAAAGCTCAGTCCGTTGGATATTTTCAGGCCCCACGTTTGCTGATCTTCCTTATTCACCCACCCCAGCAGGTAAAGGTCGGCGGTTTCCAGGGTATCGAAATGGCCTTCCATGGCCGCCAGTTTGGCCGGCTGGTAACGGGCCACCACTTCGGCGGACCGGTGGCCGGCGAACAATTGCGCTACAGAGGAAACGGCCGCGATCGCAAGGGCGATCTTGAATCCTTTCCGGGAAAGTTCCACATGCCGTCCCTTTACGAGGTACCAGGCATGGACGCTCATGACCAGGAATGCCCCGGCCAGGAATGCGCCGATCCAGACGTGCAGCACCCGGTCAACGCTGGAGGGATTAAAGACCATGGCCCAGAAATCGGTGATCTCTGCCCGGGCCAGCATCCCCTCTCCGACGATATGGAACCCGGCCGGCGTTTGTTGCCAGGAATTGGCCACCACGATCCAGATGGCGGAGAACATGGAGCCGAGCCAGACGCCTATGGTGGCCATAAAATGCACCCGCGGACTGACGCGGTTCCAACCGAACAGCAATACGCCCAGAAAGCCGCTTTCGAGGGCAAAAGCGAAGATGCCCTCAGCCGCCAGGGCGCTGCCGAACACGTCGCCGACATACCGGGAATAGACCGCCCAGTTGGTGCCGAATTCGAATTCCATCACGATGCCGGTAGCTACGCCGATGCCGAATGTAAGCGCAAATATCTTGGTCCAGAAGCGGGCCATATGGTGATATACCTGCCGGCCGGTCTTGAGGAACATACCTTCCATAAAGACCATAACCAGCCCCAAGCCTATACTGAGCGGCGGATAGATGTAGTGAAAAGCAACGGTGAACGCGAACTGTATTCGCGCCAATATTTCAACGTCCATGACGAACTTATTGGGTTTCGATCAGTTCAATGCTGTTCCGGCCGAGCCGGACCTTGCCCATGTGTTCCAGTTGTTTGAGTAATCTGGAAACGGCTTCCCGCGAAGAGTTCAGGGAAGCGGCGATATCCTGGTGGGTAGCCTTGATCAGCTTGCTGTTGGCCGTATCCGATTTTTTGCGCAGGTAATCCAGGAGCCGCTCGTCCATTTTCTGGAACGCGATCCGGTCGATGGTCCTGACCAGCTCGGTCATCCGGTAATCGTATGACATCATCACAAAATTCTTCCAACTCTGGTATTTGCGCATCCATTCATCCATTTTCCGGACCGGAATGCCGATAAAGGTGACATCTTCCTCGGCTTCGGCCCGGATGATGCTCTTTTTATCCATCATGCAGCAGCTGAAGGACATGGTGCAGGCGTTGCCGGCTTCCAGGAAATAGAGGAACAGTTCGTTTCCGCCTTCATCTTCCCGGACGACCTTGATGCTGCCCTCAATGACCAGCGGCACCAGTTTGACGTAGGAGCCGTAGTCCATGATCACTTCACCGGCCCGGTAGTGGAATATCTTTCCGGCCTCGGCGATTTCTTCCTGCAGGCCTTTTTCGGCAATTTCAGGAAAATGCTGGCGCACCAGCTGTAAAATATCTCCGCTTTCAGTATACATATCTGATTATTTCCATGTCACCAGGATCAATACATGGCCAGCAGGCCCAGGCCCAGCCAATTGCCGCGGGTGATGGCGCCGACTTCCGGCTGGGAAAAATACGCATTGACGGTGCTGCCGGAGCCGGCTGAGCCGGCATCGCCGCGGCGCCACGTATAATGGAGGTTGACCTTGAGCTTTCGGGGCATCAGGTGCAGGTTCACGCCTGCTTCCAGGCTGTAATCCTTTCCGGATGCCAGTTTCATGGCTTCCGCCGTTTTTTGACCGGCAGGGTCCATCGGGCCTTTGAATACGGCAGCGGTTACCACGGGTTCCAGAAACCGGTTATGCCGCATGTGGAAATTCCAGCTGAGCCGGCAACATCCCGTGTCCGCCCGATAGGTCCTGACCTCAGCATGGCCGTTGTCCGTCAGGCTGGATCTCCTTTTCAGCAGATCCCATTCGCCTGCCAGGTTAAAGGCCTTCCAATTAATTAAAACATCCAGATTGAACCCCTGGTTGTTTAAAAATCCGGCTTCAGCGCCCTGTCCGGCCAAACCGATCCCGATGGACAATCCCTTCCTGCGATTGAAGAAATTGTATTCCTGAACCTGCTTGTAGGTCTTCGATTCGGGATCGCCGATGCTGACTACAGCCCGGCCGACCCAGACAACCGGACTGTAGTCTCCGGACGAGTTGCTGCCGTAGGTGTCAAAAACGGGATTAAAAACCCCGAAATCGTATTGGCAGCCTATGTGTAAAGCTGTATCGAGCAACAATCCGCCCGCATTGATGCCGCCGAGCCGGCCGGAGCCGGGGCCGAATATATGGCGGCGCATATAGGTTTGCGATGCGGCTTTTTCCATCGAACTGACCCTGAATGAGCCCGTCACGCTTTCTCTGCCGAATTGCGGGGTAAAGTACCCTGCGGTCAGGTTCAACGCCTGTCCGCAACCCGGCAACGAATAGGCCACAAACGCATTCAGCGGGTTGATAACCGGGCTGGATCCGTTGTTGGCCGAGCCCGGCGCTCCTGAGAGGGCTTCCTTTCCCACCTGATCCAGACCAAACAGGAGCTCCACCTTGAGCCCTTCGAACAATTCCGACCGGACACCGAACCGGGTTCGCCGGACGATGGTGTTCAACCTTGGCCGGATCCTTTCGTACCGGCTGCTGTCCGGGTTAAAAACCGCCTCGTTGACGGTATAAACGCTCCACACCTGAATGCCCAGTACCGGGTCGATCCGTTTGATCCAGTCCGGTGTTTTGGACTGAGCGACCGCACCGGCCAGAAATAAAAAAAAGCAGGAAACCGACAAGAGGTTTCTGCCTGCTGCAACCGGAAGGTCAATGCGGTAACCTGGCTTTGAATACTCCATACATGTAGGCGCCGAAGATTGCACTGGCGATCACCACCAGGATGACACCTTCCCCCTGGCCCAGCAAAACGTACAACGGGCCGGGGCAGGCGCCCGTCATGGCCCATCCCAGGCCAAAGACCGTCCCGCCAAGCAGCAATCGCTTTATTTCCATTTTCTTGGGGTCAAGCTGCAACGGTTTACCCATCATCGACCTGACGCCCTTTTTCTTCAGCAAATATATGCCAATTGCACCGAATACCACTGCGGATCCGATGATGCCAAACATATGAAAACTGTCGAAATGGAACATCTCCTGGATGCGGAACCAGGATATGGCTTCCGACTTGGTCATGACCAGGCCGAAAAGGATGCCTACAGCGAAAAATTTCAGTAATTTCATGGCGCCTCCTTGGTTTTAATTCACACTGACGGACAAGATTGAACAATTCAAAAATGTCCAGTGCATGGTTTGGGCCCCATTCGGTTCTCGGGGTCAACGCTAAAGCTTCAGGATCAGCGGGAGCAGCAAGTGGGTCATGAGCAGGCCGCCGATAAAAAATCCGATCACAGCCACCATGGACGGCAACTGCAGGTTGGCCAGGCCGCTGATGCCGTGCCCGGAAGTGCAACCGCCGGCCCAGCGGGAGCCGAAACCGATCAGGAAGCCGCCGCCGACCATCAGGATCAAGCCTTTCAGCGTGGCCAGGCTGGCAAAATTGAACAACTCGCCCGGCAGGAACCCCAGCCCTTCGGCCTTGGTTTCCGGGGTTTTTACCCCTATTTTCTGCAAAGCTTCAACGGTGGCCTGCGCGATCCTCACCGGTTCATCGGCAGGCAGCAGGTATACGGCGATGAAACCGCCGGCAACCGACCCGCCGATGAAGGTCAGGAGCCAGTTATAGCGCCGCCAGTCAAAATTGAAATAACTCACCTTGCGGCCGGCGCCCGCTATGCTGCACAGGGTTTCGAACGACCGGGAAACCCCGAACCGTTCTCCAAACCAAAGCAGCAGGAACATGATACCCGCGATGACCGCGCCGGAAACCGCCCAATGCCAGGGCTGACTCACAATTGAAATTACATCCCTGAGGAATTCCATAACTATCGGTTAGGGTAATGTTAGGTCAACGCTATTTCCCGGTTAAATACAGGAAGCCGCAGCATTCCTTGCGGCATTGCTGCGGATCGGTAACCTTAGTTGTTCTTTGCGTACTGGTTGATCACCTGGGTAAGGCTGTAGGCCGACTGCATGCCGGATTGCCGCCACTTGACCTCTCCGTCCTGGAACAGGATGAACGTCGGCACCCCCCTGATCTGGAAATGATTGGCCACTCCGGGATTTTTGTCCACGTCAATCTTCACAATGCGGGCCTTCTCTCCGATACTGGAAGCCACCTCTTTCAGAATAGGCGCCATTGCCTTGCACGGACCGCACCATTCGGCGCTGAAGTCGACCAATACGGGCGTCGGCGTATTGATCAGGTCCTGAAATGACAGTTTCTTTTCCATTTTTTCAATCCTTATGGTTAAACCTTGAAGAAGGTTTTGATTTACTAAAGTGCGGACTGCACCGCCTGGTCCAGGACTTCCTGGTCGATGGTAGTCGGGCAGGCGTATGCCGATTTGGGCAGGCTGGTGTTTTCCAGGTCCTTCCAGCCGTTGGCCACATCGATCACCTGATCGAAGCCGCGCGCTTTGAGGATCGAGGCGGCTACCATTGAGCGGTAACCGCTGCGGCAATGGAGGTAGTAAGTGTCTCCCCGCCTGAGTTTGCCCATATTGTTGTTGATATAATCCAGCGGGTAATTGACCGCATCCAGGAGGTGCTGCGAAACGAATTCCGAGGGCTTGCGCACATCGAGGATATTGAGGTCGGCGCCGGCCAGATTGTACCGGTTCTCCAGTTCAGATGCCGAAATCGATTCGATCGAAGCGGCTTCTTTGCCGGCTGCTTTCCAGGCGTTGATCCCGCCTTCGAGGTAACCCAGCGTGTTGTCATAACCTACGCGGGCCAGGCGGGTGACCGTTTCTTCCGCCCTGCCTTCCGGCGCCACGATCAGGATAGGCTGCTGCAGATCAACGATCAGGGCGCCTACCCAGGGGGCGAAGCTGCCGTCCAGGCCGATAAAGATGGACCCGGGCACGTGGCCCGCTGCAAAATCTTCGACGGGGCGGACATCAAGGACGAGTGCATCTTCTTGCTCCATGACCGTTTCAAAAGCTTCCGGGTTCAAGGCTATGGCGCCTTTTTCCAATACCTTGTCAAAGCTCTGGTAGCCCGATTTATTCATCATGGCGTTCTTGGCAAAATATTGCGGGGGCGGCGTCAGGCCTGCGGTAACTTCCCGGATGAATTCATCCCGGGTCATGTCGGCACGAAGTGCGTAATTGGTTTTTTTCTGATCCCCGAGGTATCCCCAGGTATCGGAGCTGAGGTTTTTGCCGCATGCGGAACCTGCGCCGTGGGCCGGATAAACGATCACATCATCCGCCAGGGGCATGATCTTGTTGCGAAGGCTGTCAAACAGGAAACCCGCCAGGTCTTCGCGCGTGATCTTGCCCTGTTTGATGGCCAGGTCAGGGCGGCCTACATCGCCGAGGAACAGCGTGTCGCCGGTGAAGATGGCATAATCTTTTCCGGATTCGTCCCGAAGCAGGTAAGTCGTGCTTTCCATGGTATGGCCGGGCGTATGCAGGACTTTGAAGGTGACCTTGCCGAGGCGGATCTCTTCGCCGTCCCTGGCCTTGCGGACTTCATAATCCGGTTCGGCGTTGGGTCCGTATACGATTGCAGCGCCTGTCTTTTTGGCCAGGTCTACGTGCCCGGAAACAAAATCAGCGTGAAAATGCGTTTCAAAGATGTATTTGAGATTGGCGCCCGTTTCCTTCAGTTTTTCCAGGTAAGGCCTGGTTTCGCGCAACGGATCTATGATTACGGCTTCGCCTTCGCTTTCGATGTAGTAGGCCGCCTCTGCCAGGCAGCCGGTATAAATTTGCTCTACCTTCATGTTTTTATTGGTTAGAATCAAAAAAATTGGATGCTTTATTTGCCTTTACCGGCATTTACAGATACAAAATTAAACCATCCCAAAACCAATGTCAGTGATGTGCATCACATACGCACAGTTTTCTCGAATTCCCGTTCAAGGACCGGCCGGCTGGCAAAAAAAAAACGGGGCAAATCGCGTGATCTGCCCCTTTTGAACCAATTCTTTCTCTGATTCTAACCTATCCAGTATGTCAACGGGGTTTTACAACTCCGTTAATTGCTCTACAAATTCGGTGCGTTTCAGCGGTGTTTCAATAAGCGCCTTATAGCCGCCGCGCACATTGACGACCTGTTCAAATCCGCGGGTCTTGAGGATCGAAGCCGCTACAACAGACCGGTAGCCGGATGCGCAATAGATGTAATAGGTCTTGTTGCGATCAATGGTGCTCATGTTGCGGTTGATGAAGTCCAGCGGGAAGTTGAAAGCGCCTACCAGGTGTTCGGCGTTGTATTCGCTGGCTTTGCGAACGTCCATCATGGAGAGGTTCTTGCCGTCGAAATGCTGCGCCAGCTGGGTGGCGTCCACTTCGTTGATGGTATCGACATCTCCGCCGGCAGCTGTCCAGGCTTCAAAACCGCCTTCGAGGTAACCGATCGGGTTGTCATAGCCTACGCGCGACAATCTGGTCACCACCTCATCTTCGCGGCCGGGTTCGGCTACAAACAGGATGGGCGTTTTCAGGTCCTGGATCAGGGCGCCTACCCACATGGCAAAGCTGCCGTCGACACCGATGAACACGGAGCCGGGGATGAACCCTTTGGCGAATTTTTCCTGCGGACGGGTATCGATCACCAGGGCGTCTTCGGCTTCCCAGGCCGTTTTGAACTCGCGGACATTGAGGGCCTGCAAGCCGCGGCGGCGTACATCCTCGATGCTGTCGTAGCCCATTTTGTTCATCATCGCGTTTTTGGGGAAATATTGCGGCGGTTCCACGAGGCCGGTTGTGACTTCCTTGACGAATTCATCGCGGGTCATATCTGGGCGAAGGGCATAATTCAGTTTTTTCTGGTCGCCGAGGTAACTCCAGGTATCCTTGCTCATTTTTTTACCGCAAGCCGAACCGGCGCCGTGGCCCGGATACACCAGCACGTCGTCAGCCAGCGGCATGATGCGGTTGCGAAGGCTGTCGAAGAGGAATCCGGCCAGGTCTTCCCGGGTGATTTCACCGGCTTTGATGGCCAGGTCCGGACGGCCTACATCGCCAAGGAACAGCGTGTCGCCCGTAAAGATGGCGTAGTCCTTGCCGTTTTCGTCCTTGAGCAGGAAAGTGGTGCTTTCCATGGTATGGCCGGGGGTATGCAGGACCTGAATCCTGACTTTCCCGATTTTCAGTTCCTCATTGTCTTTGGCAACATGGGCGTTGAAATTCGGCTTGGCAGTCGGGCCGTAAACGATGGTCGCGCCGGTTTGTTTGGCCAGGTCAAGGTGACCTGATACGAAGTCGGCGTGGAAGTGGGTTTCCAATACGTATTTGATCTTGGCGCCGTCCGCTTCAGCTCTTTCAATATAAGGTTCGGTTTCACGCAAGGGGTCAATAATGGCAGCTTCGCCATTGCTTTCGATATAATAGGCAGCTTCAGCCAGGCATCCGGTATAGATTTGTTCAACTTTCATGTTTAATTGGTTTTATGTTAGCAAATTTCTAATTCCGTGATGGCAAAGTTACACCCCTTGCCAGGCCGGTTTTTGTGAAATGGATCACAATGATAGGTGATTTTTGTCATCCCGGATGGGTGACATTTGTCATTCCGGGCGATCCGGTCGCCGATCTTGCAGACCGGCCGAAGCGTTTTTAGCTGTAAATAAAGGGCTTGCACAAAATCGGGCTTACATCCGCCATAATCACGCCATCGACATTACGAAGGCGACCTCCCCGTGCTGAGCGAAGCCGAATTTATGCAGCATCACCCTCTCACCCTCTCACCCTCTCACCCTCTCACCCTCTGTGACCCGGATCACCGTCCACGCATCGCTCCGCCCCTAATTTTGTCCCGGTTAAAAAAACAAGAAGATGAAAAACAAAGCCTGGATGCTCTTATTGTTCCTCTCAGCGCCTATATATATAATGGCACAAGCATCCAATAGTTCGGGTTGGACCCAAAAACTGGAAAGTTTCAAGCTCAAAACCAGCGTGGGTTTTCAGCTCTGGAGCAGCTATACTTTTGATGAAGCAGTTTACAATTCAAAAACGGGACAATATGACCGGGTGGACAACCGGATGAATGTCCAGCTGAGGCGTTCGAGGCTTACGTTCAAGGGTCAACCTTATGAGGACCTGCAGTTCAATCTGACGGCCGCGTTTGACCTGGTCGGAAGGGATGTTCTGGCGGGAACGGAAGCCGGCGCCAACAACGGCAGCTCACCCCAACTGCGGTTGTGGAATGCATACGTACAGTGGCGGGTGTTGCACGGCTCTGAAAAGCTCAATATCGTCGGCGGGTATTTTGTACCGCAATTCGGCCGGGAAAGCATGACGGCTGCTTTGCAGAGCACCTCCATGGAAAAGGCCTGGTCGCAGAATTACCTGCGCCGCCACCTCACTGGCATAGGCCCCGGGCGCGCCTTCGGCATCAATGCGGGCGGGTTGTTCGCCCATGCTGACAACAAACTGGCCCTGGGTTATGACGCGGGCATTTTCACCCCCGTGTTCGAAGGCTACAGCGGGAATTCGGTCGGTAAACAATACAGCCCGATGCTGACCGGGCGATTGACCGTCCACATCGGCGACCCGGAATCCAGGACTTATACGGTCAGCCATAAGATCAATTATTTCGGCAAACGCAAAGGTCTTACGATCGGCCTGGCGGGTTCCGCTCAGGGACAGACGGACCTTTTCAAGGCCAATTCCGCCTTGGGTGTAGACGTGCTGCTGAACCTCGGCCACCTCACGCTCGACGGAGACTGGAGCCGCCTGGTCCGGAAAGGCCACGAGGATGCCACCGATGTCAGTCGCGACTTTACAGTAAACGCCGGTACGGGTTATATCCGGATGGGATACAATATCTACCTCAAAAACGGCTACGTACTGGAACCGCTGGCCATGTTTGTTCGCTACAACGGCGAAACGGATGCCCAGGCCCAGGCAGATGCCGCTTCCGTGAAATCCCCGTCCGGCGAAGAGCAGATCATCGACTTCGGGGTGAACCTCTTTTTCAACCCCGACCTGAAACTCTCCCTGCACTATACTTTGCGGGACGCCGCCCCGGGCGCTGCCGGCAACGGCGCTACGGTGAACAACTACTTTACGCAGGACGGCGTCGGGGCGATCCATCGCGGTGACTGGCTGGGGTTGGGGTTGGTGGCGATTTTTTAATTGATACGATTGGTTCGATTGCCCGATTTATCCGATAGATCCAAATCAACGGATCAATCTCCGGCGGCCGTATGTCCATAAGAGCGAAGGCGGCAAACCAACGAATCACTGAGTACGAAATACATGACCGCAAGGAATAATCACCCCCTCTGTAACGTACATCACTGACCGCAAAGGCCCTAACCCTTATATTTGCAGCCCGATACCTATCATTTTGCTGACATGAAGATCAAACAATATATACCGGCCCTGGATTGGTTGCCCAATTACAAAAAAGAATGGTTATCCGGCGATCTTTCCGCCGGCCTGACCGTTGGTGTGATGCTCATTCCCCAGGGGATGGCTTATTCCATGCTGGCGGGTTTGCCGCCGATCCACGGGTTGTATGCGGTGACGATCCCGCTGGTGTTGTACGCCTTGTTCGGCACTTCGCGGCAATTGGCGGTAGGTCCGGTCGCCATGGTTTCCCTCCTGACGGCAGCGGGCATCGGCGCGCTCAAGCCCGATACCCCGGAGACCTACCTGCTCATGGCCCTGACGCTGGCCTTCATGGTAGGGGCCGTGCAATTCCTGATGGGTGCTTTCCGCCTTGGTTTTCTGGTCAATTTCCTGTCGCACCCGGTCATCAGCGGGTTCACTTCGGCTGCCGCCATCATCATCGGCCTAAGCCAGTTGAAACACCTGCTGGGCATCAAGATCCCCAACAGCGAGCACGCCTATGAAATCGTCGGGTCGGTGGCGCAGCATATCGGCGAAACCAACCTGGTCACCTTCGGGATCGGGATTGCCGCCATTCTCGTGATAAAAAATATAAAGAAACTGCACAAGGCCGTCCCCGGGGCGCTGGTTGCCGTCATGCTGGGCATCCTGGCCGTTTGGGGGTTCGGGCTGGCGGATCAGGGCGTGAAGGTTGTCGGGACCGTACCGTCCGGGCTGCCCGGTTTTTCGGCGCCGTCCTTCGATCCGGCCTACTGGCAGGCGTTGATCCCCGCGACGCTGACCATTTCACTGGTCGGATTCATGGAAAGTTTTGCCGTAGCCAAAGCCATCCAGGCCAAACACAAAGATTACCAGGTGGACGCCAACCAGGAGCTAATCGGGTTGGGTGTAGCCAATTTCGGGGCGGCCTTTTTCCAGAGTTATCCGGTGACCGGCGGGTTTTCCCGTACGGCGGTCAACGACCAGGCCGGCGCCCGATCGGGATTGGCCGGCATCATCAGCGCGGGGCTGATCGTACTGACCCTGCTGTTCCTGACGCCGTTGTTCTATTACCTGCCCAATTCGGTGCTGGCGGCAGTGATCCTGGTAGCCGTTGCGGGCCTGATCGATCACAAGGAAGCCGTCCGGCTGTGGCGCAATGACCGGGCTGACTTCTGGATGCTGTTGGCCACATTTATTGTCACCTTGTTGCTTGGGATCGAAAAAGGGATCGGGGCCGGCGTATTGCTGTCCCTGGGCGTGGTGATCTACCGATCGACCCGGCCGCACGTTGCCGAACTGGCTAAGGTACCGGGTTCGCCGTTCTACCGGAATGTGGACCGGTTTCCCAACCTTGAGGAGCGCCCCGACCTGCTGGTCGTCCGGTTTGACGGCCCGCTTTATTTTGCCAACGTCAATTATTTCAACGATAAACTGGCCGAGCTCACCGCCGCCAAAGGCGCAGCGCTTCGGCTCATCGTCCTCAACGCCGAAAGCATCAGTCACCTCGACAGCAGCGCGGTACATGCCCTGGAGGAATGGGTAAAAAGCTGCCGCAACCGGGGCGTGCAGGTGTTTTTCACGAGCGTCATCGGCCCTGTCCGGGATGCCCTGAACAAGTGGGGGCTTACCCCCGTCATCGGAGAGGACAGATTTTTCATGAGCAATCAACAGGCAGTGGATGCTTTTGATAATTCTTCGGCACATAAAGATGCGGTTCGGGATTATAAGGAGTATTTGTTGCAGGCGAATTGAGAGAGTGAGAGGGTGAGAGAGTGAGAGGGCGGCAGTCCACTGCGGGAACCTAAAATAGATGTGAAACATGAATGTGATCAAAAAATCAGCGCCTACGCACCCCGAAACAGAAGACCTGATCCTGCGGGACACCCTGGCTATCGACAGGACCCGGCTGGCCAACCAACGAACTTTTTTATCCTTTGTCAGAACGGGGATCTATTTTGTTGCAACAGCCCTTGGCATTTTCCACCTCAATGAAAGCGGCAACCTCGACTGGCTGGCCTGGGCCTTCACGGCCATCGGCATTGCCCTTACGCTGACCGGGATCGTCAATTATTTCATTATGCGGAAGAAGATCATGCGGATTTATAGTTGATAGTTGTGATGGTTTATGGTGGCCCCGCCCGCCATAGCCTCGGCGGAGGCGGGTTTATGATGGCCCCGCCCGCCATAGCCTCGGCGGAGGCGGGTTTATGATGGTTTATCGTTGTTCGGGACTGTTCAGCTACCGGGCAACAACAAACAACAACAAACCCCGAATCATCCCCCCATGTGATGCACATCACTGACTAATTTGAGCCGACTTGCGAACTTTGTCAGGACAATTCAGTCAAGGACAAAGATTCTTTCAAAACCAAACAATACCATGGAAAATACAGATATAAAAAGCATGCCCAGGATCGGCGAAAAAGCCCCCGATTTTGAAGCCATTACGACTGCGGGCCCCATCAAATTCTCGGAATATAACAAAGGCAGTTGGGTTGTGATGTTCTCCCACCCGGCCGATTTCACGCCGGTTTGCACCACCGAAATGTCAGCTTTTGCGGTGGATAAGCAGTGGTTTGCAGAACGCAACACGAAACTGTTGGGGTTGAGCATCGACAGCATTCACTCGCACCTGGCCTGGGTGAACAATGTGCGGGAAAAAACGGAAGTTTACATGGATTTCCCGATCATTGCCGACCTGGACATGAAAGTCGCCCAGCTATACGGGATGCTGCATCCGGAAGAAAGCATGACTGCCGCCGTTCGCGCCGTTTTCTTCATTGATCCGAAAGGCACGATCCGGTTGCTGATGTACTATCCGCTCAATGTAGGCCGCAACATGGAAGAGATCCAGCGCGCATTGATCGCCCTGCAGACGGTGGACGCCAACAACTGCGCCCTTCCGGTGAACTGGAAACCGGGCGATAAAGCCATTGTGCCGCCGCCAAGAACGCTGGAACAAATGGAAGAGCGAATTGCCAATACGGAATACGAAAAAGTGGATTTCTACCTGGCAAAAAGATCGCTGAATTAGCGGATGTCTGAATCCACAACCGAATTGAGATCCCGGGAGCTTTAATTGGCAAACCGACTTTTATCAGTTCCTCGGTTCCTCAGTTCCTCAGTTCCTCGGTTCCTCAGTTCCTCGGTTCCTCAGTTCCTCAGTTCCTCGGTTCCTCAGTTCCTCGGTTCCTCAGTTCCTCATTTATTAAATTGTCGTGTGATATTATAAAAAACGCTGCGCCTCCCATCCAACGGCGGCGCAGTTTTTAACCTTTAAACAATGAAATTGACCAGCATTTTTCCGTTGCTTACGATTATGATGATCGCGCTTTCCTGTCAGCCGAAGGCCCAGCAGGCTACGGGCGAAAATTCATCGCCGGCTGCCCAATCGCCGTATACCAACCTGAGCGTAACCGAATTTGACAAGATGATGCACGATAAGGACGTTGTGGTACTGGATGTACGCACCCCGCAGGAAACCGCTTTGGGCAAGATCGAAGGCGCCATCGAGATCGATGTAACCGATCCGTCGTTTGCCCAGAAAGCCTCCCAACTGGACAAGAACAAGACCTACCTGGTGTATTGCCGCAGCGGCCGCCGCAGTGTTGCTGCCTGTTCAACCATGGCGGAGCAAGGTTTCGGGCACTTGTACAACCTGGTCGGCGGGTATACGGCCTGGTCGACTGAAAAGCATTAGAACACGCAAATGGACCATTACGAACTATTGGTGATCGGCAGCGGGCCTGGTGGCGTCGAAGCAGCCCGGCGAGGCGCTGATGCCGGACTGAAAACGGCGCTCGTCCACAACATGCCCCTCGGGGGGCGTGCCACGTGGAGCAGCCTGCTGCCCTCCAAAGCCTGGCTTCAGATAGCCGAATCGGTACACAAAGGCCTGGGACATCCCGTCCTGGGCAGCCTGATCGATGTACCGGTTTCCCTCAACCACGAGGCCCTGCGCGCCTGGATCCAGAAAACGGCTGGCGAGCAAGCGGCCTTTCAGCAGCATCAACTCGAATCGGCCGGCGTCACCCTGATCCAGGGTACCGCAAAATGGGCCGGGCCGGGTCAGGTGCTCATCGCCAATGAAAATACACCGGACAAAACGGTGAAATACGACCACCTAATCGTTTCCGGCGGTTCAGGCCCGCGGTTCACCCCGGCCGTAAAGCCCAATATGGACCATATCATCGCACCCCGGATCAGCCCCAGGCTCAACGAGATCCCGAAAAGCATGATCGTGATGGGCGGCGGCGTAACGGGTACCGAATATGCTTTTGCTTTTGCCTCCATGGGCACGGAGGTCACCATCCTGCAAAAAAACAACCAACTATTACCAACTATTGATGCCGAAGTGGCAGCCGCCTTTTCGCGGTATGTCACCGGCAGATTGCCCATCAGCATCAAAACCGGTGTCACCGTTGCGGCAGCCGAACAACAAGGCAACAAGGTGACGGTCACCGACACCGAAGGCGGCGCCTATACGGCCGATTACGGTTTTATCGCCATCAGCCGCACCCCCGACCTGAGTTTCTGGCCGGAGATCCCGGACGGGCTTCAACAACTCCCCGGCGGATTCATTGCGGTAGATCGTTGGAGCCGAACATCCCTGCCCGATGTCTATGCGATCGGCGACATGACCGGCGCCCCGATGATGGCCAACCGGGCGCGCAGTCAGGCCCGCGAAGCCGTTCGCGCCATTCTCGGCCTGGCGGACGATTCTCCGGCGCCCGTCACGATGGAAGCCGTATATACCCAACCCAATGTGGTGCAGGTGGGCAGTATGGCCCCCAATCCTAAGGCAACCTTCCATTCGTTCAACTGGAAGGGCAACCTCAAAGCCGCCATCAACGATTATGCGGAAGGGTTGATCCGCGTTCAGGTAGACAACACCATGGGATTGGTCCTGGGAGCCGCCGCTTTCGGGCATCACGCAGCGGAGGTATTGTCTCCCATCCAGCTGGCCATCAACGAGGGGATTTCCTGGGAGCGGGTGGTGCGATCGCCGTTTGCGCATCCGACCTTGTCGGAGGTTTGGGGCGGGTAATCACCTCACGCTCCAAAATATTCATTATAAATATACTTCAATCCATAGGACACCCCCCAGCCTGTATTATAAGTCTTCCCAACCAGTTCCCGGCATGCAGCCCCGTATTCATGCTCCAGTTTTTCCTCCTGGATTGTTTTACAAGCTTCTTTGAAAGAACTTTCGAGGGAATTGTAAAATGGCTCGTCAATCCCTCCATAAGTATCAGAGAATTCGATCATAATTCCTACCCGATACAGCAGCAGTTCAATAACGTCTTTCTTAAAAATTGATATTTTTTTAAATTCAGAAATTATTTTTCTGCACTCGCCGCTCCTGGCCTTTCCAAATCCCCTGTTTGGAAAATATTCCTGCTTTATTTTGTTTTTGTACTCATTCAATATTCCGGAAGTATCCGGACTGAGTTCCATTTCATAATATTTCTTTACCTGATCAAATTTTGAATAAAGTTTTTTGACTTCGTTCTCCAATTCGTTCCGGTCCAATTCTTTTAAATACCTGTTCAATTCAGAAGTTATAGATTTTTTCATTTGCCCCCTTTCTGTTTTCAACAATGCTGCCTATGCCTTTTGTACCCGCTTTCAATTTTGGAAAAAAAGGCCGATGAAGGTTTTCGTTTCATTGGCCAAGACCATCCAAATTCAGCCCTAATATAAACATCCGGAAACAGCCCGCCAAATATTTTCAGGGATTGGGCAAATAACCGGCTACAAATAAAACGTGCTCTTATCCGGCCGCAAAGCCCGGGCAAACCACAGCGGCCGCCGCAAGCCGTCGGGGCCGGGCGCCGGGCGCGTCATTTTGAGCCATTCCCGGTAGATCTCGAACGACTTGTTGGTGTCTACGAAGATATCGCCGTATTCATCGCCGGGTTGGGGCCGCTCAATGCGCACGCGCTGGTGCCAGCAATGCATGCCGCTGATCGGATCGGGGTGTACGGCATGGGTGATGTTCTGGTGTACGCCGCCGTCCGACCAGAAGATGCGCTTGCTGTCGGGGTCGTCGCTGGCAAAAGGCCGGATGCCGGTCACGGTCGACATTTTCCAGCCGCCCTTGCCGTCGTTCTGTACGTTCACTGTATTGGTAGCCCAGCGGTTGCCGGCATCCTGCTGGCGGCGCCAGCGCCCCAGGTGGTGCGAACAGGCCACTACACCGGGTTTCATTCCTTCGGTTACCCATACCTTGTCGATGAAATAGCCGATATCCGTGTTCATCCGCACCAGATCCCCGGTCTTGAAGCCGAACCGGTTGGCATCCTCAGGGTGCATCCAGATGGGGTTCCGGTTGGAAATCTCCGTCAGCCATTTGGCGTTCCCGGAGCGGGAATGGATGAGAGTGGGCAGGCGGAAGGTCGGCACCAGGCAATATTCACCGGCTCCCTTATCAAGGCTGTCCGGGTGGATATGGCTCTTGATATAGGTCGGGATGGCGTATTCCGGCCATTTCCAGTCGACCATGGTCTGTGAATAGAATTCATTCTTGCGCGAAGGCGTCGGGAAGCCAACAAATGCCTTGCCCTGTACCATGACCCCGACGTTAGCGCCGTCTTTGCTGATGACGCCGGTTTCCGGATCCACGACCGAACCGTTGAGTTGGGCCTCCGGTACATCCTTGAGGTGCTTGTTGTAAGAATAGGGTTCTACTTCATAGGCTCCGTATTTGCGCATGTAATCCAGCTCAGTCAGGCCTTCCTTCCTGGCCACATCCGGCAGTCCCGGAACATTTTCAAAAATGAACTGGTAATACTCGTCGATGTTGACCTTTTCACCAGGCCGGTAGGGCGATTTGAAGTGATCGCGGATGCCCAGGCTGCCGTCGGGGTCCATGCGCCAGCTGAGCTCGATCCAGAACTCGTCCTCTTCCCATACTTCGCCCGGGTTGGCCTCGTAAGTAAACTCAACGGGTTGGCCGGCACGTCTGGCCACCTCCCGCAAAACAGGTTGGCGGAAGGCGATCCAGGTGGCGCCGTGTGTTTCGTAGCTGTTCAGGTCGTGCCTTTCGGAGGCGAGGCCCATCGGCAATACATAATCCGCAAAAAAGGCGGTTTCATTCCAGGTCGGGGTGAGGGCGACATGAAGTCCCACCTTGCTCTCGTCCGACAGTGCCTCGATCCAGGAGAAGCCGTCGGGATAGGTCCAGACCGGGTTGAATACCCGCGTAAAGTACACATCAAGCTTGCCGCGGCCTTCCTTCAGGAAATGCGGCAACAGGAAGCTCATTTCAAAAAAGGCCAGCGGATACTCATTCGGAAAATGCAATTCATTCCAGAATTTTTGCGCCGGCGGTGTATCGAAGAACTTTGGTTTGAACTTGTTCCAGGTATTCGGCGAAGTGCCGCCTACCGTACCCACGCTGCCCGTGACCACCTGCAGGAAATGCAGGGCCCGGGAGACCGCCCATCCGCCGAGGTTGCCGCTGGCAGCGCTTCGCCAGTTGTGGGACGCAAACCGGGCGCCGGCCTGGCCGATCTGACGGGCGACATCCACGACCATGGCGGCTTTGGCGCCGCTTTCTTTTTCAGCGAATTCGGGGGTGTATTCCTGGTATTCGTCCCGGAGTTTTTGAATGAAACTTTCGAAAGTCATCGGCGCGCCGGGGTGGACCTTTTTCAGGTATTCCTCCCAGTTCACCCAGTTTTCCATATACTCGCGGTTGTACAGGCCTTCATCCAGGATGACCTTCACCATGGCCAGCAGTACGGCCGCTTCCGACCCCGGGTAGGTCGGCATCCAATAGTCAGACATGCTGGCGGTATTGGACAGCCGCGGGTCCATTACGGCCAGTTTGGCGCCTTTCATCTTGCCTTCGATAATGCGCTGGGCATGCGGATTGAAATAGTGTCCGCTTTCCAGGTGCGCGCTGATGAGGAGGATGAATTTGGCGTTGGCGTGGTCCGGCGACGGCCGGTCGTATCCGTACCAGAGGTTGTACCCGAACCGGGCGCCGGAGGAGCAGATATTGGTATGGCTGTTGTGTCCGTCGACATTCCAGGCCTGCAGCACGCGGTCCATATACCCTTCGTGCCCAGGGCGGCCGACGTGATAGGCCACCTCGTTATTCCGCCCTTCGCTGATGGCTTTACCGATCCGGCCGGCGATATCATTGAGGGCATCCTCCCAGCTGACGCGCTCCCACTGGCCTGCGCCGCGCTCCCCTACCCTTTTCAGGGGGTACAGGATCCGGTCCGGGTCCGTGATCTGGTTGATGGTGGCGGGTCCCTTGGCGCAATTCCGGCCCCGGCTGGCCGGGTGGTACGGGTTCCCTTCAAATTTGCGCACTTCGCCGGTTTCCTTGTCCACATACGCCGTCAGGCCGCAGGCGCTTTCGCAGTTGAAGCAGGTGGTCGGCACGATGGAATAGTGGCGCTGCACCTTGCGGGGGTGAGCCTTCGGGTCGTATTCCGTCCAGTCGTCCCATTTGTCCGGCGGCGGGAAACTGGTCAGGTCGCCCGGCTCGGTCAACCGAGGAAGAGCCGGTTCCGTTTCGCCGTGCAGGTTGGGAATGATGCCGAGTTTTTCGGCGATCTGCTCTATTATGGTGTGTTTCTTTTGAGCCATCTTATAGATATTGCGGTCCTATGGACCTGGTTACAGGGATTTCGGTCCTATGGACCTTTTCTTCAAATCAGAGGAACTGCATCGAATCCTCGATTCCTCGATTCCTCAGTTCCTCGATTCCTCGAATCCTCGAATCCTCGATTCCTCACCAATCAAGTCAACGGTATCCGTTGGGGCGCTTCCACCCAGATTTTCTCAGTGAACCAAATCCCCACAAGGGCCAATGCGCCGGCTACCGCCATCGGCAGCGCTTCCAGTCCGCCTAAGATCAGGATGGCCAGCGGTGCGATATTGCCGATCAGGACAGCGCCGATCCAGAACATCATCCGGTAGCGGCCCTTCAGAATGGTTTCCACCGTCAATTTGGCTTCAGTCGTCGGGTGCGTGGTCGCAAGTTCCGCCAGCATGGTGAACAGGCCGACAACGATACTGATCGCCAGGGTGATTTTCAGGAAACCCGTCCAGGCGGCATCAACCCCGGCGAAGGCGCCGAGCAGCAGCAAGGCAGCGGCGCCGGCCATGAAACTGTGGGTCAGCATGTGGATCGCCAATGCCGGGCTTTGCCAGAAATCGCGGCCTTTAGCCTGAGCGAAAAGGAATGCCGTATAGATGGCGGCAATCACAGCCAGCACAGCCGTCGCCCAAAGGGTGACCTGCTGGATGCCGTCCCAGCCGAACCACATGGTCAGCCCCCAAAGTGTGAGCAGGCCGCCGAACACGGTAATGGCATACCCTCCACGGACAAGCCAGCTGGACCAATGGGGGCGCAACAGGACGTACAGGAACCTGCCGGGTTGGTCAAGGTCCTTGACGAGCAGGGCGCCCGTTGCCATCAGAAAGACCAGGGCTGCACCCAAGGTCTGCCATTTGGTTTCTGCAGTAATGATATCGCCGTAACCCAACTGAAGGCCAGCAAACAGCACCAGGAAAACACCCGCTGCGATCGCCTTGGTCAGCACATAACCTGAAACTTCCCAACCCCAGAGTATGCCCTTGTTGGGTGTATCGTATACCCGGCGCGGTTTGTTCATCAACAGGTCAATGGATTTGGCCTTGCCTTTCTCTGCGATCTCGGCCTGCGTAGCTACCTGATTGTTGATCTGCAACAAGGCATCAACAACGTCCCCGTTAGTGAAGGCCATTTTTTCAGCGGCTTTGGCAAAATGACCTACCCCGCGGGATTGCGAATTCCAGAGATATACCCCGTCCTTGTCCGTTTCCATGGGATTGAGTGAGGCCTCATCGCCCATGATATAGAAGAGGTTGGGTTTGGTGGCCTTGGCCGCTTTCCGGACGCTCACCTGCTCCTTGGCGAGCAACTGGAAGATCTCCGTTTCCGGATTCTCCATGTCGCCGGAGATGATAGCATGTTCCGGACAAACGTTGACGCAGGCCGGCTCCAGGCCGACATCGATGCGATGAGCGCAGTAATTGCACTTGGCGGCGGTATGCGTTTCCGGATCGATATACAGGGCGTCGTACGGGCAGGCCTGCATGCAGGATTTGCAGCCGATACAGCGCTTGTTGTCAAAGTCCACTATGCCGTCCTCCCGCACAAACAGCGCCTCCACCGGACAGATCTCCACGCAGGGCGCGTCTGTGCAGTGATTGCACCGCATGACGGAAAATAACCGCCGGGTATGGGGAAAATTCCCCTTTTCTACCTGCTTGACCCACGTGCGGTTCACGCCCAAGGGCACCTCGTGCTCCGATTTGCATGCCGTGGTGCAGGCGTGGCAGCCGATACACTTGCGGTTGTCAATTACAAAGCCGTATTTCATTTATTGTTGTTTGTTGTTGTTGTTTGTTGTTGTTTGTTGTTGTTCCACCGAGGTCTCTTCATTATATCGGTTCAGGGCATCCTGTACAGTTAAAAACAAGTTTTCGCTTCCCAGTTCATCGATCAATCCGGTTTTGGTCAAATAATCCCGGACCGGGCCGATGGCGCCGGAAAGGCAAAAGGCTATGCTCCTCGAACGCATATAAAGGACCACATCCTTCAGGACTTTCAGGCCGCTGGAATCGATATCGTGTATGGAAGAGGCATCCAGGATCACCAGTTTCAATGCCGGGCCTTTTTCCTGGCTAAGCTTTTCAATGGTTTCCCTGAAATACTCAGCATTTCCGAAATAAATCTGGGAATCAAACCGGAGCATCAGGACATAGGGCCATTGTTCAGCTTCCGGAAACCGGAGTATATTCCTGTATTTGTCCTGACCGGGCAGTTTGCCCAGTACAGCGACATGGGGTTTTGAATTCTGGTAAAGGATCAGCAGCAAGGATAAGATGATGCCGGTAAATACGCCTTGTTGAATGCCGACAAAAAGCGTGAGTATGAATGTAGCCGCAAGGGCAAAAAAGTCCCGCCGGTCGGTGCGCCACAGCTCGATCATCTCCCGGTAGTTGATCAGGGTCAGCACCGCCGAGATAACGATAGCAGCCAAAACCGCCTTTGGCAGATAATAGAACAACGGGGTCAGGAAAAGTAAGGTCAGCGCTATGAGCGAGGCGGCGAAGAACGAGGACAGGGTAGTTTTGGCCCCGGCCTGGTCATTGATCGCGGAGCGGGTAAAACTCCCGGTAGTGGGAAACGCGTGAAAGAACGACCCGCCGACCTTGGTCAGGCCCAGTGCGATCAGTTCCTGGTTGGGGATTACGCGGTAGCTCTTGTGCCTGGCTTCAATCGTCTTGGCAATCGAAAGGGTTTCGATAAAGCTGATGAGGCAGATGGTCAGCGCCAGCGGCAACAATTCGGTCAGTACGCCGCCGCTCAATTTTGGGATCATGAAGCCCGGCAGGCCTTTCGGTACCTCTCCGACAATCTCGATGCCTTTTTCGTGCAGCCCGAACACCCACACGATCAGCGTCCAGATCACCACCGCCAGCAAGGCCCCCGGGAAGGCTTTCCTGATCTTTTTCAGGATGATGATGAGAGCCAGACTGGAAAGGCCGATACCCATGACCGCCCAGTTGATCTGGTGCAGGTTTTTAACCAGTGCGCCCAGCAGAACATGGAGCTGATTGCTCCTCGGCAGGTCGATGCCCACCAGGCTCTTCAACTGGCTGAACCCGATGATGAAGGCCGCCGCCGAAGTAAAACCGGAAATGACCGGATGGGACAGGAAATTGATGAGGAATCCCAATCGCAATCCGCCCAACAGCAGTTGAATTAAACCGGCAATGGTAGCCGTGGCAACGGCTAACCCGATAAATTCCGGGGTATTGGGTTCGGCGAATTTTCCGATGCCGGAAAGCACCAGAACCGAAACGAGCGCTACCGGCCCAACAGACAATTGGCGGGAGGTGCCGAAAAAGACATAGATAAATAAAGGGACCAATCCGGAATACAATCCGTAAATAGGCGGCAAACCGGCCAGCATGGCATAGGCCATCCCCTGAGGGATCAGAATAACCCCAACCGTCAGGCCTGCCAACAGGTCTCCGCTCAGTTGTTCCCTGCTATAGGAAGGGAGCCATTCCAGAATGGGTAATAAGCCCCGGGCGCTCATCGGATTTGCCGTTTCGTGAGCTCCAAAGGTAATTTTTGAAAAAAGGAAGTTATGTGACCTTCATCACATAACGCTGTTTGCGAAACCTCAAAGGTTTCGTAAATCTGACATCAAGGATCCAGGTTTGCGAAACTCCAAAGTTTCGCAAACCTAGCGCAGCACCACCTCCCGCACAACCTCCTCCCCCAGCCCGTCATTGATCATCTTGCGGATCTTTTCCCGGCCCATGGACAACTCGTGGCGCAGCGGCCCCGATTCGATCCGGATGTAGAGCACTTCCCGGATCAGTTTGATCTCGCGGGTGTAGCCGGCAATGGTCGGCCCCATGGCTTGCTTCCACATGGCCTCGATCCGGGTTTGATCCAGACCCGACTTGAGGCGATAGTGATCGACCATGGCCTTGAGGGCCTCCTTGATGCTGACCTGGTTGGAATCTCTCATGCGGTGTTCCGGATTTTGCGGGAAGAAATGCAAAATTAAGCATTTTACCGTTAAAATATTCAATCAAATCACCTCCGCCGCCCCTTCCATTATCCGGAATTGCCGGCACTCCGCCCCCAGCCCCCCGATCAGGGCCGCTACCCGGTTCTCGTCCGTATCCGTGATAAAGAATTGCCCGAATTCGCCGTTCAGCAGGTAAGTCAGCAGGTGGTTGATGCGATCCTGGTCCAGTTTGGCGAAGATATCGTCGAGCAGCAGGATGGGCGGAGTGCTTTTTTTCCCTTTCAGGAGGGAGAACTGCGCGAATTTCAGCGCCAGTACAAAGGTTTTGGTCTGCCCCTGGGAACCGAATAGTTTGAGCGGACGGTCATCCATATTGAAGACCATATCGTCGCGGTGGACACCGGTACTGGTCCGCCCAAGAATGAGGTCCCTCTCCCGCGACCGGCCCAGCAGGACAGCAAATTCTTCCTTTTCCAGCGGAGATTGGTACGCACAATTCACGGTCTCCTGAGCCGCCGCAATCGTTTGGTAAACCTGAGCCATTTCAAGGGAAAACTCGGCCAGAAAGGCCTTGCGCGCATTGAAGATCTCCATGCCCGGGCCCAAAAGCTGTTGGTCGTAAATATCCAGCAGACGGTGATCCGCCGACCTGGATTCCGCCATCTGCTTGAGGGCGGCATTCCGCTGCTGCAGGGTCTGGTTGTATTGGATCAGGTTCCGGAGATAAGCCTGATCGAGCTGCGAAAGCGTATTGTCGAGGAAACGGCGCCGGCTCTCGCTGCCTTCGCTCACGATCACCGCGTCGTCGGGGGCGGCAATGACCACCGGAATGAGCCCGACGTGCTCGGAGATCCGGTTGTAGGCTGTGTCATTGCGTTCGAGTTCCTTCTTTTTCCGGGGCTGTACCTTGGCGACGATCTTTTCCCATTTTTCCAGCCGGCTGAACCGGCCCTCCAGCCTGAAAAAATCCTCCCCGTGCAGGGGCAGGTGCTGGTCCGAATTGGAAAAATAGCTTTTGCCCATGCAGAGGTAATAAACGGCGTCCAGCAGGTTGGTCTTCCCCATCCCGTTTTTGCCTGTAAAACAGTTGATTTGATCGTGGAAGGCCAGTTCCGCCGACCGGTAATTTTTAAAATTCGTCAGTTTCAAGTGATCCAGAAACAAGATAGGATTGTTTTTATGGGCAAAAGTAGATCCTTTTCCATTGGAAAAAAAATCGTACCTTTGTCCCTGCAATTGATCAACTCACAATCGTTTAATATGGTAGCGACCAAAAGCAAAAAGAACGCCGCTAAAAAGAACACTTCCAAGCCCGCCTACAGCAAAGAAATGTACCTTCAATGGTACGAATTGATGCTCCGCATCCGCCGCTTTGAAGAAAGAGCGCTGATGATGTACGGGCAGCAAAAAATCAGGGGTTTCTGTCACGTTTATATCGGCCAGGAAGCTGTTGCAGCAGGTATCGAATCGGCAATCCGCCGGGAAGACGCCATTGTCACAGCTTACCGCCAACACGGCACGGCCATCGGTCGCGGCCTGTCAACTGATGCCTGCATGGCCGAACTGTTCGGCAAGGTCACCGGCGCCGTAAAAGGCAAAGGCGGCTCCATGCACTTCTTCTCCAAAGAACACCGCTATTTCGGCGGCAACGGCATTGTAGGCGCCCAGATCCCTATCGGTACCGGCATCGCATTCGCTGAAAAATACAAAGGCACCGACAACCTCTGCGTGACCATGTTCGGCGACGGCGCTTCCCGCCAGGGCGCACTCCACGAGTCATTCAATATGGCCATGCTCTGGAAATTGCCTGTCCTCTACATCGTCGAAAACAACGGCTACGCGATGGGCACTTCCGTACAACGGACCAGCAATGTAACCGACCTGTCCAAACTGGGCCTTTCCTATGATATGCCGACCGAAACCGTCGACGGCATGAACCCCGAAAGCGTCCACGAAGCCGTGTCCAGAGCCGCCGAACATATCCGCGCCGGCAAAGGCCCGTTCTTCCTCGAAATCCGCACCTACCGCTATAAAGGCCACTCGGTTTCCGATCCGGCCAAATACCGTTCCAAAGACGAAGTGAACGAATACATGGATCGCGACCCGGTCAAAACCACCGAATCGCGCATCCTGGAAAACGGTATCGCCACCGAAGAAGAGATCCAGGCCATCAAGGACAAGATCAAAGAGGAAATCAACGAGGCGGTCCGCTTCGCCGAAGAGTCTCCCCTCCCCGATCCGGAAATGCTTTGGGAAGACAACTACTCCGAACCGGACTACCCGTTCATCAAAGACTGAATTTAAATTTACATTTTAAATTTAGCCTTTTACATTTTGAATTGATTTACAAACTTTATCTATCTTTGCCGCGCTTTTTTCGGGAGGAACCGAAATAACCGTTCAACTATTAATCATGGCAAGGAGAATCAAGCAGAATCAAGCATTAGAAGAACAATTAGCCGACGCGCTGGAGATCAAGGGCGGTGGCCCCGGCTTCTTTGAACGCTACCAAAACTATATCATGTATGCCGCCATCGGCCTTATCGCCGTGTTCGGCATCTATATTCTGTACAAGAATATCTACCTGGGCCCCCGCGAAAAGGAAGCCGTCGAGCAGATGGCTCTCGCACAGGCCCAGTTTGAAAAAGACAGCTTCGCACTGGCTTTGACCAACCCCGGCGGCGGCTTCAGCGGCTTCCTGGATATCATTGACCAGTACGGCGGCACCAAAGCAGCCAATACCGCCCACTACTACGCAGGTATTTCCTACCTCAACCTGGGCAAATTTGAAGCTGCCATCTCTTTCCTGAAGGATTTCAAACCCGCAGGTCTGCTGACCCCGGCCATGCGCGCAGGCGCCATCGGCGACGCCTATGCAGAGCTGAATGACCTGAACAAGGCCCTCAGCCACTACAAAGACGCCGTCAGCGCAGCAGGTAAAAATGACCTTATCGCGTCCTATTACCTCAAAAAACTGGGCATGCTCAACGAAAAACTGGGCAACAATGACGCCGCTATCGCCGCCTACGAAAAAATCAAAAAGGAATTTCCGAATTCCTCCCAGGCTATCGATATCGACAAGTATCTGTATCGCCTCGGGTACAGCAAATAACCTGAAAGACGGAGATTCGGGGATTTGACGAAGAAAATCGAATCCCCGAACCCTCGGATCCCTGCCTGCCGGTCTCCTATGCGCCATAATTGCTACGGCGACGGGGCACAGGCAGGCTCAAATCCTCCCTTATGGCCAGCTCGCTAAAAAATCTGTCGGCTTACAACGAATCCGACGTCCCATCAGCAGCCGAAATGTCTTTCGCCGTCATTCTTTCCGAATGGAACGCTGAAATCACCCACGCCCTTTACCAGGGTTGCATCGATACGCTGATCGCACACGGCGCACAGGAAGACAAAATCCATACCCTTCAGGTCCCCGGTTCCTTTGAACTGCCCTACGGCGCCCGGCTGGCTATCAGCCACCACAACCCGGACGCTGTGATCTGCCTGGGTTGCGTCATCAAAGGCGAAACCAAACACGACGAATACATCAATACGGCGGTGGCCACCGGCCTGACCAACCTCAGCCTGGCCTCCAACCGACCCGTCATCTTCGGCGTCCTGACGCCCAACAATCAGGAACAAGCCCTCGACCGGGCAGGCGGAAAACACGGCAACAAAGGCGTTGAAGCCGCCGTCACCGCAATCCGGATGACCGCCCTGCGCAAACAAATGAGCCAGCAAAAGCAAAAGATCGGCTTTCAGGTATTATGAAAATTCACTTCATCGAAACCGGATTCCTTAAACTGGACGGCGGAGCCATGTTCGGCGTCGTCCCCAAACGCTTGTGGGCCCGGCTCAACCCGCCCGACGAAAATAACCTCTGCACCTGGGCCATGCGCTGCCTCCTCCTCGAAACTGACGACCGCAAAATCCTCGTGGATACCGGGGTCGGCAACAAACAGGACGCCAAATTCCGCAGCATTTTTGAACCCCACGGTAATGACTCGCTGATGGGCTCCCTCCGCAAGATCGGCCTGCAAGCGGAAGATATCACCGACGTGTTCCTCACCCACCTGCATTTCGACCACGTAGGCGGCGCCGTTATCCGCACGGAGTCCGGCGAACTGGAACCGGCATTCCCCAACGCAACCTATTGGAGCAATCGCCCGCATTACGAATGGGCCGTCAATCCCAATCCGCGCGAGGCTGCGTCGTTTTTGAAGGAGAATATCGTCCCGCTGCAAGAAGCCGGCGTGCTGCGGTTCATCGAGCCTTCAGCCGGGGATGTCGAATGGTTGCCGGGCATCCGCGTCCGGTTTGTTTACGGCCACACGGAAGCCATGATGATCCTGCTCATCGAAGCGGAAGGCAAAACGTATGTATATTGCGCGGATGTGATCCCTTCATCCTTCCATATCGGCATGCCCTATATCATGGCCTATGATTTGCGCCCGCTGGAAACCCTCAAGGAAAAGAACCGCATCCTGGAAGACGCCGCCCGGGAAGGGCATTATCTGGTTTTCGAACATGACCCGGAAACAGCTTACACCCAGGTGACCCAGGACGAGCGCGGCCGGATCGTGGCGGTGAGTTCCTGATTGTTTTTTTTCCACTAAGGGCACTCAGATCACTAAGACAAGACCGGGATTTGCTCCCGCCCTTATGACTCCAGCTTATCAATCCGCCCACACACGCCCCCGCCCCGGCTTAATAACCTGCCGCCCCATCAACAATCAGAAATCATGTAATCATCAATTCCTTCCCCTCACCCCTCTTAGTGCCCTGAGTGCCCTTAGTGGTCCAAACATCACTCAACCTTCAGCACCACCTTCTTCAGATCCTCATCCCGCGAAGAACTCCCCGCCATCACCTCAAACTCCCCAGGCTCCACCACCCATTTCATATTGACGTCCCAAAGAGCCAGATCATCCGGGCCAAGCGTGAACTGCACGGTCTTCTTTTCACCGGGCGCCAGCGCGATCTTTTCAAAACCCTTCAATTCCTTTACCGGGCGCGTAACGCTGCTCACCCTGTCGCGGATATAGAGTTGTACCACTTCCTGACCGGCGCGCTGCCCTGTGTTGGTCACATCGACCGAAACCGTTACGTTGTCGGCTTTACCGATGGTCGCTTTGGCTAAAACCGGTTCTCCTGTCTCAAAGGTCGTATAGCTCAACCCGTAACCAAAGGCGAACAGAGGCGATACCTCATCCCAGAGGTACCCCCGCCGTGCCGTCGGCTTGTAGTTGTAAAATGCGGGGATATGCCCGGCCGAACGCGGAAAACTGATCGGCAATTTCCCGCCGGGGTTCACATCGCCGAACAGCACGTTGGCTACCCCCCGGCCGCATTCCTGGCCGAGGTACCAGCATTCAAATACTGCCGGGACCTTTTCCAAAACGTTTTGTATCGCCAACGGCCGGCCATTGAACAACAGGGCGACCGTGGGTTTTCCAACCGCCGCGATCCGGTCAACGAGTTCGTTTTGCAGGCCTACCAATTCCAGGCTCGTACGGTCGCCGAGGTGGGATTCCGCCCAGGCTTCCCGGCTGGTCAGTTCATTGCCCCCGATGGCCAGGATCACCAGATCGGCCTGACGGGCCACGGAAACGGCATCCGCGATCTTTTTCCGGTCCTCGGCCGGATCGGTCGGCAGCACAGGGTCGTTGTACCAGTTGCCGGGTTGGGTGATGCCGCAGCCCTCGGCGTACAGGACCCTGGTCTGGTTGCCCAGTTTTTCCCGGATCCCCTGCAACACGGTCACAAAATATTTGGGGTAATCCGTGTAGCCACCCAGCAGTACTTTGTCGGCATTGGGGCCGATCACGGCAACCGTCTTATATTTACCCGCATCCAGGGGCGCCAGGTTATCCCGGTTTTGCAGCAGTACCATGGTCTCTTCCGCCGCTTTCAAGGCCAGGGCGGCGTTCTTTTCGGAACCGACCTCAGCACGCGCCTTTTCTTCGTCCACGTATGGATTCTCAAAAAGTCCCAGCTCGAATTTGAGCTTCAGGTTGCGTGCAACCGCCGTATCCAGCACCGACATCGGGAGGTCTCCGTTTTCAAAATCGTCCCTGAGCAGGCGGTACGTCTCCTGGTCGGGCAATTCGATATCGATTCCCGTGGTGAGGGCAAGTATCCCGGAGGCCTTCCAATCGGCGGCGACATGATGGCGGTCCGCCAATTCGCGAACGGCGTAATAATCCGAAACCACCGTACCGTCAAAGCCCCATTCCCCGCGCAAAATATCCTGTATCAGCCATTTGTTGGCATGGCTGGGTACCCCGTCGATCTCGTTGTAGGAGGCCATTACGCTGCGGGCTTTACCTTGTTGGATGCATTTTTTGAACGGCGGCAGGAACAATTCCCGGATCACCCGTTCAGAGATGCTTGCCGGACCGATATTGTTGCCGCCTTCGGGTTGCCCGTGGCCGGTCATATGTTTGAGGGTAGCCACAAGGTGTTCGCTGTCGATCCTGCCGCCCCTTCCCTGAAATCCGTAAACAGCAGCCAACCCCATTTCACCGGCCAGATAGGGATCTTCCCCGTAGGTTTCTTCTGTACGGCCCCACCGGGGATCCCGGACGATGTCAACCACCGGCGTCAGCGCCTGGTGGGCGCCTCTGGCTCTGGCCTCGCGGGCTGTCATGGTGAAAAGATCCTCGATCAGTTGCCGGTCCCAGGTGCTCGCCAGGCCGATCGGCTGCGGGAAGCTGGTTCCATCCCGGGCAGCATGACCGTGCAGGCATTCCTCGTGAAAAAATGCCGGAATGCCCAGTCGCGTATTTTCGACCAGAAATTTCTGAACCGCGTTGGTAAACCGCGCATTGGCCGCCGCATCCCGCCCGGAATTGGTCGTCCGGTCAGGCCCTTCGCTGGGTCGGCCGATCTGCCCGATCCCATCCTTGAGGTAAACGGCAGCACTGTCGGGGTTCAAATTGCCCTGCGCATCCAGGATATGCCGCTTTTGCTGCCAGATGCATTGTATCTGCGCCAGTTTTTCATCAACCGTCATTTGGGCCAGCAGGCTTTTTATCCGGGTTTCAACCGGCAACGCAGCATCCTTGTAGGCATCAGCTCCCGGCGAGCCTCCATTTTGACATCCCTGGGCAATCGCCAGAACGGAAATCAGGATTAAGGTGGTGAGTTTGTTGGTCATGTGAAAGTTGTCAGTAGCGACGTAAAATTTTACGTTGCAAATAGAGAATGTTCAAAAAAATGGTTTTAACGCAAAGACGCAAAGCTTTGATTTTCATCACGCTGCGTGCACTAAAAATCGATTTGAAACAAAATCCTGAACAGTTTCTTCTGAACAGTTTAGATCAAGTATTTAGCATCCCTCGTTCGCCATAGCTCCTCAAGAGCCGCGGCGGGCAGCATCCAGCAAATAAGCCAACCCCTCTTCCAATCCCCTCAATTCGGCCAGACCGCGCAACCGCCCGATGGCGGAATAGCCGGGATAGGTCTTTTTATCCAGGTCATCCAGCATCTGGTGGCCGTGATCGGGTCGCATGGGGATTGAAACGCCCCTGCGGTTCATGACCTGGAGAACCTCCTTCACCACAGCGGCCATGTCCGTATCGCCTGCAAGGTGGTCGGCTTCAAAGAAATTGCCCTCGTCATCCCGTTTGGTGTTGCGCAGGTGCAGGAAATGGATGTGCTCCCCAAAGCGCCGGATCATGCCCGGCAGGTCATTATCCGGCCGGGCGCCGTAGGAGCCGGTGCAAAGGCAGAGCCCGTTGGCCGGCGAGGGTACAGCATCGAGCAGGGCCCGGGCATCTTGTTCGGTACAAACCACCCGCGGCAGGCCGAGCACCGAAAACGGCGGATCGTCCGGGTGGATGGCCATTTGCAGGCCGCATTCCGCTGCGACCGGCACCACTTCGCGGAGAAAATGGAAGAGGTGTTCCTTTAATTTGGCCGCATCAATATCCGCATAGGTTTTCAGGGCTGTCCGGACCTGGTCGAGGGTAAAGGCTTCATCGCTGCCGGGCAACCCCAGCAGTATGTTGGTAAACAACACCTTCCGCTCTTCCTCGCTCATCGAATCGTACCGGGTTTTGGCCCTGGCAATTTCCCCCGCGGAATAATCGCGGGCGGCATCCGGACGTTCCAGTACAAACAGGTCAAATGCGATAAAGGCCGCTCTTTCAAACCGGAGGGCTCTGCTGCCGTCCGGGAGGGTATACGCCGGGTTGGTCCGGAGCCAATCCAGGATGGGCATGAAATTGTAGGTGACGACCTTGAGCCCGCACTGGGCGACATTTCGCAGGCTGGTTTGGTAATTCGCGATGTATTGACGCCAGTTGCCCGTTTGCTTTTTGATGTCCTCGTGCACCGGGAGGCTTTCGATGACCGTCCAGGTCATGCCGGCGTCCTCCACCATTTTTTTACGCTTTTCGATCTCCCCGATCGTCCATACCTCACCGTAAGGGATATGGTGCAGTGCCGTTACCACACCGGTACACCCTGCCTGACGGATATCGCTGAGCCTGACCACGTCGTGCGGGCCGTACCAGCGCATGGTTTGTTCCATCCTGATCATAGTAGCCTTGATTTGGAGACCCGGAAACCCGGATTGGGGACAAATACGCCTTGCAGGTGTTCCGGTGCTGCTGTTTAACTGTACGTTTCGGTCAAGAATTAAAAGCCTATTGAATTTCCGCCGTCCACTTTCAGCACTTCGCCGGTGATGAAGGCAGCCTGATCCGAGGCCAGGAACCAGGCGGCGTTGGCAATGTCCTCCGGGTTGCCCATTTTACCCATGGGTGTGCGCGACAAGACCTTGGATTGCCGTTGCGGATCCCCGTTGAAGGCTTTGGAGGTCATGGCCGTCACGATATACCCCGGAGCGATGCAGTTTACCCGGATACCTTCCGGGGACAGGTCCACGGCCATTGACCGGGTCATGCCTTCCAACCCGGTCTTGGAGGCGGAATAAGCAACGACGTTGGGAATACCGTAATGGGCCGCCATTGAGCTGATGTGGATAATGCACCCTTTCTTGCGGGGCAGCATGCTCCGGACAGCTTCCCTTGAAATGACAAAGGCTGCAGTGAGGTTGGTGGTGATTATGCGCTGGAATTCTTCGTCCGTCACTTCGGTCAGGTGCTTTTTCAAATTGATGCCGGCATTGTTGACCAGGATATCAATATGGCCGTGGCGGGCTGCAACTTCCTGGATAAATCCTGGGATTTTGTCCAGTTCGTTCATGTCCAACCGGGCAGGCCGGCACAATTCACCCAGTTCTTTGGCAGCGTTTTCGAGTTTTTCCCGGTCCCGGCCAGTGATATAGGTAAGTACTCCGTTTTCCGTGAACTTCCTGGCGACGGCAAACCCGATACCGGAGCCGCCGCCGGTCACAATGGCTGTTAGTTGGTTGATCATTTTGTGTAATTGCGAATATCAGTTGCTTTAAGTGTCCATTTTTCCAATTACCCGCTTACCACCGCGGCCTGATCCCGGGCGCATAGGGAAAAGACAGGGATTCGTAATAGAGCAGGTCATGCTCCGGCTTCTCCAGTCCGGCCGGGATGTCCATACCGGAAAAGGTTTGAAAATAAGACAGGCAGGCATCCCGCCACCATTTCGCCTCCTTTTCCTGTATGCCCAGCAGCATGTCCACCTGTTCAAATCGCTCTTCGTCGATCTTTCCTTTGAGCGATTCCCAGCTTGTGCGCATCCGGCTTACCGCTTCCGCGCCATGATGGTAATGCAGGCAAAGTTCTTCCCAGAGCGTTTTGCCGGAAGCCAGTTTGTCCGCCCATTTGACGTGGTGAAACCAGAGCAGGTATTTTTCGGGACACGTTTCCAGCGATGTAAATTCATCGCGGACCGGCTCAAAGTACTGCTCCACGGCGTTGCTGCCGGCAGGAGTCCGGTCAAAACCCACACCTTCCTTATCCGCCTTGTGATAATAAACCGAAGTCCAGTCGGGTCTTGACATCCTGCTCACCCAGGGTCCGGGACCGTAATGGTGGCCGGCGCCCATGATATGATGAAGACCCAGCGGCGTCATATAATCCACACAGGCTTCGTGAGAGGCCATCATGAAGGAACTGACCTTTTCCACCAACCCCGGGTCATTGGAGAGGGTCATCCGGATCCATTCCCTTGCTATTTCGGCAGACCCCAGCTCAGGGTTCCAGGCCAGCCGGCCGTAAGCGTACCAGTTGGCCTGGCCGAAGAGATGGCCCGTCCAGTTGCGGTCGTTGCCGATGTTGGACACCCCGGCCATGCCGCTCAGTTTGTGGCCCTCCAGGCTACCGTCGATCACTTTTGCGACGGTTGATCCCCCTCCTTTGGCGTAGGTATCGGCATCCAGCACTTCTTCCCACATTGGCGCCAGGTAGACCAGGTGCGTGCCCTGGCCGAGGTATTCCTGGGTAACCTGGAATTCCATCATCAGCGGGGTGGACGGCATGGCGCCGAACAGGGGATGGAAAGGTTCCCTGGGTTGAAAGTCAATCGGGCCGTTCTTGACCTGCACCAGGACATTGTCCGCAAACTGACCGTCGAGCGGGACGAATTCATTATTGGCCTGTTTTGAGCGATCTACGGGCACATCGCCGCTGTAAACGAAGGCGCGCCACATGACGACCCCGTTGTGGGCTTTCAGCGGTTGGGCCAGCATATCGGCGCCTTCCGCATGGGTCCGGTTGTAGTTTTGCGGCCCCGGCTGGCCTTCTGAGTTGGCTTTCACCAGAAACCCGCCGAAATCGGGGACCAGGGTGTAAATCTCATCGATCTTGTCTTTCCACCATTGCCGGACTTCAGGATCCAGGGGGTCGGCCGTTTTCAGTTTGCCGAGCTCCATCGGTGCATTGAACCGCGCGGTCAGGTAGACCCGGATGCCGTAAGGCCTGAACACGTCCGCCAGGGCGCGCACCTTTTCCAGGTAATCCGGCCGCAGGATCAGCGAATTGGCATTCACATTGGTCACCACAGCGCCGTTGATGCCGATGGAAGCGTTGGCGCGGGCGTATTCCTTGTACCGGGCATCGATATAACCCGGCAGCCGGTGCCAGTCCCAGATGGAAAAGCCGGCGTAACCGCGCTCCACCGTCCGGTCGAGGTTGTCCCAATGGTTGAGGATGCGCAATTTGAGCTTTGGAGCCGATTCGACCGCCAGCTTCCCGAGATCGCTGTTCGTCTGAAGATAGCGAAGGAAGTGAAAGGCGCCGTAAAGCACGCCGATATCCCGGTTGGCCGCGATCAGGATTATTTTTTTGCCGCCGAACTTGCCGGTCTGGATCAGGAAACCTTCCTCGCCCAGCGGCTCCAGTTTTTTGTCGAGCCCCAGGCCGGCGATGAAGGACGACGACGTAGGCGTACCGGCGACAATCGTTCCTTCCTGCTGCATTTCCGTTAGCCTGGGTATGGATTCGCCCAGCAGCCCGGAAAGCCCCATTTCCAGTTCTTCCCTGATGGCAGCAACCGTTGCGGAATTCCCCTCGACTAGCACTCCTTTGACGGAAGCCCGGTACTGATCGAGTTTTTGAGCGTCCTCAATCTTTTCATACCGCAGCCAAAGGCGTCCGCCGTCCTCTGCCAGGCAGAAAGCGGCCATGCTGAATTGGAGGAGGATTAAAAGGGCAAATTTTCTCATTTTAGAAATAAACCGCAGTACTATTTCGAAAACTACCTTGTATCAGGGCGAATCTAGGGAAATTTTAGCGAACTCAATCGATTGCATAATCTATTTTTATAATTTTAGCATTTAATATATCTCCTGTGTTCTACTTTTTTCGAACTTTTGGAGGTTTTCCGGCTACACTCACTTGAATCAAAATTCCATGAAGAAAAAAAGCACCATTACAATCTATGATCTCGCCAAAGAGCTCAATGTATCCCCCTCTACGGTTTCCAGGGCGCTGAACGATCATTACAGCATCGGCAAAAAAACGATCAAGACCATCAAGAAGCTGGCTAAGGACCGGGGGTACAGCATCAACAGCGTGGCCGCCAGCCTTCGCAAGCAGCAGACCAACAACATCGGGGTTCTGGTTTCCTGGATCAAACGGCCGTTCCAATCCTCCCTGATCAGCGGCATGGAGGAAGCCGCCCGCGAATCGGGTTACAACGTGCTCATTTCACAGTCGCACGACAAGTACGACCACGAGATTGAAAACACCAATGCTTTTTACGACAGCCGGATCTGCGGACTTGTGGTCTCCCTGGCCATGGAAACCACCGATTACAAACACCTGGAGCGGTTCATCGACAACGGCACGCCGGTGGTATTTGTCGACCGGATACCCGGCCATCTCGACGGCTACAAGGTGGTGATCAACAACTTTGAAAGCGCCATGAAGGCAACCCTGCACCTGGTAGAACAGGGCTGCCGCAGAATTGCCTATTTCGGCGGTACCGAAAACCAGGTCATCTACGCCGAGCGGAAACGGGGTTATATCGAAGCGCTCAAATTGTCCGGATTGCCCATCGACGAATCCATCATCCTGCACGGCGACAACCTGAGCGCCGACGAAGGGGTCAAATGGACCACTTACCTGCTCGGGCTAGACAATCCGCCCGACGGCATTTTCTCCACCAACGATACCGCCGCGGTCAGCGCCATTCAATACGCTAAATCAGTCGGCAAAAGGATACCGGAAGACCTCGCCATCATCGGATTCAACAATGATCCCCTTTGCCTGATCATCGACCCGCCCCTGTCCACCGTCCATCACCCCGCCTTCGACATGGGCAAACTCGCCGTTGAACAGATCATCCGGATCATGGAAGCTGAGGAGACCATTCCGGTCCAGACGATCATGCTGGAAACAGAGGTCATCATTCGGGCATCTTCGCTCAGGAAAAAACCGTTGGATTGATTCGATTGGTTCGATTGGTTCAATTGGTTCGATTGGTTCGATTATTGACGTCCGTCGTTTGGTCAGCTTAATCGTAACATTCGGCTTAATCGACTTATTCGATTCAATTTTTTGATTGGTTCGATTGGTTCGATTGGTTCGATTGTTCGATTGATTGGATTGATTCGCCACGCCGCGGCGTGGTCGATTGGTTCGATTGGTTCAATTTTTCGATTGTTCGATTGGTCCGATTGGTTCGATTTCAGGCGTCCGTAGGTTGGTCAGCTTAATCGATTCATTCGAAACATTCCA
>CALMYQ010000125.1 GCA_937873655.1 uncultured Lewinella sp. | reverse complement strand
CGGTAATCGCACCTCCGGCATCCGGGTAGTAGGTATTGGAGGTGATCAGGCTGCCCTTAGAGCCATATGTGCCAGTTTGTCCTTTTGTCCAGTTTACGCCTGTTTGCAGATAGGTGAACGTATTGCGCTTGAAGATATCGTACTCATAATCAATCCGGTTGCCATTGCCATCCACGACGAAATTCAGAAGGTCATCATTATCGTAATATCCCATCACCCGCCCCTTATCTTCACCTGGCATTTTTTTGAAAGTAAGGCGGTTTCTCAAATCGTATTCGTATTCATACTTCATTCCTTCGGGTGAAGTCACTTCTTTAATATTACCCCGGTCATCATAGGTAAATACGGTAGTTCCTCCTATGGCATTGATGATTTTTGACTGACGGCCCAACAGATCGGTATCCACTGAAGTCGGGTTCCCTTTTTCATCCTTGGTGGTTACCCGGTAATAATTGCCGTCTGCCAGGTAAAGGGTTTGGGTTTGGGAATAATCCGGGAAAACCTGGCGGATCACCCGGTTAAGAGGGGAATCATCGAACAAATACTCCGTGAAATTTCCCGGCAGGTAGGTCTCCTTGTTCATCCGTCCGAATGAGTCGTAAAAATACTGATGTTTTACCACCCCGTTATGGATCTCTTTGGTCGGCCTTCCCAAGCCGTCAAATTCGCGGACCATAGTTTGGGTGGGCGCATCGGAATAAACGGTTTGTTCCTGGATCTGATTGGGACCGCCATATTGATAGGAATACGTGGTTACGATATTCCCGCTTCGGGCATTGACCTCTTTGAGCCGAAGCAATTTATCGTAATCAAAATTAGTTTGCAAACCATCGATCTCCTTAACGGATTTGAGTTGCCGGTTCTCAAAATAATTGTATTCCCTGATCCAGGAACCCTTCGTGTGGCGGATCATCAAGCCATGATCCCAGAGGAAATTGTCGGTCTGGTGATCCATGAAGGTGTAATCTATCGGCCGGCCTTGTTGGTAGGAATTGATAGCTACCCTTTGCAGCTCGGTTCCGCCTTCCAGTATTTCGTAGATCTTCAGGGTGCGGCCGTACTGGTCCAGATCCTGATTGGTTCCTCCTACAATCGTACCATCTGTTTTTTTGGTGACTTTTTTGGGAATGGTTTTGATATTCAAGCCTTTATAATATTCCACTTCGGTACGATAGACCTTGCCATCGGAATTGGTAAAGTAAACAGCTGTAGGTTGGCCCACCTGATTATCCGTGTATTCAAAATTCGTTTTTTTGTAGACTTGCTGCTGGGCGCCTGAGTCATAGAAGTAATCCCAGGTTTCGGTACTCTCCAGCTTTTTCCAGACCTCTTCGATCAAATAACCTTTGCGGATGAATTTTGCCTTGAATATAGCGGTCTCCGTACAGCTTTCAGTATACCCGAGATACGTGGTGACCCTCCATTCGTATCCACCTGAAGCTAATTTGCACAATTGGGCCCGATTGTCATTTCCAGGTTGGTATGAATTAGAAAAATCACAGGTAGTTGGTGATCGGATTTCTGTACTTGATCCGCCGTTGCATCCTCCCGGGCAATTCACCCCCTTTTTAAAGCTGTAATTATTTTTGTCCTTTTTAACCAGGCGATTCTGGCTATCATACGTTTGTGTCTCAATCAAAGTACCATTTTCGGTATCCCATAAGCTCCCGGTTCCTCCAGGGGTGTTTTCAAAAACATATACCTGCTTGCCGATATCATTGCTGTACTCACCAATAACTTCTTCAACCCTTGAATAGCCGATATGGCTGCCTTGGATTGTCCCCAACGCGCCTTGCGCTGTCGCAAAAACGTTATAAGTATCGCAAGAATAAGTTGCAACATCTTCAGGGTCAAGACTTACTTCAGACTCCGGGTAATGGCAAAAAGTGGAAACGGTGAAATAATCTCCAATACTGAGCAACTTGCCGCTAGGATTTCCAGTTTCATCGATATATTATAAATTGGGATATTGATACTGGGTGAACCTGTATAATAATTTACAGGAACGTTCCCGTAACTGCCAAGAGAAGCCGCTTGCGGGGAGGGAGGTACAACATTATTGGCTTTTATCCAGGAGCCTGGTTGGAAAGGTACCGGCTCATTTCCTTGAGCGGAAAGGCTTGAAATAGCCAAAAAAAACAGGAATCCACTCATCAAAACCGGGAATAGCGGATTCAAACCAAGGGTAATATTAAGCTTTTTCATACAAAACAGGGCTAAAGTATGGTTTACAGAGACGAGCAGCCGGGGCTGCAATTCAATTTTATTTCCAAAAGGCTTAAATGCCTTGCAGGTCCTTACCTTTTAGTGATTATCCTGTTGGGTGAGTACTGGCTTGAAACCCAAGCCTACTTGTCGGAGTGATTTTGGAGAAATGACACGAGTTAAAAACGTATCATTTTTATCAATATTATCCAGCGATTTAAAAAATATCGTTTTGGGTATTTTCTCAAATTTAACCGCCAGAATCTATAATTTTACACCAAAACGAGTCGAAACTTCCATGAAAGCCGCTCTTTTCACCCAACAGGATCACCCCTTATCGCTGACCGACCTGCCCGACCCGATCCCATCAGCAGGCCGGACAGTGGTAACCCTAAGGGCCGCAGCGCTGAACCGGCGCGATTATTTCATCACCAAAGGACTTTATCCCAGGATCATCACGCCCATCATCCTGGGTTCTGACGGCGCAGGCCTGCACAACGGGCGCGAGGTCATCATCAACCCCAATCAGCATTGGGGCAACAATCCGGCCTTTCAATCCAAAAACTACACCATCCTCGGCATGCCTGACAACGGGACCCTTGCTGAAAAAATATTGGTCAATGCCGACCGGCTGTACCCCAAGCCTGCTCACCTCAACTGGTACGAAGCCGCCGCATTACCATTGGGCGGACTCACCGCCTACCGGGCGCTTTTCACAAAAGGAGGCCTAAAAAATGACCATAAAGTACTGGTCACAGGGATCGGCGGCGGCGTGGCCCTTACCGCCATGCAATTTGCGGTAGCAGCCGGAGCCGCCGTATACGTCACATCCGGGTCCGCGGAAAAACTGGATAAGGCCACGGCCATGGGGGCAGCCGGCGGGGCCGATTACCGAGAGGAGAACTGGCATGAAGACCTGAAAACAGCATCCGGCGGATTTGACCTGATCATCGACAGCGCCGGCGGCCCCGGATTTAACCAGCTTATCAAAATTGCCAACCCTGGGGCCAGGATCGTAACCTACGGCGGTACGCTGGGCGCCGTGCCCAAATTCCTGCCGCAGTCCATATTCTGGAAACAGATCACCATATGCGGCACCACAATGGGAACGGATCAGGAATTCGGTCAAATGCTGGATTTTGTGGCCGAACATCAGTTGCAACCCGTGGTAGATTCCGTCTTTCCGCTTTCCGGGATCAATGAGGCTTTTGAAAGAATGCAACAAAGCGATCAATTCGGTAAGATCATAATAGACCCCAAGCAATGAAAAAAATCGGATTGATATCAGATACCCACAGTTACCTCGATCCCCATGTCTTCCAATATTTTGAACCGGTGGACGAGATCTGGCACGCCGGCGACATCGGTGACCTGTCGGTAGCGGACCAGCTGGCAGCCTTCAAGCCGCTGAAGGCGGTTTACGGCAACATCGACGACCAGCTGGCCCGGCGGCAATTCCCGCTGGATCTCCGGTTCGACTGCGAAGGGCTTGATGTCTGGATCACCCATATCGGCGGTTACCCTGGCCGGTACAACCAACGGGTCCGGGAAATCATGCAGGTCAACCCGCCGGGATTATTCATCTGCGGACATTCCCATATCCTCAAGGTCATGCCCGACAAACAATTCGGATGCCTGCACATCAACCCGGGTGCGGCGGGTAACCACGGGTTCCACCACATGAAAACCATTGTGCGATTCCAGGTCGAAGCCGGTAAGATCGGCCAACTCGAAGTGATTGAGCTGGGAAAAAGAGGAGCGATCGGTTGACAGGAAAATTATAAGGATTTCAGGTATTCCACCAGGGCAGCGCGATCACTTTCATTCAAAAAATCTCCGAATGTATGCCCCTGATTGCCGTATCCGGGCAGCGTGGTATCGTACACGGATGTGCTTCCGCCCGACGTTTCCACCGAATAATTCCACCCCGCTTTCTGCTGATCGTAATCGCTGGTATCGAATGAACGCTTCCAGTATTTTGGCCGCCCCGGGCTGTTCAGCAGGTCTTCCAGCGTGGGCACCGAACCGTTATGCAGGTACGGGGCAGTAGCCCAGATCCCGTCGAGCGGCGGGGCGATATATCCGTCGCCCGGCTCGAGCCTGGCGGCGTTCGGATTCTTGCTGAACCAGCTTCGGTTATACCAATCGACAAATTCGGGATAAGCAAAATTGGCCTGAGCCAGTTGAGGGTCGGTCCCTACCCTGTCCAGAGAGACCAGCAGGTTGGGATAAGTGGCTTCCGCGCCGTATGTTCCGTGGCAGGATTCGCAATTCTCCTTGAAGATAACCCGCCCTTTTTCAACCTGGGCCTGATCCAGTGCGCCGGGATAGGCGGGCGGCTCCAGGGTCAGGATATAGGCGAGCACATCATCGAAATGATTGTCCACATCCCTGGCTTCCGTGGAATCCGTAACCGTCAGCAGGTTGGACGCCATCATGAACCGGGCAAAATCCTTTCTGCCGGCCGCGTTGTAGAACATGGCGTTCTTCTTTTTCAGCAGCCACCAGGCGGGTACGTCCGACGGGACCACCTCTGCCGGTAAGGTGATCTGAGGATCATCGTACCAGGACAGGTCCGAAACATTGCGATGAGCGGCGAGGACAGCAGCCAGCTTGTCTGCCGGATTCACACCCCGTACCTTGGTCACCAGGTATGGACCGGTGGCTTTAACCGCACGCGTAAAATTTTTGGCGGCCTCCCATTGCGGGGATGAACTGCCGTAAAAGGCTTTGATCACGGTTTCCAGAAGCGAGGCATTCTGGGATTGGTCGGTGGTAAAATCGTAAGTGCTGTTGCCCAGGCCGACCACCAATGCACCGTTCAGGTATTGGGCATGGCATTGAAGGCAGTTCGGCGCCACCACCCGGACGCCGTTCGGGGCATCTACAGCCGTGAACTCGTAATTGATCTCAGCATTGTCGCCGCTCCTGCCGAGTTCGTTCCTGGTGTCTTTCCCGAACGTATTGACAAAAACGGAGTATGGAATGCCGCTTCGGATATAATTCCCTGAAACCAGGTAATCGTAACCGGCCTGCGGATCGCCTGTCCTTTGCGGAGAGGCCGCAATGGGTGTTGTTCCGGCAGGCAATTCGGGTTCAATGGGGACAACAGGCCCCTCATTCTTGCAGGTCAGGAGCAAAAGCACGGCTGCGATCAGGCTAATCGTGGTCAACCCGGATAATTTATGTTTCAAACTCTTCATAGTGTTTCGCGCCTGTGGATCATCGCAGCAAGGTCACATCCCCCTTCACCGTCTTCACCTCGCCGCCGATCTCATAAGCGATCTGGTAAATATACACATCGGAAACCGCCGGCTGGCCCTTGTAAGTTCCGTCCCAGCCGTTGTTATCTTTGCCGTCGTAGACCAGCTGCCCCCAACGATTGTAGATCCGGAATTGGCGGATCCCGAATTCCCTGGCGTTGTAATACACCCTGAAAACATCGTTGACCTCGTCGCCGTTCGGCGTGAAGACGTTGGGCACTTTTGCAATATTCGGCACCAGGACCACAAAAACGGTACCCTCACCCATGCATCCCTGATCAGTCGTCACCTGAACCTGATAAGACAGGTTCTCGACCTGGTCAGTCCGCTGGGTGGTGGAGATCTGGTTGGTGCTTGTCGTCTGGCCGTCTACCCCCTGGCCGCTCCAGGAATAATTATTGGCCTGTTGGCCGGCAAGGGTGACGTTAGCCGTCAGCGTCAATTCTTCCCCGGAATAAACCGTATCGACCGGATTGGACGTTAATTCTACCGGGAAATTGTTGTCAAATACCGTTAGTGTCACTGTTTTGCTGTCATTTCCGCAGTTGTCGCCGTAAACATAATTGATAGTGACCTGCGAAGTTTCCTCCGGGTTGATGGTCAGGGTATTCTTCCCGTCACCTGCCGGCTGACCATTTACGGTCCAACTGAAGACTTCAGATACCCCGTCCGGCGCCGATCCCTCTGCTACAAGGGTAATGGAATTGCCGAGACAAATCGAGGCGTCATCCAGGGAAATAAACGATTGCGGGACCACGGTAACCTTGACCGGCCCGCCGACCGAACCGCATTCATTGGTCGCCGTGAGCGTGAAGGTCGTGGTCTGGTCCGGACTGACCGTCAGCAGGTCAACGTCGGAAGTAAAGTTAGGATCTGCCGAGGAAGACCATTGGTAATCGCTCACCCCGTCGGTGGCGCTGTTCAACTGGACCTGGGTCCCCGCCCCGGCGCATATCTCGACATCGGGACTGAGCGCATAAACAGGCAAGGGCCGGATATTCACCTGAACGGTTGCCTCCTGCGTGCACTCCCCTTCTTTTGCCTTAACCGTATAGGTCATCGGGATCGGGGTACTCAACACCGGGTTAAGGCAATCCGTGCAACTGATATTCTCTTCGGGTTCCCAGGAAATCTCTCCCTGGCCCTCGAATTCCAGCATAACCTGCACGTTTTGCCCTTCGCAAATGGTGGTATCCGAAGGATGCGGTATCAGGGTCTGGGGTTCCACCACATTGATCAGCATCCGGTTGGTATCCCGGCAGGCATTGTTAATGGTGATCCTTGTGTAATAGGAAGTATCCTGCGCGGTAAAGACCATAAAGGCCAAAGAATCCGGCGTTTCAAAGCCGAGGCCCTCCGTCCAGCTATGCTCGATATCCGGGAAATTGGAAGGTTCGTAAATATTGGCTGAAATGATCTTGACAATGTCGCCCTGGCAATAAAAATCCTTCATGGGGTCCGTCATCAGGCTCAGATCGGGCAGGGAGTCAACGCGGGCCAGCACGGAGTCCATGACCACGCAGGCGCCCACGGTAAAGGTGGCGTAATACCAGGTGGTCACCTCTGGCGAAGCGATCACATTCAGGCCGAGGGTATCGCTCAAGGTACTGTCGCCAGGCGACCAGATGAGGTTATCCGCGACGCCGGTACTGGTCACCGCGTCCAGATTGAGGGTTTCGCCCAGGCAGAGGAAGACCGTATCGGCGGCTGTGATATTCACATCGGCAGGCAATACCTGAACGGTGATATCGGCCGTCTGGCTGCAGGCCCCGTTAACGCTTTCTGCCGTCAGCGTATAGGTGGTGGTGGCGTCCGGCGTAGCCAGCGGCCCTGATATGGTATCGTTATCCAGGCCTATGGCCGGCGTCCAGGTATAATTAGTGGCCTCCGGACTGATCAGACTGGCCAGCTGTACGCTGTAGTTCTGACATATCGTTGTATCATTCGCAACCTCCGGGAATTCAAATAAGTTGACATCTATCAGCACCGAGTCCATAACAACGCATCCTGCCACTTCAACCGAAGCGATGTACAGCGTGGTATCCTGCGGCTTGGCCGTCACCTCAGCGCCGTTCGGGTCGCTCAGACCGGCGGCCGGGAACCAGGTCAGGTTGGAATGGCCGACATTATCCGTGACCACCAGGTGCACGGAGTCTCCCCGGCAGATGGCCGTAGGATCCAGGGCCGCCACTTCAATCATGGGGTCTATGACCTTCAGGAACACCGAATCCACGTCCGTACAGCCGGCGCCGACAAAACCCTCCACCTTGACCCAACGGCTGAAACCGGGGGTAGCTGCCGGAGAATCGCTCGTCGGGTCGCTGAAAATGCCGGCAGGACTCCAGAAATAGGTAGCGGCGCCTTCGGCTTGAACGACCAGGCTGCTATCGGCGCAAACCAGGAGGGTATCACCCTGGGCAAGGATGTCCACTACGAGTTCGTCATGCAGTTCAATGGTCAGCGTGGTATAGGTCACCTCGCCGCAACCGAAGTCGTTGGACAGGGAGATGATGATGGTTTCGATATCTTCGTCTTCCAGGTCCGATAGCGGGGTGATCGGGAAAGAGAACTCCGTTTGGCCCGGCAGGAAGGTGATGGCATCCGGCAGGATCAGGTCGTAATCCACACCCAGTATCGCCGTTCCGGAAATATTGACCTTATAGGTGACGGTATCTTCCAGGGCGCTGTTGAGCCGCACGACCAGTTCATCCGGCGTGTTGGTGCAATCCTCGATCAGGTAATCGATCCCGGAATTGAACACCACCTCCAGCTTGGGCGTCCCGCCGCGGATTTCGGAAATAAAGACCCCGGAATCGTAGATGCCGTCGTTGCGGTCGGCGATTGCCAGTTTGAGGTGGTAGGTATTGCAGGGAATGGTCTGTACGCGGGCGGTGAGGCTTTTCTTGGCGCCGAGGTAATCGGAGGTCAGACCGTCGTATTCCAGGCTTTGGCCCAGTTCGTTGTTGCGGTAGTATTGCCAGTTGTCAATGTTGTTTACGCTGTTGATCTGCACAGGCGTAGCGCCATCCGGCAAAACCGCGATATTGATCTGGTTATTCATGTTGGGGTCTCCGGCAATTCCCGGACCGGAGGCCAGAAAGGCAAAAATATCATTGAAATTGGACCCCACGAATTCGGTGTATTCCTCCGAACCGAACACGTATTCGAAGGTGAGTTCATTGGTAGCAGCAAATACGTCCATTTCCACTACGCAGGCGTCAAACGACTCGACTTCCGCCCCGAAAAGCGTAGAAAGGTAATCCAGGTCCGGATCGCCGGGAAAATTGTTGTCCAAACCGGTGCTGCCGGAATTGTTGCGGCCCGGTGCGTTATTCACGTCACCCGTGGTCAGGAGCAGGCCCCGGTCCAATCCCAGGTCGGTGGTATCACCGGCCACAAAAGTGCCGTAGGCGTTAGGCGGGCACGAAATGCTCGTTACGGTCGCCAGGGTTTGCGGGGTGGAAACAAAATTTTCGATCTGCTCATTGGAGGCGCCTTCCTCCACCACTACCGGATCATAGGGTTCGCAAGGGAAGGCGGAGCATTGCCATGAACCGGCAAATCCTTCGAGCTGGATGGAGCCGTCGGAAACAAACTGGACCGTAAGGCATCCGCTGCTGGCCTGAACCTGGAAACAAACGGCGCCGCCGCCGGAAAGGTTAAAGCCGCCGATGGAGGCAAGCAAGGTAGCAGGGTTCACTTCGGGGCCGTCAAAAAAGTTCAACTGGTCGAATGAACCGTCCTCGATATTGAAGTAGTCGAGCGTAAAATTGATGCACTGGTTGAATTCGCTGGGGCAAATGGAGAAGGTATAATCTTCATTGGGGCCGTAGTCTGCGTCGGGGCCCCCGCTGTCGTAAAGCAGGCCCGAGCAGGCCGTAGAGCCGCCCTCGTCGATATTGTTGGCGGGGGGCGTTTCATCCACGCACACCTGAAACGAGCCCCAGTTGGGGGTGCCGGTGGCGGAATAGTCATTTATCCGGAGGAAATAGATCACGTTCGGGGTGAGTTCCTCCACGTCCAGTTCCACGATTGATTCGCCCAGGTCGGCGGAAGCGCAGACCAGCTCGGCAAGCCCGTCGGGTTCGCAATCCCCGCGGTAGATGGCCACCTGCGGATTTACCATTGCCGGCGTTACTCCGTCTGACATGCCGGTCACTGTGATCGTATAGTTGAAAATGGTGTCGGAGGTCGTGAAAGCGAACCAGACGTCGTTCTGTACGCCGCCGCCGTTGAAACACTGCGGAATATTGCCGAAACCGATATTGCTGGCCGTCGCGTTCACGTTGGAAAAGAAAACATCGGGGCAAGCCGGCGCAACGCCCAGGTCGATCAGCCCGGAACAATCATCGTTTACGGGCGCCTGTGCTGCTAATCCCAGGGTCAGCATACAAAATACAATGGTAAAGAACTGCTTCATAAAATCGTTTCGATTAATTGGGCCAAAGTAAAGGAATTTGAGCGTGATAGATAGCGCTAAAGCCCGGAAATTGGTCGGAAAGGTAGCATTTTTTTACAAATCCGTCCGGATAGTTGCACGAAGCCCGTCTAACCGAATTTGATTATTCAGATGCAGGCCGGCAGCCTTCAAGCCCTGCCTTGATCTCGTCGAGTTTGACAAACCCGTATTCGTTTCCCCAGGCTTGGCGGATATAGTTTACCAGATTGGCGATCTCGAACTCCGTCAGGTCCGGATTACCGGTCATCGGTTGCTGAAACACCCGGCCGGCAACGGTGATGGTATCCGATGTGCCGTACCGGATGATGCAGGCAGCGCCGCTGACATTGTCCCGGACGAATTCGGAACCGGCCAGCGGCGGGATCAGATTCTGCAACCCCTCTCCGGTATCCATGTGGCAATTGGCGCATAAATGATCGTACAATCGCTCTCCCTGGGTAAAAGGATTATCCTGACAGGAGATAGCGGTAAGGGTCAGCATTGCTGAAAAGAAGGCGCATTTGAAAATTCGGGAATCCATAACATCAGTTTATTTGATCATCTAAACAAAGCCTGCTCCGGCCTGTTGAAATTCCGGCTGCAATTTCCCAAGTAATTCCAAAAACTACAAACCAATGTATCTTTGCATTGTTATCCTTTCGATTTCATGTTGAAAAAATTCCTTCGGCTATGGATTATCGGCGGGCAATAGTTTGGTTCAGGCAGGATCTGAGGCTGCACGACAACGAGGCGCTCCTCGATGCACTCAAAAGTGCGGATGAGGTTATCCCGGTCTATGTTTTCGATCCAAGGATCTTCAAGGGTAAAACAAAATACGGGTTTCCCAAGACCGGGTCGTTCCGGGCAAAGTTCATCCTGGAATCGGTGATCGACCTGAGGGCATCCCTTCAGGCCATCGGTTCGGATCTCTGGGTTCGGATCGGCAAACCCGAGGAGGTCATCTTTGAGCTGGCTCGATCCGTAAAAAGCAGCTGGGTCTTCTGCAACCGCGAACGCACCCAGGAGGAAGTCCTCGTCCAGGACGCCCTGGAAAAGAACCTGTGGACCATCGGACAGGAAATCTGGTATTCCCGGGGGAAAATGCTGCTTTACACTGCAGACCTTCCCTTTCCCGTTCCCCACACCCCGGATGTCTTCACCCAGTTCCGGAAGGAAGTCGAAAAGATCGTACCGGTCCGCGATCCCCTGCCCGCACCGGACCGGTTGCCCCCATTGAGCACCCGGCTGGACTATGGCCCTATGCCGGACCTCCGGGACCTGGGCCATGCGACGCCGCCGGAACCGGCCGGCGCATCCAATCAATTCAAAGGTGGAGAGAAAGCGGCCCTTGAACGGCTCCGGTACTATATACACGACTCTCTGCTGGTTGACCGTTACAAGGAAACGCGCAATCAACTGCTGGGCATGGATTACTCCTCCAAATTCTCACCCTGGCTGTCCCAGGGCTGCCTTTCCCCCAAGTTGATCTACAGCGAGATCAAGCGGCACGAACAGGCGCATGGTGAGAACGAATCGACCTACTGGCTGGTCTTCGAATTGCTTTGGCGCGACTTTTTCCGGTTCATGGCCAAAAAACACGGCAATAAGATCTTCAGGGAAGAGGGTATAACCGGGAAAAAGGACCACAACTGGACGGAGGACTGGGACCTGTTCTCCAAATGGGCGGAAGGCCAGACCGGCATTCCATTCATCGACGCCAATATGCGGGAACTCCGCCAAACCGGATTCATGTCTAACCGCGGCCGGCAAAATGCTGCCAGCTTCCTGGTCAAGGACCTGAACATCAACTGGCTGATGGGCGCCGAATATTTCGAATCGCTCCTGGTCGACTACGACCCCTGCAGCAATTATGGCAATTGGAACTACATCGCCGGCGTGGGTAGCGACCCGCGCGAAGACCGCTATTTCAACATCCATTCCCAGAGCAAAAGATACGATCCGAAAGGCGACTATATCCGGTTCTGGGTACCGGAGCTCAGAAACCTGCCGCAGGAGAAGATCCATCAGCCGGAATACATGAGCCTCGAAGAACAGGCATTTTACCAGGTTCGGATCGGAAAGGATTATCCGGAACCCATGATCGACCTGGTCAATTGAATGATCCGCATGGCAAACACCATCAGCACCAGAATCCATGATTTTCTAAAGGACTACCCGCCTTTCAGCTTATTGGATCCGCACCAATTGGCCGAGCTGTCCGCCTCGGTCACGGTCCAGTATTGCCGCCCCAACGAAGTGATCTTCCGGCAAGGTGAAAAGCCGGAACAACGGATCTTTGTCGTCCGGGAAGGCGCCGTCCAAATGGTTCGCCAGGAGGATGACCGTGAGATACTGGTTGAGCAATGCGACGAAGGCGACGTGTTCGGCATCCGGCCGCTGATCAATGAAGACAATTACGCCCTTACGGCAAAGGCCGTTGAAGAAACCCTCCTGTACGTCGTCAGTGTGGAAAAATACCAGGAGACCTGGAATGCCAACCCGAAAATAGCCTATTACCTGGCCAGCAGCTTTGCGGAAGGCCTTCGGAGAAATTACGACACTCACTTCAAAAACAGGCTTTTCCTGGATCAGGACCGGTATATTGACGGGCATTTCCACCTGGTGGAGGTCCAGTCGCTGGAATACAGCAAGGCGCCGGTTACCTGCTCTTCCAGAATACCCATCCAGATCGCTGCCGGTTTAATGGCGCGGGAAGAGGTCAGCTCCATCGTCGTGGTGGATGAAAAACAGCACCCGATCGGGATCATTACGGATAAGGACCTCCGGCGAAAGGTCGCAACCGGCCTGGTGCCGATCCATCAACCGGTTGAGCAGATCATGGCCCACCCCGTGGTGACCTCAAAAAAAGAAATGACCGTGGCAGACGCCCAGATGGATATGGTCAAACACCGCATCCACCACCTCGTCATGACGGAGGACGGCACGCCGGATACGCCGGTGGTCGGCGTCATTTCCGAGCATGACCTGCTTGTCGTTCAGGGCAATAATCCGGCCGTCATGATCCGGGAGATCCGGCGCAGCCGGAAAGCTGCCGAGCTGAAGAACATCCGCCAGCAGGCGGAAAGCCTGTTGCAGAAATATCTTTACCAGGAGGTTTCCATTTCCTATATTTCTTCTGTCATGACCGAGATCAACGATGCCCTGATCACGCAGGTCATCCGGCTTTGCGAAGAAACCATGGAAGAGGAAGCGGTCAAACCGCCGGGCGTCCCCTATTGCTGGCTCACCCTGGGCAGCGAAGGCCGGGAAGAACAATTGCTGCGGACCGACCAGGACAGCGCGCTCCTCTTCGGCGATGTGCCCGAAGAAGAATACCCCGCCGCCAAAGCCTACTTCCTGACCCTGGCAGGCAGGGTCAGCACCATGCTGAACGAATGCGGATTCGACTACTGCCCGGGCGATATGATGGCCAGCAACGCCAAGTGGTGCCTGTCGCTCAGCGAATGGAAAGAGCAGTTCGGCAAATGGATCTTCGAACCCGTCCCCGAAGCTATCCTCCACTGCGAGATCTTTTTCGATTTCAGGCCTGTTTACGGCGACACCTCCCTGGCCGCGGCCCTGACCGACCATATTTTTGAATCCGTTGGCAGGCAAACCATATTCCTGTCCTTCCTCGCCAAAGCCGCCCTCCAAAACCCGGCCCCGCTGACGTTTTTCCGGGGGTTCGTGGTGGAGCGCAGCGGCGAACACAAGGACGAATTCGATATCAAGGCCAGGGCCATGATGCCGCTGGCCGACGCAGCCAGGGTGCTGATCCTGAGCGCCAGGGTCGGCAGGATCAACAATACCATCAAGCGGTTTGAAAAACTGGCAGAGCTCGAACCCAGCAACGCCGAACTCTTCCAGCAGGCCGCCGATTCGTACGGCATCCTCATGCGATACCGCGCCCTGCAAGGCATCAGAAACCATAATTCGGGCAGGTATTTCAACCCCTCGGAGCTTTCCAAAATGGAGCGGATCAATCTGCGGAACAGCTTCCAGCCCATACAGGAATTGCAATCGCTGCTGAATATGCGCTATCAATTGGCTTATATGCGGTAAATTGCCGGCCATGTGGTTTTTCAGATCAAACAAAAAACGAAATGCGGAACCCGAAGGCGACGGCCCGGCCTTCTGGAAGGACTACCTGCGGCTATTCCGCACGCCGCTGCCCGCCCAAACGCCGATCCAGGAGGTCCCTTTCGTCGTTTTTGATACCGAAACCACAGGCGTGGACCCAGCCAAAGACCGGATCTTGTCCATCGGGGCCGTCCGGGTCCGCAATTGGCAGATCGACATTTCCGGTTCACTTGAATGCACCATAGCCCGGCACGACAGCAATACGAGCCCTGCTGTTGTCATCCACGGCATCCTGCCGAAAGAAAGGCCCAACGACCTGGAGGAAAGGGAGGCCCTGGAAAAGTTTGTCCTGATGATCGGCAACAGTGTCCTGGTCGGGCACCACGTGGGTTTCGATATTGCGGTCATCAACCAGGCCCTCAAGCCGTTGACCGGATCGGGGTTAAAAAACAAAAGGGTCGACACAGGCGCCCTTTCCAAACGGGTCAATCCTGTTTCCGGCCCGGTTTATCCTGCCGGCCCCCTCAGCCTGGACGACCTTTGCAAACAATACCGGATCAGACCCAGCGATCGCCATACCGCAGCGGGAGACGCCTTCATCACCGCAACCCTCTTCCTTAAACTCCTCAGCAGGCTCCGAAACCGGGGCGTTCATAATTTAGGCGATTTATTACGCCGAAGATAAAAATGAAAAAGCCGTATATAACGTTCTTTTGGTAGCTTTGCAGCCCGAAACGGGAAAAGCTATAATCGCTACTAAATTCTCGACCTGTGAACAGAATCTCAAACTGCTTTCTATTCGCCGCGCTTGCAGGCGCATTGACAGCCTGCGGACCTTCCGCCGACAAACAGGGTGCCGATCCGGCTATCCGCTTCGACAAATCTTCCGCTGAATGGCATTCGCCCGGCTGTGCCGCTGATTCCAGCAAATGCCTGAATATGTCGGTCTCCTATCCCGTTGCACAGGGTGAGCCCGCAGAAGTTGTCCAACTGATCAACGATACCATCCAATTCAGGGTCCGCAACAGCATGGACGTCTTCGCGGTCGAACCGGGAACAACACCGCCAAGCATGGACACCATAGCGGTCGGGCTGATCAAGGAATACGAAGATCAACTCCGGGAAAGCCCCGATTACAGCCTTCCCTGGGAAGTAGCCGTATCCGGCGAAGTGCTCAGCAACACCGAAAAATGGGCCTCTGTTTCGATCGGAACTTATTCCTATATGGGCGGCGCCCACCCCAATTCGTTTGTTTCGCTGCTCAACTTCGACCTGTCCAGCGGAAAAACCCTGTCCCTGGAGGACATCACGGCGGACATGAACAAGCTGAAGGCCCTCGTGCAGGTGAAATTCCGGGAAGTCCGCAACCTGATGGACGGCCAGAATTTTGACGAAACCGATTTTTTCTGGGGACAAGGGTTCACCCTCCCCGAAAATTTTGCTTTGGGCAACGAAGGATTGTATTTCTTTTACAACCCATATGAAGTGGCTTCATACGCCTCCGGTCCGACCGAATTCACCATTCCTTACGATCACCTGGGAGGTATTTTAAAGCCTGAATGGATTAAAACTCAAAAATGATGACCAAATATTTATTTCCACTGTTCGCCTGCTGTTTGCTGATAGTTGCCTGCCAGAACAAACCCGCTGACAACAGTCAGCCTGCCGACCAGCAAAATGCCGAGCCTCAGGAGGCGCCGCAAGGCGCTGTTGATCCCGAGCCGACCGGCGAACCCAGCGAGATTGACGGCAAATACACGCTGGAATCCATGGAATACAACGGCCAGAGCATGGCGCTGTATAAAGATTCCGAAGTATCCCTGGTCCTCGATCGCGGGAAAGCCTCCGGTAAAGGCAGCTGCAATCCTTACCACAGCCGTTTTACGGTTGAAACCGGCGGTCAGATCTCTTTTTCTGAATTGGCTTCCGGACGGATGCACTGCGACGGCCTGATGACCCAGGAGTCCCGTTTCTTTGAATTGTTGAAGAATGCTCAAACCTATACCCAGGCCGCAGAAACGCGTCTGGTGATTACAGCATCCAACGGTAAGATATTCCTTGTCAAGTCGTAACGTCTTTTATTTTGCGGCGGCATGGCTGGCATTCAACTGGATCCAGGCGGCCTGGTTGCCCCTGGATCCGGATGAAGCCTATTACCTGCTTTATGCCGCCAGGCTGGATTGGGGGTATTTCGACCACCCCCCGATGACCGCCTTCTTCATCAGGGCGGGTCAGGCCGTCTTCCCGGGGGCTTTCGGGGCCAGATTTTTCTTCCCCGTCCTCCAATTGGTCGCTTTCGGTCTGCTTCGCCGGTTGGCAGGTTCTCCAACGGACAGAGCCGGTCTTTTGTTCTTCTTTGCCCTCCTGGCGGCCATGCCCTTTTTCCATGTTTTCGGTTTCATTGCCACACCGGACAGCCCCTTGCTCTTTTTTACGGCGGCATACCTTTGGGCGCTGGACGGCATGCTGCGGCATAACAACTGGAAATTTGCCCTGCTCCTGGCAGCGACCATGGCCGGCTTGCTCTACAGCAAATACCACGGCCTCCTCGTCATCGGGTTTTCCCTGCTGCCGTATTGGCGGAAAATCCTCGACCCGAAATGGGTCAGCGCGGGTTTGATCGCGCTGGCCTTGTATATGCCGCACCTGAACTGGCAGTACCGTCACGATTTCATTTCCATCCGGTACCATTTGCTGGGCGGCCGCGACGACCTGTATGAACTGAAGTACACCCTGAACTACCTGCTGAATCAGTTTCTGGTTTTCAGCCCCTTGTTATTCCCTTTCATTATCCGTGCTGTTTACCATTCAGTGAAAGCCGGAACCAAGGGCATTGAGGCAGGCTGCCGCTGGATGATCATCGGTTTCTGGGCATTCTTCCTGTATTCCACCGGCAAAGGTCACGTCGAACCACAATGGACGGCCGCCCTGACGCCGGCCATTGTGCTGATACTCTGGAACAGGTACCGCCCGCCTAACCAGGGCTCAGCGCTGGTCCGGAAAATGGCGCTTGCCGGTTTTGTTTTGCTGATGATCGCCCGCATCGGGTTGATGCTTCACCTTCCAGGGGTCAAAAATCCGCTTGAAAAATGGGATTGGATTGCGCCTGTGGACAGCATTGCAGGCAACACGCCCGTCGTATTCCAGAATTCCTACAGAAGCCCGGCGCAGTTCACCTTTCAGACCGGAAAAAAAGCCTATACCCTGACCGACCTCTATTACCGGCCCAGCCAGTTTGACCTGTGGGGCGATGAAAGGGATCTGCAAAACCGGTCCGTCTGGATCATCGGCCAGGGCGACTGGCGGGTCCGCGGCGCCCGCGAGATCAAGCCGCCGCTGAATACCTTCAGGATCAAAAAAGTGGACAGCCTGCAGGTTGCCCGGCAGGTGAAGCTGGAATTTTCAATTCCGGACGCAACCTACCGCCCGGGCGATACGCTGCACCTGCCCGTGAAACTGACCAACCCCTACCCTTTCGATATTTATCCTGACCGGGGTGATATGCCGCTTTCCCTATGGATCATCTTTGACGTTCCCAGGGATCACGGCGCCATCCGGATGCTGGAGGTACAACCTGAACGTAAGACCTGGCCTTCCGGCGCCGGAGTTGAGCTGTCTGCAACGGCGGTCATTCCCTCCCGGATGTCGGGAGAGTACCGGGTTTCTATGGGCATTGCCATGGGAGATTTGCCTCCCGGATATAATAGTTCCGCCGCGAAAATCGTTATTGCTCACTGATGAAAGACGCCGCTTTCCGCGATTTTTATCCTGAACCCGAAATTTTCCAAAAACTTTCGTTATATTTATAATTTCTGCAATTTGTGCTGTAACAACCGACCTTCGGCTGCGTTCTGTTTTGCAAATGACAACGATTCAAAAATGAGTAATAAACTTTTACCGTGTCTGATCATAGCGGTTTTAGGTATTTTTTGCTCCGCCAATGCGTTAACGGCTCAAAGGGCAAGCAAATACAAGGACAGACTTGAAGAACTCCGCAATGAGGATTGGCCGCCGCAACGGGTGTATTCCAGGATTTCGCTCGGCTACGCCCTTCAGCGGATCTTCAAAAAACATACCGACTACTGCGGTTTTTCCATTTCCGATACCAAACGCGATTTTGTGCCGGCAGACATGAGCAAATTCCTGGGTAAACGGGATCTGCGCACCAAAGTGGAAACAGCCGACATCCGCGGCGGCGGACTGCTCAATTATATCTTCACCTATGACGAGACCCAACGGCCGTTTTCCGATATCAATTACAGCCAAAGCAAAATATTCACCTCCAACGGCATACCCAATCAGTTTCTGATCGACCCCGATGAAAATTTCGATTCTTTCATCCTCACCAAAAACTGCAGCGGCTACCTGAAGGCCTCCCTGGATGCCGGCATCGAACCGCCCTATTCTGCATTCAAAACCGCGCTGGCCACTGATGACCGAAGGGAATCCAATGTGGTTGCCGTTTCCGGCTCCTTCCTCTCCCCGCTGAAAATCGCCTTCGAATCCAACGACTGGCGCTCCAACGAGGCCATGATGCAGCTCTGGCGGTTTTACCGGGATAATCCGGAATACGTCAACAAGGCCTACTACCTGCGGGAATTCGAGGGGGTCATGGTCAAGCACATCACCACTGCCGAAGAGAACCGAAAATGGGACGCTGAAGTGGGCGTCAACGTCAGCCTGCCCTTTTCGGCCAAGATCAGCAACAAGTTCGGAAAGGGCAAATCAAGCTCAAATTCCTTTAACGGCACCGACTGGGAAACCATCGTGTACGCCGATTTCAACCCGGATTATACGCGGTCAATGCTGTTCACGCCGCTGCCCTCCCCGACACAGATAGCCGCCTATTTTTCCGCTCAACGCCCCGATGTCCAGTTGTCCAAAGACTTCCCGCTCATGTCCGAAAGCGCTGAGCACCGGCACTCCTTCAGCGTAGACGGCATTCCCAGGGAAATGACCGATAATTTCTGGATGCTGGAAAATGTCCGCCCGGGCGTCTACCAGGGTTCGCCGGAGCTGCGGACCGAATCGTACGGCGACCCGGCAAACGGCAATTTCGGCTGCAAATTCACCGTCACCGGCCGGCCGCTGTCCGAGCATTTCAGCGGCCCGCTGGGTACCCGGCCCGACAGGATAAAGGTAGCCTACCAGGTCAGAAGCCGCTATCCCGTCGGCGGCGATTATATCCGGTTCTACATCGAGGAGGATATCCCCACCAGCGCCCACCCGATTGCCACCCTGAACAACGGTTATTTCGACCTGACCAAAAAGGAGGACCGGCGATTTGCCTTCCAATGGACGTTCAGCGTCGACCTGGAGGATTACGAAAACCCCGTGGATTACGCCACCTTGCCCGAGGTCTCCCGGTTGGTGGTGCAGCGCAATGAGCAGCAAATCCCGGTGCGGCTGGCCAATATCCGGTGCGACGCCCCAAGGCGCCAGTATTGGCTGACGGTCGAAAGCCTGGACACTTACCCCCTCGATCTGATCGACGATCAGCATATGATCAATTATAACCTCTCCTTTGAATTTTTGCTCCAAACCAAACGGGGCATGTCAAAGGCCTCCAGACCGATCAGCGGCAGGTTGTCCTTTCCCAGCATCAAACCGCCGCCGCCCCCGGCGATTATTCCCGAAATCCCCGCCGTGGCGCCCGAAAAAGGCTGAGTTGAAAGCGGGAAGCTAATTTTTGGTCCATACTTATTTGCTTTTTTGAAAGGGATGGCTAGCTTTGGCCCGTGAACAAATCGAATTGACCAACATGCGAATCATGCGCCTTGCAGGGATAGCCGTTTTCATTTCCGGCGCCCTGTCATTCCTTTCCGCTCAAACTTCGGGCAACGTCCCGCTCGACGATCTTTCCTTTTTCCAGGCGCCGTCCGGTAATTGGAAAATTGCCGGAAACGTCACCGCCGACCTGGATAAAAACGAATCCCTGAAGCTCAAACAAGGCAAAGGGATCCTGGTCAATGATCCGGGCGGCAAACACGGAGAAGACCTGCGGACAGCCGGCGAGTACGGCGACTTTGACCTTCACCTGGAATTCATGATGGCCAGGGGTTCCAATTCCGGGATCTATCTTCAGGGGTTGTATGAGATCCAGCTATTCGACAGCTGGGCAACAGCCCACCCCAGATTCAGCGATTGCGGCGGAGTTTATGAACGATGGGATGAAGCCAGGCCGGAGGGCAAAAAAGGGTTTGAAGGGTATGCGCCCCGAATAAATGCCGCCAGAGCGCCCGGGCTTTGGCAAACCATGGATATTTCCTTTCAGGCGGCCCGCTTCGACGCCTACGGCCGGAAAACAGCCAACGCCCGCCTGATCTGGGTGATCATGAACGGGGTGGTCATCCATGAGAACCTCGAACTGACCGGCCCGACGCGCGGCGCCTGGGGCGAAGAAAAACCCACCGGCCCGCTGCGACTCCAGGGTGATCACGGCCCCGTTGCCTTCAGGAATATCCGCATTGACAACTACAACCTGCCCCCGCTGTCGCTGGGTGAAATGACCTACGCGCAATACTTCGTGGAAGGGAACGACCAGATTACCAGCCCCGGCGACCTTAAACCTGTGAAAAAGGGAACAACGGCCGTCCTGACCCAGGAAGTCTGCACGGAAAACGAGAAATTCGCCCTGCTTTTCAACGGACCGCTGCAAATCCCTGTCGCGGGCGAATACCACCTGGACTTTAATTTTTATGGCCGCGGCAACGTGCGGATTGACGGTAAGACCGTTATTGAAAAATCCTGGGGCGGGCGGCAGGTCGACTTCCAACTCTCCGCAGGCGTTCACCAGGTGGAAATATTCTATGTGAAAATGGAATCCTGGATGCCCAACGGCCTGGCCTTCTACATCAGCGGTCCGGGCATCCGCAGGCAGCCGCTCCATGCGCCCGGTTCCGAACCCATCGGCAGCCTGTCCAGACAAATCTTCATCGATTTTGAAAAAGACCCCGTCATCACGCGGAGTTTCGTCGATTTCAATCCGGGTGACGGTCAGAAGGCCCACCGGATCACCCACGCCGCCAATGTGGGTTTCCCCAACGGTTCCTGCTTCGGTTACGACCTGTCGTACGGAACGGTTTTCCAGGTATGGCGCGGCGGTTTCCTGGATGCAACGCCGATGTGGAACGACCGCGGCGACGGCAGCTCCCGTGCCCGCGGCAGCGTATTGCACCTTCTGGACGCTCCGGCGGTTGCCGTTCTTGCCAATGAGAACCAGGCCTGGCCGGACACGCTGGGCCAAACCGAAGGCTTCCGGCCGAAAGGATACCGACTGAATCCTGCCGGTGAGCCGACCTTCACCTTCCAGGCCTACGGGGCTTCTTTTGATGACCAGGTCAGCCCGGCAGACGGCCGGTTCACGCGCAGGATATTGGTTTCAGGTCAGCCGCAGGGCGCCCTGTACGCCCGCGCCGGGAAAGGAACAACCATCGAATCCCTTGAAAAGAACCTGTTCCGCGTCGACGGGCGCTATTATGTGCGCACGCCTGAAAAATCAGCCGCCAAACCCATGGTCAGGGTTTCCGGCGGCGGCGAGGAACTCCTCATTCCGTTCAGCGGAAACGCCGTAGAATACGAACTGATTTGGTAATTCTATCAATGCATGCAAGATGAAAACCGCCTATCCATATATTTCAACCCTTTTATTTTGCCTGGCGCTGACCTGTGCCAACGGGCAACTGGACAAACCGGCCCTGCTGCCCACTGAAAGCGACTATTTCAAACTGGTCTCCATCCCCATTCCCGAAGACATCGTGCTGGAAGGCGGCGGCGTGGTTACCCTGCCCGACGGCGACATTGCCGTTTCAACCCGCCGCGGAGAAGTCTGGATTATCGAAAATCCGTACATGAAGAACGGGCAATATCCCAACTTCCGGAAATTCGCATCCGGACTGCACGAAATCCTGGGTCTGGCCTACAAGGACGGCTCCTTGTACATGGCGCAACGCGGTGAACTCACCCGGCTCGAAGATACCGACGGCGACGGCCGGGCGGATGTATACGAAACCGTTTATCAATGGCCGCTGTCAGGCCATTATCACGAATACTCCTACGGCCCTAAAATTGCCCCGGACGGCAGCTTTTTTGTCACCGGCAACGTCGCTTTCGGCAATCAGGAGTGGTGGCGCGGCGAAAGCCGCGTACCCTGGCGCGGCTGGACCATGCGCATCACCCCGGAAGGCGAAATGGAGCCCTGGGCAACAGGCATGCGGTCGCCCTGCGGCATCGGCTGGGTCAACGGCCAGTTCTTTTACGGTGACAATCAGGGAGACTGGATGGGATCCGGTTTCATCATGCCGGTCAATAAAGGCGACTTCACCGGTCACCCCGCCGGATTGAGCTGGACCAGCCGACCTGAATCCCCTGTCAAGGTTTCCTACAATGATATCTACTACCGGGTGAATCCCCGCCTGACCCCCAAAGGAAAAGACCCCATCAAGCCGGAAAATATTGAGGATGAAATCCCCACTCCGCTGTTCAAGGTAGCGGAAGAAGTGCCTTCCGTGAAAACACCTGCCGTCTGGTTGCCACACGGCATCCTCGGAATTTCCACCTCGGAGATCATCACCGACGAAACCAACGGGAGCTTCGGCCCGTTCGCCGGCCAGATCTTTGTCGGCGATCAGGGACAAAGCAAGATCGACCGGGTGTTTCTGGAGCAGGTCAATGGCGTGTACCAGGGTGCCGCCTTTGCCTTCCGCGAAGGGTTCCGGTCCGGGGTGCTGAGAATGGCGTGGGGCAAGGACGGGTCTTTGTTTGTCGGGCAAACCAACCGCGGATGGGGTTCCACCGGCAACCAGCCCTTTGCGCTGGAACGGGTGATCTGGTCCGGTCAAATGCCCTTCGAGATGAGGGCTGTCCGGGCCATGCCCGACGGGTTCGAGATCGAATTCACGCAGCCGGTCAACAAGGCCAAAGCCGCCGATCCGGCCTCTTACGACATTACCGGGTTTATTTACAAATACCACCCGGTATACGGCAGCCCCATCGTCAACGACGAAAAGTGCCCGGTTCGCTACGTCGAAGTTTCCGCTGACGGGTTGAAAGCCCGCCTGGTTGTGGACAACCTCCGGAAAAAATACGTGCACGAGATCAAGACCCCGGGTATAACCTCCTATGCCGGCGATCTTCCCTTGCTGCACGGAACCGGCTACTATACGCTCAATGAGATTCCGGATGGAGAAAAGCTGGTCGTGCCGGAACCGGAGCCCGAACCAGAGCCCATGGAAGAAGCTCCGGCAATGGACCACAGCAATCACAAAATGCCTGCTCCGACGACCGGATCCGATGCGGATAACCCGAAGAAAACCGGTAATAGCCCTGCGGCAGCCTCCACTTCCTCCTCCGCTAAACGAGTTACCAGGATGCCTGCCGGTTGGGGCAAACCGGATATCACCCTGAGCATGAGTACCCTGCCGGGGCTGAAATACGACCAGACCCTGGTGATGGTTAAGGCGGGCAGCAAGGTAAAATTCACGTTCAACAACAACGATGACATGCCCCACAACATCGTTTTCGTCGACCCCGGCGCCGCCGATTTGGTCGGAAAAATGGCCCTGGATCTCGGGCTGAAAGGGCCGTCCATGAACTACGTGCCCAATACGCCCAAAGTCCTGCACCACAGCAAACTGATGCTCCCCGGGTCCTCAGAGACCCTCTATTTCATAGCGCCCGATAAGCCGGGTGATTATATGTACGTCTGCTCATTTCCCGGGCATTACCTCTCCATGCGGGGCATCCTCCGGGTAATGCCCTGAATTCTGTTTTGAAAATTTCCAGGTAATATGTTAATTTGCCAGGGTATTAATATTGAACTGACAGGAGGAAAAACCCGAAAAACCTCTGAAATCCTAAAGTAGGGCGCAATGCCGAAATGCGAGAATGTAGGCCCCATATTTCTAAAACCTGGAATTTTTATGAACGAAATTTTGGATGCACCGGATGCCAGGCCCTATTTCAGGGATTATGCCGGATTTTGGTTGCGGTTCGCCGCGTATATCATTGACGGCTTTATCGTCACTATCGTAACCTACGTGGTGATGTTTGCCATTTTAGGCGCCTTGTGGGCCGGAGCCATGAGCGGCGGTTCGATCAACGAAACCGGGCTCATGGGCGGAATGGTCCTGATGTACGTTATCATCATTGCCGGCATGTGGCTGTATTTTGCCCTGATGGAAAGCTCAGCCAGGCAAGCTACACTGGGTAAAATGGCCGTCGGCATAAAGGTGGTCGATGAGGCCGGAGAAAGGATCTCCTTCGGCAAGGCCAGCGGCAGGTTCTTCGGAAAAATCATTTCCGGAGTGATCATCTATATCGGCTTCATCATGGCCGGTTTTACCGAGCGGAAGCAGGCGCTGCACGATATGATGGCGGGAACGCTTGTCGTCACCAGCCGGTAATTTTCATGCTCCGTTTATCAATGGAAAATGCCAGATAAACGCCAAAAACAAACCATAGGGGACCTGTTTAACCAACTGGTCTATGCTACCAGGGATTGGTTCAGGGACCTTATGGACCTGAGGGAAGGTCAGGACCGGGCCGGAACGGTGGCCGCCATCAAAAGCGGCAACCGGATGCGCGGCTCCAATGCCTGGATGCTCATGTGCTCCATCATGATCGCATCGCTCGGTCTTGACCTCAATTCACCCGCCGTGATCATCGGAGCTATGTTGATATCCCCGCTGATGAACCCGATCCTGGGTGTAGGCCTCGCAGTCGGCACCAATGATCAGGAAACCCTGCTCATATCCCTCCGGAATTTCACCATTGCCATCCTGATCGCTTTGTTTACCAGCACGGCCTATTTCCTGGTTACGCCCCTTGGCACCCTGACCAATGAGATCCAGGCCCGTACGGCTCCCACTTTTCTGGACGGCCTGGTAGCTGTTTTCGGCGGAGTGGCCGGCATCATCTCCGTATCCCGCAAGGACAAGTCCAATGCCATTCCGGGTGTTGCCATTGCCACTGCCTTGATGCCGCCGCTTTGCGTTACGGGTTACGGCATCGCCAAAGGGAATTTTGATGTCATGCTCAATTCCTTTTACCTTTTTTTCCTCAACTCATTTTTTATTGCCTTAACCACCTACTTCATTATCCGGTTGCTGAGGTTTCCGTACAGAAGCCGGCTGGTTGATCCGGCCGAAAACCGGCGAAATCGCTATATCGTACTGATTTTCAGCTTACTGATCACCATTCCCGGGCTGTACATCCTCCGCAAGGTGATCGCCGATCTGCGCTACAAACAAAACGTCAAGGCTTTTGTGGAGGATAACCTCCGGAATGTTTGCCTGAATTACAAGACCTTTCCGATCGCCGAAGATTCCACCCTGCTGGTCGTGCAGCTCATGGGCCGGACCATCCCGGAAGATTCCATTCCCATCATTAACGAACTCCTGCACGAGAAATATGCCCTTGCCGGTACCTACCTGCGCCCGATACCCGATTATGGGGTGGAGCTTGAACGGCTCGACAAGGTCCAATACGAAGTGGCCTCCCTCGGAACCCTGTCGGAACAACTGAAAAACCTGGCGGATTCCCAGCGGAAGGAAGCCGAAGAACGCAAATTGTTTTACCATCACCTCGACAGCCTCCGGCAGGACAGCATTCCCATCGGCCAGATCACCCGGGAGGCGCGGTCCGTTTACAGCCAATTGCTGGAAATGGGCTATGCATTATCCCAACAATCTGACGGCAAAAATCCGCCAAGTTCCTTACCTTTGTTCCTTGTTCACTGGGACACCCGCAAACCCGAAAAACAACGTCGCCAGGACGAGACCAGTCTCAAATCTTTTCTGCTGGAACGAACAAACCTCGACACGCTGGCGCTTATCGGTTATTGATATGAATGCCCTTATCCTGATTGATCTCCAATTTGACTTTTTTAATGAAGGCGCACTTCCTGTGCCCGAAGCTGAGCAGGTTTTGCCCGTTGCCAACCGGGTAATGGATCATTTCGGGCTAATCGTGGCCAGCCAGGACTGGCATCCGGCCAACCACGGCAGTTTCGCAGCCAACCATTGGTGGCGCAAACCCGGGCAAGTGATCGACCTCAACGGCCTGCCACAGGTGCTCTGGCCGATCCACTGCGTACAGGAAACCTTCGGCGCCAGTTTCCATTCCGGCCTGGATACCTCCCGGATCGCCAGGGTGTTCCGGAAGGGCACCGACCCCGGGATCGACAGCTACAGCTGTTTTTTTGACAACGGCCACCGGAAATCTACCGGCATGGGCGATTGGCTCAAGGACCAAAAGGTGACGGACCTGTATTTCCTCGGGCTCGCTACCGACTATTGCGTTAAATTCTCAGTCCTGGACGCGCTTGAACTGGGATTCAATGCCTGGCTCATCGAGGATGGTTGCAGGGGCGTCAACCTCAACCCCGGGGATGCGGAAAACGCCGTAGCGGAAATGGAAAAGAAAGGCGCCCGGATCATCCGGTCCGGCGATTTAACCCCGGCGTGATATCTTTATGGATTGCAACGCAATTTTATTAACTTGTCAGGAGTTATCAACACATTAAATTAAAATAAATATAACATGATCCACGATATTCAACTTTCCTCCCACGATCTGATCGAACTGGAGGATAAGTACGGCGCTCATAATTACCACCCCATCCCCGTTGTGCTGGCCAAAGGAAAAGGCGTGTTCCTGTGGGACGTGGAAGGAAAAAAATACTACGATTTCCTGTCCGCCTATTCAGCCGTGAACCAGGGCCATTGCCACCCCAGGATCTTGAATGCCCTGGTGGAGCAGGCGCAAAAACTGACGCTGACCAGCCGGGCATTCCACAATGATGTGCTCGGGAGATTCGAAGAATACATCACGGATCTTTTCGGCTACGGCCGCGTCCTGCCGATGAATACCGGGGTGGAAGGCGGCGAAACGGCGGTAAAGCTGTGCCGGAAATGGGCCTACCAGGTCAAAGGGGTTCCCGCCAACCGGGCCAAAATCATTTTCGTGACCGGCAATTTCTGGGGCCGGACCCTCTCGGCGATATCCACTTCCACCGAGCCCGCCAGCGTGCGCAATTTCGGCCCGTACATGCCTGGATTTGTGGTCATCCCATACAATGACCTGGGGGCGCTGGAAAGGGCGCTGGAAGACCCGGACGTGGCCGGTTTCATGGTGGAACCCATCCAGGGAGAAGCCGGTGTGGTGGTTCCCGACCCCGGATACCTGGCCGGCGCCTATGCGCTGTGCAAAGACAGGAATGTCCTGTTCATCGCCGATGAAGTCCAGACCGGTATCGCCCGCACGGGCAAACGCCTTTGCTGCGACCACCACGGGTTCAAACCCGATATCCTCATTTTGGGCAAGGCCTTGTCGGGCGGGGTCCTGCCGGTCTCAGCCGTATTGGCCGACGATGAGATCATGCTCACGCTCAAACCCGGGGAACACGGCTCAACCTACGGCGGAAACCCGCTGGCCTGCGCCGTAGCCATGGAAGCCCTCCAGGTGGTGGAGGATGAAAACCTGGCCGATAATGCCGCCCGGCTGGGCGAATTATTCAGGCGGAAGATGCACGAAACGCTGGTCGTCAAAACGCCGCTGGTTCGCCTGGTGCGAGGCAAGGGCCTGCTGAACGCCATTGTGATCGATGAGGAAGAGACCGGCCAGACCGCCTGGAACATTTGCCTGAAGATGGCCGAAAAGGGATTATTGGCAAAACCGACCCACGGGAATATCATCCGGTTTGCGCCGCCGCTGGTCATTACGGATGAGCAGTTGCTGGAATGCTGCGATATCATCGCAAATACCGTCCTTGAGTTTGAATAACGCACGCTTTTTCGGCTTTCCGGGCCAATCAGCAGCCGGAAAGCCGAAAAATGTTAAAATTTCTTTAATCGGTCACAATATCGCAATTAACCGAAAGGTTTTTTCTGTTATACAACCCGGAAAAACGGCTGTTCCGTTGTCCGAAGCAAACCTTAACTGAAACATCCATGAAATCTCGACTTATCTTAACCTTTTTGACTGCCTGGTTTGCCTCCTTTATCCTCCATGCCCAATCCTCCACCGTATTCACTGATGCCAATGAGGCTTACAAACGCGGTGAAGCATTTATGGAAAAAGGGTTACTGGATCAGGCGCAACAAGAATTCCAACAGACCATTGCCAAGCTGAAACCGGTGAACGAACCGGAAGCGGAATTGCTGCTGACCAAAGCAGAGTTCAACTACGCCAAGTGTGCCGTTCAGCTCAACGACCCGGATGGCGAAAAGCTCATTCTGGATTTTATCAGGAGCCATCGCCCGGACCCCATTGCCAATGACGCACTGGTCGAGATCGCCAACTACTATTACAACGACGGCAAATACGAAAAAGCCGTTGAATATTATTCCCAGGTGCCGACCGGCGGGATGACCCGCGAACAGCGCTCAGAGGTTCGCTTTAAAATGGGGTATTCTTTCTTTGTCCAGAAACGGTTTCCGCAAGCCAAAGCCAATTTTGCGGAGATCAAGGATTTTGACAACGAATATTACTATCCGACCAATTATTACCTGGGGTTGTGCTATTTCTATGAAAGCAACTACGACCAGGCCATCAGCCAGTTCAGGGTGGTGGAAAAGTCAAAAAAATACAAACCCTACATCCCTTATTACCTGACCCAGATCTACTTTGCCGAAAGGCGGTTCGATGAACTCATCGCCTACGCGGAACCGAGATTGCAGGAAGCCGGTTTGCGCAACACAACGGAGATCAACCAGCTCGTCGGTCAGGCCTACTTTGAAAAAGGCGACTACAAAAAGGCCCTGCCCTACCTGGAATACTACGCCGAACGCAGCGGTAAAATGCGCGAAGAAGAATGGTACCAGCTCGGTTTTGCCCAATACCAGGCCGGGGATTACCAGAAAGCCGTGCGGAGCCTGAGCGAGCTCTCCAGCGTAGACTCCCCCATGGGGCAATCGGCTATGTATTACCTGGCCGACGCCAACCTCAAACTCGGCCGGAAAACCTCGGCCCGCACCGCGCTGGCCTCCGCAAAACGGATGAACTACGACACCCAGATCCAGGAAGAGGCCCTGTTCAACTACGGTAAATTGTCCTACGAGCTGAAAGATCCGCGCGAGGCGATCGGGGCGCTGCAGACCTTCGGCCCCGGCTCCAGGTATTACGTGGAAGCCCAAACCCTGATGAGCGAGATCTTCCTTTCTTACCGCGACTACAAACAGGCGCTGGAAGTACTGGAAAACATGCCCAATAAGTCGCCCCAACTCCAGAAAAGCTACCAGCAGGTCACCTACCTCCGGGCACTCCAGCTGATGCAGGAAAACGATCTGGAGGGCGCAAAACTCCATTTCAATAAATCCCTTCAGTTCCCGACCGACCTGAAAACCAAAGCGCTGGCCACTTACTGGCTGGCCGATATTTCCCACAGGCAGGAAAATTACGACCAGAGCATACGCCAGACCAACGAATTCCTGACCATGGCCAAAACCATGAGCAATCTGCCGGACGAAGCTTCCATGTTTACCGGCAATTACCTGCAAGGGTATAACTACCTCAAACAGAATAATTACACGGCTGCGCTGGGTTTCTTCCAGGAAGCCGCCAACGGCATAACCAGGAATAAGGCCTTCATCGGCAATAACGACGTCAAAGACCGCGTGCTCGGCGATGCCATCCTTCGCGCCGGCGACTGCAACTTCAAACGGAACAACTACGATCAGGCCATTAAATACTACGATCAGGCGATCGATCAGCGGTATTCCGGGTTCGTTTACGCCATCTACCAGAAAGCCATTATTGAAGGACTCAGGGGCCGGGTGACCGATAAGATCCTGGCCCTGGAACGGATTGCCCGGGAATTCCCCAAATCGGACTACGCGGATGAAGCCCTCCTTCAACTCGGCATCACCTACCAGGAGATCGGACAGCTGAACAAGGCCGTTCCGCCCCTGAGGACCCTGGTCACCGATTACAAGAATTCGTCCAACCTGATTACCAAAGGCCTGATCCAATTGGGCCTCATCAGCTATAACCAGGGCAGCCTCGAAACAGCCATCAATTACTACAAGCAGGTTTTCAGCAACAATCCGGAGCCGTCGGATGCCAGCCTCGCGCTGGCCGCACTGGAAGAGATCTATGTGGACGACATGGGCCGGGCAGACGAGTATTTTGCCTTCCTGGAAACTATCCCGGGTTATAAGGTAGACAACCTCTCAAAGGATTCCATCAATTTCAAAGCCGCTGAATCCCAATTTGAGAACGGGAATTATTCCAGGGCCATCACCGCCTATACGGACTACCTCCGCAAATTCCCCAACGGGTTGTACAACCTGACCGCTTTTTATCACCGCGCAGAATCCAATGCGGTGTTGCGCCAATACACGGAAGCGCTTCAGGACTATGAAACCGTCATCGGCAAAGGCAACAGCAAATTCTATGCAAAATCGCTGGAAAAAGCCGCTATCATCGCCTATAACCACAGCCTGGATTTCAATAAATCCTACACCTACTATTCACAGCTGGAGGCTGTGGCATCCACCGACGAGGAGCGGTTTGAAGCCCAGCTGGGAGCGTTGCGAAGCGCTTACCGCCTGAACAATACGCAAGCGGTATATACCCTGGCTAATAAAGTGGCCAGTAATCCGAGCGCTTCCCAGGAACAGGCCGCAACCGCTCATTTTTATATCGGCAAGATCAATTACGATCGCAAGGATTACGACGGCGCCCTGACCTCCCTGAATAAAGTGATCCAGATGAGCGATAACGAACAAACGGCCGAGGCCAGGTACCTGAAAGCCTATATCTACTACCTGAAACGCGACCTGAACACCGCCCAGACCCTTTGCCTGAACTCCAACAAAGAAAGTTCGGCGTATCCTTTCTGGGTGGCCAAAAGCATTATCCTCCTGTCCGATATCCTGTCGGAAAAGGGCGATCTGTACAACGCCCGGGCAGCCCTGGAAGCGCTGCTCGAAAACTATAACGAGGACCAGGAGCTGGTGCAAACCGCCCGGACCAAGCTGGAGCGAATCAATCAGCAACTCAACCAAAACAGCAAGCTGCGGGCAGCGCCTGATCCCAATCGCCTGGAGCTTGACAACAGCAACAACAATTGATTCCTCCAAGTGATCACCTTAAAATCAATCGAACAATGAATCGTTCTCTGAAATATATTGTTTTGCCGTTCATTTTCTCTTTATTGACAATGGCCGCCTTCGCCCAGAAGGAATTGCCTTCCGAACAGGTCGATGTCGTAAAGAGCTTTGATGCACACTTGCTGGAGACCGCCAAGATAGACGTCTCTCCCGGATTGCCGCCGCTCGATACGGTGACCAGGAAACAGACCTACAATGTCATCACCAAAACGACGGATGTTGAATACCTTCCGCCCAGCATCCGCCCGTTGGCCATGCGCGGCGACGACAACCAGAAAGTCTATCAGGGCTACCTCAAGCTGGGGCCTGGCCTTCCGGCGTCCCTTTACGGGGAGGCTTCCTACTACCTGAATTCGGTGAAAAACCTCGATTTCGGCATCGATTTCAAACATCATTCCGCCAATAACACCAAAAAGGTCGAAAACCAGCGGTTCAACCGCAACCATTTCGGCGCAACGGGCACCTATTATTTTGACCAGGGGTTTGCCGTCAACGGCCGGCTGGGTTATACCCGGAATACCCACCATTTTTACGGTTATAATACCATCAATGAGGAATTCGACTCCTCCTACACCTTCGTACCCGAAGAGGTTCGGCAGCGGTTTTCCATTTTTGATATCGGCGCCTCCATTTTCAACGGCGTCCGGACCGAAGCGGATTTCAACTACTCAGCCGGCTTCGACTACTATATCCTCAACGATAACTACGAAGCCCGCGAGAACGGGTTTGTACTCAAGATCAGCGGCACCAAGTGGTTCCAGGGGCAGCATGCCCTGCGCGTCAACCTGACCACCGATTTCACTTCCTTCAAAACGGACGGCAAGCAGACCCTCAACAACTTTTTCCTGAACCCCTCCTACGCTTATCACGGAGACCGTTTCAAGGCAAAAATCGGCGTCAATATCGCTTCCCACAATGATGAGTTCTCCTTCTTTCCGGATATCGAACTCTCCGCCAATATCGTGGAAGGCATCCTCGGCGCCTTTATCGGCGCTGAAGGCAGTTTGCAGAAAAACACGTTCCGCAACCTGACCGATTACAACCCCTACCTCGAATCGAGGGTGCCGGTCAAAAATACCCACTACAACGATTTCTTCGGCGGCATCAAGGGGAATATCCAGGGGATTGACTACAACGCCCAGATCGGCTACAAAAACACGGATGACCTGGCCTTGTTCCTGATCAGCGATACCTTGAGCCCGGTCGTCCGGTTTGATCCGATCTACGATACGGTCAGCGTTTTCTACATCAAGGGATCGCTTTCAGCGCCGTTGTTCAAGGGCTTCGAACTCGTCGGCACCCTCAGCCAGAACGTTTTCAACCCTAAACGGGAAGAAAAGGCCTGGCACCTGCCCAGCTTCTCGGTCAACGTAGCGGCCAAGTACACAACGCCCGATCAGAAAGCCCGCGTAACCGGCGAGTTCTTCCTGGAAAACGGCGTTCCGTACCGCGATCTGAAAGGCGAAGTGAAAAACCTGAACGCCTTGTTTGACATCAGCGCAGGTTTGGAGTATTTCTTCTCCGAAAACTTCGGCGGGTTCATCATGATCAACAACCTGGCCAACAACAAACGCCAGCGGTGGGAGTACTATCCCACATTCGGATTGAACGCCCTGATCGGGATTTCCGCCCGTTTTTAAGCGAACGAAGATATGGCCATAACGCATCCCGGATTTCCGCCCCGAAGTCCGGGATGCGCCGTCTCAGGCCGGACCAGCCTCAAAACAACCTCCCGCAAGGGTTCCTGTTCCCGCAAAAGAAGCCCGGTTTCAACCATTATTTCACAATTCAGGCTTTTCTATTTTTTTCGTCCTTTTTTTCCAAATAAATTTTGAAAAAACTGAAAAAGGGGCTACTTTAGACCTGAAGATTGCAGACTTATTTCTCACCAAAATTACAGCTTTATGATTATCACATTCAATGAACTGAGGGACATCAAACACAAGCTCCCCACCGGCAGTGTCGCTCGGATAGCCAACGAATTGAAGATAAAGGAGCAAACGGTGCGGAATTATTTCGGCGCCAACAAATTCGAAGATGGCGACTATGCCGGTAAACATTTGGAACCAGGACCCGACGGCGGGATTGTCAACCTGGAAGATACGGCTATCCTGAAGGCCGCGCTCAAAATTCTCGAAGAAAATCAAATAGAGTTCCAGATAAAATGAAACCCCTGAAAAACGGGAAGCCGCAACAAATGCAGCTTCCCGTTTTCAATTAATGGGCAGACGCTCCTCTATTCCAGATTCAGATAAAACGGAGCCGTCAATTTCCGGTAAGCTTCCGACCATCGGCTGTCGTGGTCGCCCTGTATAGTCAGCTCTTCCTCCCAGGCGATCGATTCCTGCCGCCTGAATTCCAATATGACCCTGGAGACCGGCTTGCCGCTTTTTGTGGATATTTTCAGCATCCCGGTACAGTGCACCCCGAAATATCGCCCGATCCTGCAAAATCCTTCCGCAGCCCTGGCAGGCAATATGACATAAAACCGGCCCTCGTCCGCCAGCAACCCGTCAACCGCCTTCACCAGGTCGCCGTAGCTCAGGTCAATGGTATGCCGAACCCGGTTCCGGCCCTGATCCGCCGACAGCAAGGCCTTGTCGAAATAGGGCGGATTACTGACGATAAGGTCGAATTCCCTGCCCTGTGCCCTGCCGAATTCCTGGGCGGAAACCTGAATGACCGCTATCCGGTCGCTCCAGGGAGATGCCCGCACATTTTCCAATGCCTGTACCGTGGCCGACGGATCGATATCGATGCCGGTGATCCGCGCGGCCGCTGATTTCTGGGCCAGCATCAACGCGATCAGGCCCGTGCCCGTGCCGATATCCAGTATCCGCTCCGCACCGGCAGCATCCACCCAGGCGCCCAGCAATACGCCGTCGGTTCCCACCTTCATCGCGCATCGGTCCTGCCCGATCTCAAATTCTTTGAACCGGAAATTGCTCATGGCTGGAATAGGTCAGAATCCCGCGGGATGCCGGCTTTCAAAATCGGTCAGCGCCTGAAACCTGGCCCCGATCGACAGCAAAATATTTTCCTTGTACAGGCCGCCCAACAGGCTGATGCTGGTCGGACGCCCCTTGTCATCCCACCCGTTGGGGAGACAAATGGCCGGATGCCCGGTCAAATTGCTGAGGGCCGACTGGTTGCCGGTGTTCGTCGGCACAATGACGGCGTCGTACCGGTCGAAGACGACCTTCATCTCATTGATCAGCTGGTCGCGGTACCGGTTGGCCTGGATGTATTCAACGGCCGGAATGAAACGGGCCTGGCGCAACGAGTTCGCCCTTGACCACCTTGTCTGTCTGGCCAGATCGTCATCCTGATTGGAGAGCACCAGATCGTCAAAAGCCGCGCCCGCCTCTGCCCGGATGATGGTGGACATCAGGGCGTAGACCGACGCGCCCCCCGGCAAAGTTATAGGTTCCGGTTCTATGCCCATCGACCGGAAGGTTGCCAGCGCCTGGTTTGCATTTTCGCCCCATTTGCCTGTTTCCTTGCTGAATTCTTCCTCCAGAAAACCGACCCTGAGGGTTTTCAGGTCCAGGTCTGCGTCATAGACGAAACCCGCATCGATCGTCGACCGGTCTTTCTCATCCCGGCCTTTTATGGCGTTGAGCACCAGCGCGCAATCCTGAGCGGTCCTGCAGATCGGGCCTACTTTGTCCAGCGACCAGGCCAGCGTCATGACACCATACCGGCTCACACGGCCGAAGGTGGGCCGCAGTCCCGTAGCTCCGCATTGGGAAGAAGGAGAGAGGATGGATCCCCAGGTTTCCGTACCGATGGAAAAAGCCACGAGGCCGGCAGCCGTCGCCGAGCCCGAACCTGCGGAGGAACCGCTCGCCCCCTGCTGGAGGTCCCACGGATTTTTGGTCTGGCCCGCAAACCAGATATCGCCGGTGGCCAGCTCGCCCGAAACCAGTTTGGCGACCAGTACGGCGCCGGCGGCCTCCAGCTTTTCCACTACGGTAGCCGTAAAGTCGAATTGCTGGTTTTTGAATGGCTGAGCGCCCCAGGTTGTGGGATAACCTTTCACGGATGCCAGGTCCTTGACCCCGTACGGAATCCCATGGAGCGGGCCCCGGTATTTCCCGGCGGCGATCTCCGCGTCCGCGAGGCGGGCCTGGACAAGGGCCAGCGAATCGGTCTGCGTTATGACGGCTTCAAGCTGGGCATCGTACCGCCTGATGCGCTCCAGATAAATGCCGGTCAATTCAACGGAGGTGATTTTCCGGGTTCGGATCAACACTGATAGTTCGGCAACGGAATAAAAGGCCAGATCCTCCTTGTTGTCCGGCAAGATCACTTCTTCCGGCAGGCCCCATTCAGCAATACCGGCTGCGGGGACCTCGGCCATATTGAATCCGGCCGGCCTTGGGTCAAAAACCAGGGCCGGGGCCACGGCATTTTCAAGCGGCGTTTGCCGGAGGCCCTGGTATCCATCCAGGTTGCGGGCCACCGTTCCGTACAAGGTATCGATTTCGTTATCTGTAAAGGACAGGCCGATCACCTTTTGGGCAGCCTTCAGGTCGGCTGTGGTAAACGGGATTTTTTCCGCGTCCCCGCCTGCGGTTTTTTTTCCGGCCTGGCAACCCGTGAGTAAGATCGCCAGGAAAACTGCGATTGAGGCCGGAATTGAACAAACTTGACTTATTTTATTGAATGTCATTAATTTGGTGTAATTTAATTAATCAAATTGTTCAATTACCCAATGCTGAAACCAGCTTCCGGAATGCCTCCAGGGCATTGCTGACCACCTCTTTGTTTTCGATGGGGATTTTCAGAAAGGTTTCACCGGAATTTTCATCCTTTTGAACGAGGCTTTCAACCAGTTCAGCGGTCTTTTCCCGGTTATTCAAAATATTGGCCAGGCCGGAGAAAAACGAAATGCCGGATTGTACAACCTCGCCGATCTGCTCCGGTCCGGCTTTTTCGCCCGACGGCGATTCCTTACCGGATTTTTCACGTTCTTCGGTCTGTTTCCCTGATTCCTTTATGTCATCATCCCCGATGAATGTATCCACCCCTGCATGCTCCGCACCTGCACCTGCTTCGCCGGGCTTGGCCTGATCGGGCGATTCGAGGTTTTCTTCCTCATTTCCGATATCCGGCTCGCCAAACAGATTGGTCTCCGTTTCTGACGAGGTAGACAGCTGTTCAATATTCTCCATGAGTTTTTTGAACCGGGATGCGCTCATAAAGATCGCGTCTTCGCCCTCCGGGTCCAGTACGCCTTTAGCCATTTCTGCCTTGAAGGCCAGAACGCTGAGCATGCGATGCTCTATGGTGTTTGTTGCAACCATGTTGATCACCGTAACCTTGGATTTTTGACCGATGCGAAAAACCCGGGCAATGCGCTGTTCTAGTACAGCCGGATTCCACGGCAGATCCAGATTGATGACAAGGCTTGCGTTTTGCAGGTTCAAACCCACTCCGCCGGCATCCGTGGACAGAAAGATCCGGCAGTCGGCATCTTCCCTGAATTTTTCAAGCAGGTCTCCGCGTGAGCGGCTTTCCACCCCGCCGTGCAGCCAGGCAAAGCCGACTTCAATGGCTTCCAGTTGTTGTGCCACCAACCTGGTCATCCTTTCCCATTGACTGAAAATTACAACCTTTTGGTCAGGGTCGCCGAGCGCTTCCTCCAAAATGTACATCAACTCGTCAATTTTGGTATCAAACCGGGTTTCCTGATCCAGGATAAAGGTGCTGTCGCAAACCATCCGCATCTGGCTCAGGCTCAGGATCAGCCTTCTCCTGTCCGTTTCATTCAAAAAATTATATCGCTTCCATTTGGCGACCAAACGGGCAACATTATCTTCCAGCTCTTTATGGATGGTTGCCTGCTGGCTCGTCATCGGGACGAACAGGTGTTTGTCAACCCGTTTGGGCAATTGCTTGATCACCTCCTTTTTGAGCCGCCTGATCATGCAGGTTCCCAGTATTTCTGAAATTTCTTTCAGGTTCCTGTAACCGATTACCCGGCCTTCTTCCATCACCTGGTACCGGTCCAGGAAGCGATACAGCGGAGGCAATTTGAATTGATCGACAAATTGGACAATGGAATATAATTCTTCGAGTTTATTCTCAAGCGGAGTCCCCGTCAGGACCAGACAATATGGCGTATAGATTTTCTTGAGCTGCGTAGCTGCCTTCGTCCTGAAATTTTTGATCCGCTGCGCCTCGTCCAGAATGATCAGGTCCGCATCCATCCGGTTAATAGCCTCCACGTCATTCGTTCCGACATTATAGCTCATGATGTGGTAAAAGGATTCCGACTCCTCGTAGATTTTTATCCGTTTGGGTTGCATCCCTTCCACAACAACAGCTTCCTGCCCCGTAAATTTTCTGATCTCTGATTTCCACTGGTATTTCAACGAAGTCGGGCATATAATGATCACCTTTTGAATGCCGGTAACCCGTTTCAATAACTCCGCCGTGCCGATAGCCTGAATGGTCTTGCCGAGCCCCATCTCATCGGCGATCAGGCACCGCCCTGCATTCGCCCCGAAAAGGATTCCCTGGCGCTGATACGGGTAAAGTTTGATGTTGGCCATCAGCCCGTCAAAAAAGGGATCCTCCGCGCCACCCGGAATCTCAGCCCTGATCTTTTTCCTGCGTCCGATCTCCTCTCTTTTCTGCAGAATGAACTCAAAGGCATCGGGTGTACAGAAGAATCCCGGGTGGATCTTCTTTCCTTCCAGGATGATTTTGTTGAATCCGCTGAAAGTATCCGGCCTGATCCGACCTTCTTCATCGAAATACGCCTCAGACCATTCCTCGAATTCCTCAGTTTTCTCGGCTCCAATGGCAATCCGGACCTCTCTTCCGGACAGGTAATCGAGATAAATCGCCGTATCGGGCGGGCGGAAAGATTGTTTCAGGATTTTCTTGTTCCCCCTTTTTTTTCCAAGGTGGCTCAGCACCGCGCTGATATGTTTGCACATGCCCAACCTGTTGGTCCTGAAATCATGGCAGGTGCAAAGATTGCCGGTCTGGAAAAGGGATGGTCCGGGAATATGGCCGAATCGGGTTTCACCGTTGCGGATCCACACTTCGTAATCATTCTTCGTTTCGGGGTTGAATACCCGGAAAGTGGAGAAGACCTGTTCTTCCCCGATATTGGAAATGACAAAACGGCTCTCTTCACCGAATTGCTTCCGCAAGGCAAATTGCCAGACATCGAGTTGCAAAGCGTCCGGCCTTTTGTGGTATGAGACCTTTTGCTTTTTGGATTTTTTACGGCTTCCGGGCTTTTTTCCTTTTTCTTTGGCGGTGCTGCTCATGGCAATGAATTGGATCCAATGCGAATATAAAACAACTGGCGGTTATTCCAAATTTTCCTGAATCTGCTGCGCGCAACACCTTACCCCGTCAACGAATCAAGGTCGTACTGCCCTTAAAGCTTTCCCGGTTCCCATCCTGGTATTGCACTTCCAGGCTCCAGAGGAACACGCCGGAGTTCATGGGTTGCTGCCGGAAGGCGCCGTCCCATCCCCGGTCGGGGTCGTTGGCCATAAAGCCGCCGTCCTCGTAGACCAGCTCTCCCCAGCGGTCAAAAACCCGGAAAGTCACGACTTCGACCGGGTTACCGGCCCTGGCGTGGACCAGCAACCGGTCGTTTGTGCCGTCGTTGTTGGGCGTAAAGCCGGTCGGCACGAATACGCGGTTGTTTTTCTGAACAAATACCGTCAGGACATCCTCCGTCTCACATCCGGCCTCATCGGTGACCACCAGGATAAAGGAAGTTTGATAATCGATGGTAATGACCGGCGACGGGCAGTCGAAACAGCTGAGCAGGCTGGTATCCCGGGGCGTCCAGGCGTACTGGAAGCCCGGGCCGGTACCGCCGGAAACGGCCGGCGCAGGCAAATTAAGCACTTCGCCATAAGCAATGGTTTGGTCGGGGCCGAGATCAAGCACCAGTGGTTGGGGCTCCTTGACCTCTACCGGGCCGCCTTGCCAGATGCAGCCGCGGGCATCCTTGATAATGACCGGATAAACGCCCGCGACCAGTCCGATCCTGCCGCTGTTGCCGTTGAAATCGATCCCGTTGAAGCTGTAGGTATAAGGCCCGGTCCCGCCCGTTGCGTCCAGGTCAATGCGACCGTCCCGCCCGCCGGCGCAGGACACGTCAAGGGTTTCCACCTGAGCCTCCACCGGGGCTGCCGGTTGCGTAACCGATATTTCCCGGACTGCAGTACACCCCGCGTTGTCGGTCACCTCAAGGGTATAGTTCCCCGCAGGAATACCGGAGAGGTCTTCCGTGGTCGTCCCGTTGTTCCAGCTAAAGGAATAAGGGGCAGCTCCGCCGGAGGTCTGCACCTGTACCGCGCCGGTTGTGGCTCCGAAGCAATCCGCCGGTTTGGCCACAATATTTATTTTCAGCGGATCAGGCTGAAGGATGGTCGAGTTGGTCGTTGTCTGACATTGATTGGCATCCGTAACCGTCAATACATATTGGCCTACCTGAAGTCCGGAAATATCTTCTGTGACAGCGCCGTTGCTCCAGGCGTACTGGTAGGGTCCCGTGCCGCCTGATACAGCTACATCGATGGACCCGGTCTGGTCTCCTTCACAGATGACCTGTGTGGCCTGAGGGGTAGCCGAAAGCGCCTCCGGCTGAGTGATGGTAATGCCGGCTGTGGCCATGCACCCCTGCTCGTCGGTTACCGTGAGGTTGTAGGTCCCCGCAGAGAGGTTGGTCAGGTTGGGAACCGCCGGCAGGCCCGCCTGACTCCACGCATATGACAAAACACCGGTGCCGCCGGAAGCCGAACTCATAATGGCGCCCTGGTTCATGCCGTAACACAGCACCGGCGCTGCGGACAACGACAGGTCAACAGGTGGAGCGGCATCCACGATGCCTGTCAAGGTGATTGCGCAGCCATGCGCATCGGAAACGGTTACCGAATGGGGCCCCGCAACGAGTGCGGAAGCCAGCGCGGTCGTTTGACCGTCTTCCCAATGGTAATTGTAGGGCGGTGTCCCGCCTGCCGGAACCACCGAGGCGGCGCCGTCCGGTGAAGGCCGGCAACTGGCCATGGTGGTGGATATTGTCGCTGAGAGCGCCGCCGGTTCCTGCAGGGTGAAATCCCGTATTTCGGTACACCCTCCGTTATCTGTGATCGTAACCTGGTGGGCGCCCGCCGGAAGGCCGTTTGCCGCCGGGCCGGTCTGATTATTGTCCCACTGGTAGGTATAGGCGCCGTTGCCGCCCGTTACCGTCGCTGCCGCCGAACCGTTTGAGGCGCCGTTACAATCCGGATTGGTCAGGTCGATGGTAACCGCGAGGGGATCGGGTTCGTCCACTACGAATACAAATTCCACCTGACAACCCATGCCGTCCGATACCGTTACACCGGTCGGGCCTGGGTTCAGTCCGGCGATTGACGGGCCTGTAGCGCCGCCTTCCCATTCAAAAGTGTAGTTCCCGTCGCCGCCGGCAGCCATCAGGGTTATGGCCCCGTCGCCGGCGCCCTGGCAGGATACCGGTTGTACCTGGGCATCCGCGGTCAGTACGCCGGGATCGGTCAGCGAGAAAGCGTTGGATGCAGTACATCCGTTGGCATCCCTGATCTGAAGGTTATACGCTCCGGCGGACAGATCATTCCGGGTCAGGTCGCTGACGAAACCATTGCCCCAATCCACTTCATAAGGCGCCGTGCCGCCGGTAATCTGAATATCGGCCGTACCGCTTGCGGCGCCTGCACAGGCCGGATTCGCTGTCGCCAGGACGACGGCCAACTGGGCCGGAGCGACGATCTCCACCGAATCCCTGGCTTCACATTGGTTTTCGTCCAGTACGCCGGCGATATAACGCCCCGGTTGCAGGCCGGCAACATCAGGCGTGTTGCCTATATTGGTTCCCGTGTCCGTTGTCCAGGTCAGGGTCAGGTTTCCGGTTCCGCCTGAAACTATCGCCGATACGGCGCCGTCATTTGAATCGCTGCACAGGGCATTCGTCCCTGAAACGGCAAGATCGATGGCTTCCGGCTCACCGATGTCTACGATTTTGGATACTTCGCAGCCGTTGGCATCCCTGATGGTGGCCGAATATTGCCCCGCCGGCAACCCGACGGCCGTTTCAGTCGCCTGATTTTGGGCGGCGTCGTCCCAGGCCACGGCATAAGGGCTCACTCCGCCTGAAATGGAGAGTTCAGCCGAACCGTTGTCCAATCCGAAACAAGATGCATCCGCAACCGCGGCGTCCACCGCGATCGCGGGCGGGTCGTCCAATCCGATCGACGCCGTGGCTTCGCAACCGTTGGCATCCGTGATCGTGACCTCAAAAACACCCGCAGCCAGGTTCGTATTCAGGGAGTCGGGGGAAAGGTCCGACCAGGCGAAGGCGTAGGGCCCTGTCCCGCCTGTTGCGACTGCCGCTGCGGCGCCGGTAGCTGCTCCGTTGCAATCAACCGGTTCGGCAATGATCGCCGCCGCATTGAGCGGTTCGGGTTCATTGATCGCCACGTTAAAGATCAGAGCGCAACCGATGGCATCCCGCAATACGCCGACATAGGAGCCTTTGTCCAGCCCTGTGAAGAGGCCGGTATCATTGGTTTGCCCGGCCAGCTGGTACGTGAAAGGCGCAGTCCCCGTAGCCGGTAGAACGGTAACCGTTCCGTCGGTTGCTCCGGCACAGGTGATATCCGTTTTTTCTACGGCAGCATCCGGCGGCGAGCAATCCTGAGCAACACATTGAACGGTCGTTGCCGGGCCGCCGCAACCGCCGACCGCGCGGACGCTGATCTCCACAGATTCGCCCATCGCCACCCCGTTGACCTGGTGGGATAACGGCCCTGTCGGCGTTTCCCACGGGCCGCCGTTCACCTGGACTTCAAAGCCCGCGGCTCCCGGAATCGGATCCCAGATCACCTGGACGGTGCTGTTTGACGGCGTTCCGCAGGTAACAACCGGCGCCGGATAAACAGGCTCCACCCCGATGGTAACCGATTGGGAGACACTGCATCCATAGGAGTCCGTTGCCGTAACCGTATAGGTAGTGGTCTGGTCAGGTTTGGCTATTGGATTCGGGCAATCCGTACAACTCAGTCCTGCTGCAGGCGACCACTCGTATGTTATTTCATAGATCGAATTGAAGGTGATCGTCCACTGGTAAAGGGTGCCTTCAAAGCCGTTGGCATCATCGTACAGCAGTAGACGCCAGGTCCCGTTGGTCTGTTTTACACCGTCCCAGAGGTCCGAAAACACGCCTTCCGGCAAAAATTCACCGGTAAACGGAACCGCAGTAGGCGGCGCCAACGGCCCGGGAAAATTGATCGGCACGGTGGCTGTCGGCGTAAAACAGGTATGGAGATAGTAATCAAGCTGGGCGCCGTTCCCGCCGTTCCCGCCGTTATCCGTTGTCAGCTCCAGGAACTGGCCGTCGGGCCCGATCAGGTAAATATCCAGATCGTCGATCCAGCGGTGCGCAAGACTGTCAATGCAGATGGACTGGATCACATCCGGCCCCAGGACCGTCGGCGCTACGCCGCTGACCTGAATGTCGGAATATATGGCTGTCCCAAACGGCGTAATATTGACAGGTGTAGAATTGGTGAAGGACGGCGGATCCGGCAATACGATCGGGATGGTGCCGTCCAGTTGAACCGAATCCCCCTGGCAAATGGTCTGGTCCGGGCCTAGATCCGGGTCGATCAAGGGGTTTTCGCGCAGCAGAATGGTGAAGGTATCCCTGTGGCAGATATCCCTTTGCACATCAAAAATGATCGTTTCATCCCCTTCATCGATGCCGTCCTCAATCCCGGTAAGGGAAATGGTGATCGAGTTGGAACCGGCCGGAATGAATAAATTGGTAGGGATCGTTTCATAGTCAATCCCGTTTTGAGCCGTTCCGGACAGATTGAAATCGATCGGAAAATCGGCTTCCGTCGGGTTGGGAAGGGAGAAAGTAATGGATCCGCTTGCGCAACCTTCCGCAATGCTGCCGTCTAGGCTGAGGGTGGCGGTTTCCACCTGGAGCGATCCGGTCCCGAAACTCTTGGCTTCCAGGAATACGCCGGAATCGAAAGCGCTGTCCGACACATCGGCAATGACCAGTTTGATGGTATACACCTGGCAGGGCTGTACGACGGCTTCTGCCGTAAATACATCGGTAATCCCGTCGTAAACCGGGAACTTAGCCGAGCCGTTGTTGTCATTATAAAACTGGGAATAGGCCAGTGAGCCGTTGGCGCCCGAACAGTTGCCGATGCTGCCGTTGGAGCCGACTACCCCGGGATTGACGTTATTGATCCGGACCGGAAGGTTGGTCCCCGGGATCAGTGCAATATTCTTGCCGTTGTTCTCATAGGGTCCGGTAATGCCCGGGCCGGAAATGAAAAAACCGAAAATGTCATTGAAATTGCTGCAAACCCATTCCGGATATTCCTCGGAGGCGAAAGCGTATCTGAAACGCAGGGTATCCGAAATCGGGATAAATGTGATGATGTACTTGCTGACGTTATTGATGGAAGCGCCGTTTGCGATGGACAGGAGGTCGACGTCCGAAGCGTTGCTTCCGTTGGAGTAGCTGGCGAAACTTCCGCCCGGCGCGTCCACCCCCACGTTTACCCCTTGCGAAACGGCCCTGCCGGTGGTCATAACGATCCCCCTGTTCAAACCGACAGCATTATCGCCGTTCTTGAAATAGCCGACCGCTTCGTCCGCTCCCTGATAAACCACGCTGACCACCTCTACCCCGTCACCCAAAAATACATTTGTGATCAGGTTCTGGGGCGTGATCGGCGGGGCGTCGGTGACTTCAAGGATTTGAGCGCTCAGGCCGTTCACCAGAAAGAGCAACACCGGCATGCAAATGAACTTAAAGCGTTTCATTGCCGTTTTTTTGACCTCCATAATTGTGCAGATTAACAGTAATTGACTGATTGTATATCACCCGATACTGCTGTTTTGTACCCGTTAGGTATTAAAAATCTCAAAATAAGACAAAAAAGCAGGCATGAACAACGGATGGGTTGAAAATTATCCGGTTTGGTCGGCTTTTGGAGGTATTCGGGCAGGATCAACGGATAAGCGTCAGCAAAACATTCCTCCCGTCCGTTATTCAATGCCATTTGTCTAATACTTCTCTTTTTTCGTGGATATAGATGGAAATTTACACGAATTTTTCATTCGCACAATGAGACAGTTTATCAAATTCTTCTTCGCTTCTTGCCTGGGCGTTTTGGTTGCATTTATCGCCCTCATCTTCCTGTTCTTTGTTTTCATTGCCGCCCTGGCCGGCAGTGGCCAACAAGCGCAACCGGTAACGGATAATTCGGTGCTCCACCTGAAATTCGATCAGTCGCTGCCGGAACTAACGAACAATACAGCCATCAATCCCTACGACATTTACCAATCAAAAGTATTGGGATTGAACGACTACAAATACATCCTCGAAACCGCCGCGGCCGATGACCATATCAAGGGCATCTTCATCGAAACCCAATCCGTTCCCCTGGGGTTGGCCAACCTCCGGGATCTGCGCGAGGAGCTCGTCAAATTCAGGGAAAGCGGCAAGTTCGTCATTGCCTATGATAAGTTCTTCACCCAGGGCGCTTATTACCTTGCCACCGCAGGCGACGAGATCTACATGCACCCGCTGGGTATGCTTGACCTCCGCGGATTCGGCGCCCAGATCATTTTCATGAAAGATTTCCTGGACAAAATCGGCGTTGAAATGCAAGCTGTTTACGCCGGCAAGTTCAAAAGCGCTACCGAACCCTACCGCCGGAATGATATGTCGCCGGAAAGCCGGTTGCAAACCCGCGCATTCCTTGACCCCATTTACCGGACTTTCCTGGAGGATATTGCCGCCGCCAGACAGATCGATACGAGTGCGCTCCGCCGGTTTGTCAATAATTATGAAGCGGTAAGCCTCGAAGCCGCACTGAAAGCAGGGATCATCGACGGGATCAGTCAGCGGGATGAAGTGCTGGATAATATGCGCCAGAAAATGGGCCTCGAAAAGGATAAGAAATTCAGGCTCATTTCGCCGGCCGATTACCTGACGACCAAGCCCCGCAAATCCAATTTTTCCGCCAAGAACAAGGTCGCCGTCATCTATGCGGAAGGCGTGATCGTAGACGGCAAGGGCGAACCCGGTTCCGTAGGCGATGAAGCCTACGTTAAGGTGATCGATCGACTGCGGAATGATGACCAGGTCAAAGCCGTTGTGCTCAGGGTGAACTCGCCGGGCGGCAGCGCAATGGCGTCGGAAAGCATCTGGCGGGCGCTCAGCCTGGTCAAGGAAGCCGGCAAGCCGCTTGTTGTATCCATGGGGGATTACGCTGCGTCCGGAGGGTATTACATCGCCTGCCTGGCCGATTCCATCTTTGCAGAAGACAATACCCTGACCGGTTCCATCGGCGTATTCAGCGTGCTGCCCAATGCCCAGAACCTGATGAACGACAAGCTTGGCCTCCACGTCGATACGGTCAAAACGGCGCCTTTTGCCACCTTCCCCTCGGTGTATTTCAAAATGACGGACGCCGAAAGGAACCTGTTGCAAAGCCGAACCAACGAAATGTACAACTACTTCAAACAGCATGTGTCCGACGGCCGGAAACTGACGATGGACCAGGTGGAAGAAATCGCACAAGGCCGCGTCTGGGTCGGCGGCAAAGCCGTTGAGATCGGCCTGGTAGACCGGATCGGGGACATTGAAGACGCGGTTGCCGCTGCTGCGCATATGGCCGACATCGCCAATGATTACCACGTAGTGGAGTATCCCAAAATGAAAGAACCCATTGTTCTCCTGATCGAACAACTCACGGGCGGAAATGAGGAGGCCAAACAAAGAATGGTCATGAAAGAAGCCCTGGGCGAGCTTTATCCGCTGTACAGCTTCATGGAAGAGATCAAAGCGTCCAACGGTGCGCAGGCAAGACTGCCCTTTGTGATGAAGGTAGATTAATACCGATGAGTCATCTCAATCAGCTTAATTGAGATACCGCTAATCTTTAATTCAGAAGTTGGCAGTTCGCCGGTCCGCAGTTGGCAGTATTGCTGATTGAATACTGTGAACTGGCGAACTGCCAACTAAGTCAGCCGAAAACCTGGCATCAGAACTTCAGATCACCCAGGTTAATGGTAAACCCGTTGATCTTGTACTTTTTCTTCAGGCTGTCCTGGTACTTATTAGCCGCATCTTCGGTATCAAAAGGCCCGAGAATGACCTTATAAATGGATTTGTTGCCGGTTGCCGGCTCAATGCTCACCAGAATATTATCAAACCACTTACCCTGAAGGTCGGCTACTTGCTTGAGCACGTTCTCGTAGCTGCTGAGACTGGCCACCTGGACACCGTAACCTTTCTTGTCAGGTTTTTCCAGGGTGATTTTGTACAGGCCGTAGGTTTGAAAATCAGTCCGTACGACCTCAAATTTGGCGGGCGCGGATGAACCTGCTGTTTTTGCCTTCGCGTCCTTTACCATGGCCTCCGCTTTCTTAGGGGCCGGTTCCGGTTGCGAAGCGCTTTTCTCTTGTACAGATGATTCGGCAATTTTGGGTTTATCCGTTTCCTCGTAGCTGGCCGGTTTTGTGGCGGGCGCAGTTTCCTTGGGCGGCGATGTCGAACTGGTTGCCAGGGCGGACTCCGCCTGGGTTCCCGGGTTCCTGACCACCTCAACCTTGACCTGGGTAACGCCGTCCCTGTCCAGCCCGATGAGCTCCGCAGCTTTCCGGCTGAGCTCAACCACGCGGCCTTTCACGAACGGGCCTTTATCATTCACCCGGACGGTAACCGACTTCTTATTGTCAAGGCGGGTTACCTTCAAATACGTTCCATAGGGGTGTTTTTTGTGGGCGGCGGTCAGTTGGTTTTTATCGTAGGTATCGCCGTAGGCGGTCCGGCGGCCCTGAAATTCATCCCCGTAGTAGGAAGCGATGCCGTATTCTTCTTCCTGGGCACGGAGGACAAAGGCTGATGAAAGATACAAGGGGATCAGCAACAAGAGGAAGTACTTCTTCATCATAAGGTATTTTAGTGAATCAATTTGTCGCGTTTTCAAAGATAGGCTCATTTTTCAACTATTACAACGATTGCTGTTTTAAATTCATTGCGTTTACAATTTTTGAACTTTTGCCCCGGTCATTTTGTATTTTACTCACATTTAGATTTAATTTCGCGTCAATTTTTATCAGGATGAGCAAGCGAGGAAGAGTACTGGTGGCCATGAGCGGCGGTATTGACAGCACCGTAACCGCAATGTTATTGCACGAAGAAGGGTATGAAGTGGTCGGCATTACCATGAAAACCTGGGATTATGCCAATTCGGGCGGATCCAAAAAGGAGACCGGTTGCTGCAGCCTGGATTCCATCAACGATGCCCGCCAGGTAGCCGTTACCATGGGCTTTCACCATTTCATTGTGGACATCCGCGATGAGTTCGGCGATTATGTGATCGACAATTTTGTGGATGAATACCTGGCCGGACGCACCCCCAATCCGTGCGTTCTCTGCAATACCCATATCAAGTGGAATTCCCTGCTGAAACGCGCCGATTCCCTCGATTGCGAATTCATCGCTACCGGCCATTACGCCCGCATCGGCCAACACGAAGGCCGGAAATTCATCTATAAATCCGCCGACCTGAATAAGGATCAGTCCTATGTGTTGTGGGGCCTGACCCAGGATTGCCTCCACCGGAGCCGGTTTCCGCTCGGCGGCATGACCAAACCGGAGGTCCGCCGAATCGCCCTCGAACTGGGCTACGAAGAACTGTCCAAAAAGGCGGAAAGCTATGAGATCTGCTTTGTGCCCGACAACGACTACCGGGGTTTCCTCAAGCGCAGGGTACCCGACCTCGAAACCCGGGTCGACGGCGGCGATTTTGTGGATGCGGCCGGTCATGTGCTCGGCAAGCACGCGGGATACCCGTTCTATACCATCGGCCAACGAAAAGGCCTGGGTATCGCCCTGGGTGAGCCCATGTTCGTCACCGAGATCCGGCCGGAAACCAATACGGTCGTGCTGGGCAAGGTCGATGAACTGGTCCGCAACAAAATGAACGTCGGACAGGTCAATTCGATGAAATATCCGGAGCTTCCCGAAGGTCTGGAAGTGACCACCAAAGTGAGATACCGCGACCAGGGTACCCTCAGCGTGCTGACCGCCCCCGCGGGCGATCAGGTCAGCATTGAGTTCCTGGCCAATGTCAAAGGCATCGCACCGGGGCAATCCGCTGTTTTTTATGAAGGCGACCAGGTGGTCGGAGGAGGAATCATTTACCGTTAATCATATCCTCAATTCTCGTCAATGAATAAGCGATGTCCGGTTGTCCGCACGGCAAGGTTCAGCCTTTTCCTTGCAACTTTATTTTTGGCGCCGTTTCTGAAAGGCCAGGATGCCGCAACGCCCTGGAGGTTTGCCGAAGCCGAACAGGTGCTTTTGCAAAACAGCGGAGATCTCCTGCCTTTAAAAAAACTGGATACCCTCCGCCCCGCAGCGCTGACCCTGTGGATGGGCGATCATCCTCTCTTTGAATCCGTGCTGACCCTGTACCAGCATACCGCCGTCATTCAGCCCGATGAGGGGAATATTGAAGAAACAGCCCGCCGGATTCAGGCTGCCGGATACAACCTGCTCATTGCCGGAGTAAATGCAGAAGCCGTTAAGGACGCCATCTGGAAACCCGGGGCCGTAATGGAAAAATTATTCACCGCCCTGAATCCGAAAATGAAGGTCGTCCTGGTTATTTTCGGCAAGGGCGAACTGTGGCGGGTGCTCAATATCCGGGCCTATGCCGACGCGGTGATCTATGTTCCCGAAATGAGCGAGACCCGGCAATCCGTTGCGGCGCAAGCCGTCTATGGCGCAACTGCCCTGCACGCCCGTTTGAAAGAAGACCTGAGCGGTCAATTTCCCTCAGGCGCCGGCTTTGATGCACCGGGCGGACTGCGCCTGGGCTACGGCCCGCCTGAACTGGTCGGATTGAACGGCCTGAGCCTGAGGGATTCCCTGCGCAGGATCGTCAACGAAGGCATTCGCGCCGGCGCTTTTCCGGGGGCGGAATTGCTGGTGGCCCGAAACGGGAAAGTCGTTTTCCGGGAAGCTTTCGGGTACTATACCTACGACTCCACACGGCCGGTAACCCTGGACGACCTCTACGATTTCGCCTCGGTAACCAAAGTGACCAGCGCATTGCCGGCCGTCATGAAGCTATACGGAGAAGACCGTTTTAACCTCGATGCACCCTTCAGGCAATACGCGCCCTATTTCAAACACTCGAACAAAAAGGACCTGACCTTCCGGGAAATGCTGGCCCACAACGCCCGTTTGCGCGCCTATATCCCATATTGGGTCGGCACTCTCAGGAGCAGCGCCCGCTATCCCTGGAAGAAAGGCTGGGCCGCCAACCCGGTTAACGACGGCAACTTCCGTTCCCGGACCTTTGCCGCCGATTCCAGCGACCGGTACAATATCCGGATCACCGACGATATCTGGGAATACGCTGATTACAAGAAAAAGATCTATAAAGCCATCCGGAAGTCGCCCTTGAATGAAAAACCTGGCTACCTGTATTCAGGCCTGCTCTTTCTGGTCATACCGGACATGATCGAAGAAATGGAAGGCGTGCCGTTCGACCGGTATGTAACTGACCAATTCTACAAACCGCTGGGAGCTTATACCCTCGGGTTCAACCCCGCCAGGCGATTCCCGGTTTCCCGGATGGCGCCCACCGAGATCGACACGTCATTCCGGCACCTCCTCGTGCAAGGGTATGTGCACGACGAAGCGGCCGCCATGCTGGGCGGCGTATCCGGAAACGCCGGGCTGTTCGGAAATGCCGACGACCTGGCCAAGCTGGTGCAGTTGTATATGAATGAAGGCGCATACGGCGGCGAGCAGTTGATCGCCGCAAAAGCCCTGCGCGAATTCACCCGCTGCCAGTATTGTGACGAAGGCAACCACCGCGGACTGGGTTTTGATAAGCCGTTGCCCGTTTTTGATCCGGCCAGGAGTTATTCCGCCAAAGATGCAAGCCCGGCCAGCTTCGGCCATTCCGGCTTTACGGGCACCTATATCTGGGGCGACCCCGAATCAGGGATTATGATCGTATTCCTGTCCAACAGGGTGTATCCGTCGCGCGATCGCAGGGGGTTATACCAGCACGATATCCGCCAGCGATTGCACCAGTCGGTCTATGACGCCAGAATGGATAAATAATTGCAAAAAATGATCGATTCCATTGTATTCGACCTGGGCGCCGTCCTCATCGACTGGAGCCCGGAATACCTGTACCGCGACCTTATTCCCGACGACCGGGAACGCGCTTATTTCCTCTCCGAAATTTGCAACCACGAATGGAATATCCAGCAGGATGCCGGGAGGCCCTGGTCGGAAGCTGTTGATGAACTGACCGGCAAATACCCCGGTTACAGCCGGGAAATTGAGGCTTATTGGCAGGAATGGCCCAGGATGCTGGGCGGATCGATTGCCGGAACGGTGGAAATCCTGGAAGAACTGGCGCAAAATTACGATTACAGATTGCTGGCCCTGACCAATTGGTCGGCCGAAACCTGGCATTTTGCGGAAGAGCGGTTCGCCTTTCTCAACCGGTTCGAAGGCATTCTGGTGTCCGGGGAAGAGAAGTTGAAAAAACCGGACCCGGCGATCTATCAGCGGCTTTTCTCCCGATTCAACCTCTCCGCCGGATCCGCTTTATTCATTGATGACAATCCGGACAACGTCCGCGCCGCCGAAACGCTCGGCATGAAAGGGATCCGCTTCCGGGACCCCGACCAATTGCGCGCTGACCTAAAAGCATCCGGACTGCTCAAATAAGTTTATTTGCCCGAATTGATCGTGGAATCCCTTACCTGCGGCATTTGCTTTCTGGTAAGGATGGCCGCCCAATCGCCTTGCGGCCGGCTCAGCAGCCCGTCAAGCTCCGTGTAGAAGGTATCCAGGAAGTCTGCCACATCGACACGGCTCTCCCGGTCCAGGTTTTTATTCTGCATGACAATGGCTACGAACTCCGGTTCCTTGGCTTTAAACTGCCGGATAACCGGCAACAATTCCGAATTGGGCCGGTCGATACCCAGGTAGATCCGGTCGCGCACGCTGGTCAGCCCGTAGTCCGTGTTGGCTATCGCATACCCGGCATTGACCAGGCCTGCAAAGTCAAAGTCGAAAGGTACGGGAACGATCTCCCCTTTTTCATTGAGGAACATCTCGATATTGCGGGCCATTTTCATGCTGAAGTCCGCATTCCCGATCATAAACTGGAAGAGGGCATGGGTCATTTCCAGTTGCGGATTTACCCGCAGAGGATCCGGATTCAGGCAGTCTTCGCACTTGGTCAGGTTCATCCGGTCGGCCAGTTCGTCATTGTCCTCGATCAGGATGGCCAGCCGCTTGAAACGCCCCATTTTCCCGCTGGTATCGACGTACTGCACCCGCAGCAACTGGGTCCGGAAGCTGTAAGGCGTCAATTGGTTGTACAACTGATAGGCCATCAACTCCTTGACCACATTGTCCTGACCGGGATCCCTTTCGTCCAGGCAGTGGGTGACGATCTTGTATTTGTCAAAATCCTCCCGCAAGCCCAGGTCTTTGAGCCTGCCCTTCGGCAAATTCAGCTTGATGGGCGGCAAGTCGCAGACCCTGCGCCGGTACTTGCCCCGCGATCTGATTTTGGCATCAAAAGTGACCGCGGCCCCGCCGTTGTCGTCAAAAGTAACGACCGCCGGCTGATAATTGTCGGTATTCTTGTTTTCCAGAAACTGGCTGAAATCCGCTTCGATCGTTATTTCCCTGACGGGAACACCTGATAAAAAATCAAAGAAACTTTGCTGGCGCGGAAAGGCTTCAGCAGGGGTGCTGGAAAAGCTGGATGAGGGCCATAACAAGGCCATGGACGCCAATAAGGCGAACGGTTTTAACAGTCGGGTGATCATAAAATTTGGTTTAATGGGCATTCCGAATTCCGGATTGCCAATTGGTTTTAGTAGCTTTACCACTTTAATTGACGGTTCAGGAATAAAAGGGTTGCCTGTTCGGAATATTTTAACCTTTCAGGCACCGGGCTTTAGTACCGCAAAGATAATTGAAATCCAAACATAATTCCATTTTACGGCCAATTATTATTTTTGATCAAAATTAAATTCCGAAATAGTAGAATTGATAGAATTATTGATCAAATTCCTGGAAGTTGAAATTTTGTTTTCCCCAGCAGTGAGAAGACCAACAATTTTCTGCTATCAAGGAAAAATTCCGAAATGAAGCGCATTGCAGGACTAAGTATGATTTTGCTCCTGGCGGCTTGCCAACCGGCGAAAGAGGTGGAGATTGAAGCCCCGGCGAAGCAGGCAGCATCACCGAGGAACGTTATTTTGATGATCGGTGACGGCATGGGGCTTGCGCAGGTTTCCGCTGCGCTGTACAGCAACAACAACCGGTTGAACCTGGAGCGGTTTCCGGTCGTCGGTTTTCATAAATCCTATTCAGGTTCCGATTTGATCACCGATTCAGCAGCCGGAGCGACCGCGTTTGCCTGCGGTGTAAAAACCTACAACAATGCCATCGGCCTGGGCCCCGATACCCTGCCTTGCGTTACCATCCTCGAAGAAGCGTCTTTGCAAGGGCTGGCCACCGGCATCGTGGTCACCTCAACCGTTACGCACGCTACGCCTGCCGCATTCGTGGCCCACCAACCGCTGCGGATCCTGTATGAAAATATAGCCGTTGACATCGCCGAATCAAATATCGACCTGATCATCGGCGGCGGCAAAACCTATTTCTACAACAGGAGAATGGACAGGCGCAACCTGCTGGCCGAAATGTCGGACAGAGGCTTCCTGATCCTGGATAACGTCCCGTCCCCCAGATCTAAAATTGACGCTTCCAGGCGACTGGCCGTCTTTACTGCCGAGGACCAGCCGCCCCATGTCAATCAAGGGCGGGATTACCTGCCCTATGCAAGCCTGTTTGCCGCCGAGTTTTTGAGCAAAAAGTCAGATAAAGGTTTTTTTCTCATGATCGAGGGCTCCCAGATCGATTGGGCCGCCCACTCCAACAACGAACGGGACATGATCAAGGAAACCCTGGATTTTGACCGGGCGGTCGGCATGATCCTGGACTTTGCCCGAAAACGCGGGGATACCCTGGTAATCGTCACAGCAGACCACGAGACCGGCGGCGCTTCCATCGTGGACGGTTCGAAGATCAACCGGCTGGACATGAAGTTCACCACCAACGGCCATACGGCCAGTCTGGTACCTGTATACGCTTACGGCCCCGACTCGGAATCCTTTTCGGGCATTTACGAGAATACGGCCATTTATCACAAAATGAAAGCTGCCCTGAACCTCGGGGCCGGTCGGGAATCCACCTCAATAAAGGGTGAATGACCCCGGAACCCTGAAGCCGGGCGCCGGCTGCCGGAATAAAAAAACACGCAAGGATTAAACTTTTTTGCGTATCAGGAATTATACACCAAACACCAGTTGTAATCGCCATTATTCCAAACCAAATACAAACGAAGCGTTTTGTTTCAATCTTCGCGCCTATGAACGTTGAAATCCAGGAAAATCTCCAACTGATACAGGAAAGCGCCCGCGACTTTGCTGAAACCTATATCCGGCCCCACGTTATGGAGTGGGATGAAAGCCAACATTTCCCGGTCGACCTCTTCCACAAAATGGGAGAATACGGTTTTCTGGGGGTTCTGGTCCCGGAGATCTACGGCGGCGCAGGCCTGAATTATCAGGCATATATCACCATTATATCCGAAATTTCGAAGGTTTGCGGCAGTATCGGCCTGTCGGTTGCTGCCCACAACTCCCTTTGCACCAACCATATCCTGCTTTTCGCCAACGAGGAGCAGAAGTTGAAATACCTGCCGAAACTGGCCTCCGGTCAACAACTCGGCGCCTGGGGCCTTACCGAACCCAACACCGGCAGCGATGCCGGGAGGATGCAATGCACAGCCGTCAAGGACGGTGATTATTACGTCCTCAACGGCACCAAGAATTTCATCACGCACGGCAAATCCGGCGGCATTGCAGTCGTCATCGCCCGTACCGGCGATCTGCTCGACAGCCACGGCATGACGGCCTTTGTGATCGAACGCGGCCATTCCGGCTTCAAATCGGGTAAGAAAGAGAACAAACTCGGCATGCGGGCCTCCGAAACGGCCGAGATGATCTTCGAGAATTGCCGGATCCACAAAAGCCAGATCCTCGGCGAAGAAGGCGAAGGGTTCATCCAGGCCATGAAAGTCCTCGACGGCGGCCGAATCTCCATCGCCGCTCTCTCGCTCGGCATCGCCAAAGGCGCCTATGAAGCCGCCCGCAACTACGCCAAGGAACGCGAACAATTCGGCAAGCCCATCGCCTCCTTCCAGGCCATCGGTTTCAAACTGGCCGATATGGCCACACAGATCGAAGCGGCTGAACTCCTGACCTTCAAGGCCGGAGAGCTCAAGGATCACGATGAAAAATCGACCAAGTTGTCAGCCATGGCGAAGTATTACGCTTCAGAAGCCGCGGTTTCCATCGCCAATGAAGCAGTCCAGATCTACGGCGGATATGGTTATATCAAGGAATTTCCCGTGGAGAAATTCTACCGGGACGCCAAACTCTGTACCATCGGCGAGGGGACTTCCGAGATCCAGAAACTGGTCATTTCCCGGGAAATACTCCGGGATTAAACGCTTTTTAAATCCTGTCCTGATTTTACGGTAATCGGCCCTTTGGCCCGGTTGACCCACCGAACGCGTCCGCCCATCGGAAATATTTGCCTTTTTGGCAAAAATTCCTTATTTTCCCTGAAAATTGCAGCCCTATGTATGCATTGAGCTTTATTGTCAGCCTTGCCGCGCTCACCTTGTGGTTTTTCAGAAAGGATAAACAGGATGCCCGGATCTTCCGGTATCTCCTGATCGGCGGCCTGGCAGCCTATGCTGCCGGCGTCGCGTTCAGCCATGCAACCTGGGGCGTTAAAATGGCTGTCGCCTGCCGCGACCTCCTTGCCTTGAGCATTTTCGGCATTATCATCTCCGCCCTGACACATAAATCATACGGCAAATGGGTGGCGCTCGTCGCAGTCCTGGGCGTAAGCCTTTGGTACAACAACCGGTTCCTGTCCGCCTCCTTCTCCTCCCCTGCCCTATCCGGGATCGAGCTCAGCGCGGACGGCGAACTGCTGGTCGAGATCACCGAAAACCAGGCCGGCTTCGACGCATTGCAGGCCTTTGCCGATAAAAACGGATTGGAAATTTCACCGGCCTTCCAGCCCGGGCATCCGGAATGGACCGAACTGGATGCCTACTATGTCGTTAATATCCCCGACGAAAAATCAGCTGACTGGCAAACAATAGAACGATCCCTGGAGCGGGTGAAAGGCGTGGAATGGGCCGAACCCAATGAAATGGTCACCGTGGCGCCGGAACCCGGCAGGAAGGTCCCCGAAATCAATAAAAAATACGGCATCAATGACCCCGGCCTGGGGCAGTTGTGGAGTTTCGAAGCGATGGGTATGGATAAACTCTACACCCTGCTGGAAGACAAAAACATTCAGCCGCAGAAAAAGGCCCTGGTCGCGATCCTCGACACCGGCGTCGATTCAAAACACGAGGACCTGGCCGGAAATTACAAGTCCATCAAAACCCAATACGACGACGACCCCAAAGGCCACGGCTCCCACTGCGCGGGCATTGCCGGCGCCGTATCCAACAACGGAGTGGGTGTTGCCTCCTATTCCAGGAACAATGAATTTGTCCAGATCACCAGCATCAAAGTACTGAATGCCAGCGGAATGGGGACCCAGCAATCGATCATCAAAGGCATAATCGAAGCCGCCGACAGCGGCGCGGATGTGATCTCCATGTCCCTGGGCGGGTATTCCAACCAGACCAAGCAGCGCGCTTACGAAAAAGCCGTGAAATACGCCAATAAAGCAGGCGCCATCGTTGTGGCCGCAGCCGGCAACAACAGCCGGAACGCCAAAGAATTCGCGCCCGTCGGCGCTAAAGGCGTCATCGGCGTCAGCGCAATCGACCCCAACCTCAACAAGGCTGTTTTCTCCAATACCGTACAGGATATTCCAATGGGCATTGCCGCACCCGGCGTCGACATTTATTCCACCATCCCCAACAACCGCTACGGCGCTTACAGCGGGACTTCCATGGCGACGCCTTACGTGGCGGGCCTGGTGGGCCTGATGAAAAGCATACGGCCCAACCTGGATACGGAAACGGCCTACGCCATTCTGTCCAAATCAGGGAAAAAGACCCATCAGAACCAACTGACCGGCAAGCTCATTCAGCCCGCGGACGCTGTTTCGGCGCTGATCAAAAAATAATCCCGCAAGGGAGTTGAAAACCGGAGAGCACCCTCGGATCAAGCAAAGAAGAGCTGTTTTACCTGCACATTTCACTATGATCCGAGGGAATCTCCCTTGTTAGCGGACAAACAACAGTTCCCGGTATTTCACCAACGGCCATTCCCGGTCATCGATCAGGTACTCCAGCCGGTCGGCATGCAGCCGGATGGATTCCATCAAAGGCTTCACGTCCTGACAGTAGGCTTTTGCCCGGTCTATGACTTCCTCCTGCTGGTTGGCGGCTTTTCTGGCTTCCGACATCTTATCGACTAATTCCTTGATCCTGCCCGTGTTTTCGGAAATGCGGGCGATGATATCCAGTTGCGGACCGTAGGCGCCTTTGGGCAGGTCCAGTTGGTGGAGGGCGGTCACATTATCCGCCAGCATGGTCTGATAATTGAATGCCGCCGGCAACACGTGGTTGATTACCATCTCCCCCAGCGTCCTGGATTCGATCTGCAATTTCAGGACATAATTTTCGCACATCACATCGAAATGGGCGTGCAATTCCTGCGAGGTAAACACCCCTGCCCCGGTATACAATTCAACCGACTTTTTATCCAGCAGGGCTTCTAGTGCCTCAGGCGTATTCGGCGTATTGCTGAGCCCGCGTCCGGCGGCTTCCTCCTTCCAGGAATCGCTGTATCCGTCGCCCTCGAAGAGGATGGGCCTGGATTCGATGATGTACCGCTTGATGACCTCCAGGATGGCCGCATTCTGGTCCTTGCCCTTTTGGGCCAATCCGTCCACTTCTTTTTTAAAATCCCTTAATTGTCGGCCCACAATGGTGTTCATGACCGTCATCGGGCCGGCGCAATTCATGGAGGAACCGACCATCCGGATCTCGAACTTATTGCCGGTGAACGCAAACGGGGAGGTCCTGTTCCGGTCCGTATTGTCTTTTTCCAGGTCCGGGATTTTGCTCAACAGATCCAGGACCTCTTTCACGCCTTCCTTATCGGAATGCACGCCATCGGCAATATCCCCCATGACCTTTGAGAGGGTTTCCCCGACGAATACCGATACGATGGCCGGCGGCGCTTCATTGGCGCCGAGGCGGTGGTCGTTGGCGGCGGAAGCCACACTTGCCCGCAACAGGTCGGCATATTCATACACCGCGCGGATCGTGGCGGTAAAGAAGGCCAGGAATTGCAGGTTCTTTCCCGGTGTTTTACCCGGAGAAAGCAGGTTTTTGCCCGTATCGGTTCCCATGGACCAGTTGTTGTGTTTACCCGAACCGTTGACCCCGGAAAAGGGCTTTTCATGGAGCAAGACCCGCAGGGAGTGGCGGCTTGCGACCCGGTCCATCAGGTCCATCAGCAGTTGGTTATGATCGACCGCAACGTTGACCTCCTCGTACATCGGCGCCAGTTCGTACTGCCCGGGGCCGACTTCATTGTGGCGGGTCCTGACGGGGATTCCCAGTTTGTGGCATTCGATCTCAAGGTCGCGCATAAAGGCGTATACGCGTTCCGGGATCGAGCCGAAATAGTGGTCGTCCAGTTGCTGGCCTTTCGGCGAATGTTTACCCATCAGGGTGCGGCCGGTCAGCATCAGGTCAGGTCGGGCGTTGAAGAGGGCCTCATCCACCAGAAAGTATTCCTGTTCCCACCCAAGCGTGGTCATAACCCTTTTGACCGCCTTGTCGAAATAATGACAAACCTCAACGGCGGAGGATTCCAGGTAGGCCTGCGACTTGAGCAACGGCAGCTTATAGTCCAGCGATTGGCCGGAATAAGTCACAAAGATGGTTGGAATGCAAAGGGTTTTGCCGGCGGCCGTTTCCAGGATGAAGGCCGGCGACGAAGGGTCCCAGGCTGTATATCCCCGGGCCTCAAACGTGGAACGGAGGCCGCCGCCCGGAAAACTTGAACCGTCGGGTTCCTGTTGGACCAGGGTATCGCCGTTGAATTCTTCGACAATGCTGCCGTCGGGACGAAGCGTAAAGAAGGAATCGTGTTTTTCGGCCGTCCTGCCGGTCAGGGGCTGGAACCAGTGAGAATAATGGGTGGCGCCGTGTTCAATGGCCCATTTTTTCATGGCTTCGGCGATCACATCGGCCTCTTCGCGGCCCAGTTTTTTACCGGATTGGATAGCCGATTTCACACTGTTGAAAACCCGTTCCGGGAGAAAAGCCTTCATTTTCTGTTCGTTGAAAACGTGGCTGCCGTAGAAGGACGAGATTCTTTTGTCGGGCGCTTCAATGCTGACCCCGTTATCCGTACGGTTCAAAACGGTTTCAATGGCGTTGAATCTGGAAATACTCATGTTTTTAGCATTATTGTTGCAGAATGATTTTTCAAAAACGGTCTTTGCACGAAGGCGGAAAATATTTTACCTTCACGACTCCCACTCAAAACCGGGCTGTATGAGAACCATATACTTCTTCTTCCTTTTGCAGTTGTCGTTGTTGAATTGCCTGCCCGGCCAATCCGATACCTTGACGGACCCTTCACCCATAGGCCCGGTACAATTAGCGGAAGATTTCCTTCAGAATTCGGAGAGTGAAGGAGATTTTGATTTCAACACGATCTTGGAAGAATTGGACCAATATAAGAAAAATCCTTTAAACCTCAACGGAGCGGACGAAAAATCACTGCGCGATCTCCGCTTGCTCTCCGATATTCAGATCCTCAATCTGCTGCGTTACCGGCTGACAACCGGCGAGTTGATCTCCATTTATGAATTGCAGGCCATTCCGGGTTTTGATCCGGCCACCATCCAGGCCATCCTGCCGTTTGTCACGGTCAAGGGCGGCACGGACGATTACCAGATCAATTTGAAAGACATGCTCACCCAGGGCAGCAACGAACTATATATGCGATGGTCGAGGGTACGGGAATCCCAGAAGGGCTTCGAGCCCCCTTCCTCCGGCTCAACCGCAAGCCGCTACCTGGGCGACCCCAACCAGTTGTATCTCCGGTTCAAACACAGCAACAGCAACCGGCTTTCCTACGGGTTCACGGCCGAGAAAGACCGCGGCGAGGAGTTTTTCACCGGTTCAAACCCGAACGGGTTCGATTTCTACTCCGCCCATTTTTACCTGCGCGACTATAACCGGACCGTCAAGGCGGTAGCGCTGGGTGATTATACCGTCAACTTCGGGCAAGGGCTGATCATGGCCTCGGGGTTCAATGCGGGCAAAAGCGTACTGGCCACCACCGTCAAGCGGGGCGGCCGCAATGTGCGGGCTTATACCTCCGTCAACGAGGTCAATTTCATGCGCGGGGCAGCAGCTACCATTGCCCTGACCCCTAACCTGGAACTCACCGCTTTCGGTTCGTACCGGGGTCGCGACGGCAACCTGCTGTCAGACACCTCCGACCTGGACCGCGAAATCCTGAGCATTTCCTCCCTTGATATTGACGGGTACCACCGGACACCCTCAGAAATAGCCGACCGCAACGCCACCATGCAACTCTCAACCGGCGGCAGCCTGAAGTACATAACGCCCAGATGGAATGTCGGATTGAACGGCGTTTACCACAAGCTGGACAAATCATTGAACCGCAGGCTCGAACCCTACAACTACTATTATTTCTCGGGGGATCAATCCATCAACCTGAGTGCGGATTACAGCTGGCTGTACCGGAATTTCAATTTTTTCGGCGAAACCGCCTGGTCTGAAAACGGGGCCCTGGCCACGGTCAACGGATTATTGGCCGGCCTGCACCGCGATATCGATGTAGCGGTGGTTTACCGGAATTATCCGCGGAATTTTATTGCCCTCAACGGCGACCCGTTCGGCGAGACCAGCGGTGCGAGGAATGAAGAAGGCCTCTACCTTGGGCTGGTGTTGCGGCCCGTGCGAAACTGGATCCTGAGCGGTTATTACGATGTCTGGCAGCATCCCTGGCTCCGGTTCGACGCCGATGCGCCCAGCCGGGGGCATGAATACCGCCTCAGGGTGACCCACTTCAAAAAACGGAAATACGAGGCCTATGTCGAATTCCGGGATGAAACCAAGGAAAAAAACGTCCCTCTTTTCGAAACAAAAACGAATTGGCCCGTGCCTTCGCGGGTTTTCCAGACCCGGTTTCACTTCGGCTACCAACTGAGCAAGGCGCTGGAGCTGCGCAGCAGGGCGGATTTCGGCTTTTCGGATAACGAAATCAATAATCGCCAGTCCGGATTTGTCATTTATCAGGATATCCTGTTCCACCCCATACAATTCCCGGTTTCCTTCACGGCCCGTTTCGCGCTGATGGATACCGACGGCTACCAGGCCCGCTTCTATTCTTTCGAGAACAATCTGCTGTATCAGTTTTCCATACCGGCTTATTACAACGAAGGCGTGCGGTATTACCTCAACGTCCGCTTCAAAGGCATCCGGAACATGACGGTTGAAGGCCGGATCGCGCAGACCTACTATACCAACCAAAGCACCTTCGGCAGCGGGCTGGAGGAGATCAGCGGTCCGTCCAGAACCCAATACAGCGCCCAGGTGAAATACCGTTTCTGATCAGAGATGCCATCAGGTAGAGGCCTTGGCCATCAGGTAGGTCGGTACGATTCTCGATTGTTCAGCAGTCCTGCCTTCGATAAGATCAAACAAGAATGAGGCTGACGTGGCGCCGACCGCAGTCCCGGAATGTTCTACAAAGGAGATGGAAGGGTTCCAGAAGGTGGGCGCCATACCGTCGCTGATGGCAATTACGGCGATTTCATCCGGGATATTGATCCGGCTTTCGGAAAGGCCCTGCATCACCCCGACCAGCAGCTCGTCGCTCATGGCAAAAATAGCATCCGGACGTGGGGTGATCAGCAAGGACTTCCGGACGGCGGCCTGGGCCTCCAGTTCGCTGTATGCGTGGCAGATCAGGTCTTCCCGGGCAGGTATGCCGAACTCGGCCAACGCCTGACGGTATCCGGCCAACCTGGCCTTGGAGATGGAGAGGTGCGGGTCGCCGAACAGGCCGAGGATCGACTTCCTTCCGCGTTCGGCGAGGTGTTTGATCGCCGATCGCGTTGCAATTTCATCCTGGATGACAACCGTTGGGAAGCCGGCATTTCCCTTGACCCGGTCAAACAGGACAACGGGCGCCTCTTCCTGGTCGCGGAACCGCCGCAGGTGGTCCAGGTTTTCCGATTCCGTAGAGAGGGAAACCAGGAGACCTTCCACCCCAAGGTGCCGGCATATGTCGACATTATCCTTTTCGCCCTGCAACTGGTTATTGGAATGGAGCACGATCAGGTTGTAGCCTTCCTGTCGAACCCGCCGCTCGATGGCCTTGATCACCGGCGGGAAAAAGTACATGTTCATGTCCGGAATGATCAGACCGATGAGCCTGCTGCGCCGCTTGCGGAAAGAAATGGCCTGCCAGTTGGGGGAATAGCCCAATTCAGCGGCGACCTCCTTTACCCTTGCCCGCATCTCGAGGCTGATATCAGGATGATCCTTCAGCGCCCTGGAAACGGTAGACGGATTGACCGCCAGCAACTTAGCCAGATCCTTGATCGTTATTTTTTTCATCTTTCCTGCATTCCTGGGCCCAATGTACAACTTTTTTTCCACCGCAACCGTTTGCGCATCCGTTTGCGGGAATTCTTATTCCCCACGAAAACAAAATATACTTGTGTGCAACAAGTATTCGGCTTATCTTTAACAAATAAAATTTCAAAAAATCAAAATATTTTTCCTTGTTTGAAGATCAATAAACCTTTTTGCTGTTTGTTGATTTTACCTTTCAAGTCGTTTCTAACTTATAGGCTGGATTTAACAGTGTATGAAACTTAAAGTGCAGGCGGCGATTTATCGCCGCCTTTTTATTTCCCGCCGGCCGTTGCCTTGTTCTTCATAAAGGCCGCTACCCTTTCCGCAGCGTTTTCCCTTACATTCAGGTAATAGAGGTTGTAATCGCCGATATGGTAGTTTTTTCTGGTAATCAGGAAGCTCCCCGGAAACTTCGGTTTTGAAGCCCAGAGGATTCCCTCGTGGATTTGTGCGTCGGTCACCTCCGGGATGACCCTGGAGAACTTCCCGACCACTGCGCCTCGGTTCAATGCCTTGGGCGCTTCGACGGCGGTAGTATCCCATGTCAATGGGTTGACAACCGCCAATTGGTCGTCCATCGGTATGTATTCGGGCGGGGTATACCCCTTTTTATAGGTCCGCCAGCTCACAAAACACCCGGTCTGGTCGGGCTTCCCGCAAGGCGGGATTTGTTCGAACGCATTTTTTTCAACCGGCATACCGACCAGATACGCGGCGACCAGCTGTTGCTGCAGCGGCTTTCCGTCGATCAGTTCCCTGACCAGGCGGATGCCGTGGGTTGTGCCCTGGCTGTGGGATGCGATGATAAACGGCCTGCCGTTGTTGAAGTGCGCCAGGTAGAATTCAAAAGCGGATTTCACATCGGAATAAGCCAGATCGAAAGCGTTGTGTGCGGATTGCCTATCCTGGGTGAAATAGGCATTGAGGTGGGCCTGGCGGTACCTGGGGGCGAATATCCTGCCGGCGCCGTTGAACAGGCTGGCCTGATAGAGGATGGTCGATTTATCCGTTTTCCGGTTCAGTTTTTCATCGTCAACGGGGGCATTCCAAAGGTTTTGACCGCGATCGCCGGTATAGGTTGTCGGATGGATAAAAAAGACATCCACCCCGGAGGTCATTTGCCGGTCGGGCAATTCGGGGTCCGGGATCCGGTCGGCAGGATCATCAAGGTCCGGATGGGAAGCCCATGCGGCAAGGCTGCTGTAATCCGGCGCTTCGGGTTGGTTTTGGCTTCTGTAATCGTCTTTGGGTCTTACGGCGCACGACATGGCGACTCCGGCCAGCAGGAATAAAAGGCCAATTCTGGTGATCATGGAAATTATTTTGGATGTAAAAATGTTGTGTTTCAGGCGTCTGGCGCTCAAGTGCAGCGAATTTCAAAGACGCTGCGCAATTTTTTCACGCGGGATTTCATTTTATTCTATCGCAGGACCTTTATCACTAACTATCATACTTATGCGACTTGCTAACACCCTTGGTCCGTTGATCTTCGCCGCAACAGCCTGTATTTTGCTTTCGTTCTCCACTGCGGGACAAAGCACGGAATCGGGCAACAAAAGAGTGATTATCAGCAATATCCAGCTTCTCAAATTTCCCGAGCTCAAAACCGATGGGCGACGGTGGGACAACTACTGGGGAGGTTATCTCCCGGACGTCTACTTGGTTATTAAAAATGTGACCGCCAAAAAAATCATGTACAGCAATCCTTCCAGAAGGATCGAGAACCTGAAATTACATGGAACGGCGGAGTTTTCCCCGGGCTTTGTAATCAATGACCTGACGCAGACCTACGCCATCTGCCTGTATGATTACGACAGCATAACAGAAAACGATCTGATCGGAAGCATTGTTTTGTCCCCAGCCATCGACGCCGGTCAAAATACGTTGACCTGGGAAAAGGACGGCGTTTTGCTCAGGATCAAACTGGAATGGAAGGATTGAGTCAGAAAGATCGGGCGATGAGGTAAAATATTCCGATCAGCGGGCAGGACTTGGGATTTCTGCAAATCTCGCCGGTCAAGGAAACAGGCATTTCCGTACACGATGCGAGATCTGCAGAAGGTCGGTTTATATTCGCGGATTACTCGGCGAACACTTCGATATCCACTTCCGGTTTGAGGGATTTGTGGAGATCAAGGACCACTTTGTAGTTGCCGAGTTCCTTGATATCGTCATCCATAATAATTTTCCGGCGGTCAATTTCAACGCTGAATTGTTCTTTCAGGGCGTTGGCAATCTGTACATTGGTAACGCTGCCGAAGATTTTGCCGCTGGTGCCGGCTTTGGCGCCCACTTTGAGCATTTTGCCTTTCAACAGATCGGCAATAGCCTGGTATTCGGCGATGAACTTGGCTTCAACCGCAGCTTCCCGGCGCTTCATGCTGTCGAGTTGATTGCGGTTGCTTTTGTTGGCAACAATTGCCATGCCTTTGGGGATCAAATAATTGCGGCCGTAGCCATCGCGAACTTTAACGATGGAATGCTTTTCCCCGACTTTTTCGATATCTTCCAAAAGAATAATTTCCATGTCAATTCAATTTAACGCAATTAAAAATTGGGAACCGCTTACTTCAGCTGGTCCGTTACATAAGGCAAAATAGCCAGGTGGCGGGCCCGCTTGATGGCCGTAGAGACCTTGCGCTGGTACTTCAGGGAGTTGCCCGTGATCCTGCGGGGGAGAATTTTGCCTTGTTCATTCAAAAACTGCGTGAGGAAATCGGCATCCTTGTAGTCGATATATTTGATACCGAACTTGCGGAAGCGGCAGTATTTTTTGCGCTTCTGACCGATTTTGGGATTGCTTAGGAATTTAATATCATCTCTGGACGTAGCCATGGTGAATTGCTTTTTGTGTAATAAAACTTATTCTTCTTCCTCCTTGGCGACAACCGGAGCGACCGGAGCGGCGGCTGCAACCGGAGCGGCTGCTGCGACCGGAGCGGCTTTCTGAACAGGAGGAGCGCTTTCAACGGGTGCGGGCTTCGGTTTTTCCGTCCGCGGCGTTACAGAGGCCGGCTGGGCCTGCTTTTTCTTCTTGCCGATCAAACCTTTCCGCTTGTCATCGTTATACTTGACGCCGTACTTGTCCAGCTTAAGCGTCAGATAACGCATGATCCGCTCGTCGCGGCGGAAGGCCAGCTCCATCTGGTCGATGACGCCGCCTGTTTCACTTTGGAACTCGACACAATAATAAATTCCCGAACTGCGCTTGTTGATAGGGTACGCCAATTGGCGCAAGCCCATCTCATCCACATGAACGATCACACACCCTTCGTTCTGAAGGAGATCGACATACGTCTGAGCTGTCCCTTTGATTTCATCGCCCGACAGCACTGGATCGACGATGAACGTAATTTCGTAATTGCTCATAAATCAGACATATAGGTTTTGAAAAAAACGGTCGCAAAGGTAATTATTTCTTTTGATAAAACTCCTTTTTCCATTATTTTTTTACCCTGACCTTAAATTAATCATACAGCAGATAAGCAATTCCGAAAACAAGGACAGAAAGGATCACGCCGGACATGAAAACATTATAGCAGATCCGCAACTGGCTGTACTTCATCCCCAGGGACCTGCCCAGGAAGTAAAGGTCGCGCATGACGGAATCCTCCAGCCTCTCCTCCTGTTCCAGCACGTGTTGCATGCCGGTCTGGTATTCGTTGTAGCTCATTTTGTAGAAATTGCCGAAAAAGAAGAGGTTGGACCGGCCGGCCTTGATGTTCTCCAGTTCGGTATAACCGGACATGCGGATGGGCCGCGTAGCCAGCGTTGCGAATATCATGGAACAAAGGCAGGTAGCCAGCAGGCAGACAGCCGGATAAAGCAGATAAGGCTGGGCCTTGATATAAGACACGGCCAGCGGCATGGCGATGGTGATGATCAGGGCATTGATGCTCAGCATGATATTGGCCTTGTTATCTGCCAGATTGCTCAGATCAAGGTGGTTGCGAAGGGATGTCTTAAACATCATCTGCGCACTTTTGCTGGAGGCCAGGCGGCTGACATCCCCCGACTCTTTTTGTTGCTCGCCTTTCGACATTTTCTTTAAGACCTTTTGGTTCATTTTGAGTTGTTCGTCATAGCTTGATCTAGCGGCATCGGTATAATACTGGTGGGCTTTGAGGAATTTGTAATTCAGCTTGAACCATTCCCGATCCGAATAAAACTCATTGCAGAGCAGTTCCCACTCCATGCGGAGGTTGTTCAACGACGACAGATAGTCCGTACGGGCCAGATTGCTGAGGTCGGCATCCTTGATGATCGCTTCCAGCTGATTCGACGGGTTGGCGCTGGGTTGGGTGGAATCGATGCAGGCCAGCACCTTTTGGAGTTTGTCGGCGGGATAGTCCCTGGAGGTCAGGAAATCGCCCGCTATTTCCCGGCTGACGGCTTCGTGCCCTCTGTAGGTTTCAATAAACCCGATATCATGGAATAAGGCTGCCAGGTCCAGCACTTCCAGGTCATCCGGTGAAAGCCCGGTTTGCACTCCGAGAAACTCACAGGCTTCCCGCACAGCCATAGTATGGGGCCAGTTATGGTATCTGTGGTCCTCGGTCAACCGGCTGGTCAACCGTTGTTCAACAAATTGCGCTGCTTCCAGGGTCAAGCTCATACTTGCGTCGTTTGTAGGATATAATTTCTGGTCAGTTCGGAGAACCGGAGGCCCAGGTCCCGGCTGACTGGCCCCGGCCTGCCGTCCCCGACCGGGCGGTTGTCGATCCTGCTTACCGGAAGTACACCCTTTATCGTACTGGTAATAAAAGCCTCCCGGGCTTCTTTCAATTCTTCTGCGGCAATCTCCCTTATTTCAGTCGCCATCAAAGGCCCGGCCAGGTCCAGCACCTTTTTGCGGGTGATGCCCGCCAGTATTTTTTTGCGCGGGGTCACGAGAACGCCTGCCCGGGTTACCATAAAAAAGTTGGACCGGTCCGATTCCCTTACCCATCCGTTGTCCTGATACAGCACTGCATCGGCGCCTTTTTGCGCCAGCATGGGCAGGAGGAAGATACCGGTCAGGTAATTGATGGATTTCGCTTCCGGCAACTCCCGCTGGTGCGGGTACAACATCAGGTGGATGCCGTCAACGTATTGTTTATCGGAAGGTTTGGGGGGATGCGCGCCCAGGACCATCCAGTTTGCCGTGCCGGGTTTGTAGCCGTCGGGCGAATAGCCGCCGGTGACTTCCAGCCGGATATACCCGTCAGACATGTCGTTGGCCCGGATAACATCATGGACGGCGCCGATCACTTGCGGCCGGTCAAAAGGAAGTTTCAAACCCAGGATGCCGGCAGAACGGAAGAAGCGATCCAGGTAGTCATCAAAGAACAACGGCACTCCTGACAATACCCCGAAAAAATCGAAAATGCCGTATCCCCGCAGGATTGACAGATCGTTCACTTGAAGCGCAGCAGAAGCGGCCGGGACCAGCTGCCCGTTAATGGAATGGTACTGAATCATGCAGTCAAAGATAAGTAGGCTGCACTGAATTCCCGCCTGCCGGATGAAAAAAATCACCGGAACGGCATATGGAAAGTGACAAAAATCCCTTTGCAATAATCCGGAAAAAATTCGCTTAAAACTTTCGGAATAGCCGTTAATTTTGGATATTACAGCGCAGAACCTAATTTCATTGGGAAGTGAAAAAGGCTGCTGTTATCCCGCTTTTTCCTTCCCGACTGCGATTTCTTTACTGCAGGATTGCTTCAAGTAAAACCTTAGAATTATGGCCTTCGAAACAAAAAATGTTCGGAATGTCACCTTGTTGGGGCATTCCGGATCAGGAAAAACCACCTTTGCTGAAACCATGTTGTTCGAATCCAATGAAATCGACCGGAGAGGTTCGGTTCAGGACGGGAATACGGTTTCCGATTACACCAATATCGAAAAGGAGCGCGGAAACTCTATTTTCAGCACCCTGATGCACGCCAACTGGAAGGATTCGAAGATCAACATTCTCGACACTCCGGGCTTTGACGACTTTGTAGGTGAAGTCATTTCCTCCCTGAAAGTTGCCGACACCGCCATCGTGCTCATCAACTCCGCCCACGGCGTTGAGGTAGGTACAGAGCTGATCTGGGAATATGTCGAAAAATTCGAAACCCCCGCCATGTTTGTCATCAACCAGGTGGATCATGACAAATCCGATTACGATCAGGCGCTGGAACAAATGCAGGCGCGCTTCGGCCCCAAGGTCATCCCGGTGCAGTATCCGCTCAACCAGGGGCTCGGCTTCAATGCCATCATCGACGCGCTGCGGATGGTGATGTACGAATTCCCGGCCGACGGCGGCAAACCGGAAAAGAAAGATATTCCCGCCGCCGAAATGGACCGGGCCAAAGAAATGCACAACGCGCTCGTCGAGGCTGCCGCCGAGAATGACGAAACCCTGATGGAAAAATACTTTGATCAGGGCACCCTTTCGGAAGAAGAACTGGCGGAAGGCCTGCGCACCGCCATCGCTCACCAGCAGATCTTTCCGGTCATGGTCTGTTCCTCAACCCGGAACATGGGCAGCGGCCGCATCATGGGTTTTGTCAACGACATTTGCCCTAGCCCGGCTGACCGACCGGCCGCACCGCTGGAAGGCGGCGGCGAACTGGCCTGCAACAGCAAGGACGGCACCTGCTCCGTCTTCATTTTCAAAACCATATCCGAACCCAAGGTCGGAATGGTTTCCTATTTCAAAGTCTATTCCGGCGTCCTCCATCCCAGTGAGGACCTGTACAACGCCAACAACCGCGGCTCCGAGCGCTTCAGCCAGTTGTTCATTGCCAACGGCAAGGACCGCAAACAGGTGGAGGAACTCCGCGCCGGCGATATCGGCGTCACCGTCAAGCTTAAAAATTCCCATACCAACAATACGCTCAACTCCAAAGGCGACGACCGCCGGATCGAGCCCATGCACTTCCCCGAGCCCAGGATCCGCACGGCGGTTTCCCCGCCCAGCAAGTCGGATATGGAAAAGCTGATGAAAGCCCTGCACCAGATCGAAGAAGAGGATCCGACGCTGATCGTTGAGCAATCAGCCGTCCTGAAGCAAACCCTCATCCACGGGCAGGGTCAGCTTCACCTCGACCTGATCAAGTACCGGATCGAAAAGGTCCAGGGGATTTCCATGGACTTCATCCGTCCGCGGATCGCCTACCGGGAGACCATCACGCGTATGGCCAACAACCAGTACCGCCACAAGAAGCAGTCCGGCGGCGCCGGGCAATTCGCTGAAGTCCATATGCGGATCGAACCTTATTATGAGGGCATGCCGGCGCCTGCTGAATTGACCGTTAAAAACACAGATATCGAGGATTTGCCCTGGGGCGGCAAACTCGCCTTCTTCTGGTGTATTGTCGGCGGTTCGATCGATGCCAAGTATTCCAATGCCATCAAGAAAGGGATCATGTCGAAAATGGAAGAAGGTCCGCTCACCGGCAGTCGTTGTCAGGATATCCGGGTCTGCATCTATGACGGCAAGATGCACCCTGTGGACTCCAACGATATGGCGTTCATGCTCGCTTCCACACACGCCTTCAAGGAGGCATTCAACGAAGCTGCGCCGCAATTGCTGGAACCGATCTACGACCTTGAGGTGCTTTGTGCCGACGATGTTATGGGCGAGGTCATGGGCGATCTGCAAACCCGGCGGGCCATCATCCAGGGGATGGGAGCGGAAGGCCATTACCAGAAGATCATCGCCAAAGTGCCGCAGGCTGAGATGTACCAATATTCTTCCACTTTGCGGTCGCTGACCCAAGGCAGGGCCAAGTTTACCCGCAGATTTTCAGAATACAGCGCTGTACCGCACGAGATCCAGAAACAGCTGATCGCCGAACATCAGGCGGAACTGGTGGAGGATTGAGGTTGGCGTGAAACGGATATAATAACGGAACGCAACTTCCTGGGGCAATGGCTTTTCGGGGGTTGCGTTTTGGTTTTTATGGACTACTGAGGACCCGTAGACCATTAAGAGCCTGCGCTTGCAGCTGCCGATTTGGAGTCGAAGATGGCCAGCAGGTCGGACATACGATCTTTGAGGTCTTTGCGGTCGACAATGAAATCCAGGAAGCCGTGTTCGAGGAGGAATTCGGCGGTCTGGAAGCCTTCCGGCAGATCTTTTTTGATGGTTTCCTTGATCACGCGCGGGCCTGCAAAGCCGATGAGAGCGCCGGGTTCGGAGAAGTTGATATCGCCGAGCATGGCGTAAGAGGCGGTCACGCCGCCGGTGGTCGGATCGGTGAGCAAGGAGAAATAGGGAATTCGGGCCCTTGCCAGTCTGGTCAGTTTTGCGGCCGTCTTCGCCATTTGCATGAGGGAGAAGGACGCTTCCATCATGCGGGCGCCGCCCGATTTGGAGATGATCAGCAGCGGGATGCCCTCTTCCACGCAATGGTCGATCGAAAGGCTGATCTTTTCCCCGACCACGGAGCCCATTGAGCCGCCGATAAAGCTGAAATCCATGGCTGCCACAACAAGCGGCCGTTTATTCACTTTTCCTTTGGCAACGGAGATGGCATCCTTCAGGCCGGTCTTGCGGTAAGCTTCTTCCAGGCGCTGCGGGTACGGCTTAAGGTCAACGAATTCGAGCGCATCCGTGGAGACCAGGTCCCCGAACAGTTCTTCGAAATTCCCGTCAAATAAAAGGCCGAAATAATCCTGGGAGCCGATGCGGACGTGGTGGTTGCAGAAAGGGCATTTGTAAAAATTTTCCTTCAGCTCCTTCATCGTGGAGGTTTCCTTACACTCCTTGCATTTATACCAAAGCCCTTCAGGTGCTTCTTTCTTGTTTCTGGTTGCCGTTTGAATGCCGTCCTTCAAGCGTTTGAACCACCCCATAACAGTCCTTTATTTAGCTGGTTTGTTCACTCCGTTCCAATAGGGAACCGGGCCAAAAATACGGATACCTTGGATATTATTCCCTATTTCCGGTAAAACAATTTCCCGGTCCAATATCAAACAGGTTGGTATTCAAAGGCTTTTACGGTTTCTACAAAAACCCGTACATTTTCCCTGGAGATATCGGGGTAAAGCCCGTGTCCCAGGTTGACAATGTGCCGGGAACCGAACCTGGCCAGCATTTCCCCGGTCAGTTTTCTGATCTCATCCGGATCCGCGTACAGTGCGCACGGGTCGAGATTCCCTTGCAGCGCAATACGCCCGCCGGTTTCTGTCCGGGCCGTTTCAGGGTCCGTATTCCAGTCCAGTCCGATCACGGCAGGATTGGCATCCGCCAGCTCCCGTAAAGCGAACCATGCGCCTTTTGCGAAGATGATCACAGGTGCATCACCGGAAATCTCCCTGCAGATCCTTTCGAGGTACGGCATGCTGAACGCGGAATATTGCGCCGGGCTCAGCAAGCCAGCCCAGGAGTCAAAAAGCTGCACAATCTGTGCGCCGCTTCGGATCTGATTTTTCAGGTAAGCAACGGTCGTTTCCGTAATCCGTTCCAAGAGCCGGTGCGCCAATGCGGGTTCGGCATACAGCATTTTCTTGGCGATCCCGAAGGTTTTGCTCCCCTTTCCTTCCACCATATAGGCCAGGATCGTCCAGGGCGCCCCGGCAAATCCGATCAGCGGGACCCGGCCGTCCAGTCGCCGGGAAGTGACCTGAAGGGCATCGTAAACATAACCCAGGCGCCCGGCAGCCTCCTCACCGGAAATAAGGCGTTCAATATCAGCCTCCGACCGGATGGTAGCCGGGAAATAGGGGCCCTTGGCTTCTGCCATTTCATAAGGAAGCCCCATAGCCTCGGGAATGACCAGGATATCGCTGAAGATGATCGCCGCGTCCACCCCCCATTCATCAACGGGTTGAATGGTCACTTCGGCGGCCAGGTCCGGCGTTTCCACCAGTTCCTTGAACCCGCTGAGTTTTTCCCGCAAAGCGCGGTATTGGGGCAGCACCCTGCCCGCCTGCCGCATGAGCCAAACCGGCGGCCGGCTGACTGGTTCGCCCTTTGCAACTTTCAGTAAAAGATCGTTCTGCATTTTCATATCTGCAAAATTAACCCCATACCGGCGAGCAGCCAACACCTGAAATTCGTTTTATTGTCATTTTTTTAATGTAAGGCCGGCGGCTTCAGTTCACCATTCGCCGCAAAAGTTGCGTACCTTTGCGCGAAACCAAAATGCATTTTCATGAAATTTTTTATTGATACGGCTAGTCTCAAGCAAATTGAAGAAGCGCGTGATCTGGGCATCCTGGACGGCGTCACCACCAACCCCTCCCTGATGGCCAAAGAAGGGATCACCGGTGAGGAAAATATCCGCCGCCACTACCAGAACATCTGCGATATCGTTGACGGGGACGTCAGCGCAGAAGTGATCGCCACCGATTTTAACGGGATTGTCGAAGAAGGCAAACGCCTGGCCGACCTGGCGCCGAATATCGTGGTCAAGGTTCCCATGATCAGGGAAGGCGTAAAAGCCCTTTCCCATTTCACGGAACTGGGTATCCGCACCAACTGCACCCTCGTCTTTTCAGGGGCGCAGGCCATTCTCGCAGCCAAGGCCGGCGCAACATACATGTCTCCGTTCATCGGCCGGATCGACGACATCAACTGGGACGGCATGGACCTGATCCGCCAGATCGCCGAGATCTACGCCATGCAGGGATTCGACACCCAGATCCTGGCCGCCTCCATCCGGGGCTCCAAACATATTGTCGACGCAGCGCTTGCCGGCGCCGATGTGGTCACCTGCCCGCTGTCCGCCATCCTGGGCATGCTCAACCACCCGCTGACGGATATCGGTCTGGCCAAGTTTCTGGAAGACCACAAGAAAGCGAATGGATAGTTGATTCGATTGATTCGATTGATTCGATTGATTCGATTGATTCGATTGAAACGTCCGTCGGTTGGTCAGTTTAATCGAAAAATTCGGCTTAATCGACCTAATTGATCCAATGTTTGGTTGATTGTTTCTGAAATTTGAAAATGAAAAAATATGGCTCGGAGATGGATTTCACATATTGCCGCTGCGATAGTTGCTGTAATTCTGTTGCAGACCCTTTATTTTAAATTTACGGCGCATCCGGACAGTGTGTTCATTTTCACCAAACTCCACATGGAGCCGACCGGAAGGATAATGGTAGGCGTTATGGAATTGCTGGCCAGTCTCGCCATTCTGAGGCCGACAAGCCGGGCGTTAGGGGCCGTTCTGGCGGCCGGTGTGCTTGCAGGCGCGATCTTTTTCCACCTCGCCATACTGGGCATCAATGTCAACGGCGACGGTGGCAAACTGTTTGCATTGGCCGTGGCGGCCTTCATCGGCAGCTGCATGGTAGCCTGGATCCACCGCCGGGAGATCCCTTTCATCGGGCACCGGTTTGTCAAGTAGCTCGAAGTCATATGAAACTTAAAAGCGGACCTCCCCTTTTAGTGGATCCGGATGTACATGCTTTTATTTCAAGGAAACAATCTTTTATCCGGAACCTGACACCTCAAGCGGCGTTAATGCTGCCTGGTTCGGACGTTCTTACCATTCTGAACAAAAGGATCGGCGCCAAAGCCCTGCAATCCGCGCTTGATCCGGGGAATTCATTCCCGGGCCCGGTTCGGAATTCCGGGACGCCTGCCTGGTTGAAGAGCGTGAACATGGCAGGCGTCAATGTCCGGACGATCCAATCCTTCTGGAATGTCGTCAAATACGCTCTGACCTTGCCCCAGAGCCAGTCGGCCATCCATTTGCTCCCGATCTGGGAACCCGGCGTAGTGGGCAGCCTGTACGGCATGACCAGCTGGCGCATCAACCGGGAATTTTTCAGTCCGGAACTGGCCGCGCTGGTCCCGGCCCTCCACTCGGTAGAAAAGCAGCTCAAGGTCGCAGTCAACCTGCTGCATGCCCTGGGTAAAACGGTCGGCATGGACGTGATCCCGCACACGGACCGTTATTCGGAGATCGTGCTGGCCAATCCGCGTTTTTTTGAATGGCTCCAACGGAAGGGCACCCGTATTGCGGATCATAGCGCGACCTTGCATGAAAAAGTTGAAACGACCATTCTGAACTGGCTGATCCGAAAAGGGCCGGCCGTTCCCGCCATGGATTTTCCGGAAGACCCGGAAATGTTTTTTGCCCCCGCTTTCGGGGAAGAACGCCGCAACCTGATCCTGTTCGGCCGCCACGAGGATTTTGAAGGCCGCAATCATCGCAGGACCCAGGTTCTGGATGAACTGTTCAGACAAGGCTTTGAACCGGTCCCGGCCACCATGGGGCCGCCGTACAGGGGGTTGGAGGTCGATCCGCGCCCCGAGGCCAGCGTAACGGACAGCGAAGGCCGGGTCTGGCGGGATTACCGCATAATCCGGCCGGAGTTCATGTCCCGCGTATTCGGGCCGCTTACCCGGTACCGGTTTTACGAACCCTTGAACGATAACCGCGACTGGCAACTGGATTTCAGCCGTCCGAACCGGGAGGTCTGGGACTATTTCTGCGCAAAATATGCCGCTATCCAGGCTGAATACGGCTTTGACTTCATGCGCGGGGACATGTCGCATGTACAAATGCGTCCGGAGGGTGTGCCTGCCGGGGTCGATGATTTCTACGACCCGCATAGGGCTGTCCGCAATCACATCCGCAAAAAGGCGCCCTACTTCGGGTATTTTGCGGAAACCTTCCTGGCCGGTCCGGGTGTAATGGCCTACGGGAACGAGTACGACCATCTGGAAGCATCCGATGCCGATTCGACCCTGGGCGATCTGCAAAGCATGGCAGTCGGAAGCGCCCGCTTTATGGCGGCCTTCAGCCAGTACCTGGATTTGTCGGAAACCCGGCGGTTTGCGCCCAACTTCACCCTGATGACGGCGGATAAGGACGATCCCCGGTTCGACAGATTTTACCTCAACGGCAACGAAGCCCGTTTTTTCACCGGGTTGTTCCTCACCGACTGGCCGTCCTATATGGGCCTGGGTTTTGAGATGCGGGATATCCACCGCAAGCCGGCACCCAATGAATACTATACAAAATTGTACGTTTTCCAGATCAGCGAGGGACCGAAATCCACAGCAGGGCCTTACCGTTGGGGCGGGAATAAGCGGCTTTTCAACCGGCTAAACCGAATCCGGCAACTGGCGGAGGCGATCTTTGCCGAAATCCGGGAAGAAGGGACGAGGTGGTTGATCAAACCCGATCCGCTGGCAGGCTGCAAGGTGATCGCCTGGACCCAGCAGAAGCACCCGAGGTACTTGTTTGTTGTCAATCTGGACGGGGCAAAACGTTCGGAACAGGTATTGGTACCGCGGTCGGCGCCCGGTAGGATCGCTGGTTTCCGGTTTTCCACTCACCAGAAGGGCGACGACGCAGCGCCGGTTGTCCAAAACGAATACCATTGGTTTATTCCTCCGCTGAAAGCAGGAGAAGGCCGGTGTTACGAATTGAGGGCGGAAGGGTAAACTGCGCAAAAACAAAACCGGGCCGCTGCACAATGCGACGGCCCGGTTTCACTGTATGATTTATCGGATAAATCAGTTATCCTTGATCAATTTGCGTTCTTTGATACGGGCTTTTTTACCGACCAGACCGCGCAGATAGAACAGTTTGGAACGGCGAACTTTACCGCGCTTGGTCACTTCAATGCCTACGATATTCGGGGAGCTGAACGGAAAAATACGTTCAACGCCTACACCGTTGGAAATTTTGCGAACCGTAAAAGTCTTGGTTGCACCCTGACCTTTGATTTGGATGACATCACCGCGGAAAGCCTGTACGCGCTCTTTGTCGCCTTCTATGATCTTATAGTTCACGGTGACGTTATCACCGGGGCGGAAAGCCGGAAACTTCCGCTCGGCGGTCAGTTGTTCGTGAACAAATTTAATTGCGTCCATTGTCCTTGAATATTTAGGTCCTTTTTAAAGCGGTGCAAAGGTAAAGCTATTTTTTATTTGACCAAACCTTTTGTTCCTTTTTTTCTATCACGGCTCTGTGCGTTTGGCGCCGTCAGCGGATGAGGGTGGCGTAGGCTTTCAGGTAATAGGTTTCCCCCCTGGGCGCGGTATAACTCACCATGACCAGGTAGATGCCGTTGGGGGCCTCCTTGCCCGAGTTGTTTTTGAGGCCGTTCCAGCCCTCGTCGGGGTCGTCGGTTTCGAAGATCATTTCACCCCAGCGGTTCCAGATGGTCATGTTGAAACTGCGCAGGCCGGGCAATATGCCGACGCCTTTGTATACGTCGTTGGTGCCGTCGTTATTCGGCGTAAAGGCGTTTGGCAAATGATACCGCACTTCGGGTCTGATATCGATAATCCTGCTCAGGGTATCGCGGCAGCCGCTGGGATGAACCACGATTTGCTGGACTTCGAACATCCCTGTATCCGGGAAGGTGTACATCGGATTGGGCACCGAACTGCGCACCCCTGTGCCGAAATCCCAGATCCAGCCGTTGGCGCCTGTTGATTCATCCTTGAAAAACACCTTCGGATCGAGGTTGCTCGGATCCTCCGGCGTGTAGGAAAACCCGGCCTCGGGCGCAGGCAGAATGGTGATCAGGTCTTTGAAAAAGGTATCGGTCATGCAGCCGATCGGCGAGGTGATCTCCACCCCGACCGAATAGGTGCCGGGGTCCATATAGGTATAGGACGGGCTGATGTCCGTACCCGTGCCGCCGTCGCCGAAGTCCCACAGGATGGAATAGGTCTCATCGATCGGGAACGAAAGGTTGTCGAAGAAGATATCCGCCGGCGCGCAGCCGTTATAGGTGTTCGGCGATATGATGATGAGCGAGGGTACCGGGAAATAAGGGATCACCTTGGTAATCTCATCGACGCATTTATTGGTATCCCGCACCGACAAGGTAACCGGGATATTGCCGGGCTGACGGTACAGGTGCGACGGGTTTTTCTCGGTCGAGGCGGTATTGTCCCCGAAGTCCCACCCCCAATGGGTCAGGCAGCACGAGCCGGTTGTGGACAAGTCGGTAAATTTCACCGGGCCGGCGCGGCAGGTATCGTATTCGAACTTGAAATCCGCGTCTATTTCCGGGAAAATATTGACGAAGATAAAAGCCGTATCACCGCAATCCTGACCGGGGTTGACCATCAGGCGGCCCGTATAATTACCGACACCGGGGAAGGTGACCGTCGGGCTCCAGTCGGTGAAGGTCTGGATGGAGTTATTGATATTGAACTCCCAGCGGTGGCTCTTGATGAAGTTCTGCTGGTAGCTCTGGTTGACAAAGTTGATGGTGTATTCCCCGCAGGACTGGATCAGGAATTCCTGGTCGTCAATGATCTTGTCCTCTTTGATGTCCGCAACCACCGTTGGATCGCAATTGGCCACATTGAACTGGAAGTCGCGAAAAACCCGGCTGAGCAGTTCACCGTTGCGGTACTCCGACACGCAGACCCCTACCACGAACTGGCCCAGCGTGGTGGGCGTACCGGATATGATGCCGGTGAACGGGTTGATGGTGACCGGTGGGTCGCCGCCCATGGGGAATGCGGGGGTATAGGCCGGCGCCTTGAAGCTGACGTTGTCGTATGGAGGCGGGCAGGCGGGGTCGGGCGCGGCGCCGTCGCAGGAAGAAAAGGAAAGGCCGTCCAGGATAGGGCCGCCGCCGAGCAGCGGGCTGCAGAATTCGTAAACCAGCAAATCCCCGTCGGGATCGGTAGCCGAGTGGTCGTAGGTAAATGGTTGGTTGGCGCAGATAACGGTCGGCGGGAAACTGTTGAATACCGGGCTGTTATTGCAGACCTGCTGGGCTGTCGGCGTTATTTCGATGGTATAGGTAGCGCCCGCGTTTTGCGGAGCTATAATGTTGCTGATGGTAATGTTCCGGCAGCAGCGCTGATAGGAGATATGGTAACTTTCAGCGGATTGCGGCAGCACCATTTGCCAGATATAAGACGCTTCTTCCACGCAGACATCCGGCGGGATCAGGCAGGGATAATCCGGTCGTTCCACGTTACGGGGCGTACCGGACAAGGGTACGTCAACGGTGCGGAAGGTGCTGTTCTGCCCCAGGTTATTGCAATTGATGGAACCGCCGCAACGATAAACGCCGATGTGAGCGATGGGGTCAAAATCAGCGCAATCCGTGCAAAAGCAGTCGCGGTACATGGTCAATACAAACCGGTAGGTATTATTGCCCAGGCATTCATAAGTGATATTTCCCCCGATGATATGCCTGCCCCAGAGCGGGACAACGGCAGGGAGGATTAAAGCCAGGAAAAACAGGCGCAAAAAACCGGTATTCCAGGGATTTTGATTTCGGATGTTCTTCCAGTTCATAGCCGGATGTTTGTTGCAACACAGGTATTCAGTGAACGCGTTTTCAGAGCTCAAGATTTTACGTTTTCTCATGTGAAAGTATGAAAATTGCAATCCAGAACAATACTACGCAAAAAAAAGAGTTTATAATGAGAATTTTGACATAAGGACTAACACACAATATAACGAAAGTTTTAAAGAATCGGCTGCCGGCGAATATTATTTCCAGAAATGGTATATTGACCGACATTAAGTCATCCCCCTCGATTTCGACCGGCAGCAGCAAGGTTCACTCCCTATGACGGCATAACGGATCCCCGCCGATCCTGAATAGCCGAACTCTTCATGTTGATGGATGGAAGGAAGCCTGAGGCTGTACAACCTACAGCCCCGGTGAACAATCTTTAATACCCGCCGGGGCGATGGTTACCCCGGCCGGGATATCCCATGATTCCAGGAAAACGCCCTTATTCAAACAAGCATGCTATGTGGACAATGTTTACAAATGAAACCTCTATGGTTCAACACTACGATCTCGCAGGCGCCGTCGCCACACTCGAAAACAGCGGCGTTATCCTGTTCCCTACCGACACCCTATGGAGTATCGGCTGCGATGTATCTGACCCTGTGGCCCTGAAGCGGCTGCTCCGTTTCCGGCCATCTGCCTCCCTTGAAATCCTGGTCAATTCCGTGGACATGCTCAAGGAGTATGTAGCCCATGTTCACCCCCGGATCGAGACCTTGCTGGTTTACCATGTCAGGCCGTTGACCATTCTTTTCGACAAGGTCAGGCAGCTTCCGGTTGACGTATTGGTGAACGGCCGTTCGGCAGCTTTCCGCGTCGTTCAGGACGAATATTGCCGGGACCTGATCGGCGCCCTGGGCAGGCCGATCGCCTCAATTTACGCCTGGAGGGAAGGCAGTACGCTGCCGTCGCATTTCGGCGCTGTCAGCTCGGATGTGATCGAAGCGGTGGATTATGTGACCAAATTCAGGCAGGGTGAAAAAGCCCACGGTGAGCCTTCTGTCATGGTCCGCCTTACGAGGAAGGATGAGTTTGAATTTCTGCGGGAATAAATACTATCTTAGCCCGCAAAAAACGCATGTACGTTATTCTTCGCCAGGCCCATTCGGGATTACGATGGGTCATTTTACTGCTGATCGTTGCTGCCATCGTCCAAGCCTGGAACAAATGGCAGAAAAAATCGCCGTTTGAGCCCAAAAAGCAGCGGCTGGCGCTTTTCGCGCTCATCGTCACCCATTTGCAGTTGCTGCTGGGTGTCATCCTCTATTTTGTGAGTCCTAAAGTGGCCTTCGGGGCCAATATGATGAAGGATCCCGTTACCCGCTTTTTCTCTGTGGAACACGTGACCCTGATGGCGCTGGCCGTGGCCTTGATCACCATGGGCTACAGCCGGTCCAAGCGCTCAGCGCCGGATGCCAAAGGCTTCAAAATCCTGGCGCTTTTCTACCTGGCCGGGCTCGTATTGCTCCTGGCGGGCATTCCCTGGCCGTTCCGGAATCTGGGCGCCGGCTGGTTTTAACTTCGACTCCGCTAACTTCGACTCCGCTCAGTTACCGGGGGTCGAAGTTACCGGGTTTCGCCCCCATGGTTACAAGCAGCCCAATTCGCGGCGGGTATCCAATATATTATTCAGTTTGGTCTGCCCGTCCGCAAGTTTTTTGCGTTCAGCTTCTACAACGGCGGCCGGAGCCTTGCCCACGAAGCCTTCATTGGATAATTTCTTTTCTACTGAGCGGACAAATCCCTCCAGGTATTCCTGTTCTTTCTGAAGGCGCTGGCATTCCTCCTCCGTGTCGATTTCCTGTTCCAGCACCACGTAGAATTTATCGGTACCTGCCAGGAAGGAGACGGCATTTGCGGGTTCTTCATCCGATAATTCCAGCGATTCCAGGTTGGCCATTTTGGAGATCATTTCCTTCAGGCCGTTGCGGCCGAGGAGGCTGCTGATGCCTGAGCCGGGTTGAGCGACAACCTTTACGGCGTCCTTGTTCTTGATGCCTTTGTCGTTCCGGATTTCGCGGATGCCGGTTACGATGGTCTTGGCCGATTCTACCGCCTGGATCAGTTTTTCATCGAACGCGCCGGCTGCCGGCCAGGAGCTGACGATACAGTCGTCCCCAGCTTCGCGCGCATAGAGCTGGTGCCACAATTCCTCGGTGACAAACGGCATGAAAGGATGCAGCAAGGTGAGCTGCTTTTCGAACAGCCCAAGCGTTGTTTCCAGGGAGCCTGCATCGATGGGATCGCCGTATTCAGGTTTGATCATCTCCAGGTACCAGGAGCAGAAATCATCCCAGGTGAACTTATACAGTTCCATGATGGCTTCCGACAACCGATAGGATTCGAACATCTTGTCCATCCGGCCGATCAGTTCCGTCAGCTTATTGTCCAGCCATTCGGCAGCCAGGCGGTTGATCCGGGCCGTTTCATCGTTCACGGGCGCTTCAACCACCTCCCATCCTTTGATCAGGCGGAGTGCATTCCACATCTTGTTGCAAAAATTGCGGCCTTGCTCGCAAAGTTTGCTCTCGTTCAGGATCTCGCCGGTAGCCTGGTCAAAGGGTGCATCGAACAGGATATCATTGCCGGCGGCCGAACTGGCCATCATGCCGAACCTGACCCCGTCGGCGCCGTAATTCTCGATCAGCTTCAAGGCATCCGGGGAATTGCCGAGCGATTTGCTCATCTTCCGGCGCTTGTTGTCCCGAACCATGCCGGTGAAATAAACATCGCTGAAGGGTTGACGGCCTCTTGCGGCAACGTGCTCGCTGCCCAGCAATTCCTCCGACCATTCGTAACCGGACATGATCATGCGGGCAACCCAAAAGAACATGATGTCCCAACCCGTCACCAGGACATTGGTCGGGTAGTAATATTTGAGTTCTTCCGTGGTTTCAAAACCGTCAAATACGGAGATCGGCCACAGCCAGGAAGAGAACCAGGTATCCACCACATCCTCATCCTGCTTCAGATCCTGCAGGGTCAGTTCAGGGCGGCCGGTGGCCTTTCTGGCGGCTTCCAGGGCTTCCGATTCCGATTCGGCAACGAAGATCTGATCTTCACAATACCAGGCCGGGATCCGCTGCCCCCACCACAACTGCCTGGAGATGCACCAGTCGCGGATATTGTCCTCGTTGAGCCAATTGTGGTACATGTTCCAGAGCGACTCCGGAAAGAACCGAACCTCTCCGCTGCTGACCGCTTCCAGGGCCGTTTTGGCGAAATCCTTCATATCCAGGAACCACTGCAGAGTCAGGCGCGGCTCTACCACGGAATTGGTGCGCTCGGAACGGCCCAGGCGGGTGCGATAATCCTCCACCTTGACGAGGTGGCCGCGGGCTTCCAGTTCTTTGACAATGCTCTTTCTGGCCTCAAAACGGTCCATACCCACGCAAAACTGCGCGGATTCGTTGAGGGTACCGTCTTCGTTAAGGATATCGATCACCTCCAGCTGGTATTTCTGCCCGAGGTCGTAGTCGTTCTGATCGTGGGCCGGCGTAACCTTCAGGGCGCCCGTTCCGAATTCGATATCGACATAGGCATCCGCAATGACCGGTACCGGCCGGTCGACCAGCGGGACGATCACCCGCTTGCCGTGCAGGTGTTTGTACCTCGGGTCATCCGGGTTGACGGCAAGGCCCGTATCGGCCATGATGGTTTCGGGGCGCTGGGTAGCAATGACCACCGAATCATCCGAGCCTTCGATCCGGTAACTGACGTAGAAAAGCCTGGCGTTCTCATCCTGATAAATGACCTCTTCGTTGGACAATACCGTTTTCGCGGCCGGGTCCCAGTTGGTCATCCGCAGTCCGCGGTAGATCTTTCCTTTGCGGTACAGGTCGTTGAACACATGGATGACGGCCTTTGACAAGGACGGCTCCATGGTAAAGCGGGTCCGTTCCCAGTCGCAGGAAGCGCCGAGTTTTTTGAGTTGTTCCAGGATAATGCCGCCGTATTTTTCTTTCCATTCCCAGGCGTATTTGAAGAATTCGTCGCGGGAAAGGTCCGATTTTTTGATGCCGCGTTCGCGCAGCATGCCCACCACCTTTGCTTCAGTAGCGATGGAAGCATGATCGGTACCCGGTACCCAGCAGGCGTTCTTGCCGTCCAGCCGGGCTTTCCGGATCAGGATATCCTGGATGGTGTTGTTGAGCATATGGCCCATATGCAGCACACCGGTAACGTTGGGCGGCGGGATAACGATGGAAAAAGGCTCTCTGTCATCCGGAACGGAATGGAAATAATTTTTCTCCATCCAGTACCGGTACCATTTACTTTCGGTATCCTGCGGGTTGTATCGTGTGGAAAGCGACATCGCGGCTAATTTTAGGCGGCAAAGATACAGGGTTTGGCAAAATGAACAAGTGACAGAAAGCACTTACTGTCCCAATGTTCGTATTTTGCGCCCTATGATCATTCAATCGCTTTCATCCGTCACGGGTTCCCAATGGTTCCTGATTTTTTTAAGCGCGGCCCTGATCGGCATGGCCAAAGGGGGGGTTAAGGGGGCCGGCATGCTGGCGGTTCCGCTCATGGCGGGCATATTCGGCGGCAAGGCATCCACCGGGATCGTCCTGCCGATGCTGGTCATGGCGGACATCATGGCGGTGAAATTCTACAACCGGGACGCCAACTGGCGATTCATCTGGCGCCTTATCCCGGCTGCCGCCGCAGGGATCCTGCTGGCGATGGTGGTGGGCATTTACATCAACGACGAGCTGTTCAAACGCATGATGGGCATGGTGATCATTGCCAGCCTGGCGCTCATGATCATTCAGGAAAGAAGGCCGTTATCCGCCGCGCTGACCGGCGGGTGGGTATTCGGGTCGGTTTTTGGCCTGCTGGGCGGCTTCAGCACGATGATCGGCAATGCTGCGGGGCCTGTTATGACCGTTTATCTGCTGGCCATTGCACTGCCGAAAAATCAGTTTCTGGGTACAGGCGCCTGGTTTTTTCTGCTCATCAACCTATTCAAGGTCCCGTTGCATATTTTTGTATGGAAAACCATTACCTGGTCATCCCTGCCGATCGACCTGGTCACATTTCCGGCCATTTTGATCGGCGCCTGGGCCGGGATGCGGATCGTCAGGCTGCTGCCGGAGAGGGAATTCCGGTATTTTATGATCGGGATGACCTTCATCGTAGCCCTTCGGTTGTTCTTTTAGTTTTCAGGGTATAACAGATATTTTTTCCGGACCGCCTTGTAGGCTTCCAGGTCCTTTTGCCAGGAGGCCCTGATCTCATCGGCCGATCTCCCGGCAAGGATCTGCTCGCGGAGGGCCGTGCCGCCGGCGAGTTTATCGATATAATTGGAAGGCAGGAAGAATTTATCCTTGTCGGGAAATTCCCGGTAATAATCAACCAGGTAGTGCAGGTTGATCTTTTTTTCCGCCCGGATGGAATCCGGATCGAGCCTGGTCAGGTCATAACCGTAGCAGAGTTGACCTTTGTGTTTGGGGTTCATGGCGCCGGGTTTAGACTGCGGCAGGAAGATGTGGTTGCCGCCCTTGAAATCGGGATGTCCGTAAACCTGGAATTGCTGGCTGGTGCCGCGGCCTTCGCTGACGGTGGTGCCTTCAAAAAAACAGGTTGACGGGTACAGGTAGACCGATCGCATGTTCGGCAGGTTCGGCGACGGTTTCACCGGCAGCTCATAAGCCGTCTGATGGGTATAATTCAGGCAGGGAATAACGGTCAGGTCGCATTTTTCGCCGCCGGCCAACCAGCTTTCGCCGTTGACCATGTGGGCGTATTCCCCGATGGTCAGTCCGTAAACGACCGGCACGGGGTCCATGGCTACAAACGATCGATAAGCGGTATCCAGCATCGGCCCGTCCACATAATGGCCGTTCGGGTTGGGCCGGTCCAGTACCATCACCGGAATGTGATTTTCCGCTCCGGCCTCCATCACAAAATGCAAGGTGGAGATATAGGTATAAAATCGGACGCCGACATCCTGGATGTCAAAGATCAGCAGATCCGTTCCTTTCAGGTCTTCGGGGGCGGGTTTGTGTTTGGCGCCGTACAGCGAGACCAGCTGAATGCCCGTTCCGGGGTCCCTTGAATCGGCAATTTGCTGACCGGCATCGGCTTCACCCCTGAATCCGTGTTCGGGCGAGAAAACGGCATTGATCCGGATGCCCAATGCCAGCAAGGTATCCACCAGGTGCGTATTGCCGACCATGGAAGTCTGATTGACCACCAGGCTGACCTTCTTCCCTTCGAGCAGGGGCAGGTATTCCTCCATCCGTTCGGCGCCGGTCAGAAGGCTCCCGCCGACCGACGGTTGGGTTTCCAACGGCCGGTCATTCGCTTTAACCGCCTGATTTCCACAATTCCATTGGAATAAAATTGCTATTAAAACAAAAAGATGTACTTTTGCCATCATTATCTTTTTATGAAAGAGAAATTCTATGCCATAATCGACCTGGAAACCACCGGAGGGCGGGCCTCCCGCGATAAAATTACGGAAATTGCCATAGTCCTTCACGACGGTGAAAAAATAGTGGACAAGTTTGAAACGCTCATCAACCCCGAATGTTATATCCCGTACGGCATCACTCAGCTCACCGGCATCACCCAGGAAATGGTAGCCGGTGCGCCGCGTTTTTTTGAAGTGGCCAAAAAAGTGGTGGAGATGACGGAAGGGGCCATTTTTGTGGCGCACAATGTCCGGTTCGACTATGGCTTTCTCAAGGAAGAGTTCGCCCGCCTGGGGTACGCTTTCACCCGCAAGCAGTTGTGCACCGTCCGGCTGAGCCGCAAGGTCTTTCCGGGCCTGGGTTCTTACAGCCTGGGCAACCTGATCCGGCATTTCAACATCCGGGTGGACGACCGCCACCGGGCCATGGCCGACGCGCTGGCCACCACCGACCTGTTCGAGCGGATCCTGACCAAAGAACGGGCAGAATCGGAGATCAGCACGCTGGTCAACCTGGGCATCAGGGAATCCAAATTTCCCAATCACCTCAACCTGGAGGACATCCACGCCCTGCCCGACACCTGCGGGGTCTATTATCTCCATGATCAAACGGGCACCGTAATCTATGTCGGCAAAAGCATCAATATCCGGAAGCGGATCGCCGAACATTTCACCGACCAGACGGATAAAGCCCTGAAACTCCACGCCGCGGTCCACCATATCTCCTGCGAAGTGACCGGCAGTGAAATGGTGGCTCTGCTCCTCGAATCGCATGAAATCAAGACCCTTCACCCGGAAGTCAACCGGGCGCAGCGGCAAAAACAATTCCCGTTTGTCATCCACCACTACGTCAATACTGCCGGCTACCTGTGTTTCGGATTCGGAAGGACCAGCGCCAGAGAACGGAAAAAGCTGAACCTGGTGTCCGAATACCCTACCCTGACCCGTGCCAAAGGGCGCCTGGAATCCGTATTGAAGCAGTTTGAGCTCTGTTCCAAATACTGCGGGCTGGAATCCGGGAAAGGGGCCTGTTTTCATTATCATCTCCACCAATGCGGCGGCGCGTGCGTTGAGGCGGAATCCGCAGATGCCTACAATGAGCGGGCGCATGCCGCAATGGTATCGCTGCGGACCGTATTCGAAGAGGACTTTTTCCTCATTGACCAGGGAAGGGATCCCGGTGAAAAGGCCGTCGTTCTGGTTGAGAACGGGAATTACTGCGGCTACGGGTACATATCCGCTGCTGACCCTTTTACCCAGGAAAACCTCAGGGATGCGGTCCGGTACCGGAAGGGGAATCCGGAAACGAACCGCATCATTCAACGGGTGATCGAGCAAAACCCGGGGCTCATTGTGATAAAATGCAAAAATTGACGGTTTTACCTAACTTTGCCAATCCCTTGCGAGAAGAAGTTCGGAGGGAGAATGCCCATTTTTGCTTGATTAACTTTTCCCGGCCGGATGAAGCTCTCCGTTGTCATCGTCAGCTATAATGTCAAATACTTCCTCGAACAGGCGCTGAATTCCGTCCGCAAGGCTTCGGAAGGATTGGCGGTTGAGACCTGGGTGGTTGACAACAACTCGGCAGACGGATCCGCGAACCTGGTCCGCGAGAAATTTCCCTGGGTCAGGCTTATCGCCAACGATGACAATCCGGGCTTTGCCAGGGCCAACAACCAGGCCATCCGGCAGGCCTCCGGCGAATTTATCCTGCTCCTCAACCCCGATACCATTGTTGCAGAAAATACTTTTTCCAAATGTTTGTCCTTTATGGACCGGCATCCGGAAGCGGGCGGTCTGGGAGTGCATATGCTTGACGGATCCGGTCAATTCCTGCCGGAATCGAGAAGGGGCTTCCCTACCCCATGGGTCGCCTTTTGCAAAACTGCGGGCCTTTCCCGTCTGTTTCCCCGATCGAAGTGGTTCAACACCTATTACCTGGGCTATTTGCCGATGGATGAGCCGCATGAAGCCGATATCCTTTCGGGGGCCTTCATGCTGATGCGGAGCGAAGCGCTGGCGAAGTCGGGTTTACTGGATGAATCTTTCTTCATGTACGGCGAAGACATCGACCTTTCCTACCGATTGATCCAGGCCGGCTATCAGAACTATTTCCTTCCCGATGTCAAAATCATCCATTTCAAGGGCGAGAGCACCAAAAAAGGCACCCTGAATTATGTCCGGATCTTTTACCAGGCCATGATCATTTTCGCACAAAAACACTTCAGGGGAGAAAGAGCCCGGTTGTTCGTGTTCATGCTGCAAACCGCGGTATACCTCAGGGCGGTCATCACGGTGATCGGCAATTTCTTCCACCGCGCCCGGTTGCCCATTCTGGACGCCCTGCTGATCTTTGCCGGCCTGGTAACCCTGAAACAGTTCTGGGCCAATTACCATTTCCACGATCCGGATTATTACGACGATCTGGTCACTTATTTCAATTTTCCGCTATACACCGCCATCTGGATCCTGAGCGTCTTCTTCAGCGGCGGATACGACCGTGAAACCAATATTCGCCGTGTGGTGCGGGGTATTTTCCTGGGCACCGTGTTGTCGGCAGCGGTGTATGGTTTTCTTGGTTTGGCCTACCGCCCGTCGAGGGCCTTGCTGATCCTGGGTGCAGGTTGGGCTTTGGTCAGCATGACGGCCATCCGGTCTCTATTGCATTTTACCGCTTACGGCAGCTTCTACCCCGACCGTGCTGCCGCCTCCAGCATGGCCGTTGCCGGGTCGGAAGCCGAGGCGGCCAGGGTCTTGAAATTATTGCAGGATACCGGATTGAAACGGCGGTACACCGGCAGGATCGCCCCTGAAGCCGGCCTTGATGGGGATAAGGTGATCGGGCATTTCGATAACCTGGAACGGGTGACAGCCCTATTCCGGATCCGGGAACTGATCTTTTGCATGCAGGATACCGGTCATGGCCGGGTCATCGAATGGATGAGCCGGCTGGGGCCCGGGATCAAGTACCGGATGATCGCCGAAGGCAGCCAAACCGTGGTCGGCAGCAGTTCCAAAAATGCCGCGGGGCAATTGTACACCCTGGAAACGCCCTTTGCCATCGCCTTCCCGGAAAACCGGCGCAACAAGCGGGTAGTGGATGTATTGACTGCGCTGTTGGTCCTGTTGACCTTTCCGCTGCAATGGATCTGGGTGCGCAAAAGGTCCGGATTGATCAAACACGGATGGGAAGTGCTGCGGGGCAGAAAAACCTGGGTGGGATATCACGCTTCACCAGAAAAAGGACAGCTCCCTGAGCTCAAACCCGGGGTCATTTCGCCGTCCACCTATTGGGAGGAAACGGGTATTTCAGCGGTTAATGCCCGTCAGCTGGACCGGTTATATGCCAGGAATTATACCCCGTTAAATGACCTGTCCATTATTTTCAAGAACCGGAAATCATTGGGCGGGTAAAATGCTTCATTCGGGGTTGCCGAACCATTTTTTCAAGGTTGCCTCCGCCAGCTTGTTGTTGGGTGAAAAACAGCCGCCGCCGTCTCCGTCATAATCCAGATAACTGGGCCATTTCCACCACAGAACGCCTGCAACCCAAGGCTTGGCCCTCAGGCCTTCGAAGACCACTTCGTAGCAGAGGTCCTGGGCTTTCTGGTCAACCGGACGGTCGCCCCTTTCGGCGTGCGGATTGCGCCAGGGCGTGGCGACGCTCCGGAATCCGATCTCCGTAAAGATGACCGGCTTGTGGTATTGCCGGCTGATCCGTTCCACTTTGTCCAACACTTTCGCGAAAGCCGCCTGCAGCTCGCTCTTTTCCGGCGATTGTTTGTCGCTGAGCGGATAATAACAATCCAGTCCGATGTAGTCCAGTTCATCCCAGAAAGTCAGGTTCTCAAACTCCTCGCCCCAATTGGCGGCGTAGGTGACCGGGCCGGAATAAATGCCCCGGATCTTCCGGATGATCTGTTTCCACGCTTCCGGATGTCCGACTGTGGCCTTGGCAAATTCGACCCCGATGCACAGGGCGTCCATATGTTCCATTTCCGCCATCAGGGCATAATGCCGGATCCAGCGGTAGTAGAAATCAAAGAATTGCTTCCAGTCCTTCTCGGAGGTCATCTGTACATCCCCGGGCCAACCTCTCGAAACCCAGATCTGGGGTTTTAGCAGGGTAGTCAATCCGTTGCGGTGCGCAAACCAGGCAGACTGTATCACGGATTCGTCATTCTCGCCGCCGGCGCCGTGATCAACACCGATGAATCCGGGCCGGTCGGCATCGCGCATAAACCCGTATGGCACCAATGCGACCGTATTGGCGCCCAACCTGCTGAGTTTGGTCAGGGAGGCTTCCGCCATCCGGGATCCGTAGCCGTTGAAGACCTGGTACCCTTCATGGGCAAAATTGAAGCCTTTGAGGGCGGTCAGTTTCATTTTGAAAACGGGTTGATCCCCGGCCCCGTAGCGGGTCAGCCAGGTTTTCCAGCCCGATTCAAGCCGATCCGTTTCGGCCTGGTCCGGCGGAGACCAATCCCGGTATTTCTCCAGGAATTTTTCCTTTCCCCAGGCATCCAGGAGGTAGGCGCAGAATGAAGCTGCGGAACAATCCATCACCAACCCGGATTCCCTGCTGAAGGCTTCATCATCCAGCAGTTCCCGAAGCGCCGGAAGATTGCCGGACTCATTCAGCCGACCGGCCCAGTAAGTGTAGCCTTTTTGGTGCCAGGCCCCGGTGAAGAAGACGGCCAGGCCCCGTGCGAGAAAGGGTTTGGAAGCTTTGCCCAGCCAGGCGTTCAGCGCCAGGTAGTTTTCGGGCTGCAGTGTCTGGCCGTTGAATGGAGGGGTTGCCAGGACATACACCTCATTCTTGTCCGGGTTGATCTGAGCGGGGTCCATATCCCTGAGTTGAAGCCCTTTGTCTTCCGCGGCGCCGTAAAGGTAATACCGGATGGAAGGCAGCGGGCGGTCCGTTCCGAGATAAGCTCCGATCCTGGCAATGCCGGCTTCGCACCCCGATTGCAGGTTATTGAGTTGATCGGCGGTCAGGCCGGCGCCTTTGTCGATGAAGACAAAATGAGCCGACCGCGAGAGGGTATCCCCATATCTGGAAAAATCCCGTTGGCTGGTCCGGTCGATTGTCCAGGAGCCGTCGGTGAATTCGCCCATGGCAACGGTTTCGTTGCGGTCAAAGATCTCATACCCCCAGCCGCCGAAAAAGAAGCCGCCGCCCCCGTTCCCGCTCTGTTGGCGAATCCAATCCGCGAGGTTTTGATCCCGGTTGGCGCTGATCAGGGTCACCGGCATTTGCCGGTTGAGCGGGTTGGGATACTGATTGAGCCGGAACAGTAACTCCGGGCCGGTGTATTCCTTACCGTCAAATTCCCAGCTGCCGGTTGACAGTTTGAAAGGCAGTCCGTTCAGGATGCTGTCGATCGCACCCTGTTTGAAGTTGCGCCCTACGAGAATGAGCGGAGATTCCCGGAGTTTTTCCATGGACAGATCTGAATCCGCAAGAACCGAAACCGCCAATCGCCCCCTCAGGTTAGCCCGGAGGGAATCAGCGTATTGCAAATAAACCGGAACAACATCGGGATCAGCCGTGCTGTAAACGATCTGAACAGCGCCTGCCCGGCGGTATGCGGACCGCATATCCCTGCGGGAAGGTCCGTTTTCGGAGGCCTCCTGAGCCGATGCGGAGTCGGGAGCCGGCTCATCGCATTTGAAAGCCCAGGTTACCGCAATGCACATTAACAATCGAATCAGCACTTTCATGATCCCGATGTTCTCTGATCTGTTAAACAACCGGCGCCCAGCCAGGTTCATATTCCCTCGACCAATGCGCCATGGCTTCAGGGTCGCCCATGATATGGCCGTTGCGGGGGTCGATATGAAGTTGCCGGCCGGTCATCCAGGAGATATTGCCCAACTGGCACATCAGCACGCTCTTGAAGCCCTCGTGCACGGGGCTGCTGACCGGTTTGCCGTCGCGGATGCCGTCCAGGAAATTCTTGATATGCACCCCGTCCAGGTTAGCGTCCGGGCTCATGGTATTGTTGGAAACCGCCGTCGTATTGCTGCGTTCTTCCTTGACGGATTTGATCAGGTTGGGCTTCGGCGAATTGTCGTAAACAGAATAATTGTTGCCGATGATCACCATGGAGCCTTTCTCTCCGAAGAAGATATTGCCCCGGCTGTCGCCTTCGATGGGATAAGTATTGCAGGACCTGCTTTCCCAGCTGGCAGCGGCGCCTTTGTCAAATTCGAAATTGATGACCATGGTATCCGGGAATTGCCAATCATCGCGGAAGTGGTACCGGCCTCCGGTGGCGACCACTTTGGAAGGATAATCCACATCCAGCCCCCAGCGGATCACATCGATCTCATGGGTGCCGTTGTTGAGGGCCTCGCCGGTACCCCAGCGGCGGAACCAATGCCATTCGTACGGGTGGTAGTTGTCGTGGTAAGCGGTGCGCGGCGCCGGGCCCTGCCACAGGTCCCAGTCCAGCTTGTCCGGCACGGGCACTTCTTTGCCGAAACCGATGGAAGCGCGGTTATTGGTGTACCAGCCTTTGGCAAAATAGACCCGGCCGATGATGCCGGCGTGCAATTCGTTGATGCCTTCAACGACCTTGCTCCATGACCGGCGCTGGTTGCCCATCTGGATGATCCGGCCGTATTTCTTTTCGGCCGCCACCAGCATTTCCCCTTCGTTCGGGTTATGTGCGCAGGGTTTCTCGACGTAAACATGCTTACCGGCCTGTACTCCAAGGAGGGCTGCCGGCGCATGCCAGTGATCGGGTGCGGCGATCACCAGGGCATCAATGGATTTATCTTCCAATACTTTGCGAATATCCTTTTCCCCTTTCGGGCGCTTGCCCTGGAGTTTTTCCACGGCGTCCAACCCTTTTTCCAGGTATTCCTTATCTACATCGCAGATATAGGCTACTTCGGTATCGGGCATTTGAGCGTAATTGGTGGCCAGGGCATACCCCCGGCTTCGAACGCCCATGACAGCAACGGTAATTTTTTTGGCAGGCGAGCCTTTGGCAAAAAAGGGAACCGGAACCAGCGTGGCGGCCGTTCCGACAGCTGCTTGTTGGATAAATTTTCGTCTTGTACTCACGATTAAAGGATTTTTATTTTAATGCTGCGAAATGAAACCAGGTTGTAGTTAAAAGATACGTTTTATCATTCTTTTAGATTAGTGGTGTACTTTTGGGGGTCCGGAATCGGATATGGAGCACTGCAGATAAACTATTGGCCCTGGCCGAAAGTAAAAATTTTTTCACTAATGGGAATTCCCTACCGACTTTTTTTTCCTGTTTGCGGCCTGTTTGGTCTGATGGCATGCAGCAGCAATCATGACGATCACGCAATCGATTTCCAAAATTACCGCATCGAACCGGGTTTCGAGCTGTCGGCAGTCGCGGCAGAGCCCCTGATCCAATCGCCTGTGGCGATGGTATTTGACGACCGGTCCCGGATATGGGTGGTTGAAATGCCGGGATATATGCCGGACATAACCGGCAACGGGGAAGACGCCCCCAACGGCCGGATCTCGATACTGGAGGATACCGATGGGGATGGAATGGCCGACAAGTCCATGGTTTTTCTGGACGGGCTGGTGCTGCCCCGCGCCCTTGCCCTGGTATACAACGGCTTGTTGTACGCTGAACCGCCCAACCTCTGGTTTGTACCCATCGAAGCCGGCGATCAACCGGGAGAAAAAGTGCTGGTGGATTCCTTATTCGCCGTGGGCGGCAACGTTGAGCACCAGCCCAACGGACTCCTGTTCAACCATGACAACTGGATCTACTGCGCCAAAAGCAGGTACCGTTACCGCCGCATCAACGACGAGTGGATCAAAGCCCCGACCGCCTTCCGCGGGCAGTGGGGCATTTCCAATGACGATTTCGGCCGCTTGTATTTCAACGACAATTCCAACCAACTGGCCGGCGACTGGATGCTGCCCGGCGTGTTGACCGCTAATCCGCATTACCGCCCCAGGTACGGCGTCGGCAAACAGCTGACGCGTGATCAACGGCTGTATCCCCTCCACGCAACAGCCGTGAACCGGGGTTACCAGGAGGGCATTCTGGACGAGAAAGGAAAAGTGGTGGACTTCACCTCCGCTTGCGGGCCGGTCATTTACAGGGGCGGCCAATTCCCGGCGGAATACGAAAACAACGCCTTTGTTTGCGCGCCTGAGGCCAACCTGGTCAAGCGCAATATCCTTTCGGCTGCCGACGGAAAAATCACCGCCCGGCAAGCCTGGCAGGGGAAGGAATTCCTGGCCTCCACCGATGAAGCCTTCCGGCCGGTCAATCTGTACAACGGCCCCGATGGCGCCCTGTATATAGTCGATTTTCACCGGGGCATCATCCAGCACAAAACCTATATGACCTCCTACCTGCGGGAACAGATTGAAAAAAAGGGGCTGGATACGATTGTCGGCGAAGGCCGCATCCTCAGGGTGACGGCCGTTCAGCAGCCCGTTCAGCCGCCTGTTGACCTCACCAATAAAACGCCGGAAGAGCTGACCGACCTGCTGGACCATCCCAACGCCTGGGTCAGGGAACGAGCCCGGGAAAAGATTGTTTTCGGCGGCGTATTGCCCGCCAACCTGAAGGCGAAGGCGGCCGACCCGACCGATCCGGGACGGCAGATCCTGGCACTATGGGCGCTGGAAGGCCTCGGCCAACTCGATGACAACACCCTGAATGCCGCAGCCCAAAGCACGGATGACCAGGCACAGGCCACGGTAGCCCGGCTGTCGGGCCTGTCGGCCGGAAAAGGCCCTCTCCCACCCTACCTGGAGCAATGGCTGCTCGGCGAACACCCCATTGCCCGCCGCCACGCAGCGCATGCGGTTGCCGAATACACTCCGGCCGATCAGGCCAGGATTTTCGACCTGCTGTGTACCGCCGCCGCAAAATTCCCCCAGGACACGATCATGGCAGAAGCCATTGTGAGCGGTATTGAAGGTTTGGAAAAAGACCTTCAAGCCACCCTGAAAGCGAAAAACCTGATGGACCACCCCTTAAACGCATTTCTGGAAAAAGCTCAGGACACCCAGGAACAAATGGCTTCCATGCCGCCGCCGGTACCGGGCTCCAAACCGGAAAATGAGGACGGCCTGACCCTCTACCGGCTGCATTGCAGCGGCTGCCACGGCATGAACGGAGAAGGACTGGATCCGCTGGCGCCCCCGCTTTACAAATCGGACTATGTGCTGGGTAAAAGCGACAACCTGATCCGGATTGCATTGTTCGGACTGACCGGCCCCATCACCATACAGGGGCAAAAATACCAGTTCAACACCGCCATGCCGGCATTGGGCGCCAGCCAGGAAATCCGGGACCGGGATATTGCGGCTATCCTGAACTTTGTGCAGAACGCCTTCGGCGACAGCCGGCAGGATATCAAAGCCGGCAGGGTTGCCGAATTGCGGAATGATCCGCCCGCAAATGGGAGTTACACCGCTCCCGAGCTGGCAGAAAAGTAAATGGGGAAAGACTTGTACAAACAAAATTTGGGGCTGACTGCGGAAAATTATATATTAGCCCTTTAAATCATGAAAGCGACAATGCTCCCCGAAACTGAATTGATCGACAAAGTCAGAAACCTGATCGCAAACGCCGAGCTGGAATCGGCGGTAGATACCGTCAATGCCTTTCTGGAAGAACGCAAGGGCGCCTACAAGGAGTTGTCCAATCTGGCGCTGCAGATCAAGTCGCAATTCGAAAAAACCCAAAAGGACGAAACTCTCGGTATCGTCAGCCAGGAGAATGTCAAGTTGTCCTACAACCAGATCACCAATCAGCTGGTCCTGCTGCTGGGACAACTCGAATCGCCGAAAACTGCTGTTGCTGCCCGGAAAAAATCCTATATGGCCATCGGCGGAATCGTCGTTTTGCTGGCGCTGATCACGGCTGCCGTTTTCTATTTTGTCAATGGCGGCGTACAACAACAGGCAGCTGACGGCCCCTGTCCTTCTTTTGAAAAGAATTCAGTCTTCAATGTGCTGGTCTGGCCGTTCAGGCCGCTGGAAGCCGATGCAACAAAGGTGCTCGATACCCACGGGCAGATCAAAACCCGGCTGGCGGATTTCAGCGAATCCATTCCCATCAAAGCGAGCATTCTGAACCCCAATGTCAAACCTGACGATTTTTCAGTTTTACCCGGCACCAATTCAGAAGCGGAAAACTCAGGCAGCCAATGCCACTCCAATCTGGTGATCTGGGGGACTACCGAACGAAAAAAAGACGACCGGATCATCATTACTACCCGGTATAATTTTATTCAAAACGGCAACAATTTCCAATTCGGCAAACTGGTGATCGGCGACGACGCCAATGTCGGCACAGTAGCCGGCGCTTCAAGCATTTCCACGGAAGGGATAGTAGTGGATACGGTCACTTCACTGTCCAGCATTGCAACAGAAGGCGCACCGACCAAAAAGATTGAATCCATCCTGCAAATATTGTTCGGAGTGCTGGCTCACGAATCCGGCGACGAAGAAAATGCCGTCAAAATCCTGTCCACGGCGCAAACCCAGGATTCATCGGCCTCACTGCTGTCAGGCATGGCCCTGGCGGACAGTTATTGGAAAATGGGGCAACCGGATAAGGCCGAAGCTTCACTGGACAAGGTCCTGGATCAACACCCTAACTATTGGCTGGCGCTCAACAACAGGGCCATGATCTACTACAAAAAAGGAAAATACGCCGAAGCGGTATCAGACCTTTCCCGGCAAATTGAAAACAAACCTGAAAATACAGACGCCCTGCTGAATCGCGCCGGCATACTCCTGGAAATGGACCAGGTGGATCACGCAGAAAATGACCTTAAACGGGTAAGAGAGGTGTTGGATTCGAGAACGCCTCCCGATAAAAATGTCCAGCAAGGCGATACCCTGGCAAGCGACGGTGAATCAACCTCCAGAATACTGGACCGGCGGGTGATTGAGCTCAAGGACAAGCGAAAAGAACAGGAAGACCGCAAGGTCAAAGCGGATGCCATCCTCCAACGCGACCCCAGAAACCTGGATGCCCTGATCGACAAAGCTGAAGCCAGCATCAACCTGGGCGATAAAAAGGAGGCCGCCGAGGCTTCGGGCAAAGCCCTCGCCATCGACTCCAGGAATTCAAAGGCCATCGCCATCCAATTGGAGGCGACCCGCGATACCCGCAAATTTCCGCAGATACTTGAACAAACCAAGGCAACGGGGGTCAGAAAGGAAGAGCTGCTCAAAGAAAGACCCTTGTTGCGGGAAGTTTTGGAAACCCGAAAGGAAAACAACTGACCCGCCTTACACCGCTACATTGTTCCTGGCATTTCCCCCCAGAAAAGCCTTTACGTTTTCGACCGTTTCCTCCAGCAACCGGCGGCGGGCTTCCAGGCTCGCCCAGGCCATGTGGGGCGTGATCAGGCAATTGTCAACGCCCATCAACGGATGATCGGCCGGGGGCGGTTCTGCAGAAAGTACGTCAAGGGCTGCCCCTGCTATTTTTCCGGACAACAACGCCGCTTTCAGGTCGCCTTCCCGGATCAAACCGCCCCGGCTGGTGTTGATGAGCCGCGCGGAAGGCTTCATGGTTGATAGCCTGGCGGTATTCACCAGCCCTTCGTTCTCAGCCGTCAGGGGTGCATGGAGGGTCAGGAAATCGCTCCGGGAAAACAACGCCTCCAGGTCGACAAAGGCTACGCCTTCCATGGCATCGCGTTCGGGGTGTTTGTGTACGGCGATCACCTCCATATCAAAGGCCAGTCCAAGGCGGGCCACCTGCCGTCCGATCTGGCCAAGGCCGTAAATGCCAAGCGTTTTGCCGGCAAGTTCCGTTACCGGGAATAAGGTATAGCAAAAATCCGGCTGCGCAGCCCAACCGCCCGCCTGCACGCTGCGGTTATGGTCAGCGATGCCGTTTACCATCGCCAGCATCATGGCGAACACGTGCTGCGCTACGGAGGCGGATCCGTAGCCTTTTACGTTGCACACTGGTATGTCCCTGGATTTTGCCTTGCAGGTATCGATATTGTTGAACCCTGTTGCCAGCACGCACACGCATTTCAGGTTGGGCAACCGGTCCAGCAGCGCGGCGTCCAGCCGGACCTTGTTGACCAGCAGGATGTCCGCATCCAGGGCGCGCCCTGCTGCTTCCGCTGCTGATGTGCGGTCATAAACGGCAAGTTCCCCCAGTGCCGCTAAAGGCGCCCAGCTCAAATCGCCGGGGTTCAGGGTATACCCATCCAGTACTACGATCTTCGGCTCTTTTTCCATATTTCAATTTTGAAAGCGTAGGAATCAACGGCAATTTTATCAGTGTTGTCAGACAAATCAAAGAAAAAGCGGCGATTATCCATCAGATTAATCTTATCTTCGAAACCCTAAACGCTAAATTCATTGTATAACCAATCGCCAATTCAAAATCCAAAAAAACCATGTATCGTTTTCCCAAAGCCGTTTTGGTGCTGTTCCTTTCAGCATCCGCACTTACCTTGACCGCTCAGGTCCACTCCGTAAAAGACTACCTCTACCGAAAAGCGACCGAAACCTTAAAGAAAAAACTGACCGTTGATCCGGAACTGGCGGCACAGCCGGAATTGCTGCAGGAATGGATCGACCGCTACCAGCGCGATCCGGAAGCCATTCCGTTGCATTACAGGGGGGGGCCCGGTGACGAAACGAATATCACTGAAACCGAAGACCCCGAATCCGAGATCCACGCTGCCGTCAATCCGCTGGATTCCAACAATATCATTGTCGGCACCATGCGGTACGGAGACGGCGGCATTTTTGGGGCGTCCCTGGAATTTCCGGTCTATTATACCAAGGATTTCGGACAAACCTGGCAAGTCAGCGACTTTGACGCCTCAGCCCACCTCCCGGGGTCATCCTTTGTGCTGGGCGGCGGAGATCCGATCATTGTATTCGGGCCCGACGGCAAAGCCTACCTTTCCTGGTTGCTGCTCTATGCCCAGGGGCTCCAGCTGAGGATTGCCCTGGAATGGGCCGTTTCCGAAGACGGCGGCGTAAACTGGACCCGGATGTCACCGGCTGTTGATGCCGGGGATCTGGAAGGCCTTTCCGCCGGCCGGTTTGTAGACAAGGAATGGATGGCCGCCGACAGGAGCGATGCCTCCGGTTTCAAAGGCAACATCTATACCGCCTACACAGAGATCAACCTGACGGATACGACCTATAATATCCTGGTCAGGCGGTTAACGCCGGGGCAAACCATGTTTTCCCCGACACCGGTTGTAATCGACAACGACTCCCTGATCCTGGTTCAATTCACGACCATCGATGTGGACAATACCGGCGGCGTTCACCTGGTTTATGCCGGCATCAAGGATACGCTGTCTCCACCGGCGCTGTATTACACCCGCTCGCTGGACGGCGGCGTTACCTTCAGCGCTCCGGAAAAGATATCCGATTTCATTTTGCCCTGTTTCCTGCAGGAAGGTGGCGATCCTTGCATTACCGGTATTGACCCGGCCCGCATGTATCCGTCCCCCCAGTTGCGGGTCGACCGGTCCGGCGGCGACCACGAGGGCAGCATTTACCTGGTCTGGACCGGCTCGCAGCCCGATTCGCTGACTACCGATATCTGGATCAGCGCCTCAACCGACCAGGGCGACACCTGGTCGGCGCCCAGGGTGTTGAACCAGGACGGCAACTCCGGCGCCAATCAGTTCCACCCAACGCTATATGTGAATGATGACGGCCTGGTGGTCACCGCCTGGTACGATATGCGGCAAAACCTCAACCAATCAGCGGATTATTACATGGCCTGGTCCAAAGACGGCGGAGCGCTGTTCGAAACGGATTTTGCCGTCAATGCCCTTCCGGCGGATTTTGCCATGATCGGGGAAAAGAACGGCGGATTCGGCATCGGGGAGTATACGCAGGTGGTCGCCACCAAAGGATACATTTGGGCATTCTGGGCCGACGGCCGGTCAAACGACGGCAATATAGAGGTGTACACCGCCCAGATCCCGCTTGGAGAAGGCCCTGTAAAAACGATCGAATACGGCACACTGTCGTCCAATCTGACCGTTCGCGGGCCGCATCCGAACCCTGCAACGGAAAAAAGCACAGTCGAAATCTCCCTGAAGGAATCCGATGCTGTCCAGCTGGAACTGACCGACCTCAACGGAAGCATGGTCAAGTTCATGGGCTTGGGTCGCCTGGAGCCCGGCAACCACCAGGTCGAGATCCCGCTATACGGGCTGCCTTCGGGCGTATACCTGCTCAGGGTGGAAACCGACCGGGGCGCTCAGGTGAAGCGGTTGTCGGTGATCAGTGGCCAGTGATCAGTTGTCAGTTGTCAGTTGTCAGTTGTCAGTTGTCAGTTGTCAGTTGTCAGTGGGGGTAAGGCGAGGTTTCGGCTTTACAAGGGACCGTTCAAAACAGTGTTGTTGCGCAAAGACGCAAAGATTTGATTTTCATCATGCTGCGCGGGTTATAAATCTGGTTGACGCAAAATGCTGGGCGGTTCTCTTTACAACGGCTATGCGGGCAATGGATACAGCGGTCAGGGGGCGGCAATTGGCCCGCTGGCCGCTGTCATTCAACCTTTAATTCCTTCAGGTCTACCACGACATCGCCTTTCAGGACGACCTCTACCCGGATGGCTTCCGGCGCGAGGTAAGCGTCGGCGAGGTTGAATTCCGACAATTTTCCGGTCAGGTAGATATTGTCGGCAATCTTGTAATTGGTCAGTTGCTGCTGGATCTGCCCGTGGATCTCCTTGAGGTTGGCATCGAGCAGAAAGTCCATATTTTCCTGGAGGGTATTTTTGAACTGACTCCGCAGCAACCAGCCCGCTGTTTTGAGAAGGAAGTTGCGGGAATCGATGGTGTATTTCAGGTTTTTGACGTCGATGGCGTTGCGACGTTCGTTGAAGGAAGGTTCGCCCGTCAGGTAGAGGCTGCCGTTGAAGGAGCCGGACAATTTGGTATTGACCACCAGCTTATTGCCCTGGCCGTAGAGTTCCAGATCGTCCACTACGATATACCGCTTGCCGTAGTCGTAGCGTTCGCCGACCACAGAGGCCTTGGCGATGCTTTCGGCTTCTTCATAGGGAATTTCCGCCGCTACGAGCATCTGAAATCCGCCTTCTTCCGGTTGCCCGTACTGAAATGCCGGGAGGGCGGCCGGGAGGGGCGTCACGGGTTTGGCCCCGATGACGATCCTGGGCTGTGTTTTTACTGTAATGGTGCTTTCAATCCGGCCGTTTTTATTCTCCAGGGGCGTAATAGCCATACCCTGCGGTTGGATCATCAGCCATGCCCGGTATTCCGGTGAGACCTCAATGGGATCGAACATTTGGGTCCAGGCCGTCTGGACCCATTGCCGCATATTGAAGTTCTCGGCGATCTGCTGGTCGATGGCTTCAGTGATGGTATATTTGAACTTGTTGAGCAGGAGATTGGCAATGCTGCCGACCGGCAGGCTGAGGACGCCCAGCCGAACTTTGGGCTTGGTGATCCACTCATAGCTGTCGATCACGGTTTGGGTTTTGAGGTTCCAATCCGAACCGATATTAAAAACAGTTTTGAAATCAAAGGCGATTTCTCCGTCGGCGTCGACCTTGGCGATGCCGGCATCGTATTTGACGAAAACGGCCAGCGGGACCCGGTACCGGATGGTGTCTTCGGTCAGGCTGAGCGTTATGTCTTCTTTCTTTTCGGCGCGCAGCATCATATCGTCGCCGTCATTCAGGTCCTTATCCTCATAGATCACCCCCGAAAGCTGCTTATTGAGCATTTTCTCAAGCGCCTTCATTTCGATATGGATCGGAATATTCAGGTTGGAGATGTATTCCCCGGTTTTTTCGTCGTAAAATTCTTGCGGTCGCACCGGTTGAGTGGTTTTACAGCCAAACAGGCCTGCTATAATAACAAAAAAAGCCATGTATTTTTTCATATCCGGCTGAATTCATTTTGATTCGCGTAAAATTAGCGGGACTTATCCATTTTCCGGTTGGAATCGCGCAAATAAGTTTGCTGCGGGATACAGTTCCGGTCCCGATTCAAGGCCTGAAAACGGGGTTTGCAACCCTGATTCAAATACACTGTCTTTGATTCCGAAAGTTAAACGCAAAATAGTATGAAAGCGACTGTATTAAGCATGGTTCTTTGCTCCGTGTTTACGCTGGGGAATAGTGCCCTTGCGCAAAAAGTGGCGAAGCAGTCGGATTGTGAGGATGGAAGGGCGTACCTCAATATTCGCACCAATACGATCTCAGAAGAAAAGGCGGAGATACTGGGGTTCCGCAATGCCTACGGCAGTTATGTCAGCGAGGTCCATCCTGCCGGCGCCGGCCATGATGCCGGCATTCTGCCCTTTGATTACCTGTATGGTATCAATGAAATGAGGACCAGTGACGACGAGGACCTGACGGATCTGCTCGGCTATTTCCACCCTGGAGAACAGGTAACGATCCACCTGTTCCGGGACGGCCGGGCAATGTCCATCAACACGGTCCTGGGAAAGTACCAACGCTGGCCATCCGCCCGGAAAAACACGTTCCTGGGGGTCAGCCAAGCGGATGAGGACGATGATGAACAGGCCGGAGTGGTGGTCGAAATCGTATCCCGTTCGACTGCCGAAGGGATGGGCCTGAAAGACGGCGACCGGATCCTGTCCATCAACGGGCACCCTGTTGTCGACTGGGAGGACATTACCACCGCCGTCCCCCTGTCGGACCCGGGCGACCCAGTGGAAGTGGTGGCGGAACGCTACGGAAGAAAGATCGCCTTGTCGGGGTTGTACAAAAGCCGGGCGGGCGCCTCTACCGCATCAGAAAACAGGATGCTGGCCCTGGACGGAAACCTGGAGATTAAACAAAAAGAGGAATATGCCTTTCTGGGCATCAATAGCGTGAACCTGACCAAGGAAAAGGCGATGAAACTGGGTTTTGATAACATTTACGGCAGTTACGTCACCAGCGTCATTCCGAATACGGCAGCTGACAGGGCCGGAATCCAGGCCTTCGACTACATATACGGGGTGGATGAATACCGGACGGGGGCCGACCAGTCCCTTTCTTCCATTCTGCATAAATACAATCCCGGCCAGCGGGCATCCGTCCAACTGGTCCGCCAGGGCAGAAACAGGTCGCTGCCGGTTGTGCTGGGCCGCCGGAATGAAGAGGGTCGCAGTACAGAGCGCGACAAGTGCGAAAAGCCCTTTCTGGGGATCAGGGCCAGCCACGACATGGCTACCGAACACGGGATCAGGGTTGATATCGTTGAAAATTCAACGGCCGAAGAAATGGGGCTGGAAGACGGCGATATCATTGTGAAGATCAACGGTTTTTCCATGGTAGACTGGGAAGACATTTCCACGGCGATCGACAATATGCAGGTCGGCGAAACCATCAAACTGGAGATCCTGCGGGGCAACCGCCGGATGGATGCCGCCGAGCCCATCAAATCCTATTGCGATACCAAAATCACGACCATCACCGACTGGGTATGGGACGTAACCCCCAAAACCGTAATCGCCACCAACCGGCTGGACATCAAAAATGTCAAGGTGATTATCACCGACGCGCCGGGAAAAGAAGTGGAGGACCTGCGCCGGAAATTCGGGCTTGACCTCGGGGGGCAGCGGGAGCTGGAAATCCGGAACATCCGACTCGTGCCCAATTCCTCCCAGGGTTTGTTCAAGCTGAGCTTTGAGCTTCCTTCCAGCGGGCAGACCGTTGTGAAGGTCATCAACAGCCAGGGCAGGTTAATCTATAAATACGATATGGGCACCTTCCAGGGCGATTTCAGCGATAACCTGGACATCATCCAGAACGGCGAAGGCACTTATTATCTCAGCATCCAGCAGGATGCCCGCGCCTCCGCCAGGAAGATAATTTTATCCAAAGCGTAGTCATATAATACCGGAACGCTTGTTCCAAATTACCCGATTGAAATCCGGTTGGCCCGAAACGCAGGTATCCTTGCAGGGCCAGACCGGATTTTTTATGCCCTGCCCAGGGGTTTATTTTTCCTCAGGAGTGCCATTTTGTCATGTTTTCCCTTATCTTTGCGCCTGTTTTCGAACCATTCCCGGTTTTGTTCTATTATATTTAAGCAATGGTCAAAAAAACGATCCTGACCGTTGTTAAGCCGGGTCCGCCGGGAGATCTTCCGGTCCAAATGAAATAAATCATGTACGACGACAATCCTACGCTGGTAGGTATCGATAAACCGCACGATGAGAACAGGCAGGGAGAAGCATTCTTCCCCGGGGCCGAAGGGCTTCCGCATACCGGCGGCAAGCATTTTTACATCGAAAGCTACGGCTGCCAGATGAATTTCAGCGACAGCGAGATCGTTGCTTCCATTCTGGCGGAAAGCGGCTTTTCGCCTACCCGCAACGTGGAAGAGTCCGACCTCATCCTGATCAACACCTGTTCCATCCGGGAAAAAGCCGAAGAAACCGTCCGCAAACGCCTCCAGTACTTCAATCAGGTCAAAAAACATCGCCCCGGCGCCCTGATCGGCGTATTGGGTTGCATGGCAGAAAGGTTGAAAGGCAAACTCCTCGAACAGGAAAAGCTGGTCGATCTGGTGGTCGGCCCGGACGCTTACCGTGACTTACCGACACTGGTCGGAACCGCAGAAGACGGCAACCGCGGCATCAATGTCATTTTGTCCAGGGAGGAAACCTACGCCGATATTTCTCCGCTCCGGCTCGATTCCAACGGCGTAACGGCCTTCATTTCCATCATGCGCGGGTGCGACAATATGTGCTCCTTCTGCGTGGTGCCGTTCACCAGGGGAAGGGAAAGAAGCCGGGATGCCTTCAGCATTGCCGCCGAAGCGACCGACCTGTTCGAACGGGGCTTCCGCGAAGTCACCCTGCTGGGGCAAAATGTGGATTCCTATCACTGGGACAACCCCGAGACCGGACAAACCGTCACTTTCGCCAACCTCCTGGAAACAGTAGCCCTCGTGCACCCCGAGCTGCGCGTGCGCTTCTCCACCTCCCATCCCAAGGATATTACGGATGAGGTGCTCTATACCATGGCCAGATACGACAATATCTGCAAATATATCCACCTGCCTGTGCAGTCGGGCAACAGCCGCATCCTGGAACTGATGAACCGGACCTATGACCGGGATTGGTACATGGACAAGGTGCGCAGAATTTACGAGATCATGCCGGATTGCGCCATCTCTTCGGATATGATCGCAGGATTCTGCTCCGAAACGGAGGAAGAGCACCAGGACACCCTCAGCATGGTCGAATTTGCCCGCTACAGCATGTCTTACATGTTCTTCTATTCCGAAAGGCCGGGCACCCTGGCGGCGCGCAAATATCCCGACGATATTCCGATGGAAGTTAAAAAACGCCGCCTGCAGGAAATCATTGAGCTGCAGACAAAGATCTCCTATCAACACAATATCAACGACGTAGGTAAAGAATTCAAGGTATTGATCGAAGGCGATTCGAGGCGATCCGATCAGGAATTCAAAGGCCGCAACACGCAGAACAAGATGGTCATTTTCCCCAAAACCGGCGATTACAAACCCGGCGACTACGTCCGGGTCAGGATCCTTGAAGCGACCAGCGCCACCTTGCTGGGGCAAGTCGTCGCCTGAAGAAAAAAGACCTTTTCACCCTGCATCATCCAGAACAGCAAGCATTTTAATGGCCAATAACGAACTTCAAACCATAAAACAACGCTACGGCATCATCGGTCGGAATGAGGCCCTTGACCGCGCGTTGAGCACCGCCCTGCGGGTAGCCAATACCGATCTTTCCGTGCTGATCACAGGTGAGAGCGGAACCGGCAAGGAGATCTTTTCCAGGATCATACACGACAACAGCATCCGGAAACACAACGGTTTCGTCGCGATCAACTGCGGCGCCATCCCGGAAGGCACCATCAATTCGGAGCTTTTCGGTCATGAGAAGGGCGCGTTCACGGGCGCTACCGGCGAACGAAAGGGGTATTTCGAAACCTACAACGGTGGTACCATTTTTCTGGACGAGATCGGGGAAATGCCGCTGGATACCCAGTCTTTCCTGTTGCGGATCCTCGAAACCGGCGAATTTATCCGGGTCGGCTCTTCGAAGACCCTCCATACGGACGTCCGCATTATCGCCGCCACCAATGTCGACCTGGGCGAGAACATCAAAAAAGGGAAATTCAGGGAAGACCTGTTCTACCGGCTGAACACGGTACCCATCCACCTGCCGCCCTTGCGCGAACGCCGCGAGGATATTTACATGCTGTTCCGGAAGTTTGCCATAGATTTCGCTGAAAAATACAGGATGGCGCCCATCCAGATGGATGCGGAAGCCAGAAGGCTGCTCGAAAATTATTCCTGGCCCGGCAACATCCGGGAGCTCAAAAACGTGGCGGAGCAGATTTCGATCCTGACCGAAGACCGGGAGATCGATTCCCAAAGTCTGGCGGACCTCGTACCGGTATTGATGAACCGGAACCTGCCGGCCATCCATGCCTCCAACGGCATGGATCCCACTTCGATCAACGAAAGGGAGATCCTTTACAAGGTCCTGTTCGAAATGAAAAACGACCTCCGGGACCTCAAATCCCTGATCCGGGAGCTGATCCAGAACAACGACCTGCAGGTATCCGATCCGGTCCGCGTGAAAGGCCTGCTGGCGCCGACAACCGCCCTGGCCCGGCAACCCGCTTTTCCGGAAGGGTTTCACGAGGTGCACGAGGCCGAAAGCCTGACCGAAGAGGATGCGGAAGATGCCATAACGACCATGGTGGTCAACAACGGAGGCCGTGCCGGTTACGCGCCTGTGGAAACGATCGACGAGAACCTTTCGATCTCCGAGCACGAAAAGGAACTCATTAAAAAGGCGCTGAAAAAACACCAGGGCCGCCGCAAGGAAGCCGCCCAGGATCTCGGCATCTCGGAAAGAACCCTCTACCGAAAAATCAAGGAATACGACCTGTAGACCGCTAATCTGCTCTCCCGCATATGTCCAACTACAAGGATTACTGGCAATATCGCATCACACCGGAAACACCGCAAAAGGCGGCGCTCGCCGACCTGCTGGGTAGTCTTCCCTTCGAAGGGATCGAAGAAACCGAAACCGAATTGCTGGCCTACGCCCCTATAGAAGAAGACGGGGAAGAACTGGTCCGCCGGCTGATCGAACTCCAGTCGGTAGTTCCCTTTCAGTTCGAACGGGAATGGTTTCCGGGCCAAAACTGGAACGAGGTCTGGGAATCCAATTTCCAGCCGGTCGCCGTCGATGATTTCTGCCATATCCGGGCGCTATTCCATACACCCCGGCCGGATGTCCGGCACGAAATCATTATTCAGCCCCAAATGGCGTTCGGTACCGGTCATCACGAAACGACCTATATGATGATGCAGGCCATGTCGGCACTGGAATTCAGCGGAAAAAACGTCCTGGATTTCGGCTGCGGCACCGGCATCCTCGGCATACTGGCCGCCAAACTGGGCGCTGCGTCCATCATCGGGGTGGACATTGAAAAGCCGGCGTTTGAAAATACCCGGGAAAACCTTGAACTGAACCGGACAGAAGGATTTGAAGTGCGGCTGGGCGACCTCGACGCCGTGCCGGAAACCGGTTTTGACATCCTGCTTGCCAATATCAACAGAAATGTAATTTTAGCTACCCTGCCTGCGTTATATCAGAAACTGAAAACCGGCGGGACCCTGCTCGTTTCCGGCATCCTGACCAAGGAAAAAGACCTGGTCAGCGCCGCCGCGGCCGATGCGGGATTCAGGCTCGCATCCGCCATGGAACGCGGCGACTGGTCCTGTTTCAGGTTTGAAAAATAGCAGTATTTTCACCCGCTTTTTCAATTTGCGATCTATGAAGCGTATCTACCTCCTGGGCCCCGCCCTCCTGTTGTCCCTTTTCCTATCCGGCCAGCGGCTGGAAGAGTTCTCAGCCGATCAGGGTTCTTTCATTTCCGAATTGGGTTCGTTCATGACCTCCAGCAAAACAGTGGTCATGGAAGAGCAATACAAGGCTTTTGAAAAGACCTTCAAGGGCGGCCAGTTCAACGAGACCGAAACGGGGCTGATCCAACAGACGATGAACAAAATGCTCAGACATCGCCTGTCCGCCAATCCCCACTTCAGGAGTTATCTCGATCTCCTGATGACCCTCAAAAGCACAAACCAGTCGCCGGAGCGGTTCCAAACCTGGCATGCCATCATTAACAACATGCTGGACAACGAAGCCGATTTCAGCCCGCAGCAACTCAGCGACTTCCTGTCCTTTTCCGTCGACTTCCTCAACCGGCAGGCGCTCCGGTACAGTACCCTGGGTACTTCCTGGTATGCCCGTACCGACAATTACCAACTCAAATACGAAGGCAAGGAGCCCGTTCTGGATTTTCCCGATCTCACCCTGGTCGCTGCCAGGAATCAGGATTCCATCCAGATCACCGGTACAGCGGGCAGGTTCAAGCCCCTGTCCGATACCTGGGAAGGCAAGAAAGGGAAAGTGACCTGGGAGCGGCAGGGCCTCGACGCCGATGTCTATGTGGATCTCGGTCCCTTCACCTTCGAAATGCAAAAGAGCCTTTACGAAGTGCCGGAGGCCAAACTGCACTACCCGCTGTTCTTCGGCAGCAGGGTCATCACCGGCAGTTTCAGCGATAAGCTGGTTTCCTCCTCCGAAGCCAAGGACGCCTCCTACCCCCGTTTTGAATCACAGGAAAAGATCCTGGAGATCGATAACTTCGGTAAAGGCATCAAGTTCCGGGGCGGTTTCAAATTACTCGGCACAACGATCTACGGGATCGGGAGCCGCGAAGACAAGGCGTCCCTTACCCTGATGGACGACGCCAACCGGCCCGTTTTTCAGGGGAAAGCCGAACAGTTCGCCGTCAAGCGGGAAGACCGCATTGTGGCCGAACGGGTGGAATCGGTCCTTTACTACGGCAAAGATTCCATTTACCACCCATCGGTGAACGTCCGGTATATCATTCCCAAACGCGAGATCCAGCTCACCCGGGGTGAACGCGGCAGCGACCGGAACCCTTTTTTCAGCTCGGTCCACAATGTCAACATCAAGGCCGACAATATCAATGTTTACCTCGAGGGCGATTCCATCGTCATCGGTAAGCCGACGGTCAGCATCGCCACCAAAAGCGATGTCTTTTTCGAATCGCTGCATTACTTCCGCAAAAAAGATTACGAAAGGATCCAGAATATCGCTTCCGCCAACCCGCTGGCCATCATGAAAGCCACGGTGGAACGGGAAAACGAAAACCCGATCAAAGCCGACCTGCTGGCCCAGCGGATCAACAAGAGCTTTACGGTGGACAATATCCTCAGCTTGCTGTACGACCTGGCGGCGCAGGGATTCATCAACTATGACGAGGAGAAAAAGGAGGTGACCGTCAAGGAAAAGGTCTTCCACTATGTGAAATCCAACCAGGGAGACTCCGACTACGATGTGCTCAATATCCGCTCGTCGACGCAAGGGGTGAACGCCGTGATGAACATGCACGATCACTCCATCGCAATCGAGGGTATCGACAATATTGAGTTCAGCTCCAGGCAAAAGGTAGCCGCCATCCCGCTCGGTCACCAGATCCTGCTGCGCGAAGACCGCAATATTGACCTGGACGGCCGACTTTTCGCGGGGTTCAGTCATTTCGAAGGCAAGGATTTTCATTTCAAATACGAAGACTTCCAGTTTCAGCTCGACTCGGTCCGCTATTTCGACCTTTACGTGCCGACCGGCAAACTGGACGACAAGAACCAACCCGTTGCCTTATCCATCGGCTCCCGGATCGAACACCTGGCCGGCACCCTGCTCATCGACGCACCGCTGAACAAATCCGGCCGGGAAGATATTCCCACGTTCCCTTCCCTCCAGACCAAGGGTAATTCCTATGTCTTTTATGACAAGGACAGCACCCAGAGCGGCATTTACCAGCGGGATTCGTTCTATTTCCGGATTGACCCGTTCAGTTTTAACCGCCTGGACGGCTTTACGGCCAAGGACATCCAGTTCAAAGGCAATATGGTATCCCACGAGATCTTCCCCGAATTCAAGGAAACCCTCGTGCTCCGCAAAGAAGACCAATCGCTTGGTTTTGTCCATACCACGCCGGATAACGGCTATCCCGCTTATCAGGGTAAGGGCAACTACGTCGGCAAGCTGGACCTGAGCAACCGGGGGCTGCTCGGACAGGGCGCCCTCAAGTACCTGGGCGCCTCCATCAATACCGAGGACATCGTGTTCAAACCGGAAGAAGCGACCGGTACGGCCGAAAAATTCAACCTGGAAGAGAACCGCAACCCCAAGGAGCAGATCCCGCAAGTGCGCGGCGAGGAGATCAGCATCCTCTGGCGGCCGTATAAGGACAGCCTTTACGTGACCCCTAAGGAAAAGCCGTTCGACATGTACAAATCGGGGCACCATACCTTTACCGGCACCCTGATCCTGACACCGGGCGGTTTGAAAGGCAACGGCCTCCTGGACTGGAACGAGGCCAGCATGCGGTCCAAACAGCTGGCTTTCGGCGCATTTTCCGTTACAGCCGACACCACCAACCTGGGCATCAAGGCTTTCGATGCGGACGACCTGGCGCTGCGCACCGAGAACGTCAATGCCGATGTCGATTTCGACAAACAAATGGGCTTGTTCAAGGCCAATGACAAGTTCCTGTACACCTCTCTGCCTTACAACCAGTACATCACTTCCATGAATGAGTTCACCTGGGATATGAAAGCCCGATCGATCGCATTCAATACCGAAGAAGGCAGCATGGGCACCTTTACCAGCATCCACCCCGATCAGGATTCCCTCCGGTTCCAGGGTAAAGACGCCTTTTACAACCTGGAATCCAGCCTGCTCCAGATCAGCGGAATACCGAATATCGTAACCGCCGACGCTTTTGTTTATCCGGACAGCGGGTACGTCGAGATCCAGAAAGGCGGCGTGATGACCCAACTGGAAAACGCCAGGATCATCGCGGATACCTCCAACAAATACCACGTGATCAACCGCGCCACCGTAAACATTCTCGGCCGGAGAAGCTATAAGGCTTCCGGTTTTTACGAATACAATGTCGGCGACCGCCAGCAGGAGGTCGAATTCCAGAATATCGTCGGCATGCCCGGCGGGAAGGGCAAATACTCCGAAAAACGGTCCGTTACCCAGGCGGAAGGCACCGTCGCGGATACCGACACGTTCTACATCGATAAGAAAACCCGGTTCCAGGGCACCATTTCCCTCAAGGCGGAATCCAAGAACCTTCAGTTCGACGGATTTGCGCTGCTGGATGCCGACAAACTGCCCGACCCCTACTGGTTCACCGTCAGCAGCGAGGGCGACCGGAAGGACCTGGCCATCAAATTCGATACGCCCAAGAGCCCCGACGGAGAACCGCTGGCCTCGGGCATTTACCTGAGCAAGGAATCCTCCAGGATATACCCGCGGGCCATGCAACCCCTCTATTTCCGCAAGGACAGACCCATACTGCCGGTTAAGGGCGTTTTCAAATACCAGGCCGACAAGGACGCCTTTGTGTTCGGCGATTCGTCCAAGGTGATCCGGCAGGAACTCAGGGGCAATCAGTTCGTCTTCAAAAACGCCGACGGGACCGTACAGGGCGAAGGCAAACTGGAACTCTGCGAATCGATGAAGTATGTCACGGTTTCGGCAGGCGGGGTCATCAGTTCCGCATTTCCGCCGCCCAAGCCGAAGGAAGACCCCAACATGATGTCGGCTGAGCCGGAACAAGAGAACATGATGTCGGCCGAACCGGATACGGCCGCGGCCAAAGTCCCGGAAATCGTTGAGATACCGACCACGGCCGAGATCATGGCCGGTTTGCAGCTCAACGTGCCGGAATCCCTGATGAAGATCATCTCCACGGATATCAAGTCATCGGCTTTTGACGCGCGGTCCATTTCCTTCCTCACCGATCTGGATTTCTACCGGAAAGCGGCCAGCGAGGTCTTCCCGCCCAGCAAGGAATTCCAGGAGGGTTTATTGGGGCTGAGCTCGGGTTATCTCGACCTGCCGTCCAAAGTGAACACGTTCACCTTGTTGTTCAGCAAAATGAAACTGAAGTGGGATTCCGATTACCAGTCGTTTGTCTCCACGGATAAGAACATCGGCCTGATCAGCATCAACGGGGAATCCATCAACAAGATGCTGACCTGCTACCTGGAGTTCAAGATGCCGTCCATCGACAACGACGACCGGTTATACGTCTACGTCAAGTCGCCGAGCGAACTCTTCTATTTCTTCGGTTTCAAGCAGGGCATTCTCAGCATTACCTCCAACAACCCGGCTTTCATGGAGGCGCTTGAAGGGCTGAAAAGCAAGGACAAGGTCATCAAGATGCCGGATGGGGAAACCTTCGAGATCCAGTCGGTCGAACCGGGTACGGCTACGGCGTTCATCCGGCGGGTGGAAGCGGCCAAGAAATAACCTGAACAGATAACGGACGTGCAATTAGCGGATAGAATAGCGTTACTGGCCCGCCTGGGCGACTACCTGCGCAGCAAGGACGAGCGCCTGGAAGCGGTGATCCACCGGACTTCGTTTACCAACCTGTGGTTCACCAAGGAAAACCAGTGGAAGGCCGTTGAGGCCATCGCGGAGCAGTGGCTCAGATCTGAAAAACTGGAGCAGTGGCTCAGCCGGTATGAGATCCCCCCTGAAACGGATGCAAAAAAGGTCGGGCTTGTCCTGGCCGGCAATATTCCGTTGGTGGGTTTTCACGATGTGGTCTCGGTATTCGCAACCGGTCACAAAGCGGTGATCAAGCTCTCGGAAAAGGACCCGTATCTCCTGCCGTTCCTGGTCAAGGTCATCACCGAAATGGATGGTCGTGCAGCGCCCTATTTCCGGTTTGTGGACCGGCTGGAGGGTTTTGACGCGGTGATTGCCACGGGCAGCAATAATTCTTCCCGCTATTTTGAAGCCTATTTTGGAAAATATCCCCATATCATCCGGAAGAACCGGAACGGAATTGCCATCCTCACCGGAGCGGAAACGCCGGAAGAACTGGCGGCGCTCGGCGAGGATATCTTCCGGTACTTCGGGCTGGGTTGCCGCAACGTTTCCAAACTCTACGTACCGGAAGGTTACGATTTTGAACCTTTAATGGAAACCCTGCACGAATACCGCCAAATCGTACTGCACGACAAATACAGGAACAACTTCGACTACAACACCGCCATCGCCATGTTGAATAAAACGGCCTACCTCTCCAACGGGTGCCTGGTGTTGATGGAGGATCCCGGCATCGTTTCACCGATAGCCGCGGCGTATTACCAATTTTACAGCGACATCGAAACCGTGGAAAAAGAGATCCTGGAGCGATCGGAAGAGATCCAGTTGGTGACTGCCCGTCCGGGCGTGCTCAGCTCCCCTACCCTGCCGTTCGGGACGGCCCAGGAGCCGGCGTTGTGGGACTATGCGGATGGGGTGGATACGGTGGCTTTTCTGCTGGGGTGTAATTCAGGAGGCAACCTGAAGTTGCCTCCTGAATAGGAGAAAAAGGCTATTTGAATACCACTTTCTTCGCAATGACACCCTCCTCAAATTTCAGTTTGACCAGATAAAGTCCCGGCGGTACGCCGTTGCGGTCAACCCGAACCAGGTTGTTCCGGATGTTCTGAAGGTTTTGCACCAGCCTGCCGTTGAAGTCATAGACCTGCAGGCTTTGGATCGGGTGTTCTGCCGGAGATTCTACCAGCACAAAGTCGGGCGCCGGGTTAGGCGATACATTGACCTGGATCTGGTTGTCGTTCAGCAGTTCTTCCGTTCCTACGGTAAGGTTGAGCGCCAGGTAAGCCCTGGGTGCAAAATACCCCATGATGGTATCGACGTACAAACGCCCCTTCGTTGCACTCATATCGGCATTATTGAACAGGCCGACCTGATGAAAGCTGCCCAGGCCGCTGGGGTGAGCGATTGCACTCCACACAGCCGGGTCCCACCAGGTCCAGGGGTCACCTTCTTCCTGCCCGTAAATATTCTTGGCGCGAATAAAGGGATAAAGCCCTTCCTCGTAATCGTGATTTGCCGATGCGGAACCGGCCTTGGCGCCGTCCGTATAAACCTTGAAATCCGGGAACGCGTCATCCACGCCTGAGAAAACGTCGTTATTCCCCAGGTCATTTGCTTTGGTAGCGACCTGGTGGCCGCCCTGGACCTCCACGATCGGGTCACCGGTAGTCGGTACGATCAATACGGCAGACTCATACGGCGCATACGGATCAGTCGGTACCTGATAGGTAATCATCGGCACATCGCCGTCTTCCAGCCAGGAAATATCGGCCAATGCGCCGCCCATATTCACGCATAACTGAAAGGCGGAAGAATACCCCACATGGTTCGGATAGCACAAGGTATCGTTCGCAGGCAGCGGCGGCAGACCGGTCGGCGGCGTAACACCGACGGAGGTGCCGTAGATGTCCCCGTTATAGGGCGGGGCCACCATCGGCTCCAGCGTAGCCGGGTTGCCGTCCAGGTCGGTCAGGAATTTACCGGCCGGGGTGGTTGTGGTGGCCACTTCAATGAACCGGTCAAAGGTAGCTGCGGCAAGGGAGACATACCCGCCGGTGCCTATGCCCCAGACCACGATCCGGCTGGTGTCAACGCCGTAGGAATTCTCATTCTCAACGTAGTCTTTTTTGAAATAGCGGATCGCCGTACGGGTGTCCTGGATCCCGCGGTAGGCGGCCTGGATCAGGCCCAGCGCGCGCTCCGGCTGGGTTTCAGCCGTCGGGTTCCAGCCCAGGCGGTAGTCGATCGCAGCGACGCAATATCCCAGTTTCGCCAGCCGATGGGCTATTTCAACGTTGACAGAATCCGTCCTGGCGCCCGTTGTCGACTGGTTAAGCTGGATCGGCAGGAAGTTGCCGGTATGGATCAGGATCACCAGCGGCCTTTCTGTTTCGTCATCGTTTTTTGGTTCATAAAAATCAAACTTGAGCGCTTCGGGAATGGCCTGGCCGACAACAGGAAGAAGCAGTATAGTGGCATTAACGCCGTAAGTCAGGTCTGAGGTAACCTGCACTTCCGGGAAAGTCTCCGTCAGATACCTTTGCCCCCAGGAGGTCAGGGGGATCAGCATCAGGGATAAAATGCCAATAAAAAGAGTGTTGATTTTTTTCATAGACGCGATTTTTATAGGAAACAAGTTAGATAATTACCTTTTCTGGAATTCATACACCAGGGAAATATAGGCCAACCTGCCGATCCGCGGGCCGCCGTAAGCCTGGAATTGTTTATTGTCCAGCACGTTGGAGGCGCCGATCTTGACCGTGGTCTTCAGCTTTTCGAACCGGTTATTGACCTGTACGTCGAGCAGATCGTACGACGGGACCTGGCCGGTGAATTGCGGCGACCCTTCGAACAGGAAGCCGTCGATCCATTTATAGTTGACGTTGAACCCGAAGTTCTTCAACCTGAACACGCCCAGGTCCAGCGGGATATCCCGTCCGCTCAGGCCCAGGTTGTACTTGTGTTCCGGCGTATTGAATGCCGGTATGATCGGGTCGTCCTCAAAAGCCTTATTGAGCTTGTTCCAGGAATAATTTCCGGAGAACATGTAATACCGCTTGAAGTAATAATTCAGCCCGATAGAAAAACCCTGGGTCGTTACCTGGTTGATGGAATTGGCCGAATACCGGAATATCCGGATCCGAGTCGGACGGCCGCTGACCGGATCCAGCGTCAGCTTACCGCCGATATTGTACCCCAGGAAATCGTCGTAGATATTGTAATAATACCCGGCGTCGACATACAGTTTATTGAACAGGGTTGTGCGGTATCCGACCTCAAATGTCTTGACCTTTTCCGGCCGGACCGGGTCGATATCGAAGTATTTCAGGCTGCTGGACTGCAAGGTAGCCAAAAATTCCTTAACGGATTCCAGGTCTGCCAGTCCCTGTACCCCATCCAGGTTACCCGACAAGGTGGCCCGGCCCACGTTCAGGAACAGGTATTGGTCCGTAAGGGTCGGGTTCCGGATGGCGGAGGAGAACGAAAACCGCAAAAAGTTGCTGGCTGAAGGCTTGTACACGATGGAAGCCGCAGGGGAGAAGATCCAGTTGAAATTCTCGTTCTTGTCGGCCCGGAAAGCTGCGCTGAGTTTGAGGCGCTTGTCCCACAGGTTCTTCTCGATACCCGTATACAGGCCGTATTCGAAGTTGGTGATCTTCACGCCCATGGTGTCATAAAATACGGTGCCTTCCGATTTGGGCGTGTACAGGCGGGCGTTGGCCCCGACCGTGATGGCATCCGTAAAGGAGGGCGTGAATTTATATTCGCCGTGCACATGATAAAGCGATGATTTATCGAAAAACAGCGAACCGCCTTCCGTGCGTTTTTTGCTGGTAATTTCCCGGAATTCTTCATCGAAACGGGTTGTTCCGGGCTGATAAAAGTCTACCGTTGAGGTGGGCAGGCTCTGCAGATTGGCCTTGGCTTCCGCCTCTGAGTGCCACCTGACCAGGTCGTCGTGGTGGGCATCGAGGTACTGCAGGGCCTTGTCCCGGTCGAAGGTAGCCGTGATCTGGCCGGTGACCGGGTCGACCATGACGACCAGTTTGGGGAATTCATCATCGCCCTTGATCTGCGGTGAGACATTCGCCTGCCAATAGGCGACATAGTCCTGCGCCCAGCGGGTATTGGTTTTGGCGCTGTCCTGCAGCAAGAGTGCTGTCAGGTACGGGTCATAGGAATCCCCTGCGTCTTCGGTTGAGCTGTAAGCCCGGATGAAGAATTTATCTCTTTTTCTGAACTCGATCCGGTTCTGGTAAAAGAGGATATTCTTCAGGCTGAACCGGTTGTCGCCCTGATAAACCGTGGTGCCGGTACCGACGCTGGATCCGAGGATCAATTCGGGCGAATCGTCGGCCTTGGCGGGATTGGTGCGCAGATAGATGGACGCATTGGCCTTGATGTTCCGGGTATTGTAATCAACCAGGTCCACCTCCTTGTAACCCGTACGATGAAAAAGGCCGATCCCGGGATAGGTGTGGAGGTCAACCGTGGAGTAATCAAAAGCTGCAGCGTATTCGTCGCCGTAAATGTTCACGGCGTCGTACCGGCCGGGGTTGTCCACACCGGTCCGGGTATCATAGACCGGGTCGTAATTCGTCGCTTCCCAGTCGTTTGCCCTCAGGTAAGAGAAATTGATCTTATAGCCGAACAGGTCCTGACCTTGCTTGTTCTTAAGTGCATCGGCCCAACGGAATCCCGTTTCTACCAGGCTTCTTTCGCCGAATTTGACCATCGCAGAAAGGCCTTTTGTGTAAAAGGGATTTTTGGTTTCCATACTGACTACGCCGTTGAAGGCGCCAGGTCCATAAAACGCAGAGCTTGCGCCCACCACCAGGTCGACCTTGATCACATCCAGTTCGGGGGATCCCAGGAAGTTGCCCAGGGAAAAATTAAGGCCCGGCGACTGGTTGTCCACGCCGTCGATGATCTGGAGGGAGCGCACGGGGCTGGTGCTGTTGAACCCGCGGGTATTGATGATCTTGAACCCGAGGCTGGCAGCGGTGAGATCCACGCCTTTCAGGGCGCCCAGGCCGTCGTAAAAGTTGTCGGAAGCAGTCTGTTTTATGGCAAGGGCATCCAGGGACTCAATGGTGAGCGGCGCCGCTTTCTGCTTTTCGGAAATGCGTTGGCCCTTTACTTCCACCACTTCCGTTGTGATGGCTTCAGCACCCAGCTTGATCTTTAGCGGTTGATCCGTATTGGTGATGTCCATTTCCAGCAAACCGTAGCCGGTATAAGAAAAAACAACGGTAACGGGAAGGGCTTCATCCGTTCTCAATTCAAACGCGCCGTCGAAATCTGTGACCGTGCCTTCGCCGGTACTCTTCACCAGAACCGTCGCGCCGATGAGCGGTTCTCCCGTATCGTTGTCCGTGATCTCACCGCGAATGACCGTTTGCGCGTTCAGGCCAGAAGAAAGTAAAAAAATCGAAATAATGTTTAGGCAAAGGGCATTGTATACAAATTTCATAAAAGTGGCGTGTGTGTAAGAAAACATTTGTTTTGGCAAGGCCAAATTAATGAAATTTCAATTACTCCGTGAATATTTGTTTACAATTAATTTACGGCAGACTATAAAAGGGTGGTAGCCAGTGAAAAACCCAACCCCAGCAAAATGGTCAGCACCTTGCGGAAGGAGATGGCATGTTTGCCCGGCGAGTCGGATTCAAACAGGATCGTGGTGGAAATATGGAGGAATGATCCGATCACAAAGGCCAGCAACCACTGGATCTGATCCAGGGACAAGGTCATCAGAGAGGACAACAAGGCGCCAAGCGGCGACATCAGGGCAAAACACCCGAGGCAGGTGAATACAAAGGTCTTCCTGAAGCCGGAATGCAGCAGCAGCGCTGCCAGGGCAAAGGCCGCCGGCGCCTTGTGCAGGGCCACCCCGATCAGCAGATGCGTCCCTTTCAGGTGGTCGGCGCCATGGGTGACCGCTTCGTGCAAATGACCGTAATGGCTCAGGGGCATGCCTTCAATGAAAGCGTGCAGGCAAAGCCCGGCCATGACCTGTACAGCAAACCCTTTGCGCGCATGATGGCGCCCGTGGATATGGCCGTGTTCAACGCCCTGGGAAAGCTGTTCGAGCAGCAACTGTACGAAAAAGCCGGCCAACAGCCAGTACCCGACCTTGTGGCTCGCTCCGGTCATCACTTCCGGCAGGAGATGGAGCACCGTAATCCCCAGGATATACGCCCCGCTGAAAGACAATACCATTGGCAGCAAAGAACCCGCCTTTTTATGGAGGTAATACCCCACCAGGCCGCCGCCGGCCACCACGCTGATCAATAAGAGATATCCCCAGAGGGTCATTTTTTTAGTTGTAAGTTGTAAGTCGTAAGTCGTAAGTTGTAAGTCGTAAGTCGTAAGTCGTAAGTTGTAAGTTGTAAGTTGTAAGTTGTAAGTTGTAAGTCGTAAGGTATAAGTCGTAGGTCGTAGGTCATAAGTTGTAGGTCGTAAGTTGTAACGGAGCTATCGCGTATAAAAACCCTGACTTTTCCACCTGCACGTCCCAAATTGATCCTGTCCAAATTCGTTTTCGGACGAGGGACCGTTGAAATAATAACCGTCCACTTTCCTAGTGGCGCAAAATGCCTGACCTACCAAAAGCGACTTATTAATTCACCGATCCTAAGCAGATCTGGTTAAAATGTCATTATTCAGAATGCTGATCCTATCCCACTTCCTGTAGAAATAAGCGACCACTGCACCGATCCCGGCGCCCAGCAAGGCCCCGCAGATCACGTCCAGCGGAAAATGGACCCCAACGTATACTTGTCCATAAGCAATGCTGGCGGCCCACAAGGCCAGGGGCCACCGCCAGCGCCGGTATCGCCGGCCCAGGGTACCGATTAAGAAGAACGCCAGCGCGAAGTGGTTGGTTGCATGGGAGGACGTAAAGCTGTATCCGCCGCCGCAGGGAACGAGCAAATGGACGCTTTCCTCCAAACCGGGCGTACGGCAGGGCCGGAGTCGCTCGACATTTTTTTTGAACAGCTGGCTGCTGACCGGGTCAGAAACGGCCACCGCAGCGCCCATGAACAGGATCAGGACCAGGCCGCGCCATTTATAGCGCCAGACCGACCATGCCGTTAGGGCCAGGTAAAATGGGACCCAGAACAGTTTATCCCGCCACAGCGGCATAACCGCATCCAGCCACCCGGTATGCCATTGGCCGTTGATCAGCCGGAATAATTGTTCGTCCCAATGCAAAAGCAGATCCATTCCCTACCGCTTTATTCAAAGGGCAAAGAAACGGTTTTTTAACAAGATCATTCAAAGCTGAGCTTGAATTCCACCCGCCGGTTGAGTTGGCGGCCCGCCGCCGTCTTGTTGGTCGCAACCGGCATGGTTTCCCCGAATCCGGCGTGTTTCAGGCGTTCAGCCGCGATCCCTTGTTTGACCAGGTAGTCGTAGCAGGCCTGCGCCCGCTTTTCTGAAAGCCCCTGGTTGAGCTTGTCCGATCCCTGGCTGTCGGTATGCCCGGCTATGGAAAGGTGGTAATAATCGTATTCCTTGAGGATGTCCGCTATCTCGCTGAGGGTTTTCAGGGAGGCTTTTTTCAGGGTTGCCTTGGCGGTTTCAAACTGGACGGCTTTCGTTGCCAGGTCGAGGACCTTCCGTTTTTCCTCCGGTAACGGCGGGCAGCCGCCGTTGTCTTTTTCACCGGCAACTTCCGGACAATGGTCGTCGATATCGGCTACGCCGTCCTGATCCGCATCCGGGCAACCGCCCAGTTCGCCGGCCAGCTCAGGGCAGCGGTCGTCCGGGTCGGCAATACCGTCGCCGTCGGTATCCGGGCAGCCTTTGAAGGCTTCGGCGCCGGCTATATCCGGGCAGCGATCATCCTCATCGGCGATGCCGTCCTTATCTGCATCAGCAAACGGACAGCCTTTGAATTGTTCGAAACCCGAAACATCCGGGCATTCGTCGTCTTTATCGGGTATGCCGTCGCCGTCGGTATCCGGGCAGCCTTTGAAGGCTTCCAGGCCGGCCAGTTCCGGGCATTCGTCGTCCTTGTCCGCAATATTGTCGCCATCGGCATCCGGGCAGCCCTGGGTGGCTTCCGGTCCGGGGTCCGTCGGGCAGGCATCCAGGAGGTCCATGGTCCCGTCGCGGTCCGTGTCCGGACAACCGCTCTGCTCGATCAGACCCGCCACTTCCGGGCAGGCGTCTTCCAGGTCTTCCACGCCGTCGCCGTCCGCATCCGGGCAACCCTGGGCCGAAGCTTTTCCGGGTACGCGCGGGCACTTGTCGTCCTTGTCCAGGATCCCGTCGCCGTCGACATCCCAGCGGCCGAGGCGCCAGCCCAATGCCAGTCCGGCAAAAGCGTACCAATCCTTGTCGTTCGGGTTACCGGCAAAACTGACACCGTCCAGGTGGTCGGAAAAAGCCGTCCGCACCCCGAATTCGGCGTTGAGAAAACTGTTCCTGCCGAGGTCTTTGCGAAGGCCGACACCGACCGGCATGGTCCAGAACCCCCGGTTCAGTTTCGCTTTCTGGTCCCGGCGCGCCTGGGGCAGGAGGCCGTCATCCACAATATTGGAAAAATCGGGCTCTACTTTGCCCTGCAGGCGGCCGAAGCCGGTAAAGAGGTAGGGCGACCAGATCCGGCGCAGCACATTGCCTTCCGTGATCCGTTTTCTTCCCCAGGGTTCCCATATAAAGGCCAGGGCGGCTTCGCCCATGGTGGTCTCAAAGGTTGCCTTGCGGTACAATCTCACCCAGTTGTCTTCCGGGAAGTTGTTGTCATCGCCGGTGATTTTGGAGCCGGACAACCCGAGGCGCAAGCTCCAGCCCGGGCTCAACCGGTACCCGAATTGGACCCCGGCCATCGGTTTGGTCTCTGACCAGACGGGCCACTCGCTTGGAGCCAGATCGCCCAAATAAAACGAAGCGCCGCCGGTCAGGCCTATTTCCCACTTAGGCTGGGCGGATACAACATAGGCCGACAGCACGGCCAGTGCAAATACGATCTGAATCCTCATGGCATGTAGCTTTTTCTCAATAGTGTGTAATATGTTCATGTTTATGGATCGGGCCCATGGAAAACAAAAGTATATAAAAGGTTCTGATGGCCCGGCCGTTTGCGACCTGATCAAAACAAAAATCTTGCGAATTGACAAAATGCAGGCTTTCCGGTGCACTGCGGCACGGATCGTATGTGAAGTTTTCTCAACGGCGTATTGGAATAGGACCAAGCCGGGACAAATGGCTTCGGCTCATTTTAAGGGGTAGGCTGTCAGGATTGTACCAACACTAGCGTAAACTGGCAATTTCCTAGTTTTATTATGCTTTTGCCTGTAAAAATGACAATAATTTGCGCAAAATTAAAAAAATGGCGAGTTTTTTGATCACTCGCCATTTTCAATGGGAAAAAAAATTGATGTATCAGTAAGTTAGGTTTCAGTGGTCAGTTGTAAGTCATAAGTTGTAAGTCATAAGTTGTAAGTCATAAGTTGTAAGTCAT
>CALMYQ010000124.1 GCA_937873655.1 uncultured Lewinella sp. | reverse complement strand
TTTTTTCAAAGAACGTAATTTTTTAACTTTCACCCTATAATGGGGATGAGCGAATTTTTTTGTGTGAAACAGGTAGATTATCTTTGTACAGTTACCCTTACACCTGATACTATGCCTGATTCTGCGACCTATAATTCTGAAGCCCATGATAATAAACTATTGAAGCAACTTTGGTTAGATCATCACGCAACGCTAATCAAATATTGCCGCATGCAGTATCCATCGGTAAATGAACAGGATGCCGATTTAATTGCCATCAACGCAATTTCCATTCTTTGCAGCAAGCTGGCCAAAGGCGAGAAAATAGAAGTAGAAAATGCCGCTTTTTTACGGGGCATTGTTAAAAATTTAGTAAAAAATACCGACCGAGGAGAAAAACGAAGAATGGAACGGGAACAAGTCTATTCTGAAAACTACCTGGCGCAGGAAAGTAAAAATCCGGAAGAAATTTACCTGGATGAAGAAAAACGGGAGTTAGTAAAAAGCATTATTCTAAAATTAGATGAAAATTGCCGAAAATTAATTGATTTGGTATTACAGGAGTTTCAGCCGATCGAAATTTACAAGCAACTCGGACATAAAAGCCCCAGGGTGACCAGCGTATTCATAGTCAGATGTAAAGACAGGTTGCACACACTGCTCCGGGAAAGCAAGTTTTTTTAACCCGTTATTCAATGGAAATGGACAAAGATCTGGATCGGATTATTGCTGAGTACATTGCCGGAGAAAGCGCCCCGGAAGAAGCTCATTGGCTGGAAGAGCGGATGCTTGCGGATCCTGAGCTTAAGTCTGCTGTAAAGCATTTGCAATTACTGGTAGAAATTGACGATTTTGAGCAGGGAAAAACGACGGGAGACGCCAGAAAACAATTTGAAGCCCAGATTGAAGAAAATGTAGAAATTCAAAACGTTTTGACCCAATACCGGGACACAGAGGATTTTCTGGAACTTGAAAAGAGGAGAAGGGCGATTGAAAAGATAGAAAAATTTGAAATAAAAAAAAGCGATCACCTGCCAAAACAGCAAAATAACAAGCGTTATTTTTTCAGATTTATTCTTATTTTTATTTTTTTATTGATCCCGGCACTAATCCTGTTTAGGGTAAACCAGAATAGATTCTCCCGTGAAAATGAGCCTATTAAGGATATTGAGCCTAATGGTAAAATTGAGCCGGTTGAAACAGATTCCATCGCCAAGGATACTTCGAATCAGCAGAAAAAAACAGGCTCTGGTGAAAAACCTTCGAATCCATTAATTGCCTTCTATATAAACGATTCAAACCACCCGTTCAAATTTCCGAGCTCAAAAGGAACGCCTGCCGACTCCTTAAAGAGTCAATGGATTTTGCTTTATCAAAATAAGAAATACAAAGAATTAAAAGTGTTTCTAACCGACTCAGTGCTGAACAAACTGGATGGAGATCGCCTCCTGGAAGCAAAACTTGCGCTGGGACTTTCCAGTTATTACAGTGAAAAATTCACCGACGCCCAAAAAGTATTTCAGGAAATCATAGATTATCCAATAGAATCGATCTGGAATGAAGATGCCAAATGGTTCAGCGCAAAATGTTTCATCATGATGAACGAGCGCAAGAAAGCCTCAGGCCTTCTCGACCAAATCCGCATAAGCGACAGCAAGTACCGCAGTCCGGCCGAGAAACTCAAAAATGAGCTGTCACCTCGGGAATAAATCCGGATTTTTTCCCCATAAAGTAAGCCCTCCCCAATAATAGGGTGTTTTTTTGCCGGTGCTGACGGATCTGCTTTGAATATAATCCATTTTGGCATTTCTAAGTGCGCGTCCGACCCTTTGTTTATCCTCAATCATGGTTTGGCTCATTTTCGTCAGTATCATCTCCGTGGCTTGTGTGTCTATGTCCCAAAGGCCCAAAATCAAACTCGGACACCCGGCATAGAAGAAGCCTTGTCCAATGCTAATCAACCCGTTACCGCCGCCGTAGAAATAACTGTTGCCCGAACTGCAGGCACTGATTATTCCCAAGTTTGCTCTTACATCAAGATTTACCAATTCCCCAACCGTCAGGTAGCCGTCTGACTGTAAATTAGGCCCATTGGTCAGAATCAATCTGGAAAGTTCAGGTTGAGCATCATTCAACTCCCCGTGGCAGGAAAAATGCAGGACGCCAAAAAGATAATCCGCAGCAGCCTTTCGAAAAGCATCTTCATACGCATTTCCCTTAACCCATTTTTTAACCGGTTCTTTAAAAAATGGAATTGTTTTGCTCACCTCATCAAAATCTTGATAAACTTTATCCTTCCAATACTTGTAAGTAGGTTCAAATCCTGCATAATTTAAGTATCCTTTTTCATCCGGCTTATAAACCAAATCCGTTTGTAATAATAACAATTCCGAGGAATGGGCATATTGAAAGCTATACTTCCAGATTAAATAGGGAAATTTGCCGTAATCCGGGATTTGCTTAAAGTATTTATCTTCCCGATCAGGCAGGGCAAAAGTATCAGCCGTTAGCAGGCACTCGAAATTCAACCGGTGCAGTGGCCCGCTCGGAATGATGATCAAATGCTCTTTTCCTTCCAAGTACGGAATGAATGGTTCCACCAGAATTCTATACAACTCGTATCCGCTTTCCTTGTAAGAGTTAACTGCTGCATAAACATTATAATTCTCACTTTTATTGATGAATTCAAGATAAAGGCTTATTAAAGAATCCATATCCAGCTTGGAAGGTTTCAGATTAAACCGATAAAATGATGTATCCGAAGAAATGAAAACAGCCAACAGCTGATCGTCCTGCATCTTATATTCAATCAGCGCCGATTTGGGATCCAATAACCTTTTTCTGATCTCGTCCGTTGTGCGGATAGGAGCAGTGTATGAAAAATTAAAAAACAGGGAATCCGCCCCGGTAAGTCCGGCATAATAATTTTCAAGACTGTCTTCAGCAGTTTTCAATTCCAGACTATATTGTGCGATTTTTTCAGTATCGGATTTCCTTCGGGCTTTTGACAAACGGAAACTGCAATCTTGAATGACATCTCTGAATCTGCGTTCTTTTTCTTTTAACCAACCTGGGGCATTTTTAAAATGTTCTATGTTTTTCAAATTTCTCAATAATAAATACGCTTTACTCTTTTCCATAACTCTGAAAATTTCTTCCCTATCCGCATCATTATGGGTCCTTTTCTCCGCAATGATCCTGATCATTCCGCTGTAGGCCAGGTCGGCTAAATAATCGCTATTGAGCAGAGAATTTCTATACACCATTATTCTGCTTTTAGATGCAGAAAGGGCCAACCGTTTATGGTCAATTATCTCCGATGCAGCTTCATAAAATCTCCGGCTTTTTTCAAAAGATGATTCAAGGTGATTCATTCTAAATTCCTTTTCATACCCATAGGCAACATTCAGGATAAAGTTAATGCCCGACATGATATTTGACACTTCAAATTTTCTGGTATCGAAGTCCGCTGTTTCATAAGGATTATCTTGTGTCCATTGCCTTTCGATACCCCGTTTAAGTATCCTGTTTGCGCTTTCCCATTCACCAAGGCTTGAGTAGGCACTCCCGATGTTTGCGAATATCCCAAAAAGGGTTTCATCATCGACTAAAATATCGCTCTCGAGGATGCTGTCAAGTTTCATTTCATGCATTCTAATAATTCCGAGTACCTGTTCTTTTGGTTCGAATATGGATCTGAATGCCGTTAATTCCGCCTGAAAAGAAAGTTTGTACGCTTCTACAGGAACAAATAGTTTAAACGATAACTCCTTCCCGTCACTTGCAAGCAGGAAAGGCTCGGCCTCTTTAAATTCAAGGTAAGCCCCACTTGTATCTCCATTTATCAGATGGGAAAAACCCAGTTGCCGATGGACTGCTCCGATAAATGCACTGTCAATCGATTCGGATCGTACCATGGCTTTTAGCCCTGATTCAAAGTATTTTATAGATGTTAAGCAGAATTTTTTCTCATAAGTCGAAGGTATTTGCCATGCAATTCCCCTGTTTATCCAGGCAATACCTTCTTCTTTAGGGTTTTGCGCTTTTCCGTAATAATCTATTGCCAATTGAAAATAATTGTCTGCTCTTTCATGTTCGAGGAGGCCTATGTAAGCCAATCCAAGCGCATTATAAGTATGCCCTCGTATCAAATTCAACTGAAGGTCCATATTCAGGCCTTTGTTGGACAGGAGTTTTTTCCAAGATTCGTATTGCTCAGGTATAAAATCGAAATTCTCAAGTGTGGGGTTATTTAAATAATCCGGCACCTGGCTCAGGTAAAAAACGGCGGAATCCAAGGCTGCGGTATTTAAATAATAATAACCCGTGGTGAAATAATGCCCGGCCCTTCCCAGGTCGCTGACTGCAAGATCTGAAAAGATTTCGAAGCCTTTATGAATGGTAAGTTTTGCAGAATCAAGCTCTAAAAGCTCCAAATAAGTCCTGGTCATTACATTATTGGAATTAATGGCAGCATCGCCCCAGCCTATTTCTATTGCATTTTTCCGCAAATTTTTGGCCACCTTGAGAATTTCAGGTCTGTTTTCTTCATAAATATATTTGGCAAGCAAGGTCGATCCAAAAGAAATACCCGTAATTTTATTCGAGTCAAAAACGGGTTGACTTATTCCGAAGGTTCTGCAGGAAATGAGCAATACTCCGACCAAGCCGGTTACGACAATTTTAACCTGATGAATGGTTCTCATATTTATTTTATTTGAAAATTATCCAGACTGAATGGATCATCGGATCAAGGTAACGCCGCCCTTAAAATGAGCTATGACGCCGTCGGCATATTTGACATCAATTTTCCATACATATACACTTGTCCCCGCATATTTACCCAGAATTTTTCCATCCCAAAAGATATCATTGTTTGAAGCCGAATGAGACCCTCCTTCAAAAACCAGATCACCCCATCGGTTAAAAATCCGGAAAGATTGAATGACTGCCGATGGATCCCCCAGGAAAACCTCAAAGCGATCATTGATGCCGTTTCCATCCGGTGAAAAAGCATCGGGCACATATAGTTTTCTGCGCACTTCTTCTTCCCTGCGCAGCACCGTAATGATCACCGAAGATGAATCCATACATCCGGCGTTATTGCTGCCGGTAACGGTATACATAGTCGTTGTCTCAGGGTAGGCTTTCACCGAAAGGCAGGTTGGGCAATCCAGCGAAAAGGCCGGCGCCCATTCCAGTTTGTCCAGGGAAGGCCCCGAAGCGGAAATTACAACGGTATCGCCTTGCGTGATCACGGTTGCTGAAGGGATTAAAGCAATCTCAAAACCACCGGCAGCTGTCACCTCACCCGTAGTAGTCCCCTCGCAACCTTTGGCATCCTGAAGGGAAAGCGCGTATTGTCCGGGCTCCAGGTCTGTAAAAACGGAGTCCGTCTGGAATGGTGTATTGCCCATAGCGTACAAATAGGGCGCTGTGCCGCCGAAACCGTGAACAATGATGGTACCGTCTTTTCCGCCACCGCATGCCGGTGAACGGATTTCCAGGTCAAGCCCCGGCAGTTCTTTAACAGGCAGAAAAAAGGTATCCTTCTGTAAACAACCATTACCATCCCGGACATTCAGGTCGTATTCACCTGAAGAAAGCCCGGAGATAACTGAACTGCTCTCCCCCGTACTCCATTGAAAAACAAAGGGCGGTTGCCCGCCGACAGGCTGCACCCCAAGGGCCCCGTCGGATGCACCAAGGCAGCTCTCAGGGTCGGATTGAACAACGGACAAAACATACGCCGGAAAGTTGGTCACGGTTATCGAATCCGAACCAGCGCATCCGTTTTCATCCGTCACCGTCAGGCCATAGGCGCCCGGTTGATCGATTTTTATCAAATAAGACGTATCCGCCGGAGAAGTATTCCATTGGTATCCGGCGAAACCATTGGCAGCATAAAGCGTTGAGACCGCCCCCGGACAGGTGACATCCTTGCCGTAAATCTGGACATTCGGCGGCAAGGCTTCGGATAGGGTCAATGCAACCAGGCTGTCGCAGCCATCGGCAGACACAAAATAACCGATATATCCTCCCGGTTCCGTCAGCAAAGTATCCGCAAAAGCATACGCCCCGCCTTTGCAAAGGACATCGTTGATTTCCGTCACTTTAATTTCGATAACGTCAAACTGGTAACACCACTCGGTTTCGCATCCATCCGGATTTGTGCGAATGACGCATATAAGGGTATCCCTCACCAGGAGTGTATTCTCAAACAGGGTAGAAAAACAAACAACGGAGTCAACTGTCACGGTCGGCCTTGGAAGAACAGATAAATCAAGCGCAACAATACTGTCGCAGCCCGAACTGCCGGAAACAAAGGCCTGATAATACCGGCCGGCTGTTGAAATATTTGTATTGCCAAACGAGTACGCGTTTCCCTGGCATATTTCAACGGCCAGATAAACCGTATCAGCCGGAACCGCCTCAATATGGTAACAAAACGACGTTTGGCACCCCTGGCTGCCGATCAGCGTATCGCAAACCACCGTATCCCGCAATATGTTGATCCCCTTAAATAAATGACCTTGACAAACGGCTGTATCTAAAGACACACTTTCCGTTTCGAGCACTTGCAAATGCAGCGTAACCAGGCTGTCGCAACCGTTGGCTGCCGAAAGGTTCTGCAAAAAGGTTCCTGAAACCGAATAAACCGAATTGCCGGAAGTCACCGTTTCTCCCGGGCAAAGAACGGTATCAATCAACGTTGAGAACGAGGGGAGTACGGAAATAGAATAGCAAGTAAAAGAGTCACAACCCGAAACGGCCAGTTGAGAAATGCAGAATGTCGTATCAGCATTGTAGCCGACCCCATTGAACAACTGTCCGGCGCAAAAAACCGTATCGATGTACAACGTATCGCTGCACATCAAGCATTCGCCGGGCGGCAATAAACTTGTAATCGTCGTAATAATGCTGTCGCAAGCACATCCGCAGACATTCTGAGCAGAAACGGTATCCACAACCGTTCCCACTTCACTTTCCAGACAAGTGAAATTTTCAACAGTAACTTCAACGGTGCAGTTATCCTGAAGACTTTCGCAAACGCAGTTGCAAGCGCCTAAAATCTGGCTTTCAGGCAAAACCGCATTGGATATTGATATATTCCGGACAAAGCCGGGGGCGGCTTCAGCGGTTAGAATTTGGGGATCATCCTGAAAGAAAATGAACTGGTTGCCCGTAGCAGGAGATATCTTCAGGATCTGGTGTACGCTGTCATCGAACGTTGTAAATAGCAAACAATTGATATATACTTTGACCTGGCCGCTGCAATCCCGCGTAATGGTGAAATGAAACCAGTCGTTCGTATTAAATTCATTGAACAGCACCGTTTGAAGGCGGTTATTGCCGTCCCAGAATTCCAGATAAATTCTGTTGAACAGGATATCCCTGAAAATGAAGATCCCATCGTCCTCACTGTAGGCTCCGAATAACCAGACCCACGGAGCATCGAACAGCGTATTAGCGGGCAGTTGTTCAAACCGGACCAGAAATTCAACCGTATAATCACAATTTATGAAGTCAGCAGGATTGTAAAAAGCTAAACCTGCATTTTCTTCAAAATGGAAAGCCTGGATTTCACCGGGTTCGTTGCAAAAACTCTGAGGCGCGGAAGTGCTCTGGAAACCGCCGCCCTGCCCGTTACCATTGGGCAACACCACCAGAGAAGGGGCCCCCGGGAATCCGGATGCCAGGTTTTCATTGAGCGGGTAACAAAACGTATTTTGAGCAGAGGAGGCTGACGTAAAAAGTATAACGACCACAACTTGCAACCCAATATACCTGAGATTTAAAGATTTCATGATACGGGTTTTAGTACAAAAAGATGGATGTCCGCAAACCGTAACAATGTATGATTATTTACCTTCATATCAAACTGAAATCCGGTATCTTTTTTTGAAAAGCAAAAAACCGGGGTTTAGCCCGAGGCTTAGAAACAACTTGTACCCAAAAATAAGTACAAGCGCGATTCTGGAATAGGACAAAATTTGGTGAAACCGGGGATGGAAAGACAGAAAATCGATTGAATGCAGCAAAAGAAAAAATTATAACTAACTGATTTTAAACATTTTGATTGCCTTCAAAATCAATGAAGCTTATCAGGAGATTTAAAAGAAAATATCCGGGAAGATCAGGATCGCGAGAAGCAAACCGCATAAAAGCAAAAAGCCGGCTGCTAACGCGTGCCGGCTCCAAAATAAAACTAAACCCCAGTTATATTCGTAAACACGAAGTGTTTGCAATGGTATGGAAAATCCCGGGAACCGCATTTTTAGGATTTTCACAGGGCCCGGATTTTCGGATTCAAAGATAAATTCTTTTTCGAAAAAATGCTATTATTATTTTCAGAAATAAAGGCTTTATTTTTTCGGCATAAACCTAACGAATTCGTTACCTTTAACTGCAGCCGGTATCCAGTCGGATCAACTGCAGCCGGTTTATTCCCAAAACCTTCGAAAGGCAGGCAAAGCCGGCTGGTTTTCCGCATAAATCCCAAATCACTTCTTCCCCTTTCCCAACCGCTTAGCGCTATCTCCAGGCAACTGCTTCAAGGAGGATGACGAAAGCAGGATGCTCATTTCCTCGATGGCTGTATCGTTGAGGATCTGGAGGCGTTGTTCGGTATCGCAGCCCCATTTCATGAGTTTGGCATTGAGGCTTTGGAGGTTGGAGAGGACAAGTAACTGTTCAGCCCATTTCCGGCGACCGTAGCCCAGGATAACCTCAGAGAAGATCCGAAAAGCCAGCGGGTGTAATAGCCAAGACTTGTGCTCCGGCATTACCGCCTGCTCCCCACACCCAACACAAAAAGCCCCTCCCGGAATCCCGGAAGGGGCTTTTATCAATGCCAACATACCGGCCCGCTTTCGCAAATGCCGGCAGTTTGTCTATCGATGCTAGTACCTTCTGCCGCCGCCGCGGCTTTCGCGGTCTTCAGCTTCTTTGACTACAATCGTTCGTCCGTCAAGCTCGGTTTCGTTCAGGCTGTTGATGGCGTCGCGCGCGTTGGCGTCGTCCGGCATTTCCACAAAACCGAAACCTTTGGAACGGTCCGTGAACTTGTCCATGATGATCTTTACGGAATCAACTTGTCCGAATTCTTCGAACGCTTGTTGTAAATCCGACTCTTGCGTGTCGTAATTTAACTTTGCTACAAAAATGTTCATAAAGTGAAATTTAAAAAAAGAAAAATCAAGAGCGAGAAACTTTAAGGCAGGAAAGGAAAGCCTTTGGGAGGCTTTGGTTAACCATTCAAAAAATATACCCTCTTATCGGCATAAAGATACACAATATTCCGGAAACTAATTATTTAAATCACTTTCAACTGGAATTAACCCCGGAAAGGATACGGCAAATCCGTGATAAAGCCCTGCAACGGCTGAGGACCACGTCAGTCAAGCTGCGGCTGAATACGTACTCGGGTTAACGCAGCTGACCGCACTTTGAACGGATTCAGGAACCCCTTGCCGCCTGAAGGTTGTAAAAAAAATCATCCCGAACTTCGGCAGCTGCCAAGATCCGGGATGATTCTTTCTATGCATTTTCTATCGGAAGGCAAGTACACATACGGTCTTACCTTTCCATCGGTGCCTAGTATCTTCTTCCGCCGCCGCCGCCGCCGTAGCCGCCGCCGCCATAACCGCCGCCACCACCGCGATTGCCGCCGCCGCCATAACCGCCGCCACCGCCGCGATTGCCGCCGCCATAACCGCCGCCACCACCGCGATTGCCGCCGCCAAAGCCGCCGCCACCGCCGCGACTGCCGCGGTCTTCAGCTTCTTTCACAACGATCGTGCGTCCGTCCAGTTCACTTTCGTTCAGGCTTTTGATCGCCTCACGCGCTTCGTCGTCGTTCGGCATTTCAACAAAACCAAAACCTTTGGAGCGATCCGTAAACTTGTCCATAATGATCTTTACGGAATCGACTTGTCCGAATTCTTCGAACGCTTGTTGTAAATCCGACTCCTGGGTGTCGAAATTTAACTTTGCTACAAAAATGTTCATTACATGAAATTTAAAAAAACAAAAAAAGCGAGATGCTTTAAGGTAGGAAAGAAAGGCCTTATAACAAGACATTAATAACCAGACTAAAATCAACTCCCTTATCGGATGCAAAGATGCAATAATTATTTGATGTAAACGCTCTTTTGAAGCGAAAACCCGCAAATTTCGTCGCAAATCCGGCTATTCAGGGCTCCCAACCCCCGTTTTCCCTCCCCTCAGGCCGGTCAAAAGGCCCGAAATCAACCAATATGCCGGCCTTCCGCAAGGATGCTCCCCCCCTACCCGTCCGCCGTAGGCCCTTCCTTGCCCTGATTTTTTAGGCCAGGCTCAAACAGTATTCTGTGCAGTCACTCCATTCCGGCCAATTTCTTAACGGCCCATCTGCTGATGCCGGAACCCTCG
>CALMYQ010000123.1 GCA_937873655.1 uncultured Lewinella sp. | reverse complement strand
CTGTGGTAAAGTCGACCTATCGCCGTTTTTCCCCACTGACCACTGACCACTGACCGCTGCCCGCTGCCCGCTGCCCGGCGATTCGGAATCGGTCGCACCGGGATTGCCTGGCCTGCGCCATCACATACCGGCCCTACAGGCCGGAAACGTAAAATTCAACCTAAATGCTACCGACATGGCGGACCCAACGGCCCGCGCTGCTGTGGTAAAGTCGACCTATCGCCGTTTTTCCCCACTGACCACTGACCACTGACCACTGACCACTGACAACTGCCGAACTGAGGACTGTTTCATTGTTTCATGGCCGGGCGTCCGTTGCAGAGGCAGCATGTTGACTTTACTACCTGACTGCCAACTGCCAACGGCCAACGGCCAACTGACAACTGACTACTGACCACTGACCCCCTCCTCCGCTGAAGCTACGGCGGGCGGAGCCTGACCACTACTAAAAAACCCCCGCCGCCTTCCGGTATCCGATCTCCGCCAGCAGGAACTGGTACACCGCCTGGATATAATTCTGTTCGGCTGCGCTCAGCGCCTTTTCCGTGTCCAGCAGGTGGTTGTATTGCAGCGCTCCCAGGTCGTATTGCACTTGCTGGTTCTTGTAAATGGTCTGCGACAATTCGTAATTGTTTCGGGTGGTCTCCATGTTTTGCCGGGCGTTATCCAGTTCGGTTGCGGCATTTCGGATCTGATAGCTGATATCGGCTGTCCTTTGTTTCAGGTTGAGGCCGGTTTGCACCGTCCGGATGGTAAAATCGGACTCCAGAAGCCGGTTTTGGGTCCGGGCCGTAATGGGTACCCGCAGGCGTACGCCGACATAACTGAAAGAGGACCACCATTCGGACTGGAAAAAATTCAGGCCGTTGTAGGTGAACTGCTCTGAAAAATTGCCGAACGCGGACAAGGTCGGGAGGGACATTTGCCGCGCATGGAGCGCCTTCAGGCGGTTGCCCTCTTCCATGATATTCAACTGCCGGATTTCCGACCGATTGGCGGTCGCTGCTTGCACAGGGACCATTCCGGTTGCCAGATCGATCGATTCCAGAGAGTCCGTCAATATCAGTTCCGTTTCCGGAGCGATGTTGATCTGGTACTTCAAATTGGTCAGAGAGAGCTCGTAGTTTTGTCTGGCCTTCTGCGTTTCCACAGCGGCGTTATCCAGGTCAAGACGGGCCTTCAGATAATCATTTTCGATCAGGGCCCCTTGCCGGAATTTGGTCTCTGCCAATTCAAAATATGCTTTGTATCGTTGTTCGTTATTTTGGGCGATCCGGTATTGCAGGTCGCGAAGCAGTACATTGAGATAACTCTGTTCGATGCGCTCCCGGATATTGTTTTCAACTTCCCTTTTCTTTTCACGCTCAAGCTCCAGGTTGTTCCGGGCGATGGCCATATCGGTTTTGATATTCTTGTTGTAGATCGGTTGCGAAACATCCACGCCGAATACGCTGACATTGTAAGCCCCCAACCCGACCAGCATCGGATCTTCCAACCCCGCAAATCCGGCCGGAATGAACAATTTCTGCAATTGGGTATTGATGTGGACATTACCTGAAGCCGAAACGTCCGGCAGCCATTCCTTTTTAGCCCTTGAAATATCGTTGTTCGCTATATCCAGGTTGTAATCGGCCGCCTGCAGGTCGTACCGGTTCTTTACACCCGTTTCCACCGCATCTTTCAGCGAAAGCCGTAAAGTTGTTTCCTGGCCCGACAGAAAAACAGAGAAAGCAAGGAAAACCAGGATGAAATTGTATTTATTCATGGTTGAAAATTAGCTTTAGATTGAAAAAAGAAACCCAAATCAACAAGCACGAAGTGATAGGCTGAGCGCAGTCGAAGCCTACATGACCGAAGGGAATAATCAACATCCTCAATGCGCCGCAAATCCCCCTTTCTGCCCTTTGGCCGGCTTCTTGTACCGGATCATGAACACGATCGGCAGACAAATCAGCACCGCCAGGCCGACGCCCAGGAACCCGTGTGCATAACTCACCAATTGTTGTTGCCTCAGCAGGCTGTAATCCAGCATTTTGTAAGCTACGTCCGTCGCATCGTTCAGGGAATAACCGGCGGAATAGAACGCCTGTTTCATCATATTCAGCCGCTCGGTAGTCGTATCGTTGAAAACCGTCAGGTTGGTCATCAGCGCGCCCCTCGCTTCGGCATTCAGGTGGTTGAGGTAGATATTGATCAATGCAATGCCGACGGCGCCGCCCAGTTGCCGCATCATGTTCGACAACCCCGTCGCCTGCGCAAGGTCTTTCCCCTGCAGGCCCCCCAGCGCCAGCGTCAAAATGGGCATCATCATGAAAGCCATCCCGACACCCCGAAGGATGAACGGAAAATAGAAATGTCGCGCATTTGAATCCGGTGAGGCAAAGGACAGCATGACCAGGAACGAGAAGGTCATGAATATCCCCGCGATGATGAAGGTCTTGGGGTTTTTACCCTGCGCAAACCGACCGATCAGCATCATGCCCACCGCCGTGGCCAACGCCCCCGGTATCATGAATACGCCGGTTTGCGTGGCCGTCCAACCCAGGGAAACCTGTACGAATACCGGAAAAATGAATACCGAACCGAACAGGATCATCCCCAGCACCAGGTTGAAAAAACTCCCCATCGCCAGGTTGTAATTCCGGTAAAGTTTGATGTTGACCGCCGGGTAATCGATGCTCAGTTCACGCCAGATAAACCCGATCAGGCTGGCCACCGACAAGGCGAAAAACCAGGTGATCTCGGCGCTCTCGAACCAATCCTTGCTGCCGCCTTCTTCAAGCACGTATTGCAGCGGTCCGATGGTCAGGATCAATAGCGCGATCCCCAGCCAGTCGATCTTTCTGGGTTTGACCCGGCCCGCGAGGTTGGGCACAAACCGCCAGGCCGAAATAGAGGCCAGGATGCCGATCGGCAGGTTCACAAAAAAGATCCAGTGCCAGGAAAGGTTGTCCGTGATATACCCCCCGATGGAAGGGCCGACAGTCGGGCCGAGGATGACCCCCAATCCGAAAATGGCTGTTGCCGTACCGATCTTCTCCGGCGGATACGCCCCGATGATGATGCTCTGGGCCGTCGACAGCAAACCGCCGCCGCCCAGCCCCTGGACAAACCGCCAGAATACCAGCATCCACAGGTTGCTCGATATGCCGCACATGAAGGAGGCAAAGGTAAACGTGATGACCGAAGCGGTGAAATAAACCTTACGGCCCAGTAAGTCCGACAACATGGCCGACAGCGGGATCATGATCACGTTGGCAATGCTGTACCCGGTAACCACCCAGGCGATTTCCGTGATGGTGGCGCCGATATTGCCGCTGATCTCCCGCAAGGCCACGTTGACCACCGTCACGTCGATCAGTTCCAGCAACGCGCAACTGATCGCGGTCAGCACCAGAATGGCCCGCGTGGCGCCCGTCGGGTAGGCGGGCGCCTGATTGGTTGCTTCCATTATGACCTGGTTTTAACCTTGACGAATGCGCTCAAACCCGGGTACAGACCGACCGGCAATTCCTCCAACGTCTGATCGATAGAGATCCGGAGCGGGAACCGCTGGGTGATCTTGATGAAATTACCGGTCGCGTTGTCCGGCGGCAACAGGGAGAATTTCGCTCCAGTGGCGCCTGAATAGGACTCCACCTTGCCGGTCAGCTTCAGGTCCGGATAGGCGTCAAGCTGGATCACCACATCCTGACCGACCCGGATATCGTTCAGTTGGGTTTCCTTGAAATTGGCGGTCACCCAGACATGGTCCGTCTCCACAATCGCACACAGGGATTGCCCGGCCCCGACGAACTGGCCTTCCTGCACATTCCGCTTGGCGACAATACCGGAAAACGGCGCGATGATGCAGGCGTGCGTCAGCTGTTCCCGGGCCATCAGCAATTCGGCTTCGCGTTGTTTGACCATGGCGCGGGAAAGGTCGATCTGGTTGTACTCAGCCTTCGATTGGGCTTGCAGGCCCTGCGAGGAAGTGACCGAGGATTTTTGCAGTTCGAGCGCTTTGGCGTAGTCCGCTTTGGCCATTTGCAGCGCGGCATCTGCGGTTTCAAATTGTTCCTGCGTGGCCGCTTTGGCTTTCAGCAAACTGTTCACGCGGTCGTAATTGTTTTGCGCTTTGTCCAGGTTGGCTTTGGCCGCAACAACGGTTTGCTCGTATGATTTGGAAGTGATGACCGATGCGGCCGCATTTTCTACGCTCGCGGAGGCCCGGTTGCCTGCAACGGCAAGGCTGGCGCGTGCGTTTTCAAGGGCCGCCTCCGCCTCGGCAACCCGGGCTTGCAATTCCACATTGTCAAACAGAATAAGCGTATCGCCCTGGTGAACTTCGCTGTTGTCGTCAAAGCGAATGGATTGGACATAGGCGGTGATCCCGGCCTTGACCTGGAAGATATCGCCGTCGACCTGGGCATTATCGGTTGTTTCAAAATTGGCGCTCTGGATATAGAAGTAAACGCCGGCTGAAACAATGCCTCCCAGGATCAGCAATCCGATGAGGAGCGGCAGCCTGGATTTCTTCACTTTGCGATTCCGGAGCTTCGGCAGGTCGCCGGTTCCGTTCTCCGTTTCAAGGGTGGTTGTTTCTTGTTCCATAATCTGGTCAATTTAACGGATGCTCTTTTTGAGCTTTTGATTTAATCATTTGATTAATACGGCAATAAAAAATTTTATTTTCTGAACATGGCCTGGATCCACATCGGGATCAATTTCTTTCGCTCATGCATCATTCTTTCAAATTCCTTTCGGTTGCTGATGCCTGCTTTGGCCATCAGCATGGTCGTGGAAGTGAACGGCCAGATGATCAGCCCCATCAGGTTGGCCATGACGTGCATCGGGTGAACGTCCTTATAGATTCCCCTTTTAATCCCGTCCTCAATATCCTCGATGAAGTACTTCCGGATCAATTGTATCTTTTGAGCGGCAGGCCCTTTGGCCTCCTCTCCGGGTGCGGGTCTGGTTTTAATGTGCTGCTGAACGAACGAAGGCAGATCCGGGTTTTCCAGCAGCATATCGATATAATGATCTGCAACAAACGCTACTTTTTCCTCGAAAGAAAGGTTTTTGTTCTCAAAATGTTCGACGATAACTCCCAGAAAAAGCTGGATGTTCTCCTTCATAACCAGTTCGAACAGCTTCTTCTTGCTTCTGAAGTAATAGTTCAGCAAAGCGAGATTGATACCGGCCGCTTCGGCGATATCCCGGGTCTTGGTCGCCTCGAATCCCTGCTGCGTGAACAGCTTCTTTGCTGCTTCCTTGATCCTTTCTTCCGTGGAGAGATCCTGCTCCCCTTTTTTGGTTTTCAGCACTGTTTGTTATTTGGCGGGCAAAATTAAGGGTTGAATCCGGATTAAACAAGACATTTAATCATTTGTTTAAATTTATGACGATTTTGTGAAAAAAGGCATACTACTGGACAAAATGTGCAGAGGAGATCAATTAAAGAACCATCGAGAGCCTGAAAAGCAACGCCTTCACGCTCTCGCTCACTCATCCTCTCGGGCTCTTTTTGCCTTTTTTGTAAAAATGTCCAGTAGTGTGGAAAAAAAGGTCACACGGCAAGCTGAGGTTCATTGGCTGATATTGGTCTTAAAAGTGCCGGCAGGAGATTTCAACCGGCGTTTTTTGATTTCCTCCATTTCAAAATCAACCGTTAACTGTCCTTTCTTTCACAAGCGTGATGACGGTTATTTCCGGCAAAATGCCCACCCGCCCGGGAAAACCCAGGAACCCGAATCCGCGATTCACATACAGGTACCGGCCGGCTCGTTCGTAGACCCCGGCCCATTGCGGGTACACGTACTTGATCGGGCTCCAGCGGAAACCCGGCAATTCCACGCCGAATTGCATGCCGTGGGTATGGCCGGACAGGGTAAGGTGGATCTTGTCGGAATGTTGCAGCACTTCGGCCTCCCAATGCGAGGGGTCGTGCGAGAGCAGGATGTTGAAGCCGTTTTTTTCCAGACCCGCAGCGGCTCTTTGCAGGTCGCCGTATTTGGCAAATCCGCCTTTGCCCCAGTTTTCCACCCCGATCAGGTTGATGCGCTGGCCGTCCTTCTCCAGGGTGATCCTTTCATTCAAAAGCAGGCGGAATCCGATCTTTTTGTGAACAGCCTTTAATGATTCGAGGTTTTCGGCCTTGGTGCGGGCATCGGGCCATTGGATATAATCGCCGTAGTCGTGGTTGCCCAGAATGGAGAATTGGCCCATGGGCGCCCGGAGTCTGGCGAAGGTATCGATCCAGGGTGTCATTTCGGTAGCTTCGTTGTTCACCAGGTCGCCGGTGAAGACGAACAGGTCGCTGTTCTGCCGGTTGGCCAGGTCGACGCCGTATTCCACGGCAGCCTTGTTGTCGAAACTGCCGGAATGGATATCCGATAGCTGGGTAATGGTGAACCCATTGAAGGCATCCGGCAGGTCGGGAAAGGCCAGCTTGATCCGCCGGACGGTGTACTGATAGCGGCCTTTGGCAACCCCGTAAATGATGCCCGTGAAAGGTACGGCCGCCACGCCCAGGGCCAGCATGCTCACGATCCTGCTGCGGCCCGGGAAATAATCCCCGCCGGAATGTCCGCCGCCCGAACTGAAGGCGTCTCCCGCCCAGTTGAAGGCTCCGGCCAGCAACCGGCCTGCATCCTCCAGCAGCAACACCGGCGAACCGACGAGCTTGGGCACCAGGGAAAGCAGCATCAGTCCGAAAACGTAATTGAGGCTGCGCGGCCGATGCGCCAGCCGGCCCGAAAAGATGAAAAACAGGATGATCGCAGCTACTGCGCCGTCGAAAAGCCAATATGCCCAATAGGCGGCTGCATGCCCGCCGGTGGCTGTGGATACGGCCTGAAAGAAGTACAGGTCGATAAAAAGCCAGAGGCTCATCAAAAAGAAAATGCGATTGATCATGGTGTTCTTGTTGAGCGGGGTTGTTGACAGGGCGGTGCAGGAATGGAAACAAGCGTACCGAGCGAAGGGTTTTGGAAAGTTCGACGAATTCGGGAAATATCCCTATCGGAAGCCTGCTGAAATCGGCGGACAAGAGCAGGAGGCAGGTGAGCATCAGTTCTTCAGGAGGCCCAAAAGCATGTTTTTGATCCTGGGGTCGGGAATCTCATCTTCAAGATCCAGTTTGATATATTCGTGAAATTTTTTCTGAACGTCAAAAATGCGACCAGAATTTTGGACATTATTGCCGATTATCAAATGCGTCATTTGAGACAAAGGCTTCGCCTATGTCACCTCGAACGGCTCAGTCTCTGCTATTTCAGCAGATTTCTTTCATATCAGCAGATTATCACGCAAAGCCTCCCAGAAGATCTTCCTGGATCCGGATCCATCCGAACAAGGCCACCAACAGGGCTGCCAGCGCGATGGGGGGGGCGACAATACCGCCTAAAAACGGGATGATGTACAAAAGCGCCTGGACGATGGCCGTCACGGCCGAAGCCCATCCGCTGCCGACACCGTTGACCAGTTGGAGGAGTTCGCCGCAAATGATATAAGTTACAGCGATAACAACCTGGTTTTTTTCCATGGTTTGAAAGATTAAGGTTTAAAAGATTTCAAGAGCCTTTCCATATTGAGGTAGATCGGAGAAATCAATGGGGATGCATCGCGATCCCATGTGCGCGGGTTTCTCCTGATCGCTTTCGCACAATTCTCGAGCCCGGCATATACCTCCCTGGCATTGGCCCTGAAGTTGCGGTCATCAATTTCCAGTAACTCCGGGAGCAGCTGGTAGTAAGATCTTTTTTCATTAATAAAGGCGATAAATTCGGTAGCGAGGGCAATGCTTTCACCGTTTTGAATCTTCTGGAAATGCAGGGTCAGATAAGCCAGATCACTTTCTATGACTTTTTTATTAAACTCCAGGAAGGCGATATAATCCAGTTTCAGGTCCCCGATCAGTTTTTGCACGAACGCCAGGTCATCGGCATCCGGACAAAGCCGGAGGTACTGTTCGTAAGACTCACCGGCTGATTTATACCGTTCATTGGCTTCCAGCATCAGTGCCAGGTTGTAGACGCCGTTGCAATCCTCCTGTTGAAGCCGGGTAAAATTCCGGCATGCCGCCAGTGCATCCACAAACTGCTCGTTGTAGATGCCGGACAGCCCCTGGTTAAACACAGCCAGGGCATCAGCCGGGATATTGGGAAGAGCAGGCGCGGGCTTAGGCACGTACAGCCGGTTGAACTTCTGGAACGCCCTGGTCAGCTCAAACTGATTTTGGGCATTGAGGTATTTTCCGCCTGAAATCTGAGCCAGATACTGCAGATCGCGTTCAGCCGGCGACCCCGGAGCGATATTGAAGCCGACCGTAAAATAGCGGACCAAAGGATTGGCAGGGGAGGGTTGCGATTGGGAAGACAAGGTCACCGACACCTGGCCGGACTGGCCGAAAGCATAGACATCGGCCGGGCGAATCGGTTGACAGGTTGCCTGACCGTCGCTCAGGATGATCAATCTGGCCGAAGACAGGCCATAGGAAGCCATATATGCCAGCAGTTTGCTTTTGGAGGCTTCGACAGCCTCTGCAAGAGGCGTTCCGCCGCCCGGCATACCGATCATGTCGATATTGGCCGCCACCGAATTCAGGTCGGATGTAAAACCAGGGTCGACCGGAGCCGTAGGATCGGACACGCACATACCGGCAAAGGTCTGTATGCCCACCTCCTGTGAGACCCCTTGCTGGTTATTGGCCTGGATAGTCTGGAGGGTAGACTTTGCTGCCTGACGGGCTTCTTCAATCTTAGGCTTGCCGCTGGCGCCGGATTCGGCCATGCTGCCGGAGAGGTCGAAGAGGAAGAGGGTGGGGAATTTTTTTTCGTCGCAGTTTCTTTTAAAGGGATACAAATAATTGATTCCTGCGATATCATTCTTGCTTAAATTTTTTGTGTAGCCGACATATGAAGCACAAGGCCCGCTCTTGCATTTAAATATTTCTACCTCCTGGTTATTTAATATAATTTTTGGGGCGTAATGCATAACTGAAGCCAGATCATAGGATGTAGTTGGGATTTGGTACCCTGCTTTCTTAAAATTTTTTGTCAAAACCTCCTTCGGAATATTTTGTTCCAGTATAGTAATATTTTCATCTCTCTTTGGGGACTGATGTTCGTGAAACAATCCGGCTACATGGCCGAGTTCATGAACGGCCTTACAACCGCAGGAAGGACTGACATTTACAGTTGTATAGCCTAAGTTCTCGTGGTATCCCACCAAGGCATTACAATCCTTCTGCCCAAATGAAATAAATTTCTTCTGGTTGGTATGCTTGACAAAACAGATATTTGTTTTTTGGTTAAATTCATTGATTGCAGATAGGATTTCCTTTCTACATGGATGATTTATATCCGGTTCTTTATACGGAATGATCCCATCAGGCCAAAGGAAACCATCGCTCGTGCCTACAGCGTATGTCTGCATACCAAAAAACTCATCCTTGCCTCCAAGGATCATATCTCCACCGGTTATTACCAATCCGTCCGAAATAACAACATTCAGCTCTATACCGGAAAGATTTTCCGAAAGCTTGTAATTAAGCGTTCTTTCTTCAAATTTCGAACCGGAAGAATTGTATCTGGGCAACTCATATACCTGCGAGGAACAAGTAATAGAAAATCCCAAAAATCCAATGGTTAACCCTAAAAAGTAAAAAAGCCCCTGTCTCAAGATATCCGTAAAAAAGCCTAAACTCTCCATATTATTCTCATTGAGAAATGAATTGCACATATTCTTCCTTACCAATGAACGCTGTCTCCATATCCGCGTCCTTATAAACCGTCCCCAGTAAAAGATTGATATCATCATATCGTTTGGAGGTGAGCGGGTGGGAGGTATACACTGTTTCCAGCAAGTTGCCCACCAGCAGTTCGGTACCTTGAGTCCCCAGGTTGGAAAGGAAGCCTTTTTCAAAGTTCAATTCATTGGTAAGCAATAATGATTTGGCATCCGCGGCCGCTTTATCCAGGAATTTTTCATCCCTGGTTACGTCGGACATAATTTTCCAGAACCTGGCGGCTTCGCGGACATCATAGCCGGCGGAAAACATATAATACAGCCCAACTCTGTCGGATTGCGTTTCTTTGGATTTTTCAAAAACGTTGGCAATATCGGAAGGCCGTGTTTTATTCAGGGCCAGGCTCGCCCCTTCCAGCATAGCTGCGGGTATATCCGTATCTTTGGCGCCTTTACCCTTAACCCAGTTGGGAAGTTTTTTAAAGACCTTAATGGCCATTCCGCTATTTGTGAGACTGAACGTTTTAAACCGGGCGCTGGCGTGTTCATAGGTCACATGCGCGATCTCGTGCCCCAAAACCGCCGCCAGTTGCGCCTCATTTTCCATCAGCTGCAGGATACCCGTATGGACAAAAACCATCCCATTCGGGAAAGCAAAGGCATTGGGTATCGGGTTATCGATGACATAGAACCGCCAGATGATCTTGTTTTTCTCCGTATAATCAGGATCTCTGGCGTAATCCGGCAAAATCCGGTTGCCTACGAGGTTGACATACCCCTGGATGCGGATATCATTCAGCAATTTGAATTCCAGGGTCCCAATTTTAATATTCCCGTTATAAAGGCCGTTTGCCGGATTGAAGACCTCCTGCGGCACATTGTTCACCTTGACCAGATTGGCCCCATTATAGCTGTTTTCGACCGAGGCCCGGAGCATTTCCTCTTCCTTGGTGAAGGTATTCTTACAGACTTTTACCCTGGCTGCTTCAACGACCCCATCGGCTGTCATTTCGCCGGAGACCGTCAGGAAGTTCCCAACCTTCACCTCACCGAAATTGATATATTCGACGCCTTTACTGCAATTGCAGTCCTTTTTTCCGGAGCATTCGATTGAGGCGCCCTTTTTAAGTTTGATTTTGCGACCGTCCACGAAGGCCATATCCCCATCGATCGCCTCAAGGATACCTGTAAAGTTTAGTTTACCTGCGTCAATTTCAGAGGATAAAGTAATCAATTTAGCGACCCGCTCGCCATCGGCAATTTCATACCTTACATTAACTTTGAAACCAGCGATCACCTCCTCAGCCAACAGCTGGCCTTTTTTACGTTTGAACCCGGTTTCTTCATTGACCACAAGTTCGAATTCCTCATCATCGACCAGTATGGTGATGGATTCGTAGGGTGGTGAGAACTCAGCAACCGTGACATCCTTCATTTCCGACTGAGCAAAGAGCCCATTGGAGAAAAACGACAATGAAACAGCGAAACAAAAAATCAAAAGCTTTTTCATAATTGTGAGGTTTATTTAATCAAATTCTTATCCCTGGCATATTTGTACACTTCAAAAGTGCGGCGAACCCTGAGCTTCCGGCGCATTCGTTTCAGGTGCGTGAGGACGGTATGTTCCGACAGATCCAGGACTTTGGCGACTGCGGCGGCCGACTGTTCTTCCGACCAAAGCTGGATGATGGTCAGCTGGTGTCCGGTAAATTCAATTTTGGGGTCCGGTTCCGGCGGTTCGTTTTTCATGATACAGGTAGCCTTGACAGGGTTCTAAATGTCCCCTAAATTAGGGATAGGCTCCATGAAACTTCCAGGACAAAAAAATGAAGAAAGTGCGGCAGCGAAACAAGAAAACAGGGCCGAACAGGGGAGAATTCACTTGTATATTCAACAATAAATCAACAACTTATGAAGTAGTACAAAAATTCGGCTTTCCCAAGGGAGAATGGAGGAAAAAATAATCGTGCCACCAGTATCGAGGTCCAGAGACGGGCAGACCTCAGTCGCCGAAAAGGTTATCAAGGCCGATGGATTGGGCGACGAGCCCGATGCTGTGGAGATTTGGGTTGAGCCCGAAGGCAGTGATCAGAGCCAGGAAAAGTTGTTTACGGGTTGAGGTAGCTTCCCGGAAGACGGCAAGTTTATTTCGGAGGGCATCTGCGTACTCATGCCAATTTCTCCCTGGTTTCCGGCACGGACGGTTACAACACCCGACAAACGTACCTGCTGTGATCACCCAAAGGGCAGCTCCGAAATTTGAAATCGGCATTACACCCGGCAGCGATCCGAGCGGTATCCGGTATCTGGCCGATTCTCCGGTTTTACCCAAATCGGACATGGTAGCCCTGACCAGATACCCGGAAGAAACCGATTACCTGATCCATGCTGAAGAAAATCAATACTGGTTGAGCCGGTTGAAAGATCCTTTTCCCCTATTCAAAAAAGTTGACAGTTACGGCGAGCAGCAGGCAGACTTTTTTCCCAAACAAATCGAAACGGTCGCCAAATGGGAGCAAGTCCGCTTTTTGGATAACCCGGAAACCGGTATCGGTCCTGAAGAAATCCAGCTTGAATTTTACATCATCACTGCGCCCGGCGAATACGCGGAAAATGCGCCGAAGGAGCTCGCAGACTGGTGGAATCACCCCGTTTTAGCATACGGTCGGCGCGGGGAAACGTGGTATTATCCCGCTTTTCAGTTGAAGGTCAGAAATTCGGGATTGCGACCGTTTTGGTTCAGCGCCCTGTTTCTCGGCAGCGATTTCAGCATAACCAACCGCCTGTTGCCCCAACAGCTGCTGGAACCCGGCCAGGAAGACTGGGCCCGAATGTTGGCAGGCGCATACTCCAATGCCACCATCCCCGTCCAGGTAGAGGACATTCTATACCAGCAGGACATCCAGGTATTGACGAACACCTGAAAGTGATCATCACCACAGAAGAACCGAACACCGACCTTTTTTTCCAGGAGGGCCTTGAGCCTGATCCCGGCGCTTCCAGAAAGAAAAGAGCCCTGGTTTTCAGGCATCAACCTGAGGAAGATGACTGGTGTTGCCGGGATGCACATTTGCGGGTATTCAGGCCGTGACTACCGCACCAAATTCACCGAACCCGTTTCTACCCGCCGGTCGCCATTCACAAATTTCAGGTCGGCGCGCCAGACGTAGGCGCCCTGGGGTTGAGGCTTCCCATTGAGGGTACCGTCCCAGCCGTCTTTGGGGTGGCCGTCTTCCAGGGCGGTGGAATGCCAGACCTGCTTTCCGTAGGGGGAATAAATCGCAATCTCGTATTCCTCGATGCCGATGCCGACGGGCTTGAAGATGCGCACCTGCAGCGGACCGAAATCGGGTGAAAGGGCGTTGGGCGCGAAGAAGGTAGTGATCCATTCGGGGTCAACCGGCTTTTTCAGGGTATCCGTACAGGTATATGCCCCGTTGTTGTCGTTGTAGGCGATCAGGGTAACGGTGATAGACCGGTTGATATCGTAGACATGGAACGGGTCGGTTTCCGTGGAAGTGTTGCCGTCGCCGAAATCCCAGTGGATGCGATCATAAAATTCGGAAGTATTGATGAATTGCACATCGCCCAGCAAGTTCTCATCCCGGTCAATTTCCGTCTCAAACCCGGCCTCCGGACTGCGGTATACCCGGATGGGTGTCGGCAGGACGTACGTGTCCTGGCATTGATCGTTGTAAATGGCCACCAGTTCGGCGGTGTAAACACCGGGTTCGGTGAAAACCACCCTGGGCGATATGGAATCCCGGAACTCGGGGAAGGAGGCAATCCGCCAGATGTACCGAACGGCGTCGGTGGACTGGTTTTGGAAAACCACCTCCAGATCGTTGCAACCCACTGACACACCGGGATCAAAACCGGCCGCCGGCTGGCCGAAAATATCCACTTCCTGAATCACGGTATCCTTACACAGAAATTCGTTGGTCACCACAAGCCGGATCGGGAACACCCCGGGTTGTTGGTAATCGTGTACCGGGTCGGTATCGGTGGAAAAGGCGCCGTCGCCAAACGCCCAGTCGCTGCCGACATAGCCGTTGGAGCCGTTGGTCAGGATAACCTCAGCGGGCGTGCCGCATTCTTCGGGTTTGTCGTAGGTGAATTCCGCTGTGGGTTTGGGCCATACCGTAATATTCAGGGAGAAGGTGTCCTGCGGGCATCCGTTGTCGCTGCCCGCAACCAGGGTGACGGCATATTCCCCCGGGGACGTAAAAGTATTGGCCGGATTTTCAAGGGCCGACCCGTTGCCGTCGGCAAAATCCCAGTCATAAAAGCCCGCGAATTGCGATTGGTTGTCAAAAACCACCCGAAGGTCCTCGCACCCCTGGTTCATATCAGGCGCAAAACCGGCTACGGGCGACGGCAGGATGTCCACGGCCCGTATCAGGGAATCCCGGCACTGAAAGCTATTCACCGCAACCAGCGTAACCGGCAGGGTACCGGACTGCGACGGCACGATCACCGGATTGACCCCGGTGGAGCTGCCCCCCGGCCATGACCATTCGTAGGCCACGGCCCCCTGGGAGGTATTGACCGGCAACAGGTTGTCGTACCCCAGGCAATAGTTCTGCGCCGGCAGCGTAAATCCGGCTACCGGATCGGGATAGACCAGGATATTGAACACGGCGGTATCGGTAAAACAACTGTCCTGATTGAACACCGTGAGCCGCACCTCATAATTACCGGGCGACTGGAAGATATGTACCGGGTTTTCCAGGAAAGAAGCCGAGGTTCCGTCGCTCCAGTTCCAGACATAGTGTACGCCCCCCTGGCTGTTATTGTCGAAAGCGACTTCCAGCGGGCCGCATCCTTCGGTGACCGACGGCGTAAAGGCCGCCACCGGATTGCCGACCACCTCGACCGTACTGGTGAAAGTAGCCGGACAGGCGTTCAGCAGCGAGTAGGCGGTAAGGGTCACGGTATAGGTTCCGGCAGCTGCAAACATATGGACCGGCGAATGATCGGAGGAGGTGTTTCCATCCCCGAAATCCCATTCGCTCCCGCTGATGCCGACGGAAAGGTTATTGAATTGAATGGGTTGCCCAAGACAACCCACCGGCCGGTGGGTAAAGCTGACGTCAGGCGCCGGCAGCACCTCGATATGGGTCGTATCGGTGTCCTCTCCGCAGCGGGCTGCATACAGGATCACAGTATGTATGCCGGGCGTATTCAGGATAAATTGCGGGTTTTCCAATGCACTGCCCTGTTCGGCGTCGTCCGGACCGATCACCCGCCAGGTGATGATCGAACCCGGCGTGGCGAAACTTTCCAGCTGGACGGTCAGCGGCTGGCAGCCTTTCAGGGTATCCGCTTCCAGAAAGGCGGTCACGTCCGGCGGATAAACGATGACTTCTTTGGTCAGCGTATCCGCCCCGCACTCGTTGGTGGAGATGAGGGTAATGGGGTAGATCACAAAATTGGTGTCCGGCGCGGTATAGATGATGGGCAACGGCGGCAGGCTGTCGGTTGAAGTGCCGACGGCATAATCCCAGAACCAGGTTTCCGGGTTGCCGACCGTGGTATTGGCCAGGCCGACCGATAGCGGCGAGCAGCCTTCATTCGGTTGTACCCCGAACCGGACCACCGGGTAAGGATGCACCAGAACGGTATCCTCAAAGAACCGGTCGGCGCAGAGATTGCTCGCCATGACCCGGATAATAAAATAACTGTCTTTGGTAATATGGTCCAGGTAAATCCCGGTCGGCGCAGCGCCCAGGATCGTATCCGGGCCGATGTACCAGGTCAGGGAAAGGCCTTCGCCGGAGCTGTGGTCATCGATCCCGACCAGGAACGGCGCGCAACCTTCGTCGCTGGTCAGGTCAAAAGCGGCGACGGGAGGAGCGGTCACGTGCACATCCCGGACGGTGGTGTTGAAACAGCCCGTTACGGGATTGGTGGCGGTCAGGGTAATGGTATAGTCCCCCGGCTCGCTATACGTATGCGTCGGTTCAAATTGAGCGCTCCCGGGCGTACCGTCTCCAAAATCCCACGAGTAGGTTGAAGCGCCCGTGGTCGTGTTCACCAAACCGAAGACCTCATCTTCGCAGGCGCTGCCGGCCAGGGCAAAGGCTGCCGCGGGGTTGGCGTGCAGGACAAACGTCCTGCTTTTGCAAGCCGAGCAACCCAGGACCGACTCGCTTTCCAGGCAATAAGAAAAGACATAGACCGAGTCCGGGACGATCTGCGACAGGTCGATCAGACCGGTCTGCGGATCGGTGAGCGCCGGCGGGCCGGTCCAGTAGCCGCCGGCGGGCGATGCGCCGGTCAGCGTATAGGTTGCCGGGCCTTCACAGATTTCTATATCCGGACCGGGATTCAGGTTGGCGCCCAGGTCGATGATCTCCACTGTCAGGGAAGCTTCCTGGCGGCAATTGGTCTCCGGGCTGAACAGGTAACCGTAAGTAAAAATTCCGCCGCCGGCATCTTCGAGGTGGATCAGGCCGGTGGCCGGTTCCACCCCCGGGCCGGACCAGGCGCCGCCGCTCAGGTTCGTCTCCAGTTGCAGAAACTGGTCGGAAATGCAAACCGTGGTATCGGGCCGGATCGCCAAATCAGGCGCCAGGATCAGTCGGATCGTCAGGCTGTCCTCTACCTGGCATTCGTTGCGGGTATAGGCGACCGAAACCGTATAGTTCCCCTCCTGCAGGTTTTGGGCGCCGCCGTTGAATATGCCGGATGGATTGATAACCCCGGGACCGCTCCAGACCGAGGCGCCGCCTGGGCTGACCATGTAACCGGACACCGCCGCCAGGTCGACCGGAATATCCGAAAGGCAGAGATCCAGGGTATCCGGGAGGGTAAGTATGGGCAGCGCTTCGACCAGAAACTGCGCAGCTGCCATCACCTCGCAGCCCGCGGCGCTGGTATAGCTGTAATGCAGCAAGAGGCTCCCCTCCCCTGCCTGCGCCGGGTCAAAAATGCCGGTCAGCGAATCCACCCCCGGCCCGGAAAACCCGCCGCCGCCGGGGCTGGCCGACAATTGCATCGGAGCGCTGTCGATACAAAGCGTATCCGCGGGAAAGGAGACGGACGGCGAGGAAATCACCGTCAGATTAATGGAATCCAGGCCTGTGCAGACCCCGTTGAGCAGCGAATAGATGATCAGGTAATTTCCCTGGCCGACACCCGGATTGAAAACGCCGTTCACCGGATCGGTAATGCCGGTCCCCGACCAGGTTCCGCCCCCCGGGTTGACCTGGAGCGTTATCGGGGTGGAGCCCGAGCAGAGCGGGCCCTGGGGCGGGGTTATCATCGGGTCCGCATTGGCCTGGATTTCAACAAAAATCGTATCCGACGCCGTGCCGCACTGGCCATTTACCATGACGACGACCATGGCCGTATCCGGGTGGGTGAACGAAGCGGTGGGATTGGATGCCGAACTGGCGGGCGGGTTGGCGCCTTCTAACGTCCAGGCATAATTGGTGATATTGCCTGAAAACTGCACATTCGGCACGTAATTCAGCGACTCGCAGGCGGGGTTCACCCCGGCAAGAGCAACTCCGACCGTAGGCAAGACCGCAATATTGATGGTCATATCATTCGGGCAGCCCGCTGCACCGATGGAATAATTCAGGGAATAGGTCCCGGGAATCAGCCCCGAAGGATCGAAAACACCGGTAGAAGAAACCGCACCGGCGGCCGGTCCGAGGCCGGTCCAGTTGCCGCCCGGCGGAGCAGCTGATAACTGAATGGGGTCTGCCTGGTTACAAATTTCTGCCGGATTACTGCCCATAACGATCTGCTCGGTCGTAGCCACCACGATCGGCACCGTTTCCGTCAGGTTGCCGCAAGGGCTGGCGACTTCGAGTGTTACCGTGCCTGAGGTATTGAAGATGGCGCCGGAAAAAGTCGGATCAGAGGAGGTGGTCATATTGCTGCTGCCGGTAAAAGTCCACTTGATTCCGGTAATGGTTCCGGAATAAGAGAAATTCAAATCGGAGGAAGAAATGGTAGCCGCATCGCAAAAGCCAGGCGGCGCGTCCAGGTTGATATGGAGCGGTTCATAAATATTCAGGACCAGATGAGACGTATCTTCCCCGCATATATTTTCGGCGGTGAGGGTCACGTCGTACATACCCGGTTCAAACGCCACCTCAATATCGTTGGTGCTCAACGTCATGGAAGTATCGGTAAAATCCCATCCGGACATTTCGGGCGGCAAGATGGTCCAATACGTATTGCTCCATTGGTTGGACTGATCGTCAAATGCGATGATGGTAGGTCCGCAGCGGTCGGCCGGGTCCGCATCAAGGGTAAAGGAAGCTTCCGGGTATCCGACGACCCGGATCATCCGGGTTTCGGTATCGGAGCTGCCGCAGGTCGTATTGGTGACGGTCAGCGTAACCGTGTAGTTTCCCGGGGCGGTATAGGTTTTCGTGGGATCTTCGAGGTCGGAGGTTGTGCCGTCGCCGAAGTCCCAGTGGAAGACGGTGGCATTGCAGCTGGTGTTGGTCAGCGTGACCGGGGTATTGATGCAGGCCTCTTCGGGAGCGGAAAAAAGGGCCCTGGGACGGTGGATGACGCCGACAGGTTTGGAGGTATTATGGCAACTCAGTTTGGCATTGTTATCGCAATAACGCACGATGGTCAGGCAGATCACGTAGGTCGTTTTGTCGTCATCACAGACCAGGCTATCGGGGATATTGTAGATATGCGAGACGTCCTGGGTTGTAGTGGTGATATCCGACGTGGTATCGCCCCAATCCCATATATATTGGGCCACATTGGTTGCGGTCGTATTATTGGAAACAAAGAATTGGTAACCGTCGCAAACAATGGATTGGGTACCCTGGATAGAAAAATCGGAGAGGATATCTCCGCAATCATCCTCCAGACAGGGGCATCCGGGCATTGTTTGAGAAAACCCGGAGATTGTTATGCCCGATAAAAACACCATAAAGATCACTGATAGACGCATGGCCGGGGAGATTTTATTTATATTTATTGGTGGTTTTGTACCAGATGCCTTCATAGAGTTTTTTACGCCACTGGGTTTGGGCGGAAGTTGGGCAGCCAAGCCCGTCCTCCGTCAGGTCGTTGTCCTGGTTAGCAAATCCGCAGATCATGCTTTTACCGAGGTGATAAGAAAAAGTCAGTTCGAATATCGGCCCGACCTTATTCTTGAGGCCGCTCAGGTTGTGAGAAAGGGCAAAGCCCACCTCCACTCTGTTAAATTTTGAGATACGGCTGCCGGTCTCCAGGGTATAGGTAATCCAATTCGTGTTTCTCCCCTGTTCGGAAGGGAAATTGAAATGATAGAATATTCCTCCGGCCAGCGCACGGTTAAGAGACAACTTCCCGCCTGCTTCCCAATACTGCAATCCGGCTTGCCGCTGATTAAACACCATCATTTTCAGAGATAAAAAATCTCCGCCCTTTTCAAGATAGGGAATCAGATCCATTGATAAAAAGAACGAATACCGGCTTGGGATCCTGGTTCCGATTCCAAGCAAAGATTCTTCATGTCCGGTTTTCGGGTCCTTTAACAAGGAATAGGCATTATGGACGGCCGCGCCAAAAAAGAGCGTAGGGGATCTTTTATTCCGGGTATCAAGCAAAACCCGATAGGCAAACCCAACGGAAGGTGTAAAAAAGGAATGAGAGCCGGTCTCTTCAGGGGGAACGAATCCCGTAGGGAGCGGATCGCCGTTCACATCAACCAGACCGAATTTCGGATCAAGTTGGTCAGAAAAGATAAGTCTGCTGAAATCGATGGTCTTGACCGAACTTTGCAGGCTGAGCCCGAGTCGAATATTGTTGCCGGATCTTCCAATGTCAAATGGTATGGTTCCTGCAATTTTGACACCGATATCGTACGTCCTGAATATACCGACACCTTCTTCGTCATAATTTAGATTCAACCCGTAATCGAGCAAGTTGCAGGGCATGCTCTCTTCAAAGTTGACCCAGGCCGAACGAAAAGCGGGAACGGTACCGGCAGCCCACTGGGACTTATATTTTGTACTAAAACTTGTTGATCCTTTGAAACCGACCAGGGCCGGATTAAAAGCGGATTCATTACCGTAAAAATGGATAAAAAAAGGATCCTGGCCGGAGAGCAGGATTGGCAGGACAAACATGAGGCATAGACAGAAGCACCGGTTCATAAGGCGTAAGGGTTTATTATTACACTGAATGATTATCTTGTCCCTAAAATTAGGGATAGTTTTCCAAAAACCACCGGACATAAAAGTTAAAATAGCGCCTCTCAGCCGGGGAAAATAAACACAAAGCTGATTTTATTGAAGCCAGACCACTGATCATCAGCCCGTTAAGCATGAAAGCCGACAACAAGATCAAAATTACCATTGCCAAAAAAGAGGTGCTGAAAAAGCAAACCGGAGATTTGGGGAGCCTCTGGCAGGCGCTGAAAAAAGAGGAAATGCCGGCGATCCGGAAATTTCTGGAATCGCCCTTTTTCAATCAGGATCAAAGAATTACGGAACTGTTCGACCGGTTCCGGACAGCCATCTACACCGAAACCCAGGAGCGCATGAACGGCCGCACCCTGCTGGAAAAACTCTTTCCCGGCATGCCCGGGGAGAAAGCGCTGAATCACCTGGGCAAACTCCTGGAAAGGCTCCGGCAGCTGATCCTGGACTATCTGGCCTGCGAGGAAATGGCCGCCGATCCCCTGCTGAAGGGGCGCATCCAGGCGGAAAGTCTGAAAAAGCGGCAGTTTTCCGCACTTTTCAGGCAGGAAAGCCAAAAGCTCGACCAGCGATTGAAAAAAGCGCCGGCATCGATCCGGCATTTTGCCGATACCTGGTGGGTGAGCCACCTGCGCTATTTCCACCAGACCGCGGAACAATACTCCGGAGAAAGCGGCCAGTTTAAGACCGCCTACAAACGGCTGCTGCATTTCTTTGAACTCTGCTTCTGGCGCTACTACTGCGAAAACACCAACAGGGGCAATATCCTGAGCGGCGACCAGCAAGAAGAGGAAACCAGCCGGCTGTACCAGTTTTTCCGCGAAAGGAAAAATCCGGAACCGGTGGTGAGGCTTTACCGCATGGCGGCCAGGTTGCTGGCCGACAGGGACGATGTGCAACATTACGACGACTTCAAGGCAGCTATGATCCGGGACCAGAAAAAAGCCGATCGCGAAGACCGGCTCGTCCTGCTGAAATTTGCCCTCAACACGGCGTTTTACCTGTACGAAAAAGGCCTTGACCGGATGGCAACCGAAATGTTCTTCTGGTCGAAGACCGGGGTTGACCAGGAGTTGTTCCTGCTGGACGGGGTGATTTCGGACGATGAATTCCTCAATGTCTCGTTGTGTGCCGCTGCCGCCGGCGAATTTGCTTATCAGGAGCGATTCACCGCTCAATACGGCCCCTTTCTGGAAGCGGGCGTACGGGAAAAGGCAACCGAACTGGCCCGGGCATATTCCCATTTTTACCGGCAGGAATGCGGGAAAACGGTCAGAATTCTGGAGCAGCATTTCGGCCGTTATTCGCAGGATGAACTGAAGTACACCCTCAGGGCCAAGCTGCTCCTCCTCTGCTGCCGGCTTTGGATCGCGGTAAAAACAGACGCCGACTTCAGGGAATACCACAAAACGCATGAGGCTTTCCGGAAATTTATATCCAGAAAATCGGTACTCGCACCCGGCAAACGGTTGCCCTATCTAAACTTTCTGAGCATATCGGGCGCCATAGCCGAATTTTGCTCCGGGGTCCCCTACCCCAGGAAAAGCCGGGAAGCCGGGAAAGCGGCATTGATGGAAAAGTTGACGCAAACAAGTCAGGTTACTTCGCGGCCGTGGCTGAGGCGGTTTATACAGGAATTATAAAATTGATTTAACAGCTTCAATTAATTCTTTGGCAGGCTTTAACTTGACCTTACTACTTTTCGGAGCCTCAAGCAGCAGCTCGAGTGAGGAGAGCCCCCTGGCGCCTGCTTTTTTCAGGATGACTTTGAATAAGGGGACTTCCATTGCTTATTGAAAATTTGATTTTACAGGAAAATTCCCTTCGGATCAGGCACAAAAGTAGTAAAGTCCAACTAAGGAATCACAATTTCGGCAATAACCACCTTTCGGCAACCGGCCGGGATTGAAGGATAATGTCCGGGCAAAAAGAGGGCCTTCCAGAGCTGATTGCTCACGGCGATATTCTTTTTCATAATTGTACCAATTTTAATTCTGAAAACAGGCCGGAAAGGATTGCACTGGGCAAAGCTTCCCCATCCGGCAGTCATACTGCTTGCCGGTAAGCATGCATTTTCTGATTCAGCAGAAGATCAGCTGCCGGTATTTACGGCTGCCGGCATCAACCGTCGGGGAGAGATTTGACGGCGTCCTTTAGCCGGTTATCCGCCTTGCGCCAGAAGAAGGAAGACTTCCATTCCGCAACAGCTGGTTTTGGGCTGGTTGTTTCGCCCTGGGTAATCAGCACTATTTTATCCCCTTTGAGCTCAACAGAGCGGGTAAATTTGCAGGGATGTAGCCAATGACCCGGCAGCGAATAACCGGTAATCTTAAAATGGACCGGATCCAATTTGATCAGGGTCGGATTTCCTTTTGCAACCGTGAGATCCATTTTGACTGTCCGGCAATTTGTCACAGGCATATTTTCCAAAGAAGGCAGGACAAATGCTGTTTGTTCCAACAACAGTTGATATACTTTTTCCAGGGTCAGGGACGGGTAATCCTTTTTTCGGAAGAGCTCCGTTTCCAGATTAAAAGACTGGTAGTCCGGGGCGCCCACGTCAAACTTTGTGGTGATTTTGCCCTGGCCGCAGTCCGATAGGTTGTTCCCCTGGTTCGGATTTGGGTTTGGATTCGGTTCTGGTTCCGGATTTGGATCAACCTCCGGAATTTCGGGTTCAGGTTCAATGGGTGGAGTTGCGGATTCCGAACCGGGGTCTGGTGAAGGACTTGCCGGGTTTTTACTCTTGCAGGGATCTTTGCCCGGCATGGCCGTCCCGGTTTGGAATTTTACGGCCCTTTTTAAAAGTTCCTCCTTCGACATATTAAATCCGTCCACGGCGATGATATGCCGGCCGGCCGTAGGGAAATTGAGTTCATTGTCATAATAGGTATCCACAAAAAAACCGTTGCTGTTATTGACTTGAATTTCCGTTCGCCTCGCGTAATTCTTTTTGCGGTACATATCATTGTAGATATAATTTTTCTTGTCCGGCGTGATCAGATCGAAAACCGAACAAGTCCAGACCTTTCTCAATTTTTGGCTGTAAAATGCCGATGTAGACGCCGTGTGTCCGACCATGGCCACCGACCAATCCTCATAACCTTTCGACATGGCGTACTGGTTGGTCAGCACCATAGAACTGTAGCCCAGAAAAACATCGCCGTCTTCAAGACATTTGGGGATGGTGAAAAACGTATTGTGAAATTCGCTGAAATCCAGCATCCCCGCGCTGAGCCCGAAACCCGCCAGGTAATCCAGGATCTCCTGATCCGTTTTATCGGTAGACTGGGAAAAGATGACGAATCCGCCGGCCACATCCACCAGGATCATGTAGGTCCGAAGATAATCCCGCCGGGGTTCGATCACCACTTTGTATCCGTACAGGGCGGCATAGGCATCCACCTGGATTTTCTCGTACTCTTCCGTCATGTAGGCCCCGGTATTGAGGATCAGGGCCGCAAAATACCAGGCGATCCCATCCGCTTCAAAAGCCGTGTCATCGCCCGTATTGCCGGTCAGACGCGGGCGCGGCAACTGATCGATACCGTGGTCGGGTTTCAGCTTCAATACATCCACGGTAATCCGGTCGCCGTAGAGGTTGTCCTTGTAAATGACCTCCGCAAAAGCTTCCGCTTTTTGATTCACCAGGGAGCGGGAAACGCCGCGGGGAAGATCCAGCGCGGCGTTGTAAAAACTCCTGTCATGCCGCACGGCGGCCGCGTCGTTGAGGAAATTGTACAATGCTACATTTTCGACATTGAACTGGTCGTTTTTGGGGAATTTATCCACCAGATCATAAATATTTTCCGGCAGATCCGGTTTGGCCGCAGCCATGTTTTCGATCTCGTCGATCTTTTTGCGTTCCAGCGGAAGCAGGTAGGGTTTCACGGATTGGAAATTGAGCACGCTCAGCTTTTTCAACCGGTGCGACATATCCAGTTCGACCTTGAGTTTGGAAGCTTCAATCGTATCCTTCTCAGCCCCCGTGAGGAGCACATACCACTTGCTGCTTTGATCCATGGGATCGGAAAGGGCTACCATATAGACCGGAATGTCCATTTTTTTCAACCGGGATTCCAGCTTAACTGCATGGTAGTAGCTCCTGACCCGGGCCAGTTCGACCGCGTAAGGCGAACCGTTGGAAAACTGCCGCACCCTTCCGCAGGCCATCATGGCGAGGGTGAGGAACAGGGCAAAAACCAACCTGGAAAGCCGCAGTAAAGGCCGATACGGCTCCGACCGTAAATCCTTCGGAATTTGATATGAATCCGTCATAATAAAACAGATTTTTTCATTTGAGTTAAAAATCAGTACCCAGCTTTCGCGTCGTAGATCAATTCCGTAAACTGCTCGTCGTAATACCGGCGGAAACCCAGAAAAGGCCGTCCGTTCGGCAGGGTATCCGGGGCCCAGAGGGCAGTTCCCGATCGTTTGAGGACCTCATAAACAAATTCAGAGCAATAAAAAGCGGAAGTATCCGTCAGGTCGAAAAACCCGTCAAACGGGATTTTCCTGGCCAGGAAATCTTTTGCTGCGGCCGTCATTTTGTCCGGATCCCCCCATTTCAACCGGGAGATGAGCACCTGACCCGGCAAAGCGTCCTTTAGAAACACCGGCAAAGGCTCCATCCGCAAACCGTCGATGGAAGAAATCCGGCCCGAAATCGAATGGATGACCTGCCACCCGTCGCCTTCCCGGACCAGCATGCCGACATGAGAGAACGGCCGGGGCTCCTTCAGAACGGCAACAATGCTGCCGCTGACCCAACCCGGACTTTCCCGGAGGATAATATCTCCGGTGCGCAGGCAGCCGGCCACCTCGTCCGGCAGTCGGGCGCCAGCGTCGGTTTCCTGTCCGGACAACCGGGCCTGCTGTCTGTCTTCGCCGAATCTGGAGAAAAGCCATGCGACAAAAATCAATACCACCAGCAGCGCCAGACCAAAGCCGCGTCTCATAGGAGCCGGATTATTTATCCTTTGAAAAGACGACCATCCAGCTGCCTTCCCGCAGCTCCAGTTTTACATCGCCGTCATTTTGTTCGACTCCACCGTTGACGATCACCACATCGCATTCCGACAGTCCGGCCGCTTCATCGGTTCTGCAAACCACATTTTTATACCGGGCATTTTTCAGCCGTTCGGCAGCCATGGGGATCAGGGTCATGTAAAGTTCCCGGCTTTCCGGAACGCAATAGGATGCTCCTTTCTGGTAGTCACCCTTGATGGTTGCTTTGATAAAAGCTTCGGCAATAGCCTCAGGCCCTTTTTCCCGGGCGCAACCGGCCATAAGCAGGACCGGGAGGCAGAACAACAACAGTTTTTTCATATCATTAAGTGGTTGATTAAACAAGAGAGGAAGAAGGATCAACCGGCATCGGCGGCGGGCTTGCCGTTGCATCCCAGAGCCGCAGGCGAAACAGGGAAATGGTCCCAGCAACAGCGAATGCAAGAATAGCCAGCCAATAAGCCGGTTTGAAAACGATATACATCTGAGCCTGGGCGTATTGGCCGGCATTGAGCATGTAAGACCACCGGAGGATACTGAGATAAATGATGCCCATTCCTGCCGCCGATGCACCTACCAGGTTTTCCCAGGCAAACCGTCGGATGAAAACCACCAGGCCGGCCACTGCAGAAAGCAGTGCCAGGATGGCCCAGGGATTGGGCGGCATGCGCTGGGATTCATCCGTAGCACTGGTCTCCGTGCCAAACAGATCAGTATCAAAACCGCCGTTCAGAAGGCCTGAAGTATTGAACTCCTTGCCCGCAACCAGTTGAAATCCCGTAACTGAGGCAATTTTCTGACCGTTGGTGCACCTCAGGTCCATAAAAGAAAAAAAGAAAAGACCGATCGCCAGAGCAAAAGAAACGGGGGCCAGAGGCCGCCTGTTTTCTGAGGCCATTTCATCGGCGGTCGGGATTTGGATGGTGATTGATTTTCCTGGTGTATTTTCCATGATGAATCAGTAGTTGATGGTGAATAATTTAATCGACTTCAAACAGCCATCAGGGCGAAGCATCGTCCTTATCCGCCCGGTAGAAATGGTAGAATAGAAAGTAATACGGCAAGAGCAGGATGGCGCTCCAGATATAGGTCAGTTCCCTGTTTTCGATATATTCTTCAGAAAGCAATACGCTTTCAATCAGGTTGGTAATCAAAGCAAGCGGTATGCAAGTCATGGTTGCTGCGGCAATCCATCCGAGGGGAGACGAGTGCCTGTGGTTGACCAGGATGATTTTAACGCTTACCGTAATGATGACCATGCTGAAAAGCAATAATCCGATCTGGATAATATTGAGGCTTTGCTGCATATCGGCGCCGGCGTACCGGTTGCCGTTCACAGTACGGTCCCATATAACCTCGACAATATCTTCCGTCCACGCAATATTGAGCGCGAATAAATTCAAGACCCCGAACCCGACATAAGCCCCGATGATCCAGTTGATCCACGTACCGGTGGGTTTATCTCCGGCCGCATCGAAATATTTCCTGAAATAATACCAGACAAAACAAACCATGGCAGTGGAGATGGCCACCCCATAGGTTTGCAACGCCCAGGGTCTTCCGAATACTTGAAAAAGGGCAAAAACAGCCGTAATGATCATTGCTATTTTGTAATCCACCCCTGCTTTGTCTTCAACCCTGCTATAATCGAATATCGGCGGCGGGGCAGGCGGCGGAACCGGCGCCCGCAGGGCAGATACCGGAATTTCGGGTACCTCCGATGCCGGTTTCCAGTTACTCCACCCTGATTTCCAGATCAGGGTATTGGAGCGGATTTCCTGCGACAGCAACTCCTCCAGGGAAAAAGGCCCGGATTTTTCCGTTCCCCTGGCGATGTAATATTCTTTGACGCCTCCCATGAATTACCTTTTTTTATTAATTAAATCAAATTGATCCCAGATGTACTTTCCTATTTGTGTCAAATCCCTTTTAATCCAGGGAGCGAGAATCACCCTGAAATATCCTTTTATAAAAAGATAAGCGATGCAAGGGCCAAAGGCCTTGCTGCAGATTTCAAAACATCTGTTAAATTTGCCTGGAAAAGCATCATCTCTGCTGAATGTCAAAGCCTTACCGGAAGACCCGTTATCCGATATCGGCAGAAGGATAAGCGTTCTGCAATCAATGAACTCTACCTTGAAGGAAAGGGATTTTTCCTCTTCCAGCATAGTCAATACTTTACTGTTGGAGTCGAAGTCGAATTTGCCGAAAGACTGGTATTGACAATTATTTTTGTCATCCAAAACCCCACCGGCAAAGCATCCCACGTTCATCCCTGCAAAATTGAGAAATGTCTTTTGCCCCTTGATTTCCCGGACAAAAAAGCCATCCATGCCGAAATAGGATATTTTTATCCCGAGGTTATCCAGGCAAGGCTCCTGAGCCATCAGGCCGGAAGCGGCGAGCATAATCAACAACGTCAGTTTAATTCCCGGAAAATGCATGTTAGCAATTGTTTATCCTTGATTGAAATCTAAATCCAACCTTGTTCCCTGGCGTACAAAACCGCATCAAGGGTCCGTCTTACCCCCAGTCGCTTCCGCACATTTTTCAGGTGGGTTTCGAGGGTCCGCAATTCGATATCCAGCTTTTGGGCGGCCAGTTTCGGGGAATCCGTTTCGCTCCAGATCCTCAGCACCTCCAGTTGCCGTTCGGTAAACCGGATTTCCCGGCCGAAGGACTGTCCGATGAGAAAATCCCGGAGCCAATCCGGTTCAGGCGCATGGGTACCGAGACCAAAAATGCGGGCCGTCATTTTTTCAGTCGGGTTGAAAGGCGTTATATCCAGACAAAGGCAGTAATAGAGGTCTTTCGAGCCGGTAAAATCTTCGGAAAAAGGATAAACCCGTCGCCATATCCTGAGGTATCCCCCGTCGGCTTTCCGCATCCGGTGAACGATGGAAAGTTCAAAATCACCAAGACCACAGATAGCGGACAACTCCCCGAGACGGCGTTCCATCCGGATCAGTTTCTGGTGTTCAGCCGGATGAAAAAGCAGCGACAGGTGGATGAAGGGCGACTCGACCAGGTCGTAGCCCAAAAATTCCGCAAGCCCCTGCTGATAGCACAGTTGATGATCCAGAATATCAAAAACATACAGGAAATGCACTCCTCTTTTCCAGGTCGCCGCCCGGCTGAAGTAGCGATTCAGCTCCTGAAGGCTTTGCCTTTCTGCAGTACTGTTTTTCGATTGTTTTTCCATATCAGATTAAAATTCCGGAGTACCGATCCGTACCAAAAATTACGTTGCAAGTATACCGGAGAACCGGCATGTCGTCCAAAGACAAATCGGGTCAATTCTCGGAGGAAAACAAATCATTTCAATTTCAAAATCCAACATAAATCACTATGAATCAGGTATATAATAAAATTTCAACCTGGAAGGAAAATTCCGGAAAAAACGATATATTTAGAGCCCGGTTTACTCCGGCAAACAAATTCCCCGATCCCTGACCCGGAATCCGGAAGCCTGCAAACCCACCGGACTATGAACAAAAGCAAATTCCTGACCTACTTCAAAGCCCTGGACCCTTCGGAGCACCAGGCGTTTAAAAACTATATTCAAAGCCGCCGGCTGAAAAACAACGCCCTCTTGATCCGCACCACCGAATCCTGCATACAGCATTACCCGTTTGACGATCCGGAGCCCTTCCCGGAGGAGCTGATCTTTAGAAAACTGCTGAAAGCGGACAGGGACAAAAACCCGGCTGCCACCCGGCAAAAGCTGTACGACCTGCGGGCCAGAATGCTGACCCTGCTGACGGATTACCTCATCCAAAAAGAGCTGGAAAACAGGCCGGAAATGCAGGACAAGCTGCTGCTTGACGCTTTGTCGAAACGAAGCGCTTATGCCGTATTTGCCGGAAAAGCGGAGGAGATCATCCGGGAAACCGAGGGCTTGCCCGCGCCGGAATCCGGAGATTTCCAAATGTTGAGCGAGACTCGTCAGGTCCTGTTTTTTCACCCCCATACCGATAAATTCAAGCCCGATGAAAGCCTTTTGGAAAAAGCAGGGCAAAACCTGGACCAGTACTACCTGCTGAGCAAACTGAAACTTGTGAGCGAGCAGATCATCCGGAGTCAGATCTATTCGACCGGCAAGCAATCGGAAATCCCCGAAGAAATTACGGTGCTGATGGAAAAGCATGCCGATCCGGTCTTACGGGTTTACTTTGAAGTTTTGCAGATGCTGAGGTTGGAAGAACCTGGCAATCTGTTTGAAAAAATACTGGGCGACCTGGAGCGCCATTCGGAGAAATTCAGCCGGAAACAGCTGAGCAGCCTTTACCACAAGCTGTTGTACCGGGCCAATTACTTCTATGAGGAAAACCGGCTGCAGTACCTGAAATACATACTGGACGTATTCAAACTGGCCGACCGGCTGGGTATTCTGGCGATTGAGAACAGCATATCCCATATCTTGTTTGTCAACATAACAGCCGTGGCGTCGGCCCTTGAAGGAAGGTCTGCCTGGTTAAACACTTTCAGGAAAAAGTACGAAGCCTGCCTGGAAACGGAGGAAAAAAAATACGCCGTCCCATTGGCGGAGGCTTATGTTCTTTTTAGTATCGGTGAACCCGATCAGGCCCTTGCCATGCTGGAAAACGCGAGCAAGTCCCACCCTGCGGATCGCCTGCAGGTAGAAAGCTTGTATATCCGGATATACCTGGATTTGCTCCGCCGGGACCAGGACACTGTTGAAGAACTGGAAAACGCCATTAGCCGGTTCCACGGTTTTCTGGACCGCGATACCCGGATATCGGGCCGGAAAAAAACCGCTGTTTCCCATTTTATCCGGATCGTACAACTCATCGCCCGGTATTACACCAGTCCGCAAAGCGAAAGGACAGCCGAACGCAGGGCCGCTATTTCTGAACAATACGCCCGAATGACGCCGATGTATTCGGCCCAGTGGGTTTCGCAGAAAATAAAGGAGATTGGTGAATAATATTGAGGGCAGGGAAGCAAGTCCCCTGCCCGGTTTTTACATTAAGAGATGCTATGTTTAGCACTCTAAATTCCGATTACGTCATCAGACCCCGTAATAGCGGTGAGGATGACGGCGAACAACCAGTCAATAGACATAGCGCATGATTTAGAGGTGAAGAAATCCGGTTGACCCGGCGGGAAGGGAGCGGTAAGGCAGGCAGGCGCAAGCGCGCATACCGGCGGCAAAACCGCTTCAACCCGGCCGTTGCGGATAGTCTTTCCCCTGGCGTCCGTCCATGGCTGGCACGCAAAGGATATCACAAAGGGCTGCCGTATCACCCTGAAGCTTCAGCGCCAGGTGACAAGCAGCAGATTACCCATTCGTTTTATGTAAACAGATTGTTATTTCAGCATACCAATTTTTTCGTATTGCCTGTTTCGGTCAAAAGACCTAGTTTTAAATCCTGTTCGTAGTATTGTCGGCAGGACCCGCGCGGCGGTACTTTATTTTTTGATTTTTTTTGAAAAAACATGGTAAAATGAAACGAAATCCCATTCTGTTCGCCTTCTTCCTGTTTGCTTTTTACGCAACCGCGCTTCACAGCCAATCCGATGATTCAGGCAAGCGGGAAAAAGACGGTTTTGCCTGCCTGAAAAAAGCCTGGGAGCAATACGACTCTTCAAAATTCGAAACCGCACTGGCTACGGCGAACATGGCCGAGCGCCTGCTGACCGGAATAAAACCGGACGGCGACACCACCTTATCGGATCTGTACGGGCTGAAGTGCATCATTCTGGCCAAAAAAGGTTCGCCGGAAAAAGAAGGTTATTTTGAAAAAATGGCAGGTATGTTGCCGCGGACAACCGGGGTGCGCCAGGCAGGCCTTTATTTTTACACAGGCCTGTATTACCAACAGCAGCAGGATAATTCCGCGGAAAATATTCAACGCGTAGTCGGAAACTACATTGCTGCCAATAATCAATTCGAACAACTGGCCGACACCAACAATGTTCTCTATGCCCGGTTGAACAACAATCTGGGCGTCTTGCTCCTGAACGTGGGGCGGTACGATCAGGCCGTTGAATTGCTGGACAAAGCGGAAGCGGTCATAAACCGGATCTATGGCCGGGACCACCCCCTGATGGCTTTTCCGCTGAGCAACCGGGGTATGACCAACATATCGAGAGGGGCTTTCAGCTCCGCCATCAGCGACCTGGAGAGAGCCCGGGAAATCCGTGAGTACAACTATGATCCGGCCTATCCGAAAGCTGCAGCCAATTTCGATTATGCGGCCACAATTTTGAACCTGGGCATTGTTTATACCTATATGGGCAATATTTCAGAAGGAGAAGATAACTTTTACAAAGTCCTGGATATTGCGGAAAAATCGGAGAATGACCTGCTCTTATCCAGGGCTTACGCCAACCTGGGCATTGTCTTCAGACCGAGGGGAGAACTGCAAAAATCACTGGAATTTTATGAAAGGGCACGGGCCCTGGAAGAAAAAGTGTACCCTGCCGGCGATCCGGAAACCATCATAACCTTTTACAATATTGCAACCGTTTATAAAGATCTCGGCAATTTTGACGAAGCCCTCCCCTATTACCGTAAAGCACTTGAATATTCCGGGGAGCAGGATCCCAATTACACCCGGTATTTAAACGGTGTCGGGCTGTCTTATATGCGCACAGGAAAGCTGGCCGAGGCCGAGCCTTATTTCCGGAAAGCTCTGGAAAGGGACTCCGCCATGTTTGGACTTTACCATGCCGCCACCGCCCTTTCCTACGCCAACCTCACTGAATTAAATTCCCTGAAACGCGACTATGATCAGACGATGTACTGGAATGAGCGGACGCTCAAATGTTACGGATATCATACCGGCGCCGGTCTCGATGACCTGGCCTTCCCATTGGATGTAAGCTTTTGCCTGTCGATCCGAAACTGGCTGTTGTGGCATGCGTATGAAAGCAGCAATGCCAAGGATCCGGCGGAACCCGACCACATAATAGCCAACTGCGATACGGTGATGAATATCCTCAACCAGTTGAGCTCAACCTATTCGGATCCAAAATCCAGGCAAAATTTAAAAGAACTGGTGCAGGTCAGCTATGAAACCGGGATCAAGGCCAGTGCGGAAGCCTACAACCTTACGCATAATGAGGCATACCAGGAAAAAGCCTTTTATTATGCCGAAGCCTTCAGGTCAACCATTTTGCTCGATGCTTTTCTGGAAGCCAATGCCCGCAAACTTTCCGGCATACCGGAGAAACTGCTCGAAGAAGAAGAAAAACTGCGCGTGGAAATAAGCATGTGCGATTTGCAGGCCAGGGTAAGTTCTCCGGACGCATTGACCGGCCTTTCCGGAGAAATGACCCGTTCTATTCTGGCCCGCCGCAAAGAACTGAAAGGACAGTACCGCGAATTGATCAGCAAATTTGAAAGGGAATACCCGGACTACTACGAACTCCGGCATGGGTTGAAAACCGTGGATTTAAAGACCCTGCAGAAATCGGTACTCCGCCCCGGGCAGACTGCGTTGCTCTACTTCCAGGGGTTGGAATCCGTATTCATCTTTGCCATTGACCGCAACGAGGTTCATATCGAAAAAATATCCCTTGCCCCCATGCTGGAGCACCATATCCGGCAACTGCGAACCAGCCTTTCCCAAGCCTGGCCGATGGCCAAAACGGAAGAACAAAACAACCTTTACATAGCATCGGCAACCTGGCTGTACGATCAGCTTATCCGGCCTGTAAAATCCTACCTCAAGCGAGAATTGCTGATCATACCGGGCGGTGCAACAGGCTACCTGCCCTTTGAGGTCCTGCTCGCCGGCCGGCCGGAAGATCCGGCCAGGTTTGAAGATTATACCTACCTTTTGCAGCAACATATTATCAGCTATAATTACTCCGCTTCTTTATTGAAGAGCATGCAGGAAGGGGATTCTAACCGTAAAAACCTGAAATCCGTAATAGCGATCGCGCCATTTTCCGATAGCGGTCAAAAGCGTGAATCCAAGGAAACAGCGACGGAAACCCGGGGAGATATTCTGGGCCCGTTGGAAAAGAGCGGAGAAGAAGTCAGGTATATAGCCGGCCTTCTCGAGGGCAAATCCCTGGAAGCCCAAAACGCAACGATTGAAAAATTCAAAGAGACTGCCCGGGAGTACCAAATCCTGCACCTGACCACTCATGCCATTCTGAACGAAAAAATTATTGAGCTTTCTTTTCTTGCCTTCAGCAAGTCTCGAGCCGGGGACCAATTTGAAAAACTGTTCATCCGGGACATCTACGACATTCCCTTAAATGCGGACCTGGTGGTGTTGAGCGCCTGTCAGAGCGGGATCGGAGAGCTGCAAATCGGCGAAGGCATCATCAGTCTGGCCCGCGCCTTTGCCTTTGCAGGCGCAAAGAGCCTCATTACCACACTTTGGAACGTAAACGACTACAGCGGGAGATACCTGATGGAGCGGTTCTATTTCCATTTAAAATCGGACGGTATGAGAAAAGACGAGGCCCTCAGGCAGGCCAAACTGGATTACCTGAAGGAATACAATAAGCGGGCATTCCCATATAAGTGGGCGGCATTTATCGGGATCGGGGATATGGGGGCGATGTATTGATTTTTTTCATTCCATAACAAAAACAGATCATGCGATTTCAAAACATACGGAATCTGTCCGCAGTTCTGGCATTTTGGTGGAGCCTTTTCATCCCCATCAACCTTTCAGGTCAGGGCCAACAGGATACCGGGCGTATCAATCCGATACAAATTTTCCAAACCCTGATGAAAACCAATAATCTGTTAAACGAGGAGCGGCCTGACGAGGCATTGGCGCTTGCAGAAGAATTAAAGGCCCGGATTTTGAGGCAGTATCCTCCGGAAAGTTTTCAAGTATCAGCAGCCTGGAAGCAAATCGGAAGAGCCTGGTTCCATAAAGGGGATTACAACAAAGCAGTGATCGCGCTGGATACGGCATTGTACCTCGAGCGAAAGTTTTACCGGGCCGATGTACCGTTGCTTGCGCCGCTTTACAACGACCTGGGAGTTGCGTTGTTTCGTGCCGGCCAATATACCCGCTCTATTGCCTGCCTTGAAAAATCCATAGAATTGAACAGCGGAGAGACCCCCGAAAAGGCAAGCGCCTGGAATCACCTCGGGCATAATTACCTGGACCTGGGAAAATACAGGCAGGCCCTTGCCTGTTACCAATCAGGACTTGATATCAATTTAAAATTATACGGTGAACTTCATTCAAATGTCGCCGGTTGTTACAATAATTTCGGCACAACATATTTAAAAAACGGCGACTATCTGCAGGCAAGCCTATACTATGAAAAAGCGCTGACCATATTCGACCAGTTGCCCGGGGCCCCCGCTTCAGATATCCTGGCAACCTATAACAATGCCGGACAGCTTCGTCAGATTTTGGGTGATACCGAATCCGCCATCCGGCTTCACCAGAAGGGATTAAGCATGGCTGTTTCAAGGCTGGGCAGGGAGCACTCCGGTCTGGCCAATTGTTACAACAACCTCGGACTGGATTATTGGGCCCGCGGAGACGCTGAAAAGGCCGTTGGATATTTTGAACAGGCGCTTGCCTTCTTTCTGAAAAGCGTAACAAGTGACCATTCCAATATTGCAACGACCTATAATAACCTCGCCACCTGTTATACCGATCTGAACAATTACGAACTGGCGGAATACTTCCTGAAAAAATGCCTGGATTCAAGGCTCAAAAATCCGGATACGGATCCCCTTCATCTGGCGTATGCCTATAATAACCTGGGCGCCCTGTATCAGAATCAATTCCGGTACCAGGAAGCCATTAATGCCTATCAGGAAGCTGTCGCACAATACATCAAACTTCCGGACCCTGCGCACCCCGACCTGGTGACCATCTATCGAAATATGGCAGGGGCATTTATGGAATCCGGAGATACTCTAAGAGCCGAATCCTTTGCATTGAAATCCCTGCAGATCAGTAACCAAGTATTCGGGAAAAACAGCCCCGATGCCGCAAGCAGCTATACCAATCTGGCATATATTTTTCAAAGAGAAGGCCGGTTTACGACGGCCGAAACCTATCTGGACTCAGCCCTCACCGCCTTGAACTACAAAGCAGGCAGCCGGTTGGAAGACATAAATTCCCTCCCAACGCTGGCCAGTGCGCTCAGGATTGCAGGCGACTTTTACCTGGCCTGGTTCAAATATGGAAACGACCGCAGGCATCTTTTGCAATCGAGGGCTTATTATGCAGCAGGGTTGACCGCTCAGGACGCGCTCTCCCGCAGCACAAGCCCCGGCTCAGGAGTCAGGACCCGTTTGGACGCGCTCAATATACTCAGGGGCGGCGTAACGGTTAATTGCAAGCTTTATGCCTTAACGGACAGCGTTCAATATTTACAAGAAGCCTTTCGATACAGCGAGCGCGGGAAAGGCTTTCAACTTTACGAAGCCCTGCAAAATGCCCACGCCCTGCAATATGCCGGAATTCCGGACAGCCTGGTCAGGCAGGAACACGACCTGCAGACCCGACTCGCATTTTGGGAAAAAAAGCGATGGGAACAACATGGGACGGATTCGCCCGCGGATTCGGTGGCATTGGCCGGCAACAGCGCAAGGTTTGAAACCAGCCAACGATACGAATCGCTCCGTCAGCGCCTGGAAAAGGAATTTCCCGACTATTACCGCCTGAAATACAACTTTGCCGTGACAGGTCCCGAACAAATACAACAATCCAAGCTGGCGCCCGACCAGGCGATGATATCCTATTCTATCAGCGACAGTTCCATTTTCATTTTTGTTCTTACCCGGGACCGGATGGACGTAAGGGAGGTCCGAAAAAATTTCCCCCTGGAGAGATGGGTATCTCAATTGCGGGAGAGCATTTCCCGACAGTGGCCTATGGCGAAGATGGCCGAACAAAACGATTTATACATAACCAGCGCCCGGCAATTGTATGAAGTATTGATAAAGCCGGTAGAGCAGCTGTTAAGGCCCTCCCTGGTCATTGTTCCCGACGGCGTATTGGGATATTTGCCGTTTGAGGCCCTGCTGACAGGCCGGCCCGGCGATATCAGAGATTACAGCCGATACCCCTATCTGATAAAAGAACGGACGATCAGCTACAACTATTCCGCCACCCTGTTGCAGGAGATGACGGAAAAAAAACACAGGAAGGATCCGGCAAATTCCATATTGGCCGTTGCTCCGTTTTACACCGGAGATAGCAGTAAGCTATACCAAAAATCAGACAGCCTGGATTTCGTTTCCTCACCCCAACGGGATACCCTGAGGCCGCTGAAAAACAGCGGAACAGAAGTGGCTAAAATAAAAGAAATGCTGGGCGGCGAAGCATGGACAGGCAGGCAGGCTACCGCCGGGAGGTTCATTGCAGAAGCGCCGGGATACCGGATATTGCATTTTGCCACCCACGCCAGGGCAGACGACCGAACCGGGGACTATGCGTATCTCGCGTTCAGTTCACCAGATACGCTGAATCAATTTGAGAAATTATACGCCCGCGACATATACACCTTGCCGCTGAATGCCGATCTGGTCGTATTAAGCGCCTGCGAAAGCGGTACGGGGGAACTTCGCAAAGGAGAAGGCATCATCAGTCTGGCCCGGGCTTTTGCCTACGCCGGCGCAAAGAGCCTGGTAACATCCCTGTGGAACGTAAATGACTACAGCGGCGCCTACCTCATTGAGCGATTTTATTATCATTTAAAGACTCCGGGCATGAAAAAAGATGAGGCCCTGAGGCAAGCCAAACTGGACTTGCTCAAGAAGAACAAATCGACGGCCCTACCCTATTACTGGGCTCCGTTTATCTGCATCGGAGATATGAAGGCCGTCTACTGATCACTGGCGGCCAGTGTAATACCTGAGCAAGGCCTTGTGGTAGTCGTGTTCGGGGTCATTCAGGATTAAATTCAGGTATTTTGTAAAATTTGCCTTTTGCTCCGGCCACTGCGCAGCATAGGAAAGCAAGAGGTACCATTCCCACTCCTGTACATAGTTCGGCACCGCACTGTCGACCAGCACCTGAAACTGAGCCGTTGCCGTTTTGTAGTCTTTCAGCAGGAAACTGGCATGCGCGATCACTTCTCTGGCTTCGAGGCTGGTGGAATCTGATTTCAATACACCCCGGGCCAGGTTGCGTGCCAATATAAAGCTGTCGGCCTCCATGGCCCTGATGGCTTTCAACAATCCCAGGTTTTCCTCCGGAGAAAGGCCTCTTTCAATATTTTCTTTAGGCGGCCAATCAGGCCCCTGGTAAATAAATTGCGGCGAATCATTAAATGCCTGGGGCCGGCCCCGAGAGATATCCGGTATTTCATTTATTTCTTTACCGGTTTCGCTCTCTTTTTCTTCTCCATTCAACGGCTGTTCCTGTTTTTCATCCTCAGGAGTCGGATCAGGTTGTTCGCCCGTGTCCTGATTCTGCATAAAGTTTCCCGGATCCACAGGATCATGAATCATATATTGCCATATCACAATGGTTGCAACCACAACCAGCAGCCACGGCCAGATGCGGAAACGCCGGGGTTTGCCTGAAGGTCCTTTCGGGGATTCCGGAGCGGGGTTTTCCTGGAGTGATCTGATGCGTTTTTTCAGATCCAGCACAGCCTGATCTTCCAGCACAGCTTCTTCCAGCTGCTGAAGTTTGGTTTCCCGGGCAAGTTCTTTATCTGCGGCCATCTCCCTGAGAAAAGACTGCCGTTCCTTCTCGGACATTTCATTTTTCAGGAACCTGTCAATCCGGTCAAAATTTTTCATATCAACTCCTTTATTTTATCCATGATAACCGGATTGGCCATAGCCAGTTCACGGAATTCACGGCGGCAGTTATGCGTTTTGTTTTTTACAGTCTGGTATTGCAAATTTACGATTCCGGCAATCTCCTCCGGCTTCACCCCTTTGGCGCGGAGCAATAAAATCGTCCGGCATTCCTCTCCCAGCCGGTCAAAAGCGAGATTCAGCAGGCGCCGGATTTCCTCCTCCTTTTCCAGGCTTTCAAAATCGCCGTTCATCCCGGGGAAGTCAGGGATTTCCAGGATATCCGGTTCAATCCCGGAGCGAGCCGGTTGTTTTTTCAACTGATCCAGGAATTTATTCACGCAAATGGAGGACAGATAGGAATACAGCTTGCTGTCGCCTCGAAAGGCGCCCCGTCCGACGTTGTGGGCCATAGCGGCCAGGCCTTCGATAAAAGCATCTTCCGCTGCCGGTTCATCGGCAAACTTTTCCAAAAGCAGCTTCATAACGGGGGCTTTCCACGCGGCTATTATCCAGCTTAAAGCGTGATCAACCGACTGGTTGTCGCCTTGCAGGGCCGAAATGATCTGCCGGTCATTTTCAAATGCAGCCATAATTAAACGCGGTTAGGCTATTTGACAAACGATATTTTCCCGGAAAAGATTAACCGGGGTTTAGTTTTCCCGACCTGGTCAGGATGTACCCAAAAATAGGGACAAAACCGCAAGCACCCCAGGACTTAATTCTGAAAATGCAGGCTTCCAGGCAGGAAAAACAGGGCAGATCAATCTTCAGTTTCAATATAAATAATTAAAAATCAGATTTTTAACCAATAAAAAAGCAACCCCTGCGTGTCATGAAAATTCTCGGAAATAACGGCGTTTTTGCATGAATCCTCCGGTCACAGCTTCCGCTAATTTTTATTTCACTTCATGCGCCATCAAGACAAGTTTCTTTTATCTCCACTTCAATCTGATCTAACGATTCTTCCAGTGGGGATCATGCACAGGTTGTTATAAACTTCTTGTGACACCTTCTGTTTGGATAGATCGCTATACCAATTTTCAAGCACTTCATAAATAAAATAGATAGTGAAATCCACGGCCAACCTGAATCATATTTTAATGAACTGCCTTGATAGCCTTCCTTCTCTTCCTTTAATTTCAATAATATAAATTCCTTTTTTTAGATGCCCTATCTGAATTTTTTCTAATTTTTTTTCAATTTTTTCATCTAAAACAATTTGACCAAGTAAATTTCTGACTTCATATGAAAATTCAGCTTGATTGAAATTTTCTGAAATTTCAATTATAAGGGTTTCACTGGCCGGGTTAGGGTAAATTTTTACATTTTTGTCGAACAGAAGATCATTGATTCCACCAACCAAAGACGGACAAGTAACCGTGAGGGTATACTGACTTTCGCTTGCTTTATTATCCGTAATGCATATTTGATATTTTCCTGCAGGAAGCGTCTGCGGCGATGTAAAAGAAATATTCCCGCCAGTACTCCCGTTCTGGTTGTTTATCAATGCGGTGCTTGGAGACGGACCATAGAGGGCTACTGAAAGATCAAGATTGCTGGGTACATTTGATACATTCACCGTTAAAATATCTGGTTGATTTAGCGTTATTTCGTAGCAATCCTTATCATTTGCCGGATTGATAGAAGCAAAAACCGGCACGTTGCATAAGATAGGTTCAGCTGAATTGATGTCTTGGTTGCATTCGAAGATATCCGTCGTATCGAAATCTATCCGGAAACAATATTGGGCAGAATTTCCTTCATTGTCCGCAAGCCTGAAGGCGTAAGTTCCTGGGTTGCAAAGCAATCCTGTTACTATGAAATTCTCCCCGTCGCCATAGAATAAACTACCTGTGGAAAGCCCCAATTCGTTAAAGAATTCATAGTCCATATCGATGTTCGCCGGAACATTAAAAACCGTGATTTTTACAACGCCGGGTTGAGTAATTTCGAATTTATAATAGTCATTGTCATTTTCCGGATTGATGGAGGCGCAGATATTAGTGGCAAGTTGAACTGGTTGGGCAGTCGAAAGGGAGTTATTGCATTCATAAAGGTCTGTGGTATCAAAATCAACTCGTACACAATATTGAGCCGGGTTGCCTTCATTGTCAGCAAGCCTGAAAGCGTAAGTTCCTGGATTGCAGAGCAGGCCATACACAATGAAATTCTCGCCGTCTCCAAAAAAAATGGAACCTACTGAAATCCCCAATTCATTAAAAAACTCATAGTCCATATCAATATTCGCTGGTACATTAAATACTGATATTTTCACTACTCCAGGCTGCGTGATATCAAATTCATAGTAATCATTGTCGTTTTCATCATAAATGGAGGCGCAGATCGTTGTTGCGAGCGGAATATGAGCCGCTGTTGCGAGTGAATTATTGCATTCATAATTATCGGAAATATCAAAATCAACCCGTACGCAATACTGAGCCGGATTTCCTTCATTGTCCGCAAGACGAAACCTATAGATCCCAGGATTGCATAACAAAGCGTCCACAACAAAATTTTCTCCGTCTCCGTAGAATAGAGATCCAACTGAAATTCCTTGTTCATTAAAAAATTCGAAATCCATATCAATATTTGCCGGAACGTTTGAAACTGTAATTTTTACAACGCCGGGTTGATTAATAATGAATTGGTAGAAATCGTTGTCATTTTCATCATAAATAGAAGCGCAGATATTTGTGGCCAAGGGTATCAAGGTAGCAGCAGGTAATGAATTATTGCATTCATATACGTCCGAAATGTCAAATTCTACCCGTACAGTATATTGAGCAGGATTACCCTCGTTATCTCCAAGTCGAAAGGCATAAGTTCCGGGATTGCATAACAATCCGTCAATGACAAAATTCTGTCCATCACCAAAATTTGTTGAATAGACCGAAATGCCTTGTTCGTTGAAAAATTCATAGTCCATATCAATATTAGCTGGCACGTTGGTAACCGAAATAATTACAACCCCAGGTTGGGTAATCGTAAATTTGAAAAAATCGTTGTCATTTGCCGGATTGATGGAAGCGTTGTTGCTAACACCAATTGAAAGCATGTCTGCCCCGCTCAGAATGTTATTGGCAGGTTCTGAATCAATTTGGGAAAAAAGAAGTACAGGTAAAAAAATTACGACTGTTGAAATAATGGATCTCATTTTATTCTTTTTATTAATAATAAATGTGGCACCAAACAACCTTTACACTATCAGTCGTGCAAATATCAACTGATCAACAGGTACTATTTTGTTAATTTCCTATCCTTTGCATATTTGTATTCTTTGAAAGGGCAGTGCATCAAATGATCATCTCATAATCCGGAGTTTAAGGATATTTACATAAGTGAAAGGGAACAGGCTTTACAAATGGCCGATAGACATTAAGATTATAATAATTTAACTGCCCCCTGTATTCTACCTTGGCTTCTATTTCTGCCTTTGCCACGGCCCTTATAAAAGAACATTTTTCACCAAAGCTATCTTTTGCCCCAACCAAAGTGGTTTCTAAATGGTATTCCTTCATAATTTCCACAGTTTTATTATTGACTTCTTCCACCTCTTTAATACCGAAGGAAATAAACGCATGACCGGGGACCAAAACCAGGGAGGTAGGAAAACCCCATTTTCGCAGAATCGATACTATCAAAACAGATCCGTCAATACAATTGGCAAGTTTGTCATTCAAAGAATTTTCCACGTTCCTTACATACTGAGATCGCAGATTAGGATTAAACCCGTCGGTTGTGGTAGTCATGCTGGCATATTTTACATCCTTGGCCTGCAAAAATTTCCAAATTGCTTCAATCTGATCAAATAGCACATCTCCTGAACCCGCGGCATAGCCCCAAGCGGGAATTTGAGGGTTGGATTTCACAATTTCATTCATAATTTCTTCAATTTCCCGGCTTTCTTCGTTTACATAACCTACTGTCATCCATCTCATGTTCTGAAACCCGTCAGAGGAATACCCCATTTTGGTTAGATCTGCACCCAGAATGCAATCATTGGGACTACGATAATAAACGGTTTCGGTAACGCTTTTTTCCTGCCCCTGATCGTCATAGAACCTGAAGTGTAATGAACTTTGGGTTCTCGATTTGGTACACATTAATTTTTCATAATTCCAGGGAATGTCTGGGAAAATCTCCACTTTCCCGACGGAAGAATAAAACACCCCCTTCAAAGGATACTGAAAATATCCATCCGGGCTCGAAATTTCATAGTATACTTTCCTGTCTTTGCAACGAGTTGTAAACCGGAACCCGATGGAACCAGATTTATTGAGAAAGAAATTATCAAAAACACCTCCTTGATTCGGAGCATTGGATGATACTCCGCAAATAAAAGAAGGAAAGATTTCATTGTAAAACAAAATTAGGGGCTCTATGGAAGTTACCTTGAAAGGGTCAACCTCGCAGGGATCAGGCGCATATTTGACCAAAGTGAATTGTTTCACACAGATATACTGTGTTCCGAAAATAATAATGGTTTCCTGTCCCAGATTTTCATACCCCAGCTTGTCGGTTTTATCAATAAAATACTCCTTGAAATAATCCAATAAAATATAATCCTTAGGAGTAGGCCCCAGTATGATTTTATGCTTCCCGTATTTATAGTTTTGAAACATTTTATCCAACCTGTTAAAGGTTTTGACTCTATCAGATTGTCCATATATGGGTTGATCAAAATTGAAAAATGCTATAAATGCGATTAAAATATATGCAATTTTCATTTATACTTATTTTTTCTTATTGAGGTAAACAAAAGCGATGCCTACTGAAAAAGCCAGGTTACGGATAGGCATGTTTGAGGTAATGGATACGCCATCACTATTGGTGTAGGTGTAATCAGGGACCAGGCCAATGTCAAAAAGGGCTTCACCGAAAACTGAAAATCGATTGCTTATATAAATCCGGGTTCCTGCGCTGGAAGAAAACCCGAATACAGATTTTTTATCCTCCGGAAGTTGGATATCGCCGACTGGCGTCATTGCATAGCCTCCTCCAAAAACCAGGAATTGGACCCTATGTCCACTATTGAAGACTTTGCCGCCTAAAAATTTGAGTGCAGAAAGGTGGCTCAATGATTTTTTGCCGTCAGTAGCAGATCCTACTCTGGACAAGTAATCATATCCCAACCTGAAGGAATAGGTTGCCAACGGAACTTCAATCCCGGCATGCAGACCAATCAAATTGGTATTAATATCCAATTCCGCCGCCTTGAATGTACCTTGCGCGAGACCGATTTCGGCAATATTGTATTGGGCATTCAGTACACCTGAAGCTGAAATAAAAGCTAAAAAGGCAACACCAAAAAGAATTTTATTTTTCATAGAAAAAGGTTAAATAAAATTTACGGAATTTATTATGAAGATTGTGGAATCAACTCACTAAAGTCCAATTCAGTAAGTACAGCCATACCGACTGCCAGAAGCTTTACTTCCCAAATACGGCAAAACCAAACTTGCAAGGATTTATCTTGCAGTCATACATTTTTACCTGTAGCCGAAATCTACCGGTCCATTTAGGTGTAACTTTGGTAACAGGCCGGTCATCCGTGGTTTTATCGCAATCAATTTCATTATTGCTTTCATCATACAGGCATAAATCCAGATCATCGCAGTCATTGTCGCATACACCCCAAATACGGTAGGTCCATCCTCGGTAAAGGGTAAAATAATAACTGGTGTAGCCGTCATCATTCAAATAGTCAACTTCTATATCATGGGTAAGCTTATACCCCTGGTTGATTTCGACCCTGCCGATCGCTAGTAATTGGGAATATATTGCATCAAACTGTGCTTGCCCCGTTCGGGCCATTGAAAAAATCATCACCGAGGTCAGGAAAAGGATTTTAGTCTTCATCTTTGAAAATTTAGGTTTAACATATTTTGCAGGATTTCAAGGCTGTCTTTATTTTGCAACCATGTCCCTAAAATTAGGTATGGCAACGCAGCTTTTCCCTGGACAAAAAATTGAGCCCATTGAGGTTGCGCAAATGTAAATCAATCGCCAGCGAGTGGATTTTTTTTCACAAATTACTATTTATCAAACACTTAAATCATGGACGAAAAACCCAGGTTTGCCATAAGCGTCAACAAAAAAGAAGTGTTGAAAAATGAAAAAGAAAGATTGCTTGCAACCTGGAGCATTCTGGATAAGGAAGAGATGCCTAAAGTCCAGAAATTTTTCAGGTGGCACTATCCCTTGGGAAACGAACCGGAGGTTATCCTCTTTAACAAGCTCAGACTGGCTGTCTACAATCCAATTCAGTACCGGGTCAACGGCAGGAGTCTGATCAATGCCCTCTTCGGGCAGATTCCGGAAGAAAAAGCACTTAAAAAGCTGGGCAGGCTGCTCGGGAAACTTGAAGCCGCACTGATCGAATACGTTAGCCATTCAGAATTGACCGAAAACGAATTTGTCAGGAACCGGGTTTTGATCTCAGGCCTTAAAAAGCGCCGGAATACGGAGTTGCTCCATAGAGAAGCGAAAAATTTCAGCAAGATCCTTGAGGCCGCTCCCGCCACCATCATGCGAAAAGCGGATATGTGGTGGTTATCGCATCAGCTTTATTATCATCAAAGCATCAATCAGCATACCAACGACAGTTCCTTCTTCGGTCCGGCCCTCAACGACCTGTTTACCTTCTTTAAGCTTTCCACCTTACGGTACTATTGTGAATACCTCAACCGGCACAATCTTTTAAAAAGTGATCTTGAGGCAGCAACTTTAAGGCAATACTACCAGCTAATCATTCGGGAAGAAAGCCGGGATGAGCCTGCTATTCAACTGTATCAGTCGGCAGCCGAATTATTATCGAACCGGGACAGCAAGTCACATTACCGCGAGTACAGGGTTTTATTTTCCGAACATTTTGAAATGCTGGCCATACCTGACCAATTGGTATTGCTGAAATACGGTTTGAACACCGCGTTTTATCAATACGAAAAGGGGGATGAAGATATGCGGGAAGAAATGTTCTATTGGTCCTTTACCGGAGTTGAAAAACGCATTTTCTTCTTCGAAGGCGTCATGAAGGCGGACGAATACATCAATGTTGCGTTAAGCGCTGCGGCAGTGGGCAAATTCGACATTCAGTTATCCTTTATGGAACGATGCAAACCCTACCTTGAAAACAAGGAAGAAGCCGAAAAAGCCTATCAATTGACTTTGGCCTATTATCATTTCTTCCAGGACAACTACCACAAAACGCTTGCGATCCTGAATGATATTTATCCCAGGTATATCACGGGCGGCCTGGCGTACACACTCAGAGCCAATACCTTGCAGATATGTTGCTATCTGGCATTGACCGTTCGGGAAAAGCATTATGATTCAGATCACTTTGAAAACGCAGCGGAAAGTTTCAGGAAATTTATTTCGAGAGAAGGAATTCTTTCAGCAGAAAAGAAAAAGCCTTTTCAGAATTTCCTGACCATGTGCAATGCCATTTTCAAATTCCACTTCAAAGAACTTATGGACAAATCCCGGAAAGAGCCGGGTAAAGTGAGGCTGCTTGCCAAACTGGAAAAGTTCGACCGGATAACCTCAAAACCCTGGTTAAAAAAAATGATCAGGGAGTTATAATCGGCCCGACGCGAGGCCGGGCCGATTGAATCAAAGAATAATAAAATCATCAACGACAATGTTGGCAATAGAGTCCTGACTTGTGTTATTCAACTGAGGAATGATAATATCGTCGACAACGATATCATCCTCTTTCACGCAGCCGGTTGACGATGCGGCGATTGCCAGGCATAAAATAAAACCGAAGAAGCATTTCCTTCTCTGAAGCGCAGGGCCATTCACTTTCTTTTCCATAATCGTGCAGTTTTGAAAATTTGAAAATGGTTGATGGACCCGGCTGGCATGAAGGTTGATTTCCGGCAAGCGACGTTGAAGCAAGGCAAAGCATTCCCGTCCGACAAAAGGCAGAGCCGATCATCGGTAAAAACCGGACATTCAAGTCCTCGTCAACAAGGCTTGTTCACAGAAAAAATTCTACAGGCCGAACCGGGCGTATTACCCGGCTCAGCTACGGAAGCTTCACGCGGCTGAACACAAATAATCCAGCTTCACCTCAGGCTTTCGAAATCGTCATTTCTTACCTCAAAAACCTAAAGGCACAGGCTAATAAGTAAAATTGGGGATTTAATAAGACCGGGGTTTAGTCATACTTTTTATATACAGGTTTCCGCAGCAGGCAGAACCGTTAACAGGTTGCCCGCTATTTTTGTAAAAATTTTTTCGCTCATCTCCATTTTAGGGTGAAGCATAGATTTCGAGATAATAATCAGGG
>CALMYQ010000122.1 GCA_937873655.1 uncultured Lewinella sp. | reverse complement strand
AACCAAAATAAACCAAAATAAACCAAAATAAACCAAAATAAACCAAAATAAACCATGCAAAAGACCATCACTTCCATTATCTTTTACCTCCTGACCATCACATCAGTCATCGCACAAGCCGGGCTGCAACCCACGCCTCAGGCGCAGGAAGCCATGAAAAAACTCCATGGTATGGCAGGTTTCTGGCGCGGAACGGGTTGGATACAAATGGGCCCGCAACGGCACGAATTCAACCAGACGGAAAATGTCCAACTGAAAGTCAACGGATCTATCGTAGTTGTGGACGGGCTCGGCAAAGATGCGACCGATTCCACCCAGATCATTCACCAGGCGTTTGCGGTCATCTCCTATGATCAGCAAGCCGGAAAATACCTCATGCGCGCCTTCCGGGCCGACGGCAACTACGTAGATGCGGATTTTAAATTCCTGGAAGACGGCCGGATCCAATGGGGATTCACCCACCCGATGGCCGGCGAGATCCGGTATACCATCGAGCTCACGGATAAAAAATGGACCGAAAAGGGCGCCATGAGCCGCGACGGAAACAACTGGATGCCTTTTTTTGAAATGAACCTGGAAAGAGAAAAATAGCCTTCAGGTGCTTTTTACGGCCTCGCCCGCCGCTTCATCCAGAAACCAATGGACTTCCGCCCGGCTTCTCGCCACCAGCTGACTGGGAAATTCTTCCGGGCGGTAGGCGCCGTGGAGCACTTCCGACAGGGCGGCAGTCTTTTTCCCGCCGGCAACAAGAAACGCGACGCAGGCTGCCGATTCGATAACCGGTACCGTGAGGGTAATGCGCCAACTGTCGAGTTTTTCCACGTAAACCTCCTTCGCCCAGCGGTATTTTTCCCGGAGTACCGGTGTATGAGGAAACAGGGAAGCCGTATGTCCGTCATCGCCCATACCGAGCAGGATCAGGTCGAAAACCGGCAATTCCCACGCAAAGGATTCGCGAAGATGAATATCGTACAGCGCGGCGCCCGCTTCCGGCGGCAACTCCCCATTCATGCGGTGGATCTGATCTTCCGGGACGGGCACGTGATCGAGCAAGGCAGATCGGGCCATACGGGCGTTGTTTTCCGGTGAATCATCCGGTACGCAGCGTTCATCCCCCCAGAATACGTGGACTTTTTCCCAATCGATCCCGTCTTTCCAGGGAGAAGAGGCCAACAGCCGAAACAGCGCTTCCGGCGTAGATCCGCCCGACAGGCTGACCGTAAACCGCCCGGTTTGCGCAATCGCCGTTCTGGCGTGCGCTGAAAAAAAATCGGCCGCAGCCCGGCTCATGGCCTCCGTCGTATCCGAAATATGAAAATAATTAGCCATTGTATTTGAATCGATTGATTTGCCGCGCCTCGGCGCGGTCGATTGATCCGATTGGCCTTGCCTTCAGTTCCTCGATTCCTCAAATCCTCGCATCCTCAAATCCTCTCTCCCCTCACACCGGCATCATCACCCAATGGTACCCATCCGCAGCGATCAAACGCTCTGCGGCTTCGGGCCCCCAGCTCCCCGATTGATAGTTGGGAAAGTCCGTCGGCGGATTTTCTTCCCACAGTTCCATTACCGGCTTGACCACCGACCAGGCCGCCTCCACCTCGTCTGATCGCATGAACAAGGTAGCATCCCCGCTCATGACATCGTGCAACAGCGTTTCATAAGCCTCGGGCGGTTGCTCCTCGTAGGTTTGACTGTAGTTGAAAATCAGGTCGGCGGGCGCTAGTCGCATAGTAAGACCCACCTGTTTGGCCTGGAATCTCAACCGGATGCCTGTATCGGGGGTAATGCTGATGATGATCCGGTTGGGCCGGATGTTTTCCGCCACGCTCGATGGAAACACCTGATGGGGGACTTCCCGGAACTGAACCGTGATCACAGTCATTTTCTCGGCCATTCGCTTCCCGCTTCGCACATAAAAGGGAACGCCTTGCCAGCGCCAGTTATCGATGTAGAATTTGAGGGCGGCAAACGTGTCGGTAGCGGAATTTTTCGGGACTTTCGGTTCTTCACGGTAGCCCTGTACCTTTTCGCCCTGCATCCAACCGCCGCCGTATTGGCCGCGCGCCGCCTTTTCGAAGATTTCCTTGCCTTCAAACCGGCGGATGGCCCGGAGGACATCCACTTTCCGGTTGCGGATGTCTTCCGATGTGAAAGCGTTGGGCGGTTCCATGGCCACAAAGCATAGCAACTGCAAAACGTGGTTCTGGATCATATCCCGCAGGGTGCCCGCGCCGTCAAAATATCCGCCGCGGTCTTCTACGCCGACGGTTTCGGAAGCCGTGATCTGTACGTGTTCAATGTATTTCCGGTTCCAGATCGGCTCGAACAGCACATTGGCAAACCGGAAGACCAGCATGTTTTGAACGGCCTCCTTACCCAGGTAGTGGTCGATCCGGTAAATCTGACTTTCGTCGAAAATGCCGGTCAGTACGCCATTCAGTTTTCGCGCCGTTTCCAGGTCGCGTCCGAACGGCTTTTCCACGACCAGCCGCGATCGATCGATATTCTTGCAAATGCCGGCATTGCCCAGATGGGTTGCCACCGGCTCCACCAGCTCCGGCGCGATGGCCAGATAAAAGATCAGGTTGGGTTTTTCGGACCAATTTTTTTCAATAGCGTGGATTTTGGCGGTAAGCGCCTTATAGGATTTTTCGTCGTTGATATCCGATTGCAAATAGGATAGGGTAGGGGCAAATTGTTGCCATTCCGCATCCTGCGCCTTGCCGCGCCTGCTGAAGTTGTCGATCCCTTCCCGGAGCAATCCCCGGAATTCATCATCCGAATACGGGGTACGCCCAAGGCCGATAATGGCAAATTGGTCCGGCATATGCTTGTCCAGGTACAGGTTGTAAAATGCCGGTATAAGCTTCCGCTTGGTCAGGTCCCCGCTGCCCCCAAAGATGACAATGATGGCCGGGGCGGGCTTGTGGTTGTTTTGCATTTTTATAGTCGTAAGTCTGTAAGTTGTAAGTCATAAGTAGCGACGCAAAATCTTGCGTCGCCTCGCAAAATCTTGCGTCGCCTCGCAAAATCTTGCGTCGCGAATGATTTTATTCCGGTGAATCAACAAATCCTCAGTTCCTCCCCCGACCGCCGGAGCTCATCAGGAGCGAAGGAGGTGATTCCTCAATTCCTCAATTCCTCAATTCACCATTCCGTATGAAACGTCCCCGGCATATCCACCCGTTCGTAGGTGTGGGAGCCGAAGAAGTCGCGTTGGGCCTGGATCAGATTGGCAGGAAGCCGCCGGCTTCTGTAGGCGTCGAAATAGGCGACGGCCGCCGATAATCCGGCTGCCGGGATACCGGCGTCCAGGGCTGCCTTTAGCGCCGACCTTGCATCGGAGTGGGTGGACAAAGCCGCTTTGGCAATGTCCGGATCCACCAGCAGATTGGAGAGCGCGGGATTGTGCTGAAAAGCATTCATGAAGGTTTCCAGCAAGGCAGCCCGGATGATGCAGCCGCCGCGCCAGATTTTGGCAATGGTCGCCGGTTGGAGGTTGAAGCCGTATTCAACGGACGCTTTGCGCAGGTGGTTGAAACCTTGTGCATAGGCCACCAGAAAGCTGAAATAGAGTGCATTTTCCAGAACGGCGATAAATGCATTGGTATCCTTGACCGGTATAGCGCCCGATTCGCCCAGGATCTTTTCCGCTGCCACGCGCTCCTCTTTGTACCCGGACAGGTCGCGCATGACCACCGCCATATCGATGACCGGTATGGCGGCCTGCAGGTTCATGGCATCCTGAGAAGTCCATTTGCCGGTGCCTTTCTGCCGGGAAGCGTCCTGGATCAGGTCTACCAGGTGCCGGCCCGTTTTATCGTCCGTTTTGGTGAATATGGCTGCTGTGATCTCGACGAGGAAGGACGCGAGTTTGCCGCGATTCCATTGGTCAAAAACGGCGGCGATAGCGGGATTGTCCAGGCCGAGCCCCCTTTTCATCAGGTCGTAAACTTCGGCGATGAGTTCCATCATGCCGTATTCGATACCGTTGTGGACCATCTTGACATAATGTCCGGCCGATCCGTTGCCTACAAAGGCTACGCAGGGATCGCCGTTCACGTGCGCCGCTACCGATTCCAGGATCGGGCGAACGGTCTCGAATGCTTCGCGGTTGCCGCCCGGCATCATGCTGGGGCCGAGCCTCGCGCCTTCAGCACCCCCGGAAATGCCCATACCCATGAAGTGGATACCTTGTGAAGCGAGGGATTGATAGCGGCGATCGGTATCCGCAAAATAGGAATTGCCGCCGTCAATGATAAGATCGCCTTTGTCGAGATAGGGTAGGAGGTCGGCGATCACCGCATCCACGATTTTGCCGGCCGGGACAAGGAGAAGGATGGCCCTCGGCGATTGCAGAGCGCCTGTGAATTCTCCGATTTCCCTGGCGCCGAGGATCTCGTGCTTTTGCGCTTCCTGGGCAAGTGCGTCCACTTTTTCGGGGTCCTTATCGTATCCCGCAACGGCATAACCGCTGTCGGCCATGTTCAGCAACAGGTTGCGCCCCATTACCCCGAGTCCGACGAGGCCCAGTTGATATTTTTTATTGGTCATGGCAGTTCAATATGGTAAAAGGATTGTTCCTAACGGACTAATTTTTAAATCCGGGTCACGATTCCCCGATTCCTCAGTTCCTCGATTCCTCAATTCCTCGATTCCCCGATTCCTCCTTCCTTAACACCCCCCATCTGCTCCTGTTCAATCCGCAATACTTTTTCTAACCGGCGGCTATGTCTTTCTTCACCGGAGAACCCGGCTGCCAGGAAAGTGCGGACGATTTCCAGCGCCAGTTCGATCCCGATGATCCGCTGGCCGATGCAAAGGACGTTCATATCGTCGTGTTCTACCCCCTGGTGAGCTGAATAGGTGTCGTGGCAAACGCCTGCCCGTACACCGCGGAATTTATTGGCAGCGACGCTCACACCCACGCCGCTTCCGCAAATTAGGATGCCTTTGTCGAACCGGCCGGATTGGATTTCCAGGGCCAGTTTTCCGGCGATATCCGGGTAATCGGAAGGGGATTCATCATGCGCGCCGATATCGGTGAATTCCAGGGAATTTGAGGAAAATTGCTGAAGCAGGATCTGTTTGTAGGCGAATCCGGCGTGGTCCGAGCCGATGACGATCTTTTGGGCAGCCATAACAAGCACTTTGGACGAAGGTACGGGATTTGCAGGTGTTGGATCATACTGCCGGGCATTTTTTCAAAAGAAGCAAATGAGGCTGTTCAAAAAAGTGATTCGCACGCTAAGGTGTAAAGACGCAAAGTTTTGATTTTCATCACGCTGTGCGCGCTAAAAACCGGGTTGACACAAAATTCTGAACAGTCTCCTTCAAGTGAAGTCGGACCCCTCGTGCTGAGCGAAGTCGAAGCATCACCCTCTCACTCCCTCTTATCCGACGTAGCCTCCGGCAAAGTCGGGCCAAAATACCTTACCGACACAAAGCCTGCCCACGCCGGTCTCAATCCCGGTTTCGCCGAATAATTTGCATTTCCCCTTGAAATTCGTTATTTTACAGGAAAGGAAAAGGGACGCTTTCAGGGCGGTCGCCTTTTAATAAAATCAAAAAACCATGAGAAAACCAATTGTCTTTATCCTGTTCTTTTTGTCCGCCTGTGTTGCGGGATGGGCCCAATCGGGCGCAGTAACGACCTATACCGTTGTTGAAAACAGCAAGTGGCTGGACGGACAATACCGCAACGGCTATTCCATCGCGCTGGATGCCAACCAGCCGGTTGCCTTGAATTCCTGGGCGGCCGCAATGAGGTCGGACGACGCGAAGACCTATTTTTATGACCCGGATAAATTGATATTTGTAACGGAAAACGCCGACCTGCCGGGGATCAGTCCGCAAAAACTGAAGGTTTATGCCCATTTTGAATACGACGGCATGCACGACGCCACCCTGCTGACCTTGTGGTTCCAGGAACCAGACGGCAGTTTCATCACGACGGAAACCAACCCCGAAGTGAGTTCCGCCATTTTCAAGTTCATGCTGGGATTCCGGTTTCAATCCCTGGCCGACCTCAAGGACCATATTTACCGCGAACAACTGGAAATCGCCAAAAATCGCTTTCCCAATTCGGAAGATGTACCTGTTGGTCCGACGCATCCTTTAAAAGGGCATTCGGACCAATAGGAAACGTATGCGTGACGGCGGGAAACTAAATCAGGCCCAAAATTTGCCATACGCTGATTTTCCTTTATTTTAGGGGCAAAAATCAGCACCATGTCCACCGAAACCGCACCCGCCAGGCAGGAATTCCGCAATTATGAAACCGGCGCCCTCGTAGCTGCCGTCCGCGAGCATTACCGCAAGATGCGTTCGCGACAGACCTATGACTACGTCCGGCGCATGAAGGCCAAATACCTGACCTATGACCGCCCCATGCACTTGTGGGACGCGATGGTGGAACTCAACAAACTGGTGGATGTGAGCGATCCGGATATGGACCTGCCCAATGTTCAGCACCTCCTGCAAAGCGCCGAAGCCATGCGCGAGCAAGGCTGTCCGGACTGGATGCAACTCGTCGGCCTGATCCACGACCTGGGCAAGGTGATGTACCTCTGGGGTTGCGACGAGGACGGCACCAGTGAAGCCGAACAATGGGGATTGGTCGGCGACGTGTTTGTCGTCGGCGCCGCCCTGCCCGACACCTGCGTTTACCCCGAGTTCAACGCTTTGAACCCTGACATGTCCGACCCGCGGTACAATACCGAGCTGGGCGTTTACGAGCCCGGTTGCGGCCTGGACAACCTCCATCTCGCCTGGGGGCACGACGAATACCTCTACCAGGTGCTCCGCAACCACCAGCCCAACCGCATCCCGGAAGCCGGCATGGTCATGATCCGCTACCATTCTTTCTACCCCTGGCACAATGAAGGCAGTTACAGCCAATTCCTTAGCGACAAGGACGCCCAATACCTCGATTGGGTCAAGGAATTCAACCAGTACGACCTGTACACCAAATCCACCAGGATCTACGACCTGGACGAGATGAAGGGGTATTATATGCCGATCGTGGAGAAGTATTTGGGGGGGGGAGTGATTAATTTTTGAGGAAGAAATGTAGAATTTCAGAAAAATCCTGTTAATATTTTTTAGACAGAAGTATTTCGACAAGTCCACCGATTTCTGAAAATGGGAACAGGGGATTGCCGCTTTGTATTTTTCCCTCACAGTAGGGTTTGCTATCCTTAATCGCCTTTTCTTGTTTATTATTGTCCTTTAAAACGGAATATATCTCCTTATTTTTGAAATATTTCTCTGTTTTTTTATAATCAGGAAGGTGTTTTTTCAATTCTTGTTCGAGCTCTTGACACGACATGTAAATATGTGATGAATAGCCCTCCTTGTAATGGATTAAAAACCAGAACTCTGTACACGGCATGGTTTCGATTACCCTTATACCGGCTTTTTTTTCTACTTTGCTATTTTCTCTTTGGTATTTTTCCAGACCATTATTATTGGGAACATCCATATCTATGATACAGTAAGCTTCATCTTAGCCTTCCCCAATGAATTCAAGGGCCTTTTTGAAAATATCGCCATAGGAGGAATGCCGGGGAAGACCAGGTTTCAGGTCAAAAGAAAGCCTCTCAACACTTCTCAGTCCATCAAAATAATGCCATTCCGTAATGCCTTCTCCAATTACAGCAACCTTGTATTTACCCGGTTTTGTATTAATTTTTCGTGCCATCTTCAATCCATATAAATACTTCCCAATTCAGGTTTGGCGCCTATTTTCCCAATTTTATAGGCATTGTAAGGCGAAATGTTTTTATGTAATCTGACCTCCGGGTAGGAAAACAAAATAGTTGATCCATCCTCCTGTTTTTCCGTGAACCAGATGACATCTCTTCGCAAAAAATCTTCGGCCAAAATTTGAATATTATGGGTAGTAAACAAAAGCTGAGAAGATCTTGAATTGACTAAAAATGAACGGATAAAATAATTAATCAGGTCAAAATGCAGGGAAGATTCAATTTCATCAATAACAGCAATCGTGTTTTCTTCAAACAATTGATACATAACACTGCTCAGGCCGTAATACCGCTTTGTTCCCTCGGATTGTGATTCAAATGGTAATTCAAATTCTCCGCGGGAAGTATGGTGGGAAAAGAATATTTCTTTCAACAAATGATTCAGGGATACTTGAATATCTGCTTTTGTTGAAGCAAATGAACCACCCAACAGGAAAGGACTGATGCGGTCAATTGCATTTTTCTCTTTATCCAATAGAGGTCGGTCTTTTACAATAATATCTCCAACGTTATAGTCAGCTTTCCTCAACCGTTCGAGTACAAAATCTTTGAATTGGTCGTTTCTGCTTAACAAATCCGTAGTTCTCTGTACTAAGTCGGCAGTTGGGGCGATAATCCCTGCTAACTTGTTCTTAAACCAATCCAATACCTCGTCGAGTGGTGGTGAAGAAATGTTAACTCCTGCATAGGCTCCAATCACGGATACATTCCGGATAATATGGCTTTCGAAAATTGCCTTGTCCTTTGAATCCAGGCCTAATTTTGACTTATCGCCAAATTCAATCACAGCAATATCTTCTTTTTCATCATAAGTGCGCTCAAAGATCTTTGCGGGTTGGGTGCCGGGATAGAACTCCAGTTTTTCGTACAGTACAACTTCTTTGGTCAATTCCAATTTATATATGTATCGCGTTTCGCCGATAAAAAACGAGAGGTAAAATTGGGTTGGTTTTGAAGCATATTGAGGGTCAAAAGCAAAAAACGGCGGGTTAATAGACATCGTTTTATCCTTTCTTCCGGATAAGACGAACGTTCGCAGGTAATCAATTGCCTTGAGTACATTGCTCTTCCCCGAAGCATTGGCGCCGTAGATCATGCCCATCTTGAGCAGTCGCAGGTTTGCTTTCTTCTCCACACAATATAGATCTTCATAGGTTTTGTCGGAAGTTGCTTCAAAACTCAACGTTTGCTCTTCTCTGAAAGATAAGAAATTCGAAACCTTGAACTCATGCATCATAATCTAATTCATTTTTTCGTAACAAATTTACAAAAATAAACAATACAACACAGCTTTATTGTCTTTTATTAACGAATCACATGCAACTCAAAGTCTGACTTTAAACTTTCTCTTACTAATCCAGTCCAACCCCTACCGGTCCACCGAATCACCGGCTGTCGCGCAACGGCGCGGAACAGTAGTCATTCCAAATTTTCAATATAGCTGATTGGTGTAGTCGACTGATCGTTAATTATTTAAAAAGTGCCAGTCTGCCAGTCCGCAGCCGGCAGTCGGGGTTGCTGCCAATTGCAGACTGCGAACTGCCAACTAAAACAGCTGATTTAAGGCGAAAGCTTGCGGTTTTTTGCATGTTTCCGCTGAAATTCCGGGATGACGCACGTTTTCCTCCGGAATCCTTCAACCAAACCGGCTATTTTTTCAATGAAACCCGGTTCACGGGGTGATTTTCCCCCAAATCCGTTTCATTGATTTTATCCCCGGCTACGTTGATTAGATTTCGTTTCAAGGGCGTTCGAACCCAAATTTGTCACCAATTCAAAAATGTAAAACCGGAAAAATGAAAATGAAGATCCAGACTCTCGTGGCACTGTTCCTGCTCATCGCAGGCTTTGCCGGCGCGCAACCCGGCCAGCGCACCCGACCGCAGGCCGATCCTGAAAAAATGGCCGAGCGCATGACCGCCCGGATGACGGAACAGCTCGACCTGACGGAAGACCAACAGGCCAAAATCAAGGCCATCCACCTGGCATTCGCTGAAAAAATGAAGGACCGCACCGAGCGCCCTACGCCCGAAGAAATGAAGGCGCTTCGCGAAGAACAACAGGAAGCGATCAACAACGTGCTGACCGACGAGCAAAAGGCAAAAGTCGAAGCGCAGAAGGCCGAACGGAAAGCCCGCATGGAGAAAAATATCCAGAACGGGATCGCCATGCACGATGAACTCAAAGCTTACCGAACCGACAATATCGAACCGGTCATGACCGAACAACGGGCTAAACTGGAAGCTAAAATCTCAGCCGAAGACAAAGCTCAAATCCAGGCCCTGCGCGATCAGATCAAGGCAGAGTGGGAAAAACGCAAGGCTAAAGCCGAGGAAAAAGCCAAAGAAAAAGGCTTTGATAAGGCCCAGAAAGACCGCGGCCGCTTTGGAGGCCACCCTGATTCGCCCCGCAACATTTGGGCGCCCGATCCGGAAAACCCCTATCCCGCCGGCCCGCACAAGGCCCTGGGGTTGATCTTCCAGGACGACGAGGCCCGTGCCAAGACCAAGCAACTGGTGGAAACCTACAGCGATGACATCGATGAGCTCTTTGCCGGGATCGCCGACCAGCAGGAACAATGGAAAAAGGATACCAAGGCTATCCATGAGAAATACAAGCCCGAAATGCCCGATTTCGGCGACGACCGCCCCGGCCCCGGCCCGGATGGTGAAAAGCCGCGCAAAGGGAAAATGTCTCCGGATCACCCGAAATTTGACGGCAAACGCCCCGGCGCTGACGGCCCGCGCCCGGAAAAACGCGCCAACCGCGACATACCGGAAGACCGCAGGGATTTCATGAAAAAATTGGCCTTCCTGTTGCGTCCGGTGGGTGAAGACAACGAGGTGCTTGAAGATACCCGTGTCGAACGCCGGATCGATGTGTACCCCAACCCGGCCGGCGCTACCCAGTCGATTGAATTCGAAGTGCTGAAAGCGGGAAAAGTCACCGTTGAGATCGTGGACCTGCAGGGTAACCTGGTCAGAACCGTTTTCACCGGTGAAATGGCCTCCGGCAAGAACAAACTCGATGTCAATACCTCCGGCCTGACCGGCAAAAGATATTACTACCGCATAACGGACGGCTCCGGCGTGAGCTCGAAAGCGTTCCACATCGAATAAGCGTTGTCCGTTCCAGTCCGCAAAAGCCTCGAAAAGCGGAATTACACACCGGTAACTGAGCGAAGCCGAAGTTACCGGAATCGAAGCCCGGTTGACAGCCCGCTATGGGTTGTCAACCGTTTTTTTATCCTGCTGCCCTGCCCCCTCCATCCATCCATTTCAATACCTACTTTTTGTTATTGGTTACCCGCTGTTCGCAGTTTCGGGTCGCGAATTTTAAGTATTATTTAGAATTAGTCTAAATAAATAAAAGCCTGGTTGTAATTTTGTGGATCACTTGTTTAAAATCCGCAAAAATGAAATTCCTCTACACAGCGCTCTTTGGCCTTTTAACCTTGTCTGCGGTCCGTGCGCAAATCGATCAACCGTCATTCGGCCCTTCTTATGCCGATATGGCCTTCTATAAACTCGAGGACGGCGCCATAGTTTCCATTCCGCATACCGCCTGGGACATCGCTTTTTCGGCAGCGGGCCAGGGACTCGGCATATTCCTTAACGAAGGAGCAGCCTCATCTCAAGGCGCGGCATCCGTTGAACTGTACCTGACTGCTGCTGAAGATTTTGAATCGACCGATACCTCCAACATCGTCAGCCGGTTGTACAACGATGAACTTTCCTGGGATGAAGGCGCCTTCAATCATATCAAGGACGGCCTGGATCCCTTTGATTTCGGCTGGGGCCGGTACGATGTGACCACCCATATTGTGAACGGCTCCCGTTACTTCATCCTCAAACTGCGCAACGGCAGCTACAAGAAACTGTTCGTCGAATCCCTTGCAGGCGGCATTTACACCATCCGGTATGCCGATCTCGACGGCAGCGGGGAAACGACCAAAACGATCGATAAAGCCGGATTTACCGGTAAAACGCTGGCCTGGTTTTCATTCGGTTCGGAAACCGCTGCCGACCTGGAGCCGGCGGCCTGGGACCTGCTTTTTACGCGCTACACCACCCCGCTGGACGACGGCGAAGGCGGCATCCTGGAATACATGGTTTCCGGCGTATTGTCCGGTCCCGGGGTGCAGGTGGCTCAGGCAGACGGCATCAATCCCGCGACGGTCGATTTCAACGATTATTCGGACAACCTGACCGACTCGCTCACGGCCGTCGGCTACGATTGGAAAGAATTCAACCTCAGTACTTTCCAATGGTCCATACCCGGCGACCGGGTGTATTTCATCCTCACGGCAGCCGACAGCCTCTGGAAAGTTCAGTTTATCGACTTTGAAGGCTCGGGTACCGGGATATCTACGCTGGAAAAGACCTTCCTCTCTGTGCTGAGTGCGACAAGCGACTTTCCGGAAAATCTCAATGGGTTCGAGGTATTCCCCAATCCGGCGACAGATGAGGTGAATATCGCTATTGAACTGTCGGATCAGCCGAAACAAGCCCTTGTCCAGCTTTACAACAGTATGGGCCAATTGGTCCTGGCGCGCGAATTGAAACCCCAGGCCGGCCTGAACATGAAAACCCTGCAGATCGGCGAATTGCCTGCCGGTCCCTATTTCCTGGCCGTTCAGACAGAAAAAGGCAGGGCGGTCAAACCGCTGGTAGTCCGGTAATTCTGAAAAACCACATCTGATTGACAACATGAAAAAAAGTGTGATAAACGGCCTGATCGGAATTGTAATCATGGCATCCGTTTTCAGTTGCCGGGAACAAATCGGCGACCGGCCGGTGGAAACGAAGCCATCCGGCCCCCGGATCATTTCCCTGAGCGGCATGCTGACGGAAGTACTCTACGACCTGGGGTATGGCCCTGATATCGTCGGGGTGGATGCGACCAGCACGTTCCCCGGATCCGTAACAGACATTCCCAACCTGGGACATATCAGCCGGCTGAACGCCGAGGGAATCCTGAGTGTGAAGCCCGATATCATTTTTCTGGAATCGGCGCAAGGGCTGCCCGACCCCGTCAAACAGGCGAAAAATGCAGGTGTCAAGGTTATTTCCATACCGGCCACCCATTATCTGAACAATGCTGTAACGGCCGCCGCAGTCATAGCGCAGGAACTCCAAACAGATCCCGGATTGCTGAAAAACCTCGCCTTGACCGTATCGAACGACAGTTTGCGGTTGAATCAGGCGCTGATGGGGATGGCATTTTCTCCGAAGGTATTGTTCATCTACGCGCGCGGTGCGGGAAGACTTATGGCTGCCGGAAAAAATACCCCGGCAGCCGCCATCATTGAAAAAGCGGGTGGACAGAACGCCATTCATTCTTTTGAAGATTATCGCGCCCTGACGCCGGAATCGCTGGTAGAAGCTGCTCCGGATATCATTTTGATGTTCGAAACCGGCCTGGCCAGCCTCGATGGGGAGGAAGGGCTCCGGCAAATTCCGGGTATAGCTCAAACGCCGGCTTTCAAAAACGGAAAGATCATAGCCATGGATGGACAATACCTCACCGCTTTCGGTCCGCGGGCAGCAAAAGCAGCAACCGAACTGGCGCTGAAACTCAGGGGAGAATAATGATGGCGCTCTTGAAAAAATACCTGTTCTCTGTCCCTGCTTTGGGGATTGCATTGCTGATCTGTACAGCTGGCGCTTTGTTTTTCGGAGCGTTTGGTACCGGCATAAGAGAGATCGGACAGGCGTTTTATGCCTTGGGGTATAGCGAAGAACCAGATTTATCATCTTATCTCATCCTGCATATCCGGTTGCCCCGGATATTGCTGGCGGGATTGACCGGCGCCGGATTGGCTGTTGCGGGCGCTGCCATCCAGGGCTTATTTCGCAATCCGATGGCCGACCCTTCCTTGATCGGAGTCACCGGTGGCGCCATGCTGTTTGCGGTCGGTTCGATTGTATTGATGGGCGCTCTTTCAAGTCACCTGACCGGCTTTTTGCAACAGGCATCCATTGCTGTTTTTGCATTTGCCGGAGGATTGGCGACGACTTACGCCGTCTATTTTTTATCCCGGTACCAGGGGCGGACGCAAGTCATGACGATGCTGCTGGCGGGCATTGCCATTACAGCCCTGACCGGCGCTGTAGCCGGTTTCTTCATTTATATTTCAAACGAACAGCAGCTCCGCGATATCACGTTCTGGAGCCTGGGGAGTTTCAGCGGATCCGATTGGCCCGGATTCTTGATTGCAGGTCCGGTTATCATAGCCGGGTTTGTGGTTCTTATCAAAGCAGCCAGACCGTTGAATGCTTTACTTCTGGGAGAGAAAGAAGCAGTCTCCATGGGATTCCGGGTAGAACGCATCAAAACCAGGATCATTCTGGTAACAGCGCTGATCGTCGGTGTTTGCATTTCCATCAGCGGGATTATCGGATTTGTCGGGTTGGTCATCCCGCATTTCCTGCGATTGATCCGGGGAACCGATTACCGTTATCTGATGAAGGCCTCTGCGCTGCTTGGGGCCGTTTTTCTCATCCTGACCGACACCCTGGCCCGAACGATCATCGCTCCGGCCGAGTTGCCGATCGGCATATTGACCGCCATTGTCGGGGCGCCGTTTTTCTTATGGCTTTTGATCCGTTCCAGACAAGACAGGTTGACGCTATGATCCGCGTTTGCGACATATCGGTCAGCAAGGGCAGGCAATTGATTGTCAAGGGCGGTTCATTCCTGATTCGACCGGGTAAGATTACTGTGCTTCTGGGGATGAACGGAGCCGGTAAGTCCACCCTTCTTGATGCAGTAACCGGTCAATCCGGTTATTCCCGGGGCAGTATAAGTTGGGATAACGCCCCCCTGGAAACCCTTTCAGTTGAAGAACTCGCTTGTCGCAGGGCCGTTTTGGGGCAGCAAGTCCAGGTTCCATTTTCTATTCCGGTGCGGGATCTGGTCGAAATGGGGGGTTACGTTTCCGGGAAATCACTCACCAGGGTAGACCTTAGGAAAATCATCGAAACGGCACTGGATCATGCCGGGATGTCCGCTTTCGGGGATCGCGATTTTACGACGCTTTCCGGCGGGGAGCAACGGCGGGTCCTGCTGGCAAAATGTATGGTTCAACTCAACGCCTGCCGGCGAACCGGGATCAATCGTTACCTTTTCCTGGATGAGCCGACTGCCAATCTGGACCTCCACCACCAATTCAAACTTGCCGGCCTGGTCAAAGAGATCGCCGCCGGTCAGCAAATCGGGGTATTTGCGGTTCTGCACGACGTTAACCTCGCCGCTCAGTTCGCCGATGAGATCCTCCTGATGAAGGCGGGTGAGCTCGTCGGGGCGGGCAGCCCGGAAGAAGTCCTTACCCGGGACAACCTGATGGAGACCCTGGGAATCCGCTCGATCATCCACAAGCATCCGGTTTTCGGATGCCCTCAAATTACAGCATTACCAATATGAAAAATCCGGAAATACTGAAACAGGAACTTACGGCGCTCAAATCCGCCGAACCCAGATTGCGAAACCGCGACCTGGCGCAAAGATTGAACATCAGCGAAGCGGAATTACTGTGCCTCTCTCTAGGCGACGGCGTTACCCTGCTGGAAGGCGACTGGAAAGCCCTGCTCGCAGGCCTGAAAGAAATGGGATATGTTATGGCGTTGACCCGAAACGAATACGCCGTTCACGAACGCAAGGGCGTTTATGACAATATTCAGTTTTACGAAGGTCCGGCAAATGTAGGGGTAGCCGTCAATCCCGACATCGACCTGCGCTTTTTTATGCATGAATGGCGGTTCGGCCTGGCGGTGGTCATGCCGCGCGGCAAAATGGAAGACCTGTATTCTTTCCAGTTCTTTAATTCTGCGGGCGAGGCCATTCATAAGGTCTATTCCACGCCAAAATCGGATCTGGCGGCGTATCATCGGCTGGCGGAGCAATTCAAGGCGCCGGTTCAAGCTATGATCGAAGTAAGCAATCAGTCGCAAGCGCCCGTTGTCGGAAGACCGGATGCAGCAATCGATATCCCCGGCTTCCAGCAAGCGTGGCGCGATCTGGAGGATACCCATGATTTTTACGGTTTGCTGAAAAAATTCGGTGTGACCCGCACGCAAGGATTGCGGCTGGCGCCCGACGGGATGGCCCGCCAAGTGGATAATGAGGCCGTCATCCGGATTTTGAAAGCCGCCGCCGAACAGGAAACGCCGATCATGTGCTTCGTACATAGCCCCGGTTGCGTGCAGATCCATACCGGCCCCGTGTCCAATTTGCAATTTTACGGCGATTGGTACAATGTCATGGACCCCGAATTCAACCTGCATCTCGACACCCAGGGCATCCGTCAGAGTTGGATCGTCAAAAAACCGACCGTCGACGGAATGGTAACCAGCTTGGAATTGTTCGACGAACATGGCGAGCTGATCGTCTATTTCTTCGGCAAACGTAAACCCGGGATCCCGGAACGGGAAGAGTGGCGCTCGATTATTGAACAGACTGCCGGCCCGGCCCTCTCGTACGGGTAACCCTTGGGGTTGCCCCATAAAAATCCTTCAATCCGGCCATGACAAAAAAAATCGCCATCTCCCCGATCGCCCTTCTGCTTGCCGTATGGATCGCCGGCATACCTGACGTAATCGCCCAGTCTGCGGGATCTGCAGCCGATACCGTTACCTGGAGTATCGACCTGTCCGATATCGTGGTGACGGCCCAATATGCCCCGACGCATGCAGGCAATGCGGTGCACAAGATTCGGGTCATCAAAGCGGAAGAGATTCACCGGCAGGGGCTAAATAACCTGGGGGAAGCTCTTAGCAGGCAACTTAATCTCAGGGTGAGTACCGACCCTACCCTTGGAAACGGGCTCAAAATACAAGGTATCGGCGGTGAGAACGTCCAGATCATGATCGACGGGGTTCCGGTTATCGGCCGCCTGGACGGGAATATCGACCTGTCACAGATCAACCTGGACAATGCCGACCGGATCGAGATCATCGAAGGCGCCATGTCGGCGCAATACGGCAGCAATGCTTCGGGCGGGGTGGTCAATATCATTACCCAAAAATCACAAACAGGTCAATTCAGGTTCCAAAGCCGGAATCAGTATGAATCCGTCGGTAACTGGAATAATTCGCTGTCGTTAGGCGCCAGATTCGGAAAACTCCTGGCTACGGTGTCCGGCAACCGCTATTCCAGCCGCCTGGCGCCCGACGACAGCCTCCGGTTATACGAAACCCGCGCCTTGCCTTCGGGCGAAACCATCCGGAACCGGAAGTTCCCGTGGAATCCCAAAAACCAATTCGGAATCGAAGGGGCGCTGCGTTATAACTTCAGCGATTCCTTTTATATCCGCTACACCTACCGGTGTTTTGACGAGGATTTGTCCATACCCGGGGAAAAAAGGCGGCCGCAATTCAAACCCTATGCATTCGATGAACAGTACGGTACGTTCCGAAACGATCATAGTCTGCAGGCCGAAGCCTGGCTCAATCCGCGGCTGTATCTGAATATCCTGACCGCTTACAACGATTATGAACGCCTCAAATCCGTTCAACGGCTCGATTTTGAGGAGGGGCTCAAAACGCCGGTTCAGGAAGAAGGCGATACCACCGGATTTTCTTCCTGGCTCCACCGCAGCACCCTGAGCACAACCGCCAAAGGCAGGTGGAACGGCCAGGTCGGCCTGGAATGGTTGCGCGAATCCGGGGCCGGGAAACGGATCGCAGCCTGGGAAGGCGGCGACCAACCCGTGCTTTCCAATTATGCCGGTTGGATTGGCCTAAAATGGCAGGCCGCCGGTGGGCTTATGCTTTCGGGGAATGTGCGCTACGGGTATAATTCGCGTTACAAACATCCTGTTGTGCCCGCCCTCCACCTGTCGTGGCAACCCGGGCCCGACTGGACCTGGCGGGCGAGCTATGCTCACGGTTTCCGTGCGCCTTCCATCAAGGAGTTGTACTTCAATTTCATCGATGTCAACCATGACATTACCGGCAATCCGGATCTGGAGGCCGAGCGCAGCAGGAATGCCTCTCTTTCCGTTGACTTCAACCGGCGTTTCGGTAAAAAGCACCGCGTTTCGGCGGAGGCTAAGGTGTTCTACAACGTCATCTCCAACCGGATCATCCTTGCCGAATACACCCCCGCCCGGTACAATTATCAAAACCTGGATCGGTTCGAAACACACGGATTGAACCTCCGTCTGGCTTTTGACCCCACCGGTCCGTTCGACATTGGAGCCGGCCTGGCCTTTACCCGTTTGTACAACACCTGGTCAAAGGATACAGACGCGGACAAATACACCGGTCTGTTTGAAATGCAAAATTTTTGCAGCGTGGATATCCCGGGGGTAAAAATGCAGGTGCGCCTGGACCACCGTTTTATCGGCAAGGAAGTATTTTTTTATGAAGATGAGGCAGGACAGATCACGGAAGGATTTGCCGGCGGCTACCACCTGATTGACGCCGCACTCAACCGGTTTTTTTGGAAGGACCGGATCTTCCTGGCTGCGGGCGTCAAAAACCTGCTGGACGTAGAGAACATCCCCTTATCCGGCAGCAGCGGCGGGACGCACAGCAGCGTCGGAGACAGCCGGCTGCTGAGTTGGGGCCGTGCTTTTTTCCTCAGGCTGGATATCGCGTTGAACAGCAAATAGGCAATCAATAATCAAACCTGCCTTCTGCCTTGATCCACTTCAGGTTGAACGATTCCCGCGCCATATGATCGAACAGCGGGCAGAGCTTCGAACGTTCCACACCGGCATCCTCGCCGCAATACAGGATGCGGTTGCCCAGGAAAATACGCACCTTCAGGCTGGTGCCGTTTTGGGGCAGGTCGAACAGGATCGGAAAGGCCTTTTCCGCCAGTTCCGGGTCAATTTCCTCATCCTCTTCCTGGTAAAAATCCAGATACGTGATGATGGGGACCGCATGCTCCGTCCAGTCGTATTGCCCGGGATCTTCCGGCCGGATAAAGTAATATTGCTGGTTGGCGCCGATCCCGTCGAATTCCGTTTTGGTGATGCCGATCTGCGGGTTGCCGTCAGCCAGGCGGAAGAGCACTACCTGCACCTTGAACGTGCCGCCGCCGGTGCCTTCGTCGGTCAGCTCGATAAAGCCGTTCCTGATGTCCACCGTCACCGGTATTTCGTATTCGGCGGTGGACTGGCTCACCCAACCGTCGCCTTTTTTACGGATGTCGTAACCGGGGGCATAATCGCCTTTCAATTCCCGGTAATAATCCAGGATGTTTTTGGCAACAGGTTCTGAAACCGGGTTTCTGGCCGGTGCAAGCTGATGGTTTGCCGTGGAAATGGTCCACAGGGTTGAAAAGAGTATGGAAGTGATGATCATGCGAGATTTAAAATTAATTTTCCCTGCAATTTAGACTCAAAAATAATTTCATCAACAGCAAATTTTAGTTTTATGGGCTGAATCCGCAAACAGAAACCATCCCGCACTAACTTTGTTCGATGAAAAACCATCTCGAAACCTTGCATCGCCTGTCCGCCCAAAATTCCAGGCGCATTATCGGCCTGATGTCGGGTACTTCACTCGACGGGTTGGATGTGGCCTTATGCCGGTTTACCGGCGCCGGAGCGGATTCGCAGGTACAGCTGGAAGCCTTTGAAACAATCGCTTACGACGAGCCTTTCCGCCAGGAGATCCGGCGGGTTTTTGCCAGGCGGGAGATCGATTTTCAGCACCTGGTCCTGTTGAATGTGATGGTTGCGGAAAGGCATGCTGCGATCGTGCTGGATTGCCTCAAAAAATGGGGCGTTTCACCTGCGGAGGTCGATCTGCTGGCCAGCCACGGTCAGACCGTTTTCCACGCACCGCGCCATTTCCACCATTTACCGGATTACCCCAACGCCACCCTCCAGATCGGCGACGGCGACCACCTGGCCCGCCGGACGGGAATCATCACCCTGTCCGATTTTCGCCAAAAGCACCTGGCAGCCGGCGGTGAAGGAGCGCCCCTGGCTTTGTATGGCGACTATTTCCTGTTTTCCCAAAAAGAAGAAGACCGGTTCCTGCTCAACATCGGCGGCATCGCCAATTTCACTTTTCTGCCCGGAGATGCGGATCCGGAAAAATCCTTCGCAACGGATACCGGTCCGGGTAACACCTTGTTGGATCAGGTGGCTTTAAGCCGGTTCGGCGTCGCTTTTGACCGGGACAGCCGGTTCGCCAAAGCCGGAGCCGTCGATCGCAGGCTGCTTGACCAGATGAAAGAACATCCCTATTTTCAGCGTACCAACCCGAAAACGACCGGGCCGGAAATGTTCGGCGTTGAATTTCTAAACGATTGCCTCCAAAAACAAGGCGATATCCCTCCGGAAAACCTGATGGCTACCCTTACCCGGTTTACCGCAGAGACCATTGCGGATGCGGTATTGCAAGTCAAAACGACATTTCCGGCAAGTCTCTATCTGAGCGGCGGCGGGGCTCATAATCCATTAGTGGTTGAATACCTGCGGGAATTATTGCCGGATTTTCCGGTCTATCCGTTTGAAAAACTCGGCATTTCGGGGGATGCAAAGGAAGCGGTCCTTTTTGCTGCCTTGGCCAATGAAACGGTGGCGGGTGAATATGGAGAAGGGCAACGGCTGGGCGGGATACCGCTGGTGTCGATGGGGAAGATCTCGCTGCCGGGGTGAAAAAAGAGGCAAAGACAGGGAAAACCCGCCTTCGTTTGAGGCTTCGGCGGATGAGAGTGGGAGAGTGGGAGAGTGGGAGAGTGGGAGAGGGAGTGAAAAGCAATGCTTTTACCCGCTCTCCCACGCTGTTCATTTTGTCCAGTCGTATTGGAACGTTGTCAACTACCTTTTTTAGTCCACAAACGTGTAGGCCTTCCCGGCTTTCCCGGCGCGACCCGTACGGCCGATGCGGTGCAGGTAGCTGTCGAAGGTTTTGGGCAGCTGGTAATTGATGACGTGCGTGACATCGGTGATGTCCAGGCCGCGGGCAGCTACATCGGTGGCAACAAGGACCTGAATAGCGCCTTTCTTGAACTTATCCAGGGCTTTTTGCCGGGTCGCCTGCGATTTGTTGCCGTGGATCTGCTCGGCGCGGATCCCCGTCTTTTGCAGTTTGAGGCAGAGCTTGCTCACGAGGTGCTTGGTCTCGGCAAAAACGAGGACCTTTTCAAAATCCTCCTGATCCACCATGCTGCGCAGTACCTGGAATTTGTCTTCCCCGGGCGTTACGCGGACGATGTCCTGGTCGATATGGTCGCCGGTAGCTTCGCCGGTGCTGACCTTCACCTCAACGGGTTGGTCGAGCAGGGTATCGATCAGCATTTGCTGGGTTTTGTCGATGGTAGCCGAGAACAGCAGGGTTTGTTCCCTGCCCGGCATGGCCGCTGTGATCCTTTTCACATCGGGTGCAAACCCCATATCCAGCATGCGGTCGAATTCGTCCAGCACGAGGATGGAGAAGTTCTGCAGGTTGAGCGCCTTGCGATTGACCAGGTCGAGCAAACGCCCGGGCGTACCCACTACCAATTGGCTGGGGCGGCGCAGGATCTGCAGGTCCCGGTTGATATTGGTACCGCCGATGAAGGTGGCGCTGTACAGGCCCAAACCGGCTACCAGGCTTTTGAATTCGCCTTCCACCTGGAGCGCAAGCTCGCGGGTCGGCACGACGACCAGGCTCTGGAATCGTTTGCCCTGGGTCAGCAGATTGTTGATGATCGGGATCAGGAAAGCGCCCGTTTTGCCGGTGCCGGTCTGGGCGATCCCGAGCAGATCTCTGCCCTGAAGCAGGTATTCCAGGGTTTTGTCCTGGATCTCGGTCGGATGCTTGAATCCTTTTTTACGGATATTGGCCTTCAGGCGGTTGTCGAGCGGCATTTGCTCGAAGGTCCGGGTCGGCGCGTAAATGGTTTCTTCCTTTGGGGCCGCTTTTTTGATCAGTAAGCTCGGGTCGATCCCGGGGGCTTCCTTTTTCTTTTTTTTGCGGTTTCCGTTCGGGGCGTTATTGCCGAAGGGTCGGCTTGAGTGGCGATTAAACCCGCCGGGTTTGTTGTTTTTGCTTTTTTGCTTAAAAGCGTTCATGTTAAAAGATTGCATTTCATCATCTCAGAGAGGAAACCGCATGTACATAAACGGTCCTCTTCAGCACGGATTGAACCTGCATTCTTACAACGCATTTCAAGCCATGGTAAATGAGAAAAATTTTAAAAAAATAATTTACTCTGTTGGAAGCGGAAATAAAGCTGAGCAAGCTCACGGGTAGGGATACTTACAAAGGACAAGATTTCAGCTTGCGGCCGAAGCCATCACAACGAAATCGGATAATTCAATTATCTTGTTAATTGCAGCGATGCAGGCCGATTCATGCAGGTCTGCCGCTAATCCGGTGCAAAGATACGAAATGATTCCGGATAAAATTCTTTTTTGGTAAATTATTTGGAATTAACCCTTTGAGCGGGCTTCATTCGAAATAATCAATGGCCGAATTTCGACAGCAAGGCCTTGGCGCTTCCGTCGGTTATGGCCGTATAGTAGAAGGCCACTTTTTCGACAAAACCGTGCAGTCTGGTCAGGTCCTCTTTCCAAATCATTTGATCAGAAAGCAAGGATTCCGGTATTTTGTTTGGCGGAACTCCCTGAAGGCGCTTGTAAATATGTTCTGCTTTATCGTCGTTGATCCGGTACCTGACCCCGTTGAACGACCCGTAATAGGCGCCGTCGGCTGCTTCTGCGGGTTGAATGAAGCGCAGCCAGGCGGCAAAACCCAGCGAAATGGCTTCCGGCGCCTTGCCGAAATTTTCGTAATAACGGATCAATACGGGCATCACCCGCATCAGCATTTTGGAGCTGTACTGGAGCGTAATGCTCAGCCAGTGGTGGTCGAGGAAGGGGTTGGCGAACCGGTCGACCACCTCGCGCCCGAAGGCCCGCGCCTTTTCCAGGTCCACCGGATGCGGGATGGCCGGCGCGATCTCTTCCAGCATCAGATGCCGGATGAATGCGTTCATCGCCGGGTCGGCCATGGCTTCTTTTACCGTGTCGAACCCGCAAAGGTGGGCAAACCCGCAGCTCAGGGTATGGGTAGCATTCAGCAGGCGCAACTTGAGTTCGCGGTACACGCTGATATCGGGCTCGATGATCACACCTGGATCAACCTCCCGAAAGGAAAGGACCTTTTTCACCTTTTCGCCGCCTTCGATCGCCCAGAGCCGGTATACCTCCGAAACAGCCAGCAGGTCGTCTTTGTAGCCGAGCTCCTGTTCCAGTTTGGCAGCAGCTTCCGAACCGGGATGGCCCGGCACGATCCGGTCGACCAGCGAATTGCAGAACGTATTGGCGCTTTCCATCCACCGGACAAATTCCGGCGAAAGCCCATTGATCCGGGCCAGTTCCAACAAGATATTTTTCAGTTTTGTTCCGTTGTCCGGAATGAGTTCGGTGGGCACGATCACAAGCCCTTTATCCGCAGCGCCGGCAAAGGCGTCATAACGGGCTTTCAGCATAGCCAGCAACTTTGCCGGGAAAGATGACGGCGGCGCCTGGTCAATGCTTTCCTCCACCAACTGGATGCCCACTTCCGTCGTATTGGACACTACCGCCTGCAAGTCCGGGCTCACGGCGCAAGCCAGGATCTCGTTCCATTGGGTTTTGGCGATCAATACCCTGCTGATGGCGGAGCAGACCAGGTTTTCTTCCACGATCCTGCCCTCTTTAACGCCCTTGATGCACAGGGTGTAGAGGTTATCCTGACGGGTAAAAGCGTCGGCATCTCCGCCGTCCGTTGATTTTACCACCACGATGCGCCCGTTGAACTTTCCCGCCCGGTTGGCTTGCTCCACAAAAAAATCGGGCAGCCCGCGCAGGAGCACGCCGGTACCGAATTGCAGGATCTTTTCTGGTAATGTAAATTGGCCTTCAGCGGGCAATTGCAAGGCAGGGTTGCCGGCCAGTTCGGGTAAGGCAGATCGGGAAAGGGACTTCATGGTGTAATAGCTAAATGCAAAAATGAAAATGGAAAAGTTAAAAGTCGGCGCTAAAGTAAGGGCATTTTGGGCGAATACAAACTTAGGCGTAAATTTAAGCGAGTTTTCAGGATAGCCTGTGATAATGACGGGTATGGACGCACTGCAGGAAATTATTTTTTTTGATCTTGAAGCAAACCCCAGGACGGATGAATTGCTGCTGATCGGGGCGTTCAGGGGGGGCGATCAATTTGTGGGCAAAGGCATCGCGGAATTCGCTGAATTTTCCAGGGGCGCCCATATTTTATGCGGCCACAATATTATCAGCCATGATCTGCCGCTCCTGAAATCCAAAGGGTTACCCGATGATTTTTTAAACCGGCCATCGATAGATACCCTGTTCTGGTCGGCCCTTCTTTTTCCCCGGAAGCCATACCATCACCTGGTGAAGGACTATCATCTGGCGGGTGCAGAGCTGAACAATCCCCTGGCGGATGCCGCTATTGCCAGGGCGCTTTTCGCGGATATACTGGCCGCTTTCCATTCATTACCGCGGGCTTTGAAACTCATTTACACGAAGCTGTTGGAAAATCAGCCGGGTTTTAACGGCCTTTTTGAGGTGCTGGACCGGAAAGATGTTCCGGCTGACTTCGGAATCGAATCCCTCGAGCCGTTTTACAGGGAAAACCTATCCGGTTCTTTTTGCGGATCGACTTCATTGCAGGGAATCATTGAGGAGAACCCTGTTGAATTGGCTTTTGCGACTGCCCTGATTCAAACCGGGGATCCCGAATCCGTTTTCCCGCCGTGGATATTCCACCGTTTTCCGGAGGTTCAGGGAATTATCCGGAAATTGCGTGCAGAATGCATGGGTGAAGGCGGATGCGCCTATTGCCGGTTTGCAGCGCCGAAGTCCGGCCTGAAGCGGTTTTTCGGGTACGACCAGTTTCGCGCCTTTGAGGAAGAGACCGGAAAACCCCTGCAGGAGCAGGTTGTCGAAGCTGCCCTGAGCGGGAAGTCCTTGCTGGCTATCTTTCCGACAGGCGGGGGGAAGTCGCTCACCTTCCAGTTGCCGGCGCTGATTAGGGGGGAAGGTTTGCATGCCCTCACCGTGATAATTTCCCCGCTCCAATCCCTGATGAAAGACCAGGTAGACGTGCTCCGGAACCGGCATGACATCACATCCGCAGTGACCATCAACGGTATGCTGTCGCCGCTTGAAAGGGCCGACGCAATTGAGCGTGTCCGGAGCGGCGGGGCAAACCTGCTCTATATTTCCCCGGAATCATTGAGGTCCGGAACGATTTTCAACCTGATGAAAGGACGCCAGATCGATCGGTTTGTAATTGATGAGGCGCATTGTTTCTCAGCATGGGGACAGGATTTCAGGGTAGATTATCTGTATATCGGGCCTTTCCTCAAAAAACTGCGGGCTGCCAAACGGCTGGAGGCGCCCATTCCGGTTTCCTGTTTCACGGCAACAGCCAAGCCTTCCGTAGCGGACGACATACGGCATTATTTCAAAGAAAAGGCCGGTCTGGATCTGGAGTTGTTCCAAACCGGTACGGCCCGGAAAAACCTCACCTATTCCGTCATTAAAACCCAAAGCCCGGAGGAGAAGTTTGAGCGTTTGACCGAATTACTGCAATCGCAGGAAGGCCCCAAAATTGTGTATGTCGCCCGCGTTAAAACCTCTGAAAAACTGGCTCAACGGCTCCGCGAACACGGCTTCACTGCGCGCGCCTACAATGGGCAGCTTGACCGGGATGCCAAGGTTGAAATTCAGGATGCTTTCATGCAGGAAGCCGGCGATACGGATATCATCGTGGCAACCACGGCTTTTGGAATGGGGGTCGATAAAGATAACGTCAGCATGGTCATCCATTACAATATCTCCGATTCCCTTGAAAATTACATCCAGGAATCCGGACGCGCGGGAAGAAGGCCTGAACTCAGGGCTTCCTGTTATATCCTTTTTGACGAAAATGACCTGAATGAGCATTTTCTTTTGCTGAATTCCACCAAAATCAGCCACAAAGAGATCTACCAGATCTGGCAAGGCATCAAACGGTTCAAGAAAAAGACCTTTACCAAGTCAGCGCTCGAAATTGCGCGGCTGGCGGGTTGGGATACGGAAATTTTCCAACTGGAAACCCGCGTCAAAGCGGCCATCGCTGCGCTTGAGGATTCGGGATACCTGACACGGGAAGAAAACGCAGCAAGGATATTCGGTCAAAGCATTCTGGTGAAAAATGTGGAAGATGCCAATTCGATCATTGACCGGCATTCCGATCTTTTTTCTGCCGAAGACAACCCCGCCGCCAAAAGGGTTTTCAGCTCAATGATCTCCAGGGCCCGCACCAGTGAGGACGCCCAGGTTGATTGGATGGCCGATTCTCTCGGACTTGAACGGGATCGGGTAACCCATATAATCAACTTGTTTCGCCAGGTCAAATTACTGAGCAACGAAAAGGACCTGACCGCATACTATTATACATTGAAAGGGAGCCGGCATTCAAAGGAAATTTTCGATCTGACCACCAGGACGGAGAAGGCGCTTTTCGAACTGCTGTTTCCAAATGAAGAGGCCAGATCCAGAAAGGTTTTCCTCAGGGAGATCAACGAAACCCTCAATGAAGCCGGCGTTCAATCAGATATTCTTACCCTGAGAAACCTGCTCAACTACTGGCAAACCCTGAAATATATTGAAAAAGAACGACTGGATCGCTCTACCGAGCAGTTCAGGATAAAACGACAGGTTCCGCAGGAAAAATTTGCGGCCCAACTGAGAGACCGTCAGGAAGCAGCCGGATACGCCATGCGCGTTTTTCAGATCCACTACCTCATCGAAGCGGATAAAGACCCTGATTTTCCGGATAAAAGGCTCATGAAGTTCTCGGTTGCGCACCTGAAAGAAGCCATTGAGGAGTTTCTGCCAGCCAAATATCCTATCGATTTCTATGAAACGGTGCTGCTTTACCTCCATTACCTCAATGTAATCGAATTGAAGAGCGGTTTGTTGATCTATTATAACCCGATGAAGATCACCCGGCAGGCAGACGACAGCCGGAAACAGTACACCGTCAATGATTATCAAAAACTTGGGCGCTATTACCAGACCCGTACTGAACAGATCCACATCATCGGAGAATATGCCAAAAAGCAACTGCAATACCACGAAGAGGCCTCCCGGTTTGTGGAAGACTATTTTACACTGCCCTACGATGATTTTCTGACCAAATATTTCAATAATCGGAAAAGAAAGATCCAGGAACCCATCACGGAAGAAAAATTCCAGCAAATTTTCGGCGCCCTTTCGACCGAGCAGCTTACTGTGGTAAAGGACAACCAGAGCGAGAACGTTCTCGTGGCGGCAGGACCCGGCAGCGGCAAAACCCGGGTACTGGTCCACAAGGTCGCCTCTTTGCTGTTGATGGAAGATGTCAAACCCGAGCAATTCCTGATGCTCACCTTCTCGAGGCCGGCAGCCCAGGAATTTAAAACCAGGTTGAAGGCGCTGATCGGAAAGCTGGCCTACTATATTGATATCTTCACCTTCCACGGCTTTGCATTTCAGCTTGCCGGCAGGGTCGGTAACCTGGAAAGATCCCAGGATATCCTCCAAAAAATGAAGATTGCCATAGAACAGGAGGAGATATCTCTTGAGCGATTGCGCAACAAGAGCGTCATCGTAGTGGATGAATACCAGGATCTGAGCCAGGAAGAATACGACTTTTTGATGGCTATTGCCGGGAAATCCGAAAAGGTGCGGGTTATTGTGGTGGGGGATGACGACCAGAATATCTACGCGTTCAGGGGATCCAGCACCCGGTTTATGCAAGCATTTGCTCACCAGAAAAATGCCAGTACATACTTTCTGACCTCCAATTACCGGGCAAAAAACAACCTCGTACATTTCGCCAATGCCTTTCTTGAACAATCACGGACAAAAGACCGCATAAAACACGGGATACAGTTGACGCCCTACCAGTCAGAAAACGGTTTAATCCAGGTGGTTACGTATAAAACAGGAAACTTGCAGCTGCCGCTCGCGGAATCCATTCGGCAACTGAATCCGAAAGGCACTTCCGCAGTTTTGACCCAAACCAATGAGGAGGCGCTGATGGTCGGCAACCTGTTGCAACAGGCCGGATTGCGGGTAAGGATGATCATGGACCGGGAGGAATTCCCCCTCCGGAATATGCTTGAAATCCGGGTGTTTACCCATCTGATCCAGGATTCCGTTCGGGATCAGATCGGCCTGATTTCAGAACAGGCGTGGCAGGATGCCAAAACCAGGATCCATGCTGCTTTCTCCGGATCAGCCAACCTGAAACTGGCTGAAAATGTGATTCGTGAATATGAACGGACCAATCCCAGAAAGTTGAATAGCGAATGGCGCCAGTTTCTGGGAGAAAGTCGGATACAGGACTTCTATCTCCCGGAAAACGGTCTGATCCTGGTTTCGACCATGCATAAAGCAAAAGGAAAAGAGTTTGACAACGTTTTTCTGATGCTCAATAAATTCCCAATTCACGATGAAGAGAAAGAAAGAGCCCTGTATGTGGCCGTAACCCGCGCAAAAAACAGTTTATTTATACATACCAACCGGCCATTCCGCCCTGTAAGCGATTTGCCGGGGTTGCATTACCTTGAAGATTCATCGGACTGGCCTGAGCCGGATATGCTGGTCCTGCAGTGCAGCCTGAAGGACGTCTGGCTCGATTATTTTCAGCAACCGGATGTCGCCAGAGCTGTGAAAAATTTGCTGCCCGGACAAATTTTGAAACAAGATCAGGAAATAACCGCCTTGTTTACGGACTTATCCGGGGAGCGAATTTTGTGGCTGTCAAAAAAATTTGCCGGAAGATTCGAAAGGTATCTGAACATGGGATACCAATTGGAAGAAGCAAAGGCGCAGTATGTTGTGATCTGGCACGATGAAAAAACAGATAAGGATTTCCGGGTGGTCCTCCCTGAGCTGAGGTTGAAAAAAGGATGAAGCATTGAATTTGATCAGATTGGCCGGATTTCCAGAATTGAGGAATTACCACCTCCCCAAGGCTACGGCGGTCGGAGGAGGAACTGGGGAATCACCTCCTTCGCTCCTGATGAGCTCCGGCGGTCGGGGGAGGAACTGAGGACAAGATCAATCGGATCAATTTTTTCATTCCAAATCCATCCGCAACACCTCCAGCGGCGGCCTCCGCACCACGCCCCGGCTGGTCAGCAGGCCCGCGATCACGGTCAATGCCGCAATGGAGACCATGGCCAGCAGCGGCGGCAGGAACCGCGGCCGGAACGGGATGTCCAGTTGGAAACGGGCGATGGCCCAGGCGGCGGCGATGGACAGCAGCACGCCCGTCAAGGCGCCCAACCCGCCCAGAACGGCGTATTCCAGGCCGTTGATCCGGTTGAGTTGCCTTCGTTTGGCGCCCAGCGTGCGCAGCAAAGCGCTCTCGCGCATGCGCTGATACCGGCTCAGCCAGACCGCGCTTACCAATACGGTGATCCCGGTGATGATGCTGAACAGAGCCATGAACTGGATCACGAAAGAGACCTTGCCCAGGATGTCGTCCACGGTTTTCAGGATCTGCGTCAGGTCGATGATGGAAACGTTGGGAAAAGCCCGGACCATGGCGCGCTGGAACCGGACCGCCTGCGCGAGGGAATCGCTGCGGGTGACGATCACATGGAATTGCGGTGCGTGCTCCAGTATTCCCGTCGGGAAAACAACCAGGAAGTTGGTTTGGACCCGGTTGAAATCCACTTCCCGGATGCTGGACACGACAGTTTCGAGCATTCGGCCCTGAACATCGAAAACCAGCCTGGCGCCGGGATGCGCTCCCATATCTTCGGCCACATTTTTGGCCAGGGAGACAAAAATGGTATCACTTTTGGGTTTGTCGCCGTGCCAGACGCCCTCAATGATCTTTTCGGAATCGATCAGGGTATCCCGGTAGGTTACCCGGTATTCGTGGTTGAACACCCAGCGGCGGATGCGGCCGGTGCTGTCCTGTTCGTTCTCATATTTGGTGGCGCCGTCGATGCTTTCCAGCCGCATGGTCACGATCGGTACCTGCTGAATGAGCGGCATGCCGTTGTCGCGGGTCAGTTGGGCAACGGCTTCTTTTTGCGGGGTCTGGATGTCGAACAGGATGGTATTGGGCCGGTCGCCGGAACCGGTGATGCGCACCTGGTCCAGGAGAAGATCCCGGGTGAAGAACAGGGTGGACAGCAGCGCCGCCCCCAGGCCGATAACCACCATCAGGGTAAAGGTCTGGTTGTGGGGCCGGTTGAGGTTGGCCAGGGCCTGCCGCCACACAAAGCTCCAGTTTCGGGGGAAAAACCGCTTGACGCTCCAGCGAAGCAGGGACGCGATCAGCCCCAGTATACCTAAAGCAAGGGCCAGACCCAACAGAAAAACCAGCGCTTCCAGCCAATTGCGGGTTTGAATCCAGGTAAGGGTGAAAACCAGTGCCAGGATCAGGCCCAAGGCCGCCAGGCGCAGCGGATCGCGGCCGCCGTTAGGCTCAAAATCCGCCCGCAAGGCCTGCAACGGGGATATGCGCCGGATGCGCAACAACGGCCACAGTGCAAAAACGACCGACACGAGTATGCCGGTGGTCAGCCCCTGCGCGATAGCCGACCAGGAAAGGGCGGTACTCACACCTTCAATGGGCAGAAAGTCGCCGAAAACGACCGGCAGGATATATTGCAGGAGGCTCCCTGCTACGACGCCCATCAGGGATCCCAATGCGCCGGCCACCGCCATTTGCAACAGGAAGATCTGAAAGGCCTGGCTGCCGCTCGCGCCGAGGCAGCGCAGCAGCGCTACCGAGGCGGTTTTGCTGCGGGTATACAAATGGACTGCGCTGGCTACGCCGATGCAACCCAGAATCAGGGCTACGAAGGCGACCAGTTGCAGAAAGCTGTTCATATTTTCAAACGACCGGTTGGCGGTCCGTTTCCGGTCGGCTACGGTATCGCCGTCAACCCGTTCGTCGCTCAGCAATTTCTCATGGTCATCCAGGAAGGCTTCGGGGGCCTGGCCGGGGCGCAGTTTGAAAAAATACGCGTACTCGATCCGGCTGCCCCGCTGGACCAGCCCGGTGGCTTCGAGTTGCCGGATCGGGATGAACACGACCGGTGCGATACTGGCCGTGATGCCCGCCCGCCCCGGCGCTGAGGTCAGGGCGCCTGCTATGGGAAAAACAACCTCTCCAACCTTTATGGAATCGCCGGCACTGACGCCGAATTGCTGCATCAGGCCTTCTTCCACGAGTACCCCTTTGGACAGGTCGCGCGGGGTTTCAGGCGGGTCGACGCCCAATTCGCCGTACAGCGGATAACGGCCTTCCAACGCCCGGACATAAGCCAGCCTGGTGCCTTGCTGTTTGGGGAAGTACACCATGGAGACGAAGCTCACGGTTTTGGAACGCTCTGACCCCAGGGTATCGATGAGTTGTTGCAGGGTATCCGACGGGAGCTGGTTGGTTTCCAGCGAAAGGTCGGCGCCGAGCAGTTTCTTGGCTTCGCGGTCGATGTCGCGGCGCAGGTTTTCGCCGAAGGTATTGATGGCGGTCAGGGCCGCTATGCCGATAATGATGGCGGAGACAAACAAAAGCAACCGGCCGCGGCTGCGGCGGCTGTCGCGCCAGGCCATTCGGGCTATCCAGTCAAAACCGGGCTTGGAAAAAGGCATTTTGTTGATTCGTTGATTTAGTGCCTTCGCTTTTTGGGAGCTACGGCCGCCTAGGTTGATTTGCTTGACGCAAGACAGGATAAGCCACCGCTGTCTTTAAAGGAGGGAAACGCCGACAGGCCGCCCCTGGTTTAACCGGGAGCAGGATTATCTCTGTTTTTGACTGAAACGGCAGGCTTTTCGACTGCCTTTATCCATTCATTATTATTTTGGTGTAACTACCGGAGGCGGCCCAGGAAGCCCGGATTGGCGTTTTTTACCCGGGTTTCGGTCTTCTCGATGCTGCGGGTGCGGCTGGCGGGGCCTTCCGTGTGCCGCCGGTTGACGGCCTTTACGGCATACGTGTAAATCTGGCCGGTTTCGGCGCTTTTATCGAGGAAGGTCCATTTCTTTTCTTTGCCATCCCAAGGGGTAACGTACAGGATATTGGCGGCGGATTCGAAATCGCCGGTCGCCGGGCCTTTAAACCGGTACAGGACGTAGTAGAGCGGCGGATTTGCGCGTTCCTTCTTGTTGGGTTTCCAGAGGATGTAAGGCCGTCCGTCCTTGTTGCGGATGCGGCGCAGGTCGGGCTCTTTGAAGGTATTGATCTCCAGGCGCTCCATTTCGGGCAGCAATGCCGGGTATTTATACAGGGATCTCAGGGTGTCCTTGAGGCCCAGCGGGTTGTTGATCACCGATTTTGCGCTGTAGAAAACGCTGCCGTTGGTATACCAGTTCTTGCGGTTGAGGGCGACCTGCCGCGGGATCTCATTGGGGTCCTGCCAGGCGATTTCGGGGTTGTTGTTCACCTTATAGGCGGCCTGACCAATGTAGAGCTGGCAGCCTTTTACCCGTGCGCTCCACCAGTCGACCAGGGTAGCGTAATCGGCAGGTGCATAGCCGATATTCCAGTAGATCTGCGGCGCTACGTAGTCGATCCAGCCGAGGCGGGCCCATTTGAGGACGTCGGCGTGGAGGTCGTCATAAGTGGAAATGCTGGCGCGGGTGTCCGAGCCGTTGGGATCTTTGGATTTATTGCGCCAGACACCGAACGGGCTGATCCCGAATTTGACGGCGGGTTTGGATTCCTTGATCCGGAGGGAGAGGGCTTCGATCAGGGCGTCAATGTTGCTGCGGCGCCAATCATCGATGTTGTTGTACCCGCGGCCGAAGAAGTCATATTCGAGGCTGTCGGGAAAAACGGCGTCTTTGACCGGATACGGATAAAAATAGTCATCGAAATGGATGGCGTCGACGTCGTAGTTATCGACGATCTCGCCGACGACGTCCACCAGGTATTTGCGGACTTCGGGTATGCCCGGATTGAAGTACATGCGGCCGCCGAACGTCACCAGCCAGTTACGGTGGGTATTGAACGGGTGGCTGGGCGCCAGGGCAAGGGTATCCAGGTTGACGGTTGCCCGGAACGGGTTGAGCCAGGCATGGAATTCCATACCCCGGGCATGGGTCTCTTCTATCATAAAGGCGAGCGGATCGAAATCGGCGGGCGCCTGCCCTTGTCTGCCGGTCAGGTATCTCGACCAGGGAGCCAGCTGGCTGGGGTAAAAGGCGTCGCCTGCGGGGCGCACCTGTACGATCAGGGCGTTGAACCCAAGTTCTTTAAACTGATCTGCAAGGTTTTTGTATTGTTCCCTGAGGGCCGCCCTTTCCATCGTAGGCTGCTTGGGATAATCGATATTGGCGACGGTTGCGATCCAGGCGCCGCGGAATTCGCGTTTCGGGCTCTGGGGGTTCCAGTTCTGCGGTTTGGGCTGGGCTGTCGCCAATGCGGCGAACAATAGGAGGAAGAGGGTGCAGTTGAGGTGTTTCATAATGGATTATGGTTGTTTATGGTTGTTTATGGTTGTTTATGGTTGTTGATGGTGGTTTATGATTGTTTATGGTTGTTGATGGTGGTTTATGGTTGTTTATGGTGGTTTGATGGTTTATGAATGGCGCCACTAGGCAGTAGGCTTCGTCGCCCGGTGGCCATAGTTTGTGGAGCGGAGGCGGGTCTATGCTTGTTTATGGTGATTGCGTGGCGACAACAATAACAAACTGCAACAAACAATAATAAACTAAAACAAACAACAAACAACAACAAACTAAAATGTATCCCGCCTGCGCTCTTCTTTCGTTTTTTGAAAGATATCAGCATCGAAGAAGGAGGTTGGGGGTAATTCGTCTTCGGTTTCCCAGGATGGTTTCGGCTTCACATCGTCGCGTTCTACGTCTTTTTTATACCAGAAAGCGACCAGGATGCCCGCCAGGGCGCCGAAGAGGTGGCCTTCCCAGGAAATGCCGGTTTGGCCGGGCAAGATACCCAAAAACAGGGAACCGTAATAGAAAACGACGATAAGGGAAAGCGCGATGGCCTTGATGCTGCGCCGGAATATGCCGCTCCAGAACACGAAGGCGACCATGCCGTAGATGAGGCCGCTGGCGCCGATATGGAAACCGCGTTCGCCGGTAAGGCCGAGGAAGGGGATGCTCATATTGGCCAGCAGCCAGACGGCCAGGCCGGTGAGTATATAGATCAGAGAAAAGGCGCGGAAGGCTACTTTGCGGTAAAAGAACAGGATCATGGCGCTCAGGAAGTAGAGCGGCGGCGTATTGGCCAGCAGGTGCCCCCAGTCCTTGTGGATCAGCGGCATGAACAGGACCCCGCGCAGGCCGATGGGTTCGCGGGGCAGCACGCCGTAAATGCGCCAGTTGAGGTGAAATAATTCCTGGACGCCCTGAACGGCCCAAAGCAATGCGACGAACAATGCGGGCCACCAGAGGCTTTGCCAGAGTTTTCGGCCTTGTTCCTTGATCTCTTCCACGGATAGGTTTTTATGTATAACAACCTAAAGGCGGATATGGATTTGTCAGGACAGGATCCCGATCATTTCCAACAGCATCGGGTTGAGGTCCTGATGGTGCTTGATGGCTTTTTCGAAGGGCGTATGGACAATCTCCTTGTCGATAATGCCGATCATGACCCCGGATTTTCCGTCGAGCAGCGCCCGCACGGCGGCGTGTCCCATCTGGCTGGCGCGCACCCGTTCCATGCAGGTCGGGCGGCCGCCGCGCTGAAGGTGCCCCAGGATGGATACGCGGATCTCGTACCCCTGAAACCGCTTGCCGACCTCTTCGGCCACCTTGTAGGCCCCGCCCAGTTCGTCGCCTTCCGCTACGATCACGATGGAGGAATTTTTCTTTTTACCCATACCGTTTTCCAGGATCCTCACCAGTTCGTCGATGCTGGTTTTGGTTTCGGGCACCAGGACGGCTTCGGCGCCGCAGGCTAGCGCTGTCGGCAGGGCGATGAAACCCGCGTCGCGCCCCATGACTTCGATGAAGAAAAGGCGATCGTGGGCGTTGGCCGTGTCCTTGATGTTATCGATGGCGTTCATGGCCGTATTGATGGCCGTATCGTAGCCGATGGTATAGTCCGTGCCGAACAGGTCGTTGTCGATGGTGCCGGGACAGCCGACGATGGACACATCCGGGTATTCGTTCATGAATATGCGGGCGCCGGTGAAGGTGCCGTCGCCGCCGATGGCGACGAGGGCATCCAGGCCGGCGGCTTTAATCTGTTCGTAAGCCTTTTGGCGGCCTTCGGGGCTGAAAAAGGCTTTGCAGCGCGCGGACCGCAGGATGGTGCCCCCCTGCTGGATGATCCCGCTGACGGCGCCGGGGCCCATTTCCATATAGTCGCCGTCGACCAGCCCCTGGAATCCGCGCCGGATACCGACGACTTCGAGGCCGTAATACTTACCGGTGCGGACCACTGCCCGGATGCAGGCGTTCATGCCCGGCGCATCGCCGCCCGATGTGAAAACTCCGATCTTTTTCATGGTTGATGCAAATATGGCGCTAAGATAAAAAAGTTGGGGAGGGCGGGGTGTGACGGATGGGGTGGGGGTAGGTGATTTTTGTCAGGAGTATAAAACAAATCCGGTTGGGAGGGTCAGAGATTCCGGTTACCCGCTAAAAGTTGCTCATTGCCATCCGCCACCTTCCACTTACCATGAGTACAGGACAACAGCCAATGAAGACCGGGTATATTGTGGTCAATTAAATCATTTGTTAAAGAACCATTGCCTTTAAAAACAAGTAAGGCGTGGTTAAACTCAAAAAATCAACAATTATGAAAACGAAACATGCATTCAAAAACCGCTTGCGGTTCGGTTTGATCTTAACGGGCTTTTGCCTGTTATTTACCGCATTTGCATCCGCTCAGGCCTTGGTGGATTACCATCTGCGAATAAAAACAGCCGATGTTTACCAGGCAGGTTGCGATAATTCGATTCGCCTTGAAATATTCGGAGATAATGGGTCGACCGGGACTTTCTGGATGCAAGGCAGTAAGAACCGCAATGGAACAGATGAATTTTACGTCACTAAAGCGGATGTAGGAAAAATCAGCCGGATCACGGTTGAGGTCAAGAAGATCCTGGCCGACAATTGGAAATGTGACTTCATCCATATAACCAAAGATTCACGGGAATATGTGAAAGATGGCGAAGGAGGTTATTATGAGTTCAATGTGGATAAATGGTTTGGCGGCGAAAAACTGGGTGGACGGATGAGTGATGTTGAAATTCTTTACCCCAGCTATACCAGGAACCCCAGAATAGAGGTAACGCCAACCGGAGAGATCATATTGAACCGGGTTGTTTACACCCGGGTGAATTTTGCCAATAACACGGACCCCAATACCCCCCAGGATGTTATGCGCTATAAGGAGAACTGGGGTTTTACAGAATCCGTGTCCGTATCCAAAACCAATGAAACGTCGGTCGGCGCATCCTTGACGATCGGGTATGAATCGCCGGAGTCCATTTATGGAAAATTCAGTGCAGAGCTGCAGGCTTCCTGGAGTCAGACCATCAGTAATACAAGGGCTGAAGCGCGGGAGGTTTTACAGAGCTATGAATATGACTGGACGTATACGGCGCCTCCGGCTTGTTCTGTTTTCAAAAAGGCCAAATTTGAAACCACCTTTGACGCCCAGGTTTATCAGGACGGGCAAAATAGCCGGGTGGTAAGGAAACAACATAGCCAGATTGTGCCCATCGGGATCGACGAGATACTGATCATCCCTTACCGGGTGAATGGGATTGTTGTACCTGTGTTGTGGAGTGTGCTTCTAAGGGACTGGCTGGACTATGCCGACCCGCAGGTAAAGGCCGATATTATCCGCTATTACAAAAATGACTGGATCAGCAAAGGGTGGGTAACGAATGATATACGGGAATTCGCCGAGAACGACCTGATCAGACAGCAACAAACCCCCGCTATCTATATCGTCAAAAACGGCAAACGCCGTCATATTCCCGATCCGACCACTTTTAACGCTTTGGGGCTGGCCTGGGGCAATGTAAAAGAAGTTTCAGCTGCAGAAATGAACAGCGTTGCGGAAGGCCCGGCTATTCCGTCCAGGTTAGATGACAACCTGTACAGAGCCGAAAACACATCAGCCATTTATGCCATAAAAAATGGCCGATGCCGCCATATTCCAGACCCGCCGACCTTTAACAATTTAGGTTATTCCTGGGGAAACATCAAAAATATCTCCGCAGAAGACCTGAATCAAATCCCACAGGGAACGGATTTCCCCTCAAGGCGGGACGGCACCCTGGTCCGGGCAGTACAGACGGCTCCCGTCTACATCATCTTTAACGGTGTGCGGCGCCATGTTCCCGATCCGACCACGTTCAGCGCCATGGGCCTGAGCTGGGCAAATGTCAGGGATATCCCTGCCGAAGACCTGGAGCCAATCCCGCTGGGCGCACAGATTCCTTCCCGTGTGGACGGCCTTTTTTACAAGGCAACCGGCCCTGAGGTTTATGTCATGCAAGGTGGAATGCGCCGCAGGACCCAGTTCCTGAACCCATTTGGTATCCTGGCGTATCATATTCAGCAGATTTCCGATGAGGACCTCAGGGAGATCCCGTTGGGGAATCCGTTGGTCCGATAAGGTGGCAACCGGGAGTCGGAAAGCAATTTATGAATTGCTTTCCGGCTCCCGCATTTTGATCGTGGAAAGGCAGTTGAAGTAGTAAGATCATTATTGCAAACCTTGCTCAGCGGTTCCAGTGCTTACAACGGCCCGACCAGCGCCTTTGCGAATTTGATGACCGAACTTTCATCAAAACAATTGTTGGCGCCGTTGGAGGCATTTCCATTGATCTCAAGGTATACGGTATAGGTTCCTTTAATGACAAGCACCGTGGCAAAATCAAGCTGGCCGAATTGGGACTTGAGCACGGCAAAGGCATCGTCCCCCAGGTCGCTCAGGACGGTGAAGCCTGTTGTAGACCGGGCATTTTCTTCTTCGTCATCGTATTCTTCCCGCGCACCCTTGTTTATGAAATGATTGTAGACCCTGATCGAAATACGGTCATCGTAAGGATAGGTGTCGTTCTGGTCGGCGTTGCAGATATCGTTGGGAATGGTGTTGAATTTGAAATTGCTCGCTGATAGCCCGCAAAAATCAGAGAACGGAACCTGGGCCCAGTATTCTTCGCAGATCAGTTGTTTGTTGGGGTTGCCCTGGCTGCCTCCTTTGCAGGAAAGAAATAAAAGCAATGTGAAAACAGAGAAAAAAGAAAGAATTTTCATGATTTCATGTTTTTTGAGGTGAAATGACAGTGCAGTTTATACAAAAATAAGAATTTTTGCTTAAAAATCTATGGGCTGCGGCATATGACTTCTCCTGTTTGGCTTTACTATCCATGGCGTCAGGATCAACCCCATCAGGACGGCGGAAATGCCGGCTGCGATCAGGTTTCCGGAAGCTTTCAAATCCGGCCCGTTGAAATACCTGATTAAGAAGGCGGCCATCGCCAGCATAAATACGACTGCCCAATACGTCAAATTAATACTTCCCGTAACCCGGTTGTCAACCGGCAACTTGTAAATGACAAAAGCAATCACAACCCCGCCGATTATCGTACTTATATGTTGCAGCAGTTTGAAGATCGGTAACTGAATACCTGATAATTCAACTGACCCGGCCAAAGCCGGCAGGGTGCGAACAAAATACCCTGTCTTGTGCGTGAAGCTGTCCCATAACAAGTGCGAGGCAGCGCCGACCAGTATGGAAACGGCAACGATCCAAATATGCTTTATAAAATAGCTATTCCAATTAAATTGCCGGAATGCCTGAAACCTGGATTTAAAAAACGGCGGCAGGTTATCGAACAAGCTGTTCCGTACCTGGTTGTGAAACAGAAAGGCCAGCACCAGGCCCAGCGGCAGGTCGAACCAGAACAGGCCGGCAGTCGTGTGGCTGTACCGGCTTTGGAGCCGCATCCGCAGGAAGTATTCGAAATCCGGGGTAAGGCTGCCGATGACGAGGCCGGTCAGGGAAAACCATCGTCTTGGGAGGTAGGTCAACGGTAAAATGACGGCTGGGTGGGAGAACGTGAAGGGCATCGTGCAAAAGGTTAATTTTATTCATGATCCGCCGGATCGGGGTGATGATCGGGATCCCCAAATTCTCTTACTCTGCGTATTTTGTCCAGCGGCGCGAAAATTCAGGGTTGAGTCATCGCATTTTTTTGAATATTACACACATCAATAATTTTCTTTGTTAAAACCAGAAAATCCTGATAAGCCTTTTTAACAGCTTGAACATGGGCTCCGATCGCACCATCCCCGGGTTTTAACAGGAAAATCGGTTTGCCGGCTTCCATCGACATCGGAGCCAGGCTATAGTAATGTTTTAGAAGCCCCAAACAATTTGGGTCATCATCCACGCGCTCAGCACCAGAATGAGTTCTCAATACAAACTCTGAATAAACTTTCGGGATCCGGTTGGCAAAACGCAGGTAGGCTTTTACCGGCCTTTTTTCTTTTGCCGAGTATTGCATGACAATATAACCCCTTGGCGAGGCTATATCTGTCGGGATATCCTGCGGATTTTTGGTATATGCGGACTTCCGTTTTTCCCAGCCGGAACGCCAGTTAACCAGGGTCTTACCCAGGTTTTTTATTCCTTGTAACGAAAATAAGTCTGAGGCTACCGGTATAATGACCGAATCGACACTTAAAAGGGCTGTCCGATTAATTGCGCCTAAATTAGGGCCGATATCAACAAGCAAAATATCGGCTCCGATTTTGGCGGCAGCGTCCTCCAGGATGGTTTTAAAAGAGCTGATTACTTTAAAAGCGTAAACATCGCCATCCAGGCATTTGAGCCAGGCATCACTAAATTTATCTTCATATAAGGACAATGCGAGATTCCCAATTATTAAACCGATTTTATCCGCGACCTTCTCAACATGAACTCCTTGATATCCTGCACCTTCCGCAATAGGTGTAATGGCATCCAGAATAGTTAAGCCGGAATTGTCTTCCAGGGTTTCAATCAAACGATCAGTGTCCAGAAACATGGAAGTAAGATTGGATTGCGGATCGAAATCTGCTACCAAAACTGTATAATCCAATTCTGCAAACATGTGTGCAAGATTGTATACCGTGGTGGTTTTTCCTACTCCCCCTTTATTATTGAAAAAAACTATTTTATGCATGCCATTCCGGGTTTATTTCAACGGAAACAAAAAATTTGGTTTTTAAATCCAGGTTGAACAAAGGCTGTGGGTTTCCATTTCTTTCCAATTGTCTCATCGCGTTTTTCACGCCAAAATTAAATCTGTTTACATAGCCAAGAATTTTCATCGCCGATGCAATGACCGGATTCCGGTAATCACTTGCATTTGGAAAATTCTCCGGTCGCACGTCCCCGTACAATCCTCCGGGATTTACAATTTCGATCCGGTCCAAAAATTCATAACAATAAACCGGGGCGTTGCAAGGCTGTTCGTCAAACGTTTTGGCAGTTGAAATTCTTTTTTCGGAAAGGGTTCTCTCCTCTTGCTGACTCGCGATCCCCTTTCTTGGGCCGACCCGGATATAAACCCGGCCGTTATACCGGACAGGGGGGAAATCAGCAGGATGAACTTCTACTGCAACGACATCGCCTTCCGGAAAATGGAAAACCGGGCTAACTACTAAATAAGGCTGCGGTAAAATATTTCCGTTAGATCGGATATTGCCGATTCGCTGAAGTTCATCATCACCTATGTTTAAGCCTGCTGCACTGCCGTCATCGCTTACCCCTAAAAGAAGGTAGCCGGGTTTCCTATGATTGGGGAGGTCATTTGAAAATGCGCAAACGGCCGGACCGAGCTTATCCTCACGGAATGAAACAGTCCGTTCAATCCGATCAGATTCCATGTCGAACATCAAACCTCTCAATTCTTGTTCTGTAACCATATACCGAGTTCTGCTTGGGCAAAGTTAAAATTAAATGAATAGATAATCAATCAAGTTAATCCCTGTCCGGAGTAAGGCTGCCGATGAGGAGGCCGGTCAGAGAAAACCATTGCTTCGCAGGCAGGTCACTAGTGCGTCGGGAACTAAATTTCTACCCGTTTATACGGCCTCTTTTGCGACCAGGCTTCGTTGCTCATCACTCGTATATGCCCGATATGCTCGTTCTTCGCGCCTTGCCTGCCCACAAAATAGTCTCGTCTAAATATGGGAAGAACTTAATTCCCGACGCACCAGGCTTTCTCCAATTTTCAACAATTTTGGGATCAATTCCAAGGGATATGAAAATGCGATTATCCCAGACTTTGAAGGATGGCCGTCAACTGGCAATTCTCAGCTGTCGCTTGAATATGTCCAATAGATTTCATCTATATCCTTATAAAAAATATAGATGAAATAATTCCCAAATTCGCCGTTTTTTTGTACAAATAAAATCAAAGATCTTTATGGATAGCATGCATCACAATACCTCCAACGGCAATGGAGCTGCCAAATGCCCGTTCTCCGGCGGCATTTTGAAAACAGTAGCCGGCGGCGGCACGTCCAATCGCGAATGGTGGCCCAACCAGTTGAAACTGAACATCCTCCGGCAAAATTCTTCCCTGTCCAACCCGATGGACGAAGGATTTGACTATGCCGAGGCGTTCAAATCGCTCGACCTGGCCGCCGTGAAAAAAGACATCTTCGACCTCATGACCGATTCCCAGGACTGGTGGCCGGCCGACTACGGTCATTACGGTCCGTTCTTTATCCGCATGGCCTGGCACAGCGCCGGCACCTACCGGATCTCCGACGGCCGCGGCGGCGCCGGTTCCGGCACCCAGCGTTTTGCACCGCTCAACAGCTGGCCGGACAACGCTAACCTCGACAAGGCGCGCCTGCTGCTCTGGCCCGTCAAACAAAAATACGGCAAAAAGATCTCCTGGGCCGACCTGATGGTCCTGGCCGGCAACTGCGCCCTCGAGTCGATGGGCTTCAAAACGTTCGGCTTCGCCGGCGGCCGCGAAGATGTCTGGGAACCGGAAGAAGACGTCTATTGGGGCTCCGAAGCCGAATGGCTGGGCGATAAGCGCTATACCGGCGACCGCGAGCTGGAAAACCCGCTGGCAGCCGTCCAGATGGGCCTCATCTACGTGAATCCGGAAGGCCCCAACGGCAACCCCGATCCGATCGCAGCTGCCCGCGATATCCGCGAAACCTTCGGCCGCATGGCGATGAACGATGAAGAAACCGTAGCCCTGATCGCAGGCGGGCACACCTTCGGCAAAACGCACGGCGCAGGCGACGTAGGCAAATATGTCGGCCGCGAACCCGCCGGCGCGAGCCTCGAGGAGCAAAGCCAGGGTTGGAGGAATACGTTCGGCACCGGCAACGGGGTCTACACGATCACCAGCGGCCTCGAAGGCGCCTGGACGACCACGCCGACCCGGTGGAGCCATAATTTCTTTGAAAACCTGTTCGGCTACGAATGGGAGCTGTACAAAAGCCCGGCCGGCGCCCACCAATGGCGGCCCAAAAACGGAGCGGGCGAAGGTTTGGTGCCGGATGCGCACGACCCGTCCCTGCGTCACGCGCCGTTCATGCTGACCACGGACCTTTCCCTGCGATTTGACCCCGCTTATGAAAAGATCTCCAGGCGGTTCTACGAAAACCCGGATGAGTTTGCAGATGCATTCGCCCGCGCCTGGTTCAAGCTCACCCACCGCGATATGGGCCCGATCGCCCGTTATCTCGGTCCGGAAGTGCCGGCTGAAGAATTGATCTGGCAGGACCCGGTACCGGCGGTTTCGCATAAACTGATCGAGGCACAGGACATCGCTGACCTGAAAGCCAAAATCCTGGCTTCAGGGTTGAGCGTATCCGAACTGGTATCCACTGCCTGGGCTTCCGCCTCTACCTTCCGCGGTTCCGACAAACGCGGCGGGGCAAACGGCGCCCGTGTCCGCCTGGCTCCGCAAAAGGACTGGGCTGTGAACAACCCGGCGCAACTCGCAAAAGTCCTGAAGGCCCTGGAAGGGGTCCAGTCCGCTTTCAATGCCGCACAATCCGGCGGCAAGCAGGTTTCCCTGGCGGATCTGATCGTATTGGGCGGTTGCGCAGCTGTCGAAAAGGCCGCCAAAGACGCCGGGTTTGACCTTACGGTTCCGTTCAAACCGGGCCGTACGGACGCGACGCAGGAACAAACCGAGGTGGATTCCTTCGCCGTCCTCGAACCGAAGGCCGACGGATTCCGCAACTACAAGAATAACCATTACTCCGCCTCTGCAGAGGAAATGCTGGTGGATAAAGCCCAGCTCATGACCCTGACCGCACCGGAGATGACGGTGCTGGTAGGCGGCATGCGCGTGCTGAATACGAACTACGACAAATCCAGGCACGGCGTATTCACCGACCGGCCGGGCGCCCTCACGAATGACTATTTCGTGAACCTGCTGGATCTGGGTACCAAATGGACCGCTGTTTCCGACGCCCAGGACCTGTTTGAGGGCCGCAACCGCGCTACCGGCGACTTCAAATGGACCGGTACCCGCGTCGACCTGATCTTCGGTTCCAACACGGAACTACGCGCCATCGCCGAGGTATACGGATGTGAAGACGGCAAAGCGAAGTTCGTCAAGGACTTTGTGGCCGCCTGGGATAAGGTGATGAACCTGGACAGGTTTTAGAGGGTGAGAGGGTGAGAGGGTGAGAGGGTGATGCTGCCTCGACTGCGCTCTGCATAAATTCGACTTCGCTCAGCACAGGGAGCCCGACTTCGTAACGCCGATGGCGTCACTTCGTCGGATGGGAGGTGAGAGCCCGACTTCGCAGGAGGCTTCGTCGGATGGGAGGTGAGAGGGTGTTGCAATTCACGCTCTCGCTCTCTCGCACGGCTCACAGGTTGTCTTTAACCTTGTGGTATTGCAGGGCCAGGGCAATACATTCCTTCAATTCGGCGCTGGGGACCGGATCCTCCATGCCGAATAAAATGGCCCGGGTATTTTCGTATTTGAACAGGTCGCCGTAAAGGGCTTTAAACGCGGGCACCAGTTTGCTCGTGCATTTGAAGTACATGGCGTATTGGTTTTCCCGTCAAAAACTCCTTTCGGAAGATAAGGTTGAATGAATTCGTATGAAATATAGCCGGCGACAAGTAACATGGTAATGCGGTGGTCCTGAGCAGGTGAGAAAGGTCACTTCAGCCCCAGCCGGTCGATTTTATTGCCGACAGAAACGTCCTTCATTTCGGTTTCCAGCAGGTCGAACTGTTCTTTGGATACGGATTTGACAAGGGCTCCCTCCTTGAGTACAAAAATTTGATCGCAAGTCTCCTTAAGGGTTGAGAAGATATGGGATGAGATCAGTACTGTCTTTTTCAATTCCTTTAGTTTCAGGATGATTTGCGTAATGATGATGTTGCTTTGAATATCCACCCCATTAAAAGGCTCGTCCAGAATGAAATACTGATTTTCCTGTAACAGAATAGCGGTCAAGGCCAGCTTTTTCTTCATTCCTGTGGAATAGGTGGAGGCGTATTGGTTGAGCGGGAGGTCAAAAATATTTCGCTCTTCGATTGTGTGGTTTTTGATTCCTCGGGCATTGCACGACAACTGCAGATATTCGCGGCCGGTGATCTTTGAAAAAAAGAACGGCTCTGTCAATAAAAGGCCCAGGTGGTTTTTCAGGGGCGTCAGATCCGAAACAATCTCTCCTGTGCAAGTCTCCAATCCGGCAAGGCACCGGAAGAGGGTTGTTTTTCCTGCCCCGTTTTCGCCGACAATCCCGTAAACCGCACCGTCCAAAAACACAAGATCAATATTTTTGAGGGCTGGGATTCGGCCGTACTGTTTGTTTAATCCTTTGACGATGATCATTGCAGCAGGAAGGTTAGTTTGTTGACTGCTTTGCGGTAAAAAAACGGTATCAGGCCCAGCAGAAGCGGTGGAAAAATGAAGCAGAGCGCGATGAGGATTCCTTCGGGAAGGTTCATCTCAGCCGGATATGCGGCGTATTTTGCCAGGATAAAGAGTATTAAAAAGGCAAATCCGATCAGGGTTACGATCAGCATTGAGCTCGCGTTTTCCGGGAAAACGGCAACCAGCGTCAAGGCAACCGGCAATGCCGGCAAGGTTGTAAAGGTCAGCGCCGTTTTCATTTTCCCGAACAGGAACGGACCGGGTTTTGCCGAATGCATCCAGACATAGTATGCTTGTTCCGGTTTTTGGTAATAGCTGAATACCGTGAGAAAAACAAGCACCAGCGAAAAAATGCCGAGATTGAAATTGTCGACCGAAACGGCAATGATCGTCAGCAGGTAAGCAACCGGAAAAACATAAAAGGTATTTCTGAAGCCGACAATGAATTCAAAAGGCCTTTTATAGAACGGCGTTGGTAAGGTGAAAGGAACACTGGCCCGGAAGGAACCGAGGGCGGCCGGCACACTGAGCAAGGCCGATAAAGCAGCCTCAAGATGGGCTTTATACACGATCAGCACAAGGACAAAAGGCAGGCAGATTATTAAGTTTTCGGCCACCCTTAGCCGTTTGGCCCTGGTATCGCCATACAGCATTTTGAGGAAATCTGTTCTCCGTTTCTCCGACAGGCTAACCACGGCGCCCTGTGAAATCAGCAAGATCAGGTATCCTGCAAACGTCGTTTTGTAAAAAGCGTATTCGGAAAGCAACACAAAACCGGTCAGCGCGATCAGCGACCCCACCAATGGATTGAGGCCGAAGTCGCTCAGTTTTCTGCAAACCATTTTACCCTGCAGCAGAAAATAGTCTTTCATCCGTCTATTCTGGTTAGCCGGCGCAAAGTAGGGATTTTTTATTATCCCTGAAGCATTTTGAGCCTTCTTCCGGATTGTGCAAACGACTGGTTATAACCGGCCTTACCGGTGTTGAAATCGCTGTTCAATCACAATTATCATACGCCATCTGATAAGAGAGCAGGTGACCGGAATCTGCAGTGGACTGAGTGGGAAACCCCTCGCTGTTATAGGCGTAATCAATCTGGCCTGACAACGTTTCTCCGTTGGCAAATGAGGTGCATTGCATTTTGGTCACATTGTTGTTCCAGGCGGCGGGCAGCTGGACATTGAAGTATAGCCTGACGGCCAGCGGAAAGCTCCGGAAAGGGCTGGCCCAGTTATCAAATTCCGATTCCTCCAATCTGATCAGATCACCGTCCGGGCTTCGAACCTCATGGCGCCGCACATTCCCGACCTCATCCAGGATGAAGATATCCGAAGAGGCGAATCCGCTTTGGGTTAAGGTGCCGGTAATCCGGTCGGTTTGGTATTCATATGCCTGGCCGGGCGATCCGTAGGGCTGATTGTTGATATACCGGTTCTTTTCGTAGGAAACCGGCCGGCCCTGGCTGTCGTAGGTGAATCGGACGATCAGGGAATCGTAATCCGGAAAACCGTTATCCAGTGTTTGGACGATGGTGGTCAGGTTGTCTCCCGTATACCGGAATGCATAGTGGATCGGCCAGTTGAAAGTAGGGCTGGTCATGAGCAAGCCCGTCAGGCGGTCTCCTTGGTAGTAGAATTCATAAGAGAATTGATCGGTATCGGAAGCCGCCAAACTTTGGATCCGGCAATTTTTATCCGGGGTGAAGGGAGGGGGCTTTACGGTTTTCGGCGCTTCTTTTGAACAGGCCGCGATAAACACCAGGAGCAGGAGAAAGCCAATTGATCGATTCATCGGTTTAATTTCAAATGAGGAAAAATGAGAAGTCAGTCTTGATCCGATCTGGCAATATACCCAATTCGGTGGTTTTATGAAAATTGAAAGACAGCAATCTTACGCGCCACTAGTTCCTGATGCGGATCACGGCTCCGCCATCTGCAGCCAACGGTAATTCTATAGTATCCTGATCGGTTACCGTTCGCTCTTCCGTAGTCAGGTGGTTAGGGTTTTTATCGGCATCTTCGGCGTCGAGGTAGATCTCTGCCGTATAACTTCCCTTGGCCAGAAAATCGAGGGGCAATTTCAGGGTCCGGGCCTGATGGTTGTTCAGGGCGCCGACGAACCAGGCGCCGTCTTTTTTCCGGGCGACGGTTACATATTCGTTGATCGAGGCGAGCGGCACTTTCGTCTCGTCCCAGGTCGTCGGGACGGCCTTCAGGAAATCAAAACCCGGTTGACCGACATAGGCGGTCGGGACGTCGCATACCATGGCAAGGTAGCTCTCCAGTACCACGTACATGGCCAGCATGTGGCAACGGGTGCTGGTGACATAGGGGTGGGTGAAATGCACCTTGAATTCCCGGCGCGGCAAGGCCCGGAAACCGCCCAGGTGATAATCCGTCGGGCCGGCTAAAACACGGGTGAACGGCATGCTGATATCGTGGTCGGCGTTGACGGTATTGTCCCATTTGTATACTTCGTAATTGAGGGTGCCTTCGCGCGTGAACTCGTTGGGATAGGTCCGGTGCAACCCCGTCGGTTTGCAGGCGCCGTGGAACTGAACGAACAAGTGGTGATGGGCTGCCTTCATCAGGATCTCTTCCTGGATGTTGATCATTTCCTGGTCGTCGCGGTCCATGAAATCCACCATAACGCCGGCCAGGCCCCAGTCTTCGAATTGGGCCAAAGCGTCGTCCAGTTTTGCGTACAGCGCCTTCCAGTTGACCCAGACGTAAATGCCGACGCCCACGCTTTTGCCGTAATCGCAGATGGCGCGCATATCGAGCGGCTTGATGGACCGGGTGATATCCACATGCTCTCCGGGTGTACCGAAGTCAAAGCCGTCGTCCACGTACCAGGGCTGCTCGGCGTAGCCGTAAATGGCGTGGTATTGCAGGTTGTTGGCCGCTGCAAAATCGATGTAATACTGGTTGGTCAGGAAGTTGTTGCCCGGTGAGAAGGTGGTGTCCGGCACCATGTTCCCGTTCCACCAGGTGAAGGTGGTTTTCCCCGGTTTGATCCAGGAAGTGTCGGATATTTTGCAGGGTTCGTTCAGGTTGGTCAGGATATTGGATTCGATCAGGGCGCCCACGCGGTCGCTGATCATGAAAACCCGCCAGGGGGAACGGTGGGGTAAGGCGGCCTCGACCTTGATCCGGTCCTGCCCCAATTTGGGCGACAGTTTGCTGTGGAGCATCGGCCCCTCTTTCCACAAATACATGCCTGCGTAATCGCGTACGGCGGCTTCTGTGATCGCCATAAAAATATGATCGGGGTATTCAAAAAGAGTGGGCATGTCCATGAGGCGTTTTTCCTCCAGGTCCCGGTAATCGGCATGGGTATAAAGCCCTTCGTGAGAGGTCTGGTAGGACGGCAAAAAAAGCGTCAGCACTTTCGGATTGCCGGCGATGTTGAAGGCCGTGCCTTCCTCGTACAGCGCAAAGGTCGATTTGTCCGCCGGTTTGGGAAATTCATACCGAAAAGCCAGGCCGTCATTGAAGGCGCGAACTACCAGGTCGATTTTCCGGAAAGGGGCAACTTTTTCTTCCAGCGGAATGACGGTTTCGTTGCAGCGACTCACCACCGTTCCGGCCTTCCCGACGACCAGCTGATAGGTATCGCGTAAAATGAGGGATGACGGCCGGTTGATTTTTAAATTCATTTCGAACAACCCGTCGGCAAATTCAAGGCTCAGGGGGGAATGTTCGATCAGGGTGTGATCCCCGAATGCAATGGAATACTCCGGAGATCCGCCGGCAAGGTTCAGTTCAAACCGGATCCTTTGATCGGGAGAGGTTACCTGGATCCGGTTCTGGGCGAATGCAGCGGTTGCTGTACAAATGTAGAGGATCAGGGTGAATATGGTTCGGATGGAAGTCATAGTTGGTTGGTGACGGATAAACCATTAGGGGCCGTTAAGTTTTGGAAACGGCTTTGTTCCGTATGGTAATACCGCAAAAATTGATTTGATGGCAATATAAGCCATTTTGGGGGATCTTAGCTCCTCAAACCTTCAGCCATCCGCGAAACCCCCGGGCGGCATAGTAGGAATCCGCGCCGTTGTGGTACAGGAAGACGGTGTCATACCGGCGATCGCAAAAGACGGCGCCGCCGAGTCTTCGGATCTCCCCGGGCGTTTTCACCCAGCTCGACGTTTTCAGGTCGAATTTGCCGAGTTGTTGCAGCTCCCGGTATTGCTCTTCCGTTAGCAGTTCGATACCCATGGCGGCGGCCATATCCCTGGCGCTGTCTTTTGGTTTGTGTTCTTTTCTCGCATTCAGGGCTGCGCGGTCATAGCAGAGGCTTCTGCGGCCTTTGGGGCTTTCCGCCGCGCAATCGTAGAAGATGTATTCGCCGGTGGATTTGTCCTGGCCGACGACATCGGGTTCGCCTTCCGTTTGTTCCATTTCGTAAAGGGAACGGAGTTTAGCGTCGTTTTTTTCCAATCTTTCCTGTACGGTTGCCCATTCGATCCCTTTATGCCGGTTCATGTTTTTTTCAAAACGGGTCTTCAGGACTTTGAGCAGCTCTTCGCGTTGGTCGGGTGACAAATTGTTATTCATGTTTTTATGCTTTTAAATGGTTTGTGTGGAAACGATTTTTATGTCTTTGCGCTGGATTTTTGGTTGGGCTCAAACAGTATTCCGTGCGGCCACTGCATTACGGGCAATTTTTTAACGGCCCATCTGCTAAGGCCGAACCCTCGCTGGGAGCGTTCGTGATAAATTGGTGCCGGACAGTCCCGGAGTTTCCCAACAACGGGCGTTCTCCAAATACACGGCCGGCGCTTTGTTGATTCTTCGGTTCCTCGGTTCCTCGATTCCTCGATTCCTCGATTTTCTGATTTTTATCCTTGCCTTTGACCTTGTCACTTTCTTTTGTGCCCAAAAGGAAAGAACCTCTAATTCACTTTATTTTAGTTTGGCAACAACTTCCTGCAGCCGGTTATGCGCCATATTGATGCCGAAAGTAAAGGGCAGTTTCAGCAATTGGTCCCTGAGTTCGACGGACCGGAATACGATGTGCATGGTAAGCTTGCTGGTATTGTCGGTGAGGGCTTCGAATTCCAGGAACTCAAGTTGTACCCCGAAAGACCCGCTTTCCATTTCAAAGGTCCGGGTGATCCTTCGGTCGGGCTCAAACTCGTGGATGGTGCCGTTGAAGCCGTGTTGATTCCCCTTGGGATCGGTCGTTACAAATTGCCAGCTGCCGTGACGTCTGTTTTCCAGTTTCAGCACTTTGGTTCCCATCCATTGTTCCACGATTTCCGGCTCTTCGTAGGCTTTGAACAGCAATTCCACCGGCAGGTCGAACTCGCGGGTGATCAGGAGTTCCTGTTTGTTGTTCTCGGCGTGTATCCTTGTTTTTTGTTCCATGTTATTTGTCCGGTTTGTATTGCTTCATAATGCTTTCCAGCTTATTGAACCGCTCTTCCCACAACATCCGGAAGGGCTCGACAAAGTCGGCTATTTCTTTCATTTTCATCGGATTCAGGTGGTAGTAGATTTCCCGGCCGGTTTGCTCCTGGTGCAGCAATTCGCACTCGGTGAGAATTTGCAGGTGTTTGGAAACGGTGGGCCTGGCGGTGTCGAAGTTGGCTGCAATGGCGCCGGCGGTCATGGCCTGGGAGGCGACCAGGAGGAGGATGGTCCTTCTGGTGGGGTCGGCTATGGCCTGGAATACGTCTCGTCTCAGGTTCATCGCGTAGTCATTTGACTACAAATATATGTGTAGTTATTTGACTACGCAAATTTTTGAAGGGAAAATTTTTGTGAAAGAGGCGTTTTGTGCTAAAATTTAATCGGGGCAATGCCCATCTTCTTGAAATGGGATGGAGATCAGATATCCTTGCTAATAAATACATCTTAAAAGATACAGTTCGATATAGAAATCATTAATTTTCTGAACGAATACGGGCTTTTCCTTGTTTTTTCAATAGAGGATGTCGCTGCTAACAAAGAGTCCAATTAGTTAAAATTCAGCATTTTGAGAACAATAGCTATCATTGGTGCCGGGCTTTCCGGCGCTTTATTGACAATGAATTTGTTAAAACAGAGCTCTGACCAACCAGTTTTCATTAAATGGATTGACAGGAACAACGCAAACGAGATGGGACGGCATACTCAACCAACGAAGATTATTTACTTAATGTGCCGGTTGAACTCATGGGGGCGTTTTCGCATGGCAACTGAACTATCCCCCATTCTTTATGTGCAAAATTTGCGTGTTGATGAGGCCAGACGCTTATTAGAACGCTCTATGATTCCGGTCGAAGAAATTGCATATCAGGTTGGATACGATAATACAGCCTTTTTCAGCCGGGTGTTCAAACGTGCTACTCGGCTTACACCCGGAACATATCGACGTAAATTTGGATTAGGCAACCTTAATCTGACGACCTGACAAGGTTTTCCATAACTTAAATGTGTTTCACTGCAACCGTGTCTGGCCCTCTATTCTTATATTCAACATTATCCGGTTGAACCGCCTTACCCAATACCCACCGTCCTTTTAAATACCACCGCACCGGAACCCACGGCAGACTCCACTTCCAGAAAGATTACATTTCCCTTTTACTGCTTCGCCAATACCCAGCACCCAAATTTCCCGTAGCTTTGCGGGCTCATGTTTGTTGGTGAGATAGAGGGTGAGAGGATGAGCCCGACTTCGCTGGAAGCTTCGTCGGACGAGAGGAGTGAGAAAACAGGTAATCACCGACCCACCAACGGCATCCGAATAAAAATACGACCGCACATGTCCGTTCGCCGGCAATACCAGGAAACCATCCGCTTTTTGTACGAGCAGTTGCCCATGTTCCAGCGCATCGGGCCGGCGGCGTTCAAAAAGGACCTGAGCAATACGCTGGCCCTGATGGAGGCGCTCGGCCAACCGCATGCCCGGTACCCGTCCATCCATATCGCGGGCACCAACGGAAAGGGCTCCACAGCGCATATGCTGGCGGCCATCGGCACGGCGCACGGGCTGAAAACAGGGCTCTACATCTCGCCGCATTACAAGGATTTCCGCGAACGCATCAAGATCGACGGCCGGTACGTGAGCCGGGAATACGTCATCGGATTTGCGGAAAAATACCGCCACCTCTTCGGCGAGATCAAACCCAGCTTTTTCGAGATCACGGTGGCCATGGCCTTCGACTATTTCGCGCAGGAAAAAGTGGACCTGGCCGTGATCGAAACGGGCCTCGGCGGCCGCCTCGATTCCACCAACGTCGTGACGCCGCTGCTCAGCATCATCACCAATATCAGCTACGACCACCAGCAATTCCTGGGCGATACCCTCCCGCTGATCGCCGGGGAAAAGGCGGGCATCATCAAACCAGGCGTACCGGTGGTCATCGGCGAAACGCACCCGGAATCGGCGCCTGTTTTCCGGGCCAAAGCCGCCGAAACGATCTCTCCCATTGTTTTTGCGGATGCCCACTATTACCTGGAGCAAGCCGCCGAGGATATCGCCCATGTCACCTACGACGTTTTCCGGGATGACCGGCCGTATATCACCCAGCTCCGGAGCGACCTCCACGGGCCGTACCAGCCCAAAAACCTGGCAACTGTCCTGCAATCGGTGGAAATGCTCGAACAAAGCGGTTTCCTGAAAAAGGATGAAGAAAAGCTTCGGATCGCCCTGGGAAATGTCCGGCAACTGTCCGCCTTCATGGGCCGCTGGCAGGTGATCGGTGAATCGCCGACCGTCCTGGTCGACAGCGCCCACAACGAAGGCGGCCTCCGACCGGTAATGGAACGACTGGCCGGACTGCCGTACCGCAACCTGCACATGGTGTTCGGCATGGTCAACGACAAGGGACCTGAAGTTGCCTTGTCTTTACTCCCTCAAAATGCGCGCTACTACTTCGCCAAAGCCGATATCCCGCGCGGGTTGGACGCCAACGCGCTAAAGGATCATGCCGAAAAATTCGGACTGCACGGCCGGGCGTACAGCTCGGTGCGCAATGCGTTGAAAGCGGCCAGGCGCGCTGCCGGTCCGGAGGATCTGGTTTTTGTAGGGGGGAGTATTTTTGTGGTGGCGGAGGTGATTTAGTTGTCAGTTGTCAGTTTCGAAATGGCAGTATCCTGGCTCTGCGACGATCTCTCAAACCCGGATATAGATCTTCTTCCTGTCCATCCACCAGCCCACCAGCCAGCAGATCAGCATGAAAGCCACCGCAAAGGCCAGGGCGCCCCAGTACGGGCCGATCCATTGGAAGCCCTTTTCGTAGATGAACCGGAACAGGGATTGGTCACCGACCCGGAAGAAGAACAGGAAAATGGCCAGGTACTCCGACAAGAGATAGATGGACAGCGGATTCTTTCCGAAGATCTCGAAGAAATGGAAGTTGACCGGTTTTTTGACGAATTCCGTAGCGTAGATCAGGATAGACAACAGCACCAGGTCGATGCCGACCGTCAGGGTGACGAATGAACTCGTCCACAGTTTTTTGTTTACCGGGAAACCCAGGTTCCACCAATAGGAAAGGATCAGCAACCCGGCGCCGGCCAGCAGCAGTTTGGCCAGTTTTTCATAATTGATCTTGTTGCCCTCTATGATGTAGATGCCTGCCAGGTAACCGCCGAGCACGTTGACCACCGCGGGAAAGGTGCTGAGCAGCCCTTCCGGGTCGAAGGGAATGCCGTCGCCCATATACAGGTGGCTGTCGCCGAACAACCAGCGGTCGAGGGTGCGCACGGCGTTATTTTCGAGCGAATAATCCCCGAAGGCTGACATGACGATCCAGTAACCCACCAGGATGAGCCCGGATACGATCACCAGTTGCCGCTTGTTGAGGTAATACACCAGGATGGCGCCGATGAAATAACAGAGTGCGATGCGTTGGAGTACGCCCAGGATGCGGGTTTCGCTGAACGGAATAAAGGACAGCCCGCCGGCGTCATTCCACTGTACGAACGGGATCCAGTACAGGGTATATCCCAGCAGGAAGATGATCAGCGTCCGTTTGAGGATCTTCCCGATCACGGCCGATAACGGTTTGTCCGCCCAACGCGTCTTGACAAAAGCAAAGGCGTTCCCTACCGCAAACAGGAAGGAGGGGAATACCAGGTCCGTCGGTGTAAATCCGTGCCAGTTGGCGTGCTTGAGCGGTGAAAAGGTGAATTGCCAGTCCCCCGAGGTGTTCACGATGATCATCAGGCAGATCGTCATACCCCGGAAAACGTCCAATGCAAGGAAGCGTTTCATGGTTTCTCGTTTTGTGGGGGTAATTTACGAACTATGATTGAAAAGTGATACGGTTATTTATGATGGCTCTGTCCGACATTGGGTCACACAGGAGGGTTTTGGACCACTGAGGGCACTCAGATCACTAAGGCCCCATGAGACTATTCAAAACAGTGTTTTCATGCAAAGACGAAAAGAAGCAAAGATTTGATTTTCATCACACTGCGTGTGTCAGAAATCCGGTTGACACAAAATTCTGTACGGTCCCGGATCCATAGTGCCAATTCCACCACCTGATTGCCCTGATTGCCCTGAGTGGTCCCCCAATTCCACCACCTGAGTGCCCTGAGTGGTCTGCCTCCCTATTCAAATCCGGAAAAATATCCGCTTTTTATAGAGCCAGTAACACAGGTACCACAGCGCAGCCAGGACCGCCAGGCTGGTCAGGATCAGGGTCGTGACCTCGCCGGTCCAGCCCAGGAGGGAGGTGGTAAACGGGCGTACGATTTCCCGGATCAGGTCAGCTCCGCCTACATGCGCAAACAGGTAAATGAACAGGGAATTCATGCCGACGATGGCAAAGAATAAAACACCCCTGTTCCATTTTTTTACATCGACCAGCCAATAGGAGAGGGCCAATGCCAACAGAGCCCAGCCGCCGCTGACCAGGACAAAAGACGACGTGCAGATGCGTTTGATAATGGGCGTAACGGGGTTGAGCGCATAACCGGCAATGACACCGATAGCGCCGGCGATCAGCAGGATCCTCAGTTTTTGGGCGCCGGTGCGTTCGCTCATCAAAAGCTGCCCGGCGAGCACGCCCCAGATGGTGTGCGCCGTGGTTGGAATGGCATTGAAAGAAACCCAGTATCCGTTCAGGTCGGCCCCGCCGTATTGCAGGTCCAGCCAGCTGCCGAAATTTTCATTCGGGGTGAAGGGGTGATTGAATCCCTCCACCGGGAAGGTCCGGTAGATGATCTCCGTGATCGCGATCAGGATAAGGGAAAAAATGATCTGCACCCTCGCCGGCTTTTCCATGATCAGGTAGGCCAGCAAATACGTGACCGACAACTGCGCCAGCACATTCTGAAAGCGGAACACAATATGGCCCGGCCCCTGGCAATACAAACCCCAGCCGAGAAGCAGCAACAGCAGGGAGCGCCGCAACACATGGTTCCGGATCTGGCCGGCGGTTTGCCCGCGTTTGCGCCGGTTGGCGATGGAAAACGGGATCGCCACCCCAACGATGAACATGAAAAAGGGCTGGATCAGATCCCAGAACCGCAACCCGTTCCAGGGGTGATGATGGAACTGCAAGGCTGCCTGGTAGAGCCAGGTGCCTTTCAGCGCCGGGTCGGTCAGGTGCTCGAACAGGGCAGTGAATTCGGCGACGAGCAGAAACATGGTTACCCCGCGGAAAAAGTCGAGGGATTGCAAGCGGCCTGTCAATCCGGCGGAATGGGCATTTTCAGGTGTCATGGCGGATCTGGATTTTTACGGATAAACCTAGTGAAATTTTCCCAGCGACAGTACATTTGATCGGAAGGATTCTGAAATTGGCCATCCTGCATTTCCGGCACAACTGAATAAAGCAGACCTGGAACCATAAGGTCACCCGCGGGGATCATATCGGCAGATGAATCGGGCCTTAGGCAGGCTTATAATGCAGCAAAACGATCCCGCAATCAAACGCCCGGGAGGCTGCAAGGGCCAGGTTGGTCCTTCCGCCGAAGATGCGCAGGCCGCCACCCGTGGCTGCCGGGTTGACAAACAGGTAGAGGTCGTCGATCAGGCCTTTTTCGATGAGCGAGGCCACGAAGGTGGCGCCGCCGTAGACGATGATATCACTGCCGGGCTGTTGCTTCAAGCCGGTGATCTGCGATACAAAGTCGCCCTTTTCCAGCTCGGTATTTTCCCATTCGGAGCTGTCGAGGGTTTTGGTGAAGACGATCTTGGGTGTATCGATCATTTTATGGGCAAATGCCAGTTCCTCCTCCGCTGCGGGGTCGCCGATGCGTGATTTCCAGGCGGGGATGAAACCTTCGGCTAGTTTTCGACCCAGCAGGATGGTATCCACCGGTTCGGTGAGGGCGTTGACAAAGGCTTTCAGCCCGTCGTCCCAGTTCCACTGCATCCAGTCCATTTCTCCGTTAGGGCCGGCTACGAACCCGTCGACAGAGACCTGCATTTGTAATTTCAACTTTCTCATGCGATCTTTTTTTTGATGTTGTAGGATGATTCAATTGACCGGACAAATTTACGAGGGTTGCCGCGGGCGTGAAACCGGTGAAAACGACGAATTGAGGGGGGCTTTGCGAAAGCTTCCGCAGTATTGAAAAGTTTCAAAACCTTCATCCGCTCAATTTTTCTGCCGTTTACTCAACGGTCCTGCAATTTACACGTCGGATTTGTATTTTTACACAGCCCGCTTCTTTTGACGCGGAACCCGGTATCCGGATCAAATTGCTGCATCTATGAGGTTTTTCAGGCCGGCCCTTCCTTATCCTGTATGCTCCTCCGTCCGGAGAAATTGCGGCGAAGCAGGAACTCGTGCGGCCTGCGCTGTCCACCGTCCGGCATCTTCCGTTAAACTCATCCTCTTCTTCCTCCTCGCCGGATGGGGAATCGCCCAGGCCCAGCTTCCCGACTACCACCTCCAACTGTTCGATTATTCATCCGGGATCAGGCCGGGCACTATCCGGTCGGTGATCCGGGACAACAAGGGGTTCCTATGGATCCTCCACTTCAGGAGCGTCCAGCGATTCGACGGCCGGAAAGTGATCAATTTCCGGGTCAAGGGGACCTTTACCCACCTGTTCTGCGACCGCTCAAACCGGGTCTGGATTTCCGGTACGGACCGCGTTTATTTTTACGATGAAGACCTTCGGGATTTCACGGAAGTCCCCCCGCCGGCAAAGGATTCGGCCGGGATGTTGGGGGACCTGTTCCAGTTGCCGGACCAGGAGGTCAGTTTGCAGACCAGCAGCGGCTTTCTGGAATTCCAGCCGGACACCCGCCGGTTTGTACCCTCCATCAGGATCACCCCGCCCTTGCCCCGACCGTTCAGCGCCCGTGTTTTTGCAGTCTGCCGGCACACTTTATTTTTCAGGAATCGCGCCTGGATTTACCGGTATGATACCCGGGAAGGCCGCCTGGACAGCCTGCCGGACCGGAATTTGCAGGCTATTTTTGCACTGAATGCGGAAAGCTATGCCTCGCAACTGGGGTTTAAGTACCCTGCCTTGTGCTTCTCGGCCAGGTTTAAGAAACTTCAAAAGTTTCTCAAACCCGGAGAACCACTACGGCCATCGTCCGCACGTCCGACACATTTACCGTTTTAAAGGGATCGGCAAAGGACAGGCCGTGTTTTTCCATCCATTCGCTGAGGTAATCCCGGTCCAGCAGATAGCGGGTTGAGCCGTCCGGCAACCGGTAAACATCATCGTGCAGGTGTTGAGCCAGGTGTTCGATGGTGTGTTTGGCGGTCATCCGGATCCAAAGCGTGCCGCCCGGGGCCAATACCCGGAGCATCTCTTCCATCAGCACCGTGAATTGTGCCCTGTCAGCTGCGAAATGCAGTACGGCGCTGCTGATGATAAAATCGAAATGATCGTCGGGGAAAGGGATCCGGGCTACGTCCGCCACCCTGAATTTCCCGATATCAAAATGCGGATTCCATCCCTGAATCCGGCGTCGGGCCTCCTGGATTGCTTCCTCCCGGGCGTCGATCCCGAAGAAATCGTAGTTGTTTCGAACAAAATATTCGGCGTTCCTGCCTGTGCCGCATCCCGCGTCAAGCAAGCGCATATTCGGTCTGATCCGACCTCTTTGAATCTGGTCGATCAGGTAAATATCAGTGTCACCGGTTGCCAGCATGCTCATATGTTAATTTAAACGATTCAAACCGTTTGCTCATTCATCCCGCCGATCTGCTCAATAGCTTACCGAAAGGGCCGAAACAGGGTATAATTTTGCGCTGTCTTTTGTGAAAGATGTCGCATTAATTCAATTTTCCAACCCCGGAATCCCTGAATTTTGCGGCGAAAATTACGCCAAAAACCAAATGTATGTCAAACTTTCGCAATTCATGGCAGATCTGCCTCAAAACGGGATGCCTGCTCTTTCTAATGGCGGCCCAGACTTGTATGCCGGGGGCGTTGAACGTAGAACTGATCCAGGAAAAGGTTGTGGTCGAACCCCATGAGGTATTGCCCTCAAATGCCCGGACAGGATTCCATGGGGACGCCGAGATCCGGGCCCGGAATACCGGGTTTATGGAAGTCGGATGGTCTGTACGGGCCGGGTATCTGTTTCCGAAGCGGCTGCTGATCGGCGGGTATCTATCCGCGGGATTAGGCGTGGCCTACCGGTTGGAATCCGGGCTCAAATTGAAGATCAGGGCGGGCGCAGGGTATTTTATGGAAAGGAAAGTCGCCAAAAAGCAAATGCCGAAGTCTGTTCCTTTGCCCTGAAGGCAGCCCGCAACATTCATTGACCAAAAAGACAGCATATTATGTTTAAAACCGTTGAAATTAAGATCATCAATGCCTTCAGTCTGGAACTGCAAGGTAAAGCCATTCAGCGTTTGTATGCCGGGGGCATTGCCTATGTTTCGGAAAGCCGGCATGTTCAATTGGAGGTGGAACCGGTTTATGGGTAGGATCTGTTCCTTCTATAAAAGGAATCAGCCATGAAAATAATTGCCCTTCTGCAAATCGATGCATTTACCAAAGAGGTTTTCAAAGGCAACCTATCCTTAAAATGGCGTTTTTTTTCAATTTCCAGACCCCTCACCGCTGTAATTTTGTACCCGTAATTCAATTTTAATCAACCAAAAAAACATTGCAAAAATGACCGCAATTAATCTGAATGAAATCGAGTTGAATGAATTTACGGGCAAAGAAGACCCCAATCAACATTGCAGAGCCACCTTCCCGCTGGTGGGCGCGCATGGCTCCAGAAAACTCGCTACCGTTTACTTCGAACTCGAACCGGGCGATAACCTGGGCAAACACACCGACAGCGCAGAAGAACTCCTCGTGATCCTGGACGGACGCCTGGAGGCCACCATCGGCGACGAGGTCGGGGAGGTATCCAAGGGCGGCATCGCGCTGGTGCCGGAAATGGTACCCCACGATTTCAGGAATATCGGAACGACTACGGCCCGCGTACTCGGCGTTTTCGGCGGCGCCAACAACATCATCGCCACCTTTGAAAAGGAGATGTTGCCGACCCACTCCAATGTGGTTAATACCGCGCTTTTATTCGGATAATTTCCGATTTGATTTTTCCGTACAGTGCGCCCGACCGGGTGATTGACGGCAGGGAGCAGCTAACAGAATTCCCCCGATTTCTAATAAAATGCTGCTTCCTGCTCATTTACGTCCGGAAATGTGGCCGGAGAGGCCTAATTTTGAATAAATAAAAAAGAAGCGTTTTGTACTTTAAAGAACATCTCCCCGATCCGATCCTGAGGCCATTTGTACAGGCATACTGGGCGGCGGAATTCAACGGGCAGGGTGAAAGCGGGCACGTTCAATCAGTGATACCGAACGGATGCATCGAACTGATCATCCATATGACGGACGACCATTGTTTTCTGTCCCGCGAAGCGTCTGACCGGCAAACCTCTCCCGATTATACCCTGATCGGAATGTATACCCAACCCTATGAAGTGCATTTTTCGTCGCGGGTGGAAGTATTCGGCATTCGTTTCTTTCCGGAGGGGATCTCTCATATTTTCGGTATTCCTCCTTCCGAATTCACATCGACCTATGAAGACAGTACCGATGTCTTCGGCAAGGTTATGGCCGATTTCTGCGAACAGATCCGGACAACCATTGCCGTAAAGGATCAACTGGCCCTGGCCGACCGGTTTTTACTGAAACAATACGAAAAGAACGGGAAGGATTTCGATTATGTGCAACTGGCAGCCGAGTATATCCGGACAGAGAACGGCATGCTGGATCAGGAACAACTGATGACCCATGTCCCCATCAGCACCCGCCAGCTTCAACGGGCCTTCAAGGACCAGTTCGGCATTACCGCGAAGGAATACATGCGGCTTGCCCGGATGAACGCCATTCAGAAATACATGCACTGCCCGGACGTGAATTTCCTGGACCTGGCCTATGATCACGGTTTTGCCGATCAGGCCCACTTTATCCGGGAATTCAGGCATTATACGGGCAGCGCGCCCCGGCAATTCATGAAGGACCGGAAGCGGTTCATTGTGAATGTTTAGGAGATCCATGACCACAGTCATACCGATGGAATGACAATGGTCAGTGAAAATTTTATTGTTTAGGCGTATTCTGTCTTTGGACACTTGGGAGTCAGTAAAATGCGCCGACTTGCAGACAACGCCCTGCAGGTCCTGAAGAGCCGTTACCTGCTCAGGGATGAAAACGGCAGGATCTGTGAAACGCCGGACCAGCTTTTCCGTCGGGTAGCGGACGCTGTTGCGCAGGCGGAACTGCAATGGGGCGGCCCCGATGCGGCTGCCCAATGGAGCCGGTCTTTTTACAGGCTGATGACCCGGCTGGAATTTCTTCCCAATTCCCCAACGCTGATGAATGCAGGTTTGCCGAAAGGGCAACTCAGCGCCTGTTTTGTCCTTCCCCTGAACGACAGCCTTGAAAGTATTTTTACGACCCTGAAAAACGCGGCCCTCATCCACCAGAGCGGCGGCGGTACGGGTTTTAACTTTTCCGGATTGCGACCGGCCGGCGACGTGATCGCATCCACCGGCGGCGTATCCACCGGCCCCGTCTCGTTCATCGGTCTGTTCGATTTTGCCACGGAAACCGTCCGCCAGGGCGGTAAGCGGCGCGGCGCCAATATGGGCCTGCTCAGCGTCGATCACCCGGATATCCGGTCGTTTGTTCAGGTTAAATCGGGCGGCAGGCGGTTGCCCAATTTCAATCTTTCCGCAGTGGTAACGGATGCCTTTATGCGGGCTGCGGAAACAAACGGCGACTGGCAACTGGTCAACCCGCGGACCGGCCGGATAACGGAAACCGCCAAGGCCGGGGATTTATGGGATCTGATAACGGAACAAGCCTGGCTGACCGGCGATCCCGGGCTGGTCTTCATAGATACCGTCAACCGGCATAATCCCGTACCCGGGCTTGGGTCAATTGCCGGCATGAACCCCTGCGGTGAAATGCCCCTGCTCGATTTTGAAAGTTGCAACCTGGGGTCGATCAACCTGTCCGGCATGGTCAGACGAACGGAAACAAAGAAGCAGGCGGTCGACTGGGACAAGCTGGCTCGAATCATTCCGCTCGCCGTTCGTTTTCTGGACGACGTGATCGAGGTCAATCGCTATGTTTTACCTGAAATAGAACGGGTGACGCGGTCGACGCGAAAGATCGGACTTGGGCTCATGGGGTGGGCGGAAATGCTGATGCAGCTGGGGATTCCTTATGCCTCGGAAGAAGCTGTTGAGCTCGCGCGCAAGTTGATGGCCTTCGTCAGGGATCAAAGCCTGGATGCATCCGCTGCGCTGGCCCGTGACCGCGGCGCCTTCCCGGCATGGGACAAGAGCGTTTTTTACCCGCATCTGCCCTTGCGGAATGCCGCCAGGACGAGTATAGCGCCTACGGGGACAATCTCCATCATCGCCGGAACCTCCTCTTCTATCGAACCGCTCTTTGCCCTGGCCTTCAGGCGGATGGGTGTTCTGGAAGGTAAAGACCAGTGGGAACTCAATACCGTGTTTCTTGAAAAACTGAAGGAAACCGGGTTTTGGTCGGAAGACCTGGTTAGAGCCATTAAGGACGAGGGAACATTAGCGTCAATCCCCGGAATTCCCGCCGATCTGAAACGGATTTTCCAAACCAGCCTCGAAATTCCGTGGTCATACCATGTTCGCCATCAGGCCGCATTCCAGGAATTTACGGATAATGCGGTTTCCAAGACCATCAACCTGCCGGAAACGGCCACCGTTCATGACATCTCCGATGCTTTTCGAACCGCCTGGCGCCTGGGGGTAAAAGGGATTACGGTGTTCCGAAACGGCAGCCGGGAGACGCAGGTTCTGCGCCCCGGTAAATAACCGGTTAAAAATACCCGTAAAAACCAGGAATCATTAAATTTGTAGCAAACGAAAAACCTGAAGCCGTGCAGTTGAGATTGGCTTTCACAAAATATGCGGGAATTGTCTGCGCTATAACGGCAGGACTGTTGGCTGTGCTGATTTCCGGCTGCGGGAGGGAAGCGCCGGACCTGTTGGCTGCAGGACCGCCGATCCCGGATAAAATCGATTTTAATTACCATATCAAGCCCATTCTGGCCGACCGCTGTTTCCCCTGCCACGGCCCGGACAAGAACAAGCAAAAAGCCGGGTTGGCCCTGCACGAAAAAGACCTGGCATTGGCCGAACTGGCTGAAAACCCGGGGCATTTTGCCATTGTTCCCGGCAAACCATCCAAAAGCGAGGTGTACCGGCGGATCATATCGACAGATCCGGACCGGTTGATGCCGCCGCCGGAATCCAACCTCAACCTGTCTCCATATGAAATTCAGGTGCTGAAAAAGTGGATCGAGCAGGGCGCCGAATACCGCCCGCACTGGTCCTTTATCCCGCCCGTCAAACCCGGTGTCCCGGCGGTAAAGAACCGGGATTGGGTGCGCAACCCGATAGACGCCTTTGTTGCGGCGAGGCTGGAAAAGGAAGGGCAACACCCCGCTCCGGAAGCCGACCGGGAGACCCTGATCCGGCGGCTCAGTTTCGACCTGACCGGATTGCCGCCCACGCTGGAGGAGGTCGACGCCTTCGTAACAGACGACAGCCCGGATGCGTACGAAAAGCTGGTAGACCGGCTGCTCGCATCCCCGGCCTACGGAGAGCGTATGGCGGCCTATTGGCTGGATGTGGCCCGGTACGCCGACAGCGACGGCTACCTCGACGATAAGCACCGCCAGTTCAGTCCCTGGCGGGATTGGGTGATCAAGGCGTTCAACCAAAATATGTCCTACCGGGATTTCATCACCTGGCAACTGGCCGGCGATCTGTTGCCCAACGCCACCAAAGATCAGGTGCTGGCAACGGCTTTCAACCGGCTTCATAAACGGAATTCGGAAGCGGGTATCGTTTTTGAGGAGTTTCGGGTGGAATATGTAGCCGACCGGACCAATACCCTGGGCAAAGCCGTTATGGGCATGAGCCTGGAATGCGCCCGTTGCCACGACCACAAGTACGACCCGGTCAGCCAGGAGGAGTATTTTCAACTCTTTGCTTTTTTCAACAGCACCAGTGAATTCGGCCATGCCGTTTACGGCCCCGATCAAACCCCCGGGCCGGCCTTGCTGCTGACCGATGACGAGGTGGAAGCCCGGCGCAAACTGATCGATAAACTGGTTCAGGACCAGGAAACCGCTTACCGGCAGTCCGCCGGGGCTGCGGAATCCGGCTTTGACAAATGGCGGGCTAAGGGCGGTTTTTCCGGTCGGGTCTTGCAAAAGTGGCTGGACCAAAACCAGGTCGCCTGGTATCCTTTCGATCAATTGGTGCATGTTGCCGGAGAGCGCGCTGAAAGTCCGGATCGCGTTAAGAAAGGCAAATTCGCTTACCTCAATAATCCCGTATTAAAACCGGGCGCACGGGGGAATGCTTTTTTTGTGACGGACCTCAGCAGCGGCCGCCTGGCGGAAAAGGACGGTTGGTTTGAGCGGACCGAACCCTTTTCGGTTGACCTTTGGCTGTATCCGGATACGCTATACGAAGAGGCCGGGATCTTTCAGCACAGCGAGGAACTGCGACTTGGATTCAAGGGGTATTCCCTGCACCTCAATCGCAATCGTCCCACTTTTATCCTGGCGCATTCCTGGCCGCAAAACGCCCTCCAGATTACCGCAACGGACCCCCTTCCCATCCGGAAATGGAGCAAGGTGACGATCACTTACGACGGATCCAGCAGGGCGGCCGGGCTTCATCTTTTTGTCGATGGAAAACCGGCGCCGGTTGAATCCGACCTGGATCATCTGTACAAAGGCATCCTTTTCAAACCCGATATTCACACCTACGGCTTCAACGGGTTTACTTTCGGTCAGCGGGATAAGATCAAAGCGTTCAAGAACGGCGGCATTGACGAGGTCCGGATCTTCAAAACGGCTTTGACGCCCATTGAAGTGGAATACCTGTTTGATCCCGAATTGACGCAGGAACGGCTTGCAGGCCTTCAGGATCCGGCGACGGCCGGACAGCTCAGGGCAGCATACGTCGCCCGGGTGGACGGTACCGTCCGCGCCCAGCTGGATAACCTTCACCTCGCCAGACAGAAGGCCAATACACTGTACGATGCTATCCCGGAGATCATGGTCATGGGCGACTTGCCCGAACCGCGGCCCACTTTTGTGCTCAACCGGGGAAATTACGACGCTCCGGGAAAGGAAGTATCGCCGGGCGTTCCATCCAGGGTCTTTCCCTTCCCGGATAATCTGCCGGCCAACCGGCTGGGGCTGGCTGACTGGCTTTTCGATCCGCGGCATCCGCTGACGGCCCGGGTGATCGTTAACCGGATCTGGCAGCTGCATTTCGGCAAAGGCATTGTCAAAACCTCGGAAGACTTCGGCAATCAGGGCGAACTGCCCTCGCACCCCGAGTTGTTGGACTGGCTCGCGGTCTGGTTCATGGAATCGGACTGGGACCTGAAAGCCCTTCACAAGCTGATCGTCACATCTGCAACCTACCGGCAAAACTCCGCCATCACCCCCGCCTTGCAGGCATTTGATCCCGAGAACCGGTTGCTTGCTCGCGGGCCCCGGTTCAGGCTGCCGGCCGAGATGATCCGGGACAATGCTCTGGCCATCAGCGGCCTGTTGGTCAGGAGGCAAGGCGGACCAAGTGTGTATCCCTATCAGCCGGAGGGGCTGTGGGACGAACTTTCCAATAAATCATGGCGGTATAAGTACCTGCAGGAACCGGGTGAAGGCCTGTACCGGCGGAGCATTTATACCATTTGGAAAAGGACCTCGCCGCCGCCTTCCATGGTCATTTTTGATGTCGGGGACCGGGATGTATGCGCAGTCCGTCGCCGGGCGACGAATACGCCATTGCAGGCGCTGGTGTTGCTCAACGATCCGCAATACCAGGAAGCGTGCCGGGTGTTGGCTGAAGGCGTTATCCGGAATACAGGCAATGATGACGATGTCCGGCTGACCCGGGTTTTTCGCCTGGTCCTTGGTCGCCGGCCGGATGTGAAGGAAATGGACCTGATGAGAACCTATTACGCATCCGAAAAGAAAAAGTATGAAGCGAATCCGGCAGATGCTCTGGCCTATCTTGAGACCGGCGAAACGCCCCTTGATCCGGACTTGCCGCAGGCTGCCGTGGTTGCCCTGAGTTCAGTGGCCAACAGTTTGATGAATACTTATGAAGGTACGATCTTTCGGTGAGAGAGGGGGTGATGCTGCCTCGACTGCGCTCTGCATAAATTCGACTTCGCTCAGCACAGGGAGCCCGCCTTCGCCGGAGGCTATGGCGGATGGAGCGCTGAGGGCTTGACTTTGCAGAATGGGAATAATTTAGCAACGGGCAAATAGTTTTTTCCGATTTCATTTTTTTAAAATAAGATATAAATAATTGATAATGAAATTGTTAAAATCAAGTGACTGAGCAAAAAGAGGGGGAGTTGATTTTTGACCAATACTTAATGAAGATGGATGAATTAAAGGACCAGATCGCTTTTCAATCCCGCAGGGAATTCCTGAAGAGGACCGCCATGGGGTTCGGTACGCTGGCATTGTCCCAGTTGTTGTTCCCGTTGCCGGCCGGTACGGCAGGTGACGGGGTGGGGCAGTTCGACCCGGCGGGGCCTGGCTTGCCGCATTTTCCGGCACGGGCCAGGCGGGTGATTTACCTGTTCCAAAGCGGCGGCCCCTCACAGATCGAATTGTTCGATTACAAGCCCGAACTGGCCAAATGGCATGGCAGGGAAATACCGGATTCCATCCGCTCGACCCAGCGCAATTCCGGGATGGTGGCCAACCAATCCTCATTTCCCCTTGTGCAGTCTATTTTTGATTTCAGGCAGTACGGAAGATCCGGCGCCTGGGTGAGCGAATTGTTGCCGCATACGGCCCGGGTGGTGGATGAAATGTGCATCATCAAATCGATGTACACCGATGCGATCAACCACGAACCGGCAGTGATGTTTGTGCAGACCGGGTCGCAGCAAACCGGGCGGCCCTCCATCGGCGCCTGGTTGAATTACGGATTGGGCAGCGAGAATGAGAATTTGCCTGCCTTTGTGGTGCTGATCTCAAAAGGCGGAGGCGCCCAGCCACTCAATTCTTCGGCCTGGGGAGCCGGTTTTTTGCCGTCGCATCACCAGGGGGTGCAATTTCGATCGGGTAAAGACCCCGTGTTGTATCTCAATAATCCTTACGGCATCCACCCGGAAGATCGGCGGGAATCCCTGGATTTTATCCGGGAAATGAACAATCACCAGCAGGACCTGTATGGAGACCCCGATATCCAATCGAAGATACACCAGTATGAAATGGCCTACCGCATGCAAATGGCCGTTCCGGAAGCGGTGGATACCAGTGGTGAGCCCGATTATATCTATGAAATGTACGGCGAAGATGCCCGCAAGCCGGGAACGTATGCCGCTAATTGCCTGCTGGCTCGCCGACTGGCAGAGCGCGACGTCCGGTTTATCCAGTTGTACCATATGGGTTGGGATCAGCACGGCGGGTTGCCTTCCGGCATCAGCAGGCAGGCTAAAGACACCGACCAGGCTACGGCCGCGCTCCTCCGAGACCTTAAACAACGCGGTTTACTGGAAGATACGTTGGTGATCTGGGGAGGAGAATTCGGTCGGACGAGCTTTTCCCAGGGCCGGCTGACCAAGGACAATTACGGCCGCGATCACCACCCCGGGTGTTTTACCATGTGGATGGCCGGTGGCGGCGTAAAACCGGGCCTGGTCTATGGTGAAACGGATCCGCTGGGGTATAACGTCATCCGGGACGGCGTCCATGTGCATGATTTTCAGGCTACGCTGATGCACCTGCTGGGCATTGACCATGAGCGGCTGACCTTTAAATACCAGGGTCGCAGGTTCCGGCTGACGGATGTGCACGGGAAGGTGGTGAAGGATATTTTGTCGTAAGGAAAGAAGCTGTGATCAGGAAAGGCCATCGGTTTCTATATCATAAGTGATCGGCATTTCTTTCGCTTTTTTTTGAGTTTCAACCTCCAAGTTACGCTGAATATTTCTACCTTCAATCCTATTCTACGAAAACCAACAACATGACTCCTCCGACCGCAGCTTCCCGCAGGAAATTCATCCGGAAGGCCGCCCTGACCGTGGGCGCCTTCACCATTGTTCCCCGCTTTGTTCTGGGGAAGGGCTTTACGCCGCCCAGCGATAAATTCACCATTGCTTTTGTCGGGACCGGCAAGCAGGGACGAGGCCTGGCCAATCGGTTCACCCAATTGCCGGCCGTGCAGATCGTGGGGGCCTGCGATGTGGAACAGCAAAAGCTGGCCTTGTTCGGGAAGATCGTCGGTGAAAAATATGCGGCTGTCCAGGGCATGACCGATTACAAGGGACTGTTCACTACAGGGGATTACCTTCAAATAGTAGACCGCGAAGGCATCGACGGGATTGTGGTAGCAACGCCCGATCATTGGCACGCCGCACCGGCGATTGCTGCATTGAATGCCGGGAAACACGTGTATTGCGAAAAACCGCTGTCGCATACCCTGGAAGAGGGCAGGGCGATGGTTGATGCAGCCAGGAAAAACAACAAAGTGCTGCAGACCGGCAGCATGCAACGGTCCAACGACAATTTCAGGAAAGCCTGTGAGCTGGTTCGCAACGGATACGTGGGTGAGATCACGAAGGTACTCGTCAGCGTCGGTGACCCGGCCCGGCCTTGCGACCTCCCGGCCGAACCGCAGCCTGCCCATCTCGATTGGGATCGTTGGGTCGGCCCGGCCGAAATGAGGCCTTTCAATGCCATACTTTCCCCACCCGTTGAGGAGGATATTTTTCCGAGGTGGCGGTGGTATCGCGAATTCGGCGGCGGCATCCTGGCGGATTGGGGCGCCCATATGTTTGATATCGCTCAATGGGGCCTGGGTATGGACGACAGCGGACCGGTGGAACTCATCCCGCCGAAAGACCCGGCAGCGCTCAGGGGCGTCCGGATGATTTATGCGAACGGAGTAGAAATGGTGCATGAGGAATTTGACCGCGGTTGGGGTGTCCGGTTTATAGGTACCGGCGGTACGCTCGATATCAGCCGCCAGTACCTCGATTCCAAACCGGAGAATATCGTTACAGCCACCATCAAGGACGGAGAAACCCACCTGTACAAGAGCGAAGACCACTATATGGATTGGGTGAATGCCGCCAGGAACGGCACCCGCCCCATCTGCGATGCAGAGATCGGACATCGCTCGGCCGCGGTTTGTCACCTCGGCAATATCGCCTACCGGCTGGGCCGCACCCTGACCTGGGACCCGGTCAAGGAGAAATTCAAGGGGGACGGCGCCGCCAACAAGTTGCGTTCCAAAAAATACAGGAAACCCTACAAGTTGTCCTGAAGCTGATTTTGATTGCACATTCATATCCTATTTATCATGAACAGACGGGAAATTTTAAGGTATACCGCCCTGGCAACAGGCGCGGCTGTGGCCGGTCCGCTCGTCAGCTCGCTTCTGACCGGCTGCCGGACGGATACCGCCGCGGGGGCTGAAACCGGGACACTGGAATTTTTCAAACCCGAAGAATTTGACCTGGTCCGGGAACTGGCCGACCTCATCCTGCCCAAAACGGACAGTCCTTCCGCCTCCGAAGCAGGTGTGCACCACATGATCGATCATATGGTGGGCTCGGTATACGTCGAAGCGGATCAGGCGGCTTACCGAAGCGGTTTTACGGCGCTGGCAGGCTATCTGGACCAATCCGGCTTCAGGGACCTTCCCGCCGACAAAAAGACGGAACTGCTGAAAACGCTTGACCTTTTTAACAATGAAGCTTTAAGCGGGGTAAGACAGGCATTCCTGGATTTCAAGCAGCAAGTCATCGCGTATTACCTGACCTCAGAAGCAGTCGGTACCCATTTCTTAACCTATCTGCCCGTACCCGGATCGTACGAACCCTGCATCACTGTAGAGCAGGCGGGCGGCAAAGCCTGGGCGCTATGAATTTCAATATGCAAGGACAAAATGAAGTCACCTTTGACGCCATTGTCATCGGTTCGGGGATCAGCGGCGGATTTGCTGCCATGGAGTTGTGCACGAAAGGGTATAAAACCCTTGTTTTGGAGCGGGGCCGCATGGTCAGACACGGCGAATACCCGACTGCGGGCATGGACCCCTGGGATATCCCCAACCAGAATATGGTGACTGCTGAAGAGATCGCCAAACACTATTTCAAACAGAATCGCCTGGGTTGGTGGGTGCGCGAAGACCACAAGCAATTCATCAACAAGGACGACGAATATCCGTATGATGAAATTGAGCGCTTCGACTGGATTCGCGGGCACCATGTGGGCGGACGGTCCATTATGTGGGGGCGCCATTGTTACCGGTGGAGCGATATCGATTATGAAGCCAATGCACGGGAAGGGATCGGCGTCGACTGGCCCATACGGTACAAGGACATTGAACCCTGGTACGATTACGTCGAGACCTTTGTCGGGGTGAGCGGCCAAAAAGAAGGCCTCAAACAGGTGCCTGACGGGAAGTTCCTGCCTCCGTTCCCGTTGAATTGCGCCGAGCAGCATATGCGTGAGATGGTGGCCAAGGCATATCCGGAACGCGTGGTTACGCCGGGCCGCGTGGCCAATTTGTCGGTGTATAACCCGGAAGTGCATAAGGGAACGCGCGGACAATGCCAGGCCCGCGACCGCTGCTGGCGCGGGTGTCCTTACGGCGCTTACTTCAGCAGTTTGTCGGCTACGCTGCCGGTAGCGGAATCAACGGGCAATCTGACCATCCGGCCCAACAGCGTGGTGCATGAGATCGTTTTTGACCGGCAGTCGGGAAAAGCAAGCGGTGTTCGGATCAAAGACGCTGAGACCGGCGAAGAAATCGAATTTTTTGCCCGCGTGATCTTTTGCAACGCCAGCACGATAGGCACCACCGCAATCCTGCTCAACAGCCGTTCGGAGGCTTTCCCCGACGGACTGGGCAACAGCAGCGGCGAATTGGGCCATAACCTGATGGATCATCATTACGGCATGGGCGCTTCCGGCGTACTGCCCGGTTTGGAAGATACCTATTATAAAGGCCGCAAGCCCGTCGGATTCTATATCCCCAGGTTCAGGAATATCGATGAAGCCACCCGCCGGAAGGATTATCTCCGCGGGTTCGGTTATCAGGGGTCGGCTACGCGCGGACCAAATGCCCCCGAAGGCGCGATCGGAGAGGAGCTGAAGTCCACCATTTTCAAACCGGGTCCCTACCGGATCGGGATGACCTGCTTCGGCGAACTCCTGCCGTACCACGAAAACCGGATGTTCCTCAATTTTGATAAAAAAGACAAAAACGGCCTGCCGGTCATCACTTTTGACGCCAAATTACGGGAGAACGAAATGAACATGCGCGAGGACGGTGTACAATGCGCCATTGAAATGCTGGAAGCTGCCGGTTGCAAGGACATTGAATTCCGCAACGACGCGACAGCGCCGGGCGCCTGCATCCACGAAATGGGAACTGCCCGCATGGGGAAAGACCCCAAAACCAGCGTCCTCAACAAATGGAACCAACTGCACGAGGTCCCCAATGTTTTTGTCACGGACGGCGCCTGCATGACCAGTTCCGGAACCCAGAACCCGAGCATCACCTATATGGCGCTGACGGCCCGGGCGGTGGATTATTTCCATCGGCAGGTGAACGCGGGGGAGTTGTGAAATTAATTGTGAGGATGATATCGATTAGTTCGAATGACTCGATTCTCCTGACCAAACGGCAGCCCCGGATCGAAGCAATCGAAAAATCTCGAAATTGAATTAATTTCACGGGCGTTTCGCCATTCGGATGTTTCTGAAATCAATGGACATTTCCTTGCCGGGATGCAATTGCAGGCCGACGGGGCCTTCCAGCCTGGCGTTTTCAAGGGTGTAGGTCATGACCTTTTCGCCGTTCAGCCAGGCGGTGTAGACATTGCCTTTGGCTTCGGCGCGGAGGGTGTTCCAGTCGTCGGGCTTCAGCAATTCCTTTACCCTTTCGGCTTCCACGGGATAGCCTTTGCCCGGCACATAAGGCGAGGCCGTCATGTCGCGCTTCAAGGAGCCGGAAATGCCGATCTGGACCTGCGGTGCGTCTTCACCGTCGCCGCGCATGAATATGCCGGAATCCACGGTGCCGTCGCCGAACTTGAAATCCAGCTGAACAACAAAATCTTTGAATGATTTCTTTGTCCAGAGGATGGAGCCGGTCAGTTTTTCATCGTTCCTGACCGACAAAACGCCGTCAGATACCGTCCACCAGATATTGTTATCGGGGACGGCCCATCCTTTCAGGTTTTTGCCGTTGAAAATGGACCGCAACTTCGGGGCCTTTTCCTGGGCTGAAAGGGTGGACAGGCTGAATATGGACAGTAAGAACAGGAGGCGGATGCTCATTATCGGATATCTTTATTTTTCGGAAAATTCCTCAAAAGACCGGTCGATCTCTTCCTTTGACAAGCCGCTGCCGCCCTGTACCAGAAGCCGGTACCGGAAGGTGACGGACTCGCCTTTCTTCAGGCTGAAGTTCAGTTCTTCCCTGCCTTCCGAAAAGATTTTCTGCCCGAGCGGATTGGCTGCGAACAAGCCGTACCCGCGGGCGTGCCAATAGGTGGGATACCCGACATTGCCGGGGTGATCGATCAGGGTGAGGGAGACCGGGTCGCCATCCAGGCGGCCGTACAGGTACATCCATTTGCCGCGCGTTCCCCATACGCCGCCGCCTGTGAGGCCTTCGCTGCTGAGGTAGTTGCCGGTTACGCCTTCGTTGTTCACCGCCTTTTCCTTCATCGGCTTCCCGTCGGCGCCGAGGTAAAATTCAGGTGAACCGGAGGGCAGTTCCAGTGCGCGGATCACGCGGATGCCGATAAGGCCTTCCTTGTTGTCGTTAAAGGTGACATCCGTCAGGGCGGTGAGGGTCGTAAAGCGGTCGATCCGCCGCGTATTGCCGGAGGCTGAAAAATAAAATTGAGTGGACTCGGACAAGAGGTCTTCCTGATCGCCGGACACCCATTTGGCTTTGACCTCCAGCAGCCCCTTCTTGCCGTCGGTCCGGACGACCTTTTCGTGGCGGATCACGCCGAACTTATGATTTTCGGGTTCGCTGAAGGAGTTGTTCCAGAAATCGTATCCGTTGACGTCCCCGTAGTTCAACCAGAAACCGACGTGGTGCGGATGGTCGAACCGCTCGCCGGGCTGCGGATCGAGCGGGAATCCGCGGGTCAGCTTTTTTCCGGTGGAGGTAATGAGCGGATACAGCGTCGGTTTGGCTATATTATCCGGATAGATATAGCTGGTAAACAAGCTGCCGTCGATCAGCACGTCGACCTTTTTCTCCGCAGGATTCCCTACGAATTGTACGGCATTTTTACCCTTCTGGTCCATGGCGGATGAAGTGTTTTTTTGGGCGCTTTTGCAGCCGGTTACCAGCCCGGTGAGCAGGAAAAAACAGATAATAGATTTATTCAATGTCAGGCGCTTTTTTAAATGACTTAAACGGTTGTGTTGCAATGTTAAATAGGAAGAGGCGGAAGATCATGAGGAAACAGGAAATTCCGCCTCTCCGGACCGGGCCCCGGTAGATGCCCACTTACGACTTACCACTTACGACTTACCACTTACGACTTACCACTTACGACTT
>CALMYQ010000121.1 GCA_937873655.1 uncultured Lewinella sp. | reverse complement strand
GAGGAATTGAGGAATCGAGGAATTGAGGAATCGAGGAATTGAGGAATCGAGGAATCGAAAAAAAAATCTCTCCGGGTCGTGATGATCCGGGGGGATTTTTTTGATTGGCGGCTTCAGTCTTCTTCTCCGAAAACAAGCGCCAGGTGTTCTTCATCCGGCTTCCGGCCGGCTGTCCGTTTGCTAACCAGGATATACACGACCAGGGAAAGCAAAAAAGCCGGGAAGATCTCGTGGACCTGTTCCATTCCCGCCACAGAAAAACGGATGCCGAAGCGCCAGATCAGGTTGACCGCAACCCCCGCAACCATAGAGGAAATAGCGCCGAGGTCCGTTCCCCAACGGAAATAGAGCCCGCCGAAAATGGTTGGAAAAAAACTGGCGGCAAAGACCGAACCGGCAAAAGAAGACATTTCCACGACGCCCGCAGGCGGATACAGGGTGAAAAGAAATACGATAACGCAGTACAACACCATGCTGACCTTCGTCCGGCTGACCATCGCCTTGTCGGTCATCGGTTTCCAGACATGCCAGATATCCCGGACAATGGACGTACCCGCAATCAGGGTTACCGAGGCCAATGAAGACATTCCGGCGGCAAATAACCCCATCATGCAGATCCCGCTTACCCATTGGTTGTTCAATTTCGCAAACATCACACCCACCACTTCGTCCGTATGTCCGATCAGATAGGCGGCCTCTTCCTGGCCGACCATGCCGTGAACAAACGCCCCTACGCACATCACACAGATCAGGGAAACACCCAAAAACACCGGCGTCCAGATCATGGCAAACCGCATGCTGGCCTTGTCCCTGATGGAATAAAAACGGATGATCAGCTTGGGATCCGAGATCTGTTTCATCCCGATGGAAAATCCGATGGCTAAGATATAGAACAGCGTCGCCAGACTGCCCATGACCAGCATCCCGTCCCCAATGGGGCTCCCTCCCTTGTCCGGGTGTTGAAGATCAGCCAGCCGCACCATCATTTCGTTCCATCCGCCGACATAGGCAAAAGGCACCCATAACATCACTACGGCCACACCGAACATGAGGACTCCTTGAACAGCATCCGTCCACATTACCCCGTACATGCCCCCGGCAATGGTATAGGCACAGGTAAAGAAGATCAGAATAAACGCGCCGGCGCCGTAATCCAGGTCGAGAACGGAATGGAGGAGGTGGGCGCACCCTTTGGCTATCCCGGTCATATACCACAAAGTGGCAAACAGGATTATGGCGGAGGATAATACGCGGATGCCCCTGGAAAAGTTGCTGCGGTATCGCAAATGGAAATAATCCGGCACCGTCAGGGATTGCAGCCTTATGGACTGCCTGCGCATTCGGGGGGCCATCAATTGCCAGGATATGATGCAAAATACCACCCAGATCAACGCGACATAAGCCCACGACAAGCCGAACCTGAATGATTCTCCGGCCTGCCCGATATACGTACTTGTGCTGATGAAAGTGGAAAAGAACGCCAGCGAAACCACCCATCCGGGGATTTTACGCTCCGCCAGGTAATACTCCTTCACCCCTTTGGACGCTCTTCTCTGGAATACCCAGCCGATGTAAATGATCACACCGACGTACAAGGCGATGAACAGGAGCGTAATGCCGTGTTGTTGCAGGTAGGACATTTTTAGTTGTCAGTTGTCAGTTGTCAGGCCCGGTAGCTGAGCGAAGTCGAAGCTACAACGACCGTGCGGGCCGTCAGGTCCGCTATGTCGGTAGCATCCGGGTTGCCATTTTACGTTTCCGGCCTGTAGGGCCGGTATGTGATGGCCGGTTGTCAGTTGTCAGTCTCCGCCCGCCGCAGTTTCACCGGAGGTGGGGGTCAGTTGTCAGGCCCGGTAGCTGAGCGAAGTCGAAGCTACAACGGATGCCCAGCAATGAAACAATGAAGCAATGCCCCCCTTTCACCCTCTACCCCGCCTGCGCAGGACCAGCCAGGTATTCAACCCCAAGAGGACAAACATGAACCAGAAAGGAAAAGCGATCCAGAAGTTCATCATTTCAAGTTTTTGCGTTACGTAATATCCTGAAAAAGTTTTTTCACCTCACCTTTGACCACTTTGCCCATCGCATTCCGGGGCAGGTCGTCAGGCAGGATAAATCTGCGCGGCAACCGGTAAGCCGGTAACTGTTCACGCAGCCAGTTCTTCAGGTTATCCAGATTCAGGCCGGGCGCCGCAACGATCGCTGCTGCAACAACCTCCCCCCACTCTTCATCGGATAATCCCGTTACAGCGCAATCCCTCACCCCGGGGTATTGACGCAGAACCTCTTCGATTTCGAGCGCGGAGATCTTGTATCCGCCGGATTTGATGATATCCACCGAATTGCGGCCGAGTATCTTGTAGTATCCGTCTTCCAGAACCGCCATATCTCCGGTCCGGAACCAGCCGTCGGCCGTAAAGGATTCCCTGGTGGCCTCCGGTTTATGCCAGTATTCCAGAAAAACGTTTCCGCCTTTCACCTGGATCTCCCCGGGTTGATCTGTCCCGACCGGTTGATCCTTTTCATCTGCCAGCCGGATGTCCACACCGGGCAGCGGCATGCCGACAAAACCGGGGCGCCTTTCACCATGGTAAGGATTACTGATCGCCATGCCGATCTCCGTCATGCCGTATCGTTCCAGCAGGGTATGGCCACTGATTTTTTTCCATTTTTCGAGAACAGAAACCGGGAGCGCCGCCGACCCGGAGACCATCAGTCTGAAATTCCGCAGGCATGCGCTGATGTTTTTCTGTCGCTGCACGGATTGTACCTCCCACCAGGCGATCAGTTTGAAATAAATCGTAGGCACAGCCATGAAAATATTGATCCTGCCGGCCTCAAACGCCTCAAAGACGGCTTCCGGTGAAAAAGAAGGCAAAAACTCGACAGAAGCCCCCGCCCACAAGGCGCAACTCACCACATTGATGATCCCATGGACATGGTGCAGCGGCAACACGCAGAGAATCCGATCCCGTTCCGTCCATTTCCAGGCGTCAATAAGTGTAGCGATCTGGTTCTCAAGGTTCGAATGCGTCGTGACCACCCCTTTGGGCAGGTTGGTCGTCCCGCTGGTATACAGGATCATGGCCCGTCTTTCCGGCCCGATTTCGGGAAGGGAAACCGGAATTTCCCCTTCTTCCTCCAGCGATATCTGCCGCAGCCCTTCTTCGGCGATCAACGGCGCCAACAAGTCGGCATAGGCACCGGAAGCGACCAGGATCTCCGCCCCTGTATCTTCGATGGTATAACGCAAGGAAGGCAGCGGGTGGGTCGTACACAGCGGCACCGCAATGCCGCCTGCCAGCCAGATCCCCCATTGAACGCAAACATAATCAAAGCCGGGGTCTACCATAAACGCGACCCGGGTTTCTTCCAGATCAGGCCGCCCTTCGAGCAGGCAGCCGGCAAATCGAACCGACTGGTCCAACAATTCACCGTAGGTGTATGCCCGGTTGCGGGCTATGATTGCCGTTTTATCGGCTGTCTGTCTTGTATTTTTGATCAACTCCATAGGATGATCATCCAAATGGTTACCAGCTGAACCGGTAGGTACCCGATCCGGCTTCCATTTCAAGAACCCCGTCCTTCATGCCGGTCACTTTCAGACCCGATACTTTATTCAGCGGCAGGTCGCTTTCCATCACGCTCCCTTCTGCCGTTACCGGCAACAGGATCCTGGCGGTGGTATTGGCCGGAACGTTGACATCGAGCATCGTCTTCCCGCCTTCCAGTTTCCAGGCTGAAGCCACGGAGCCGTAGTAGGTTTTGAGTTCGGCTGCCGCCTGGGTGAGGCCGCCGCCGATATGGGGTTCTATCCGGATATGTTTGTACCCGGGCCCGTCCTCGTAGGTATCGATGCCCGCAATGGCGCGGTACATCCAGTCGCCGATGGCGCCGTAGGCGTAGTGGTTGTAGGAGTTCATGCCGGGGGTCTGGAATGTGCCGTCGGGTTTGATGCCGTCCCAGCGCTCCCAAATGGTAGTGGCGCCCATTTTCACGGGGTAGAGCCAGGATGGATAGGAATCCTGCATGAGCAGGGTATAAGCCACGTCGGCATATCCGAACCGGGTGAGGACATGGCAAAGGTAGGGCGTCCCCAGGAAGCCGGTGGTCAGGTGGTTGTTGTAGGCCTTGATGTTGTCGACGAGCCTTTGAGCCGTTTCCGCCCGCAGGTTTTCCGGCAACATATCGAAATTGAGGGCCAGCACATAAGCCGTCTGGGTACTCGAAAGCAGCCGGCCGTTCGGGGTTACGTATTCTTTCATGAAGGCATCCTTGATCCGCTTCAGCAAGGCGCCGTACCGGGTTTCTTCCGCTTTTTTGCCGAGCACCCGGGCCGCATTGACCAGCAGCTGGGTGGAATGGGCATAGAAACACTGGGCGATCAGGTATTTGTCGGTCACAGCCGAGCGGCCGTCGTTGTCGTCAAACGGCCGGTAGAAGAGCCAATCCCCGAAATGGAACCCCTTGTTCCACAGGTCGCCGGTACTGTTGGCGGACATGAAATCCACCCATTTTTTCATGCTGTCAAACTGGTTTTCCAGGATCTTCTTATCCCCGTAAGCCAGGTACATGTTCCAGGGAATGATCGTAGCGGCATCGGCCCAGCCGGCAGAGGCCACGGCGCCTTGGCCCAGTACGTTGGGGATCACGAACGGCACGGCGCCGTTATCCAGTTGATCGGCGGCGACGTCCTTGAGCCATTTGGCAAAAAAGTTATGGACGTGCATATTGAAGGTGGCCGTACGGGAAAAGGCCTGCGCGTCGCCTGTCCAGCCCAGCCGCTCGTCGCGTTGCGGGCAATCGGTGGGCACATCCAGGAAATTGCCGCGCTGACCCCACTGGATATTGTGCTGCAGCTGGTTGAGCAGGGCGTGGTTGGAGCGAAAACTCCCGGTCGGTTCCATATCCGAATACAGGGCGACGGCGGTGAAATGCTCGGGTTTCAACTCACCGGAGAAGCCTTCCACCTTGATGTAGCGGAATCCCTGGAACGTAAAATGGGGTTCAAAGAACTCTTCACCTCCGCCTTTCAGGATGTAGGTATCCTGCTGTTTGGCGGCGCGGAGGTTTTCGGTATAGAAATTGCCGTCCTTATCCAGCACTTCGGCATGATATATCTCGATCTTTTGCCCTGCCTGGCCGGTGATCCGCAGTTGAGCCCACCCGACCAGGTTCTGGCCGAAATCGATCACATGGTCGCCTTCCGGGGTTACGGTGACAGCTACCGGTTTGAAGGTCTCGTGTTTCCGGACGGGCTCGTTTTCGGTAGCCACCAGCGCGGATACATCTTTACCTGCGGTCTTTACCCCCGACCAGCCGGAGTCGTCATAACCGGCCGCATCCCAGCCGGCCTTTTCCTGCCTGGCATCGATTGTTTCACCGTTGTAGATCTCGGACAGCTGAACGGCGCCGGTGGAGGATTTCCAGGTCCCGTCCGAAACGATGGACTCGGCAGAGCCGTCGGCGTATTGGATATCCAGCTGGAGCAACAGGGCGATATCCTTGCCGTAAAAATTCCGCTGGCCGGAGAAGCCGATATAGCCCCGGTACCAGCCGTTGCCCAATAGCGCACCGACGGCATTGGCGCCCTGCACCAGCATCGGCGTGACATCATAGGCCTGGTATTGCAGGCGGTTGTTGTAGCTCGTCCAGCCCGGCGTCAGGCAGGCGTCACCCACCTTTTTGCCGTTGATCCGGGCTTCGTACATGCCGTGCGCCGTGACATAAGCGGTAGCCCGGCTGATCTTTTTGCGGATGCTGAAGGCCTTTCGGAAATACGGGCTCGCCTGGTTGATGGTATCTTCCTGATAACCGGGGCCGATCCAGGTCGCCTTCCAGCCGGAGGGGGCCATCAGGCCGGTTTGCCAGTAAGCGGGCGCGCTCCACGCCGAAGTGTTGCCGAGGTTATCCCAGACCCGCACCTGCCAGTAATAGCGCTTTCCGGGCTGTACGGCCGGTCCGCCGTAGGGCGTCATAACGGATTGATCGGTGGCTACTTTACCCGAGGACCAGGTGAGCTTTTTGCCTTTCTGAAGGTTGTCCGCATCCTCGGCAACCCGGACTTCGTAAGCGGTTTGCAGGACGCCGCGCGATTCGGTCTTCAATTGCCACGTCAGGCGCGGAACCGCTTCATCCAGTCCGATCGGATTGACTTTATTTTCCGTCAACAGGTTGGAAACCGATAATTGCGCAGTTGCAGCGAGTGTATACAGGAGGCATGCCCCCGTCAGGATGGAAAGGGAGAGTCTTGTCATTTTGTTGGTTTTGTCGTAAATGTAAGGATTTATGGCATAACCTCTCACGTTAATCTGGCTTGCCAATTCCGGAGCTGAATTTCAAAATCATCCATAAAAACCTTAATCTCCGGACTTTGTTTTTGAGCTTCTTCCCTGGCGATCAAGCGCATCAATTCAACCTCATTGCGACGGAGCGTTTCGCAAAAGGAATGAAACACAGGCAAAAGATAATTAACTTGATCTTTTAAAATATATCAAAGCAAATATAATCAATTTACCTAATCCACCGCCCCGAGATACACCGGCCGCTCAACGGCGTCCAGGTCCGCCAGCCACGGGATCAGGGCCGCCGGAAAAAAGCGGGCTTCCTGCAATCTTTCCAGCGGCAGCCAGTCAATCCCGACCTGGTTTTGATCGGCGCCCGGGCCCATCGCCGGTTGATGGCCGGGCAGCAACCGGCAGCGAAAAAAATGATCGATCTGGTGGAACGCTTCGATCCCTTCGCAATTTTTCAACCGGGTATTGATGTACTCCCGGACGAACAGCATTTCGCCGGCCTCAACCGCGCAGTTGATCTCTTCCCGGCATTCCCGGACCACGGCTTCGCGCAGGGTCTCCTCTTTGTCCTGGCCGCCGCCCGGCAAGGCGTAATGGATCCCTTTTTCATTTTCGTAAACATTGACCAGCAAGCGGCCTTCGTGGATGATGATGGCTTTTGCAGCAGAACGAATCGACATGTCGGATTGGATTTGAATAGGGGATAACGCCGGCCTCCCCCGAAAAGTTCCTTCCGCTCAGCGGTTTTGCAAACGGAGGAAAAAAATAACGCTCCTCCCCGCAAAACGGGAGAGGAGCGCTGAGATAGTTTGAAAACTGCTAGTTCTTTATTACTTCACAATGGTAATATCACCTCTGTAGATCACACCCTCTGCAATGTTGAGGCGGAGGATGTAATAGTAAGTTCCCTGGGGCAATTCCTGACCGCTTTCGCCTACGCCGTCCCAATCGTTGTGGTAGGGTTTGGCCTGGTACACGATATCGCCCCAGCGGTTGAAAATGATCAGCTCATTATCCGGGAATTGATCCGGCGTGCTGGTGATCAGGTCGTCAAAGACAAAGAAATCGTTGAGACCGTCGCCGTTCGGCGTGATCGTGTTCGGCGTTTCCGGAACGAAGCCGTCATTGTTGATGCTGATGGTCACTTTGGCCGTTGCGCAAAGGTCGGGACAATCCAGGTTGCAGATCTCGTAATTGAGGACGACCTGACCCGACGCTCCTCTCGGCACGCTGAAGAACAACTGACCGTTCTTTAAACTGTCAACAACGCCGATCTCAGGTTGGTTCAAAAGCGTCACTTCCCATTGACCTGCATTGGTCAACACATCATTGACTACCAGGTTGACGGCGCCCGTGCGCTTGTCGGCCGGAATGGTCAGGATATCGTCAAATGCGGCCGGGGCTTCCTCTACCACGACGCTCATTTCATCGCTGCTGTAATCAGGGCAGCCCGGCGCGGAGAGGGTCCAGACGAACTTGTTGTCGCCGCCTTCCAGGTCGCTGGCGTCCGTTTCATTGGCCGATGCGGAACCCAGCGTCGCTGATCCCGAAGTCGTCCAGGCGCCGGTCGTCCCGGTCGGCAGGTTGGCCGACAACAGGGCCATATCGCCGCAAATGGACTGATCCGCGCCCGCATTGGCGGCCGGCGGCAACAGGAGGCTTACAACCACGGTATCCTTGTCTACACAGCCGTTGGCCGTATTCGATATGGTCAGCAGGTAAGTGCCGGCCGCGCTGATGGTCGGTGTCAGGCTGGTTGCCGGGGTGGGGTTGGCAGCGCCGTTCAGACCGGTCCACTGGATGGTGAACTGGCTGGTGGACTGCGACCCGTCGAGGGTGCCGGTCTGACCGCAGTTGAGGTCCACATCGGCGCCGGCATTGGCAACCGGCGTATCCTGATCGGCTGCGACAACGACCTGCTGGGTGGCTTCGCAGCCGTTGTCCGCGCGCTTGACGGTCAGGGTATAGGTACCGGCCGCACTGACGGACACGTTCAGGCTGCCCGTCGCCGGGGTGATCGTACCGCCGTCAGCCGTAGTCCACACAATCGAGCTGAAATCAGCCGTGTTGCCCGTTCCGGATGCGTCGATGGACACGGTTGAACTGCTGCACTTGAAGGATTCCGGTGTAACGAACTGGATCACAGGCGGATCCTGCAGGTCTTCCACCGTAACGGTATCTTTGGATTCGCAACCGGTCAGGTTATTCACCACCAGGATCTCGTATTTGCCGCCGGTCGTGACGGTTGTTTGTGCAGCATTGTTCGGCGTAGGCGTACCGCCGTCCAGGCCGGTCCAGGTAATGGCCAGGTCTGTACCGGCAGTGGTGATGGTCGGGTTCAACGTCACCTGACCATTGGCACAATCGATCGCATCAACCGTACCGAAGGTGACTTCCGGGGCTTCGTTGTTCGCTTTCACTTCGATCTGGTCCGTTGCCGTACAACCGTTATTGGGGTCAGTCACGGTCAGGGTATAGATGCCCGGTGCGGTCACGTCGACCATCGGCTGGGTATTATCCGGCGCGGGGATATCCGACCATTCCACGGTCACGCCAGCCGTTGAAGCGGAGGCATCCAGGGTTACGGTGGGTGCGAGGCAGGTGAGATCTACGGTTGCAGGGCCCGCTTCAGCGGCAGGCGCCGTCATGTTTTCATCAACGATCAGTTCGGCAGTTCCCGAACATTCGTTGGCCGGGTTGGTCACCGTCAGGGTGTATGTGCCCGCCATGTCGGCTGTGATGCTCAATTGGTCGGCAGCGCCGACGATATGGCCGCCGTTGGAGGCCGTCCAGAGAATGGTGAACTCAGGGGCCAGGTTGGAAACCGCGGCGGATTCCGTTACCGTTGTGCTGTCGCAGGTCAACGTACGCGATGTGATGGCCAGGCTGACGTCCGGCAGGTTAGCCGGTGCATCCACCATAACGCTGTCGATTTTGAAGCAGCCGTTCACCTGGTCGGTGACCTTCAGGAAGTATTTCCCTGCCGAGGAGACGGTTGTTTCCAGGGCCGTTCCGACGACCATGCCGTCTTCGTCCGTCCATTCATAATCAAAAGCGCCTTCGGAAGACCCCGCACCGCTGAGCGAGGCTGTACCTTGGGTACAGGTCAGGGTAGCTGCTTCCCCCGCTTCAGCGTTGGGGGTATCCATATTCTCACCGACCGTGAGCGTCATTTCCGTCGTACAGCTATTGTCCACGTTGGTAACAGCAACGGTGTAATCCCCCGCGGACAACGCGACCGGCGTAAGGCTCATTTCCGTTCCGGGTTGCAGCGAGCCGCCGTTGGCAGCCGTCCAGTTGACCGTGAAGCTGGTAACCTCGGGTGCGACTGTGGCGGATAACCCGACCTCGCTGAGCATGCAGGTGATGTCATCCGCCTCCGCCAGGTTTACTTCCGGATAATCTGCGTTGGGGTTGGCGTACACCGTATCCATCGCCATGCAATTGGAAGTCTGCTCGGTCACGATCAGGTAGTATTCGCCCAGCGTGGTCGTGGAGAAGGAGGTGCCGTTGCCGACAAGGTTGTTCTGGTTGTCGTACCATTCGTAGGTGACGTTCAGGCCGTCGTTGTTGAAGACGTCGGCCTCGAAGTCAGCCGGCGTACCGATGCAATCCAGCAATTTCTCGCTTTCCACCGCCTGGGCGGAGGGTATGATCCTGACGTCGTCAATGACCACCGTATCGAGGGCGACGCATTGGGTGACGGTATATTTGACCTGGAGCTGGTACATGCCCGGCTCGGTTACATTCGGGGTCAGCGTAGTTTCTTCGCCCGGCACAATAGCGCCCGACCCGATCGGCGTCCAGAGGTAGCTGACGGGTTGGTCGTTGGAGCCCGAGCCGGTCAATTGCACTGTCTCGCTCTGGCAGGTGAAGTCCTGATCCGTACCGGCATCGGCCTCGGGCAGTACCGGCGGCGTCACCATGATGGTATCCGCTACCGTACACCCTGTTGAATCGCGGGTGACTTCCAGGATGTGGGGACCGGTCGTTACGGCCACCACATTTTTGGTGCCTTGTCCAAGGGCGATTTTCTGATTGTTGGCAATATAATACCATTGGTAGGAGTGCGTCGCCTCATCCGATCCGCTGCCGTTCAGCAGGACGGTCGGCGGGTTACAACCCAATATCTCATCCATGCCGTCGTTGGCCAGTGCTACGGGAAGGTCGGTTGTGACCGGCACTTCTACGCTGAATTCGTCAATCAGAACCGGGTTGCTGGTGTCGAACAGGCGGAAGTTGACTGTTCCCGGGCAGAGGTTCTGCGCCATGAGCGGCGTAAAGATCTGCGGCTGGGTCAACCAGGTGGTACCTACGAAGCCTTCACCGCCGGAGACGACCAGTTCTACCTTCGCATCGCAGGCGTCGGGGCAGGAAGCCGGGGTAATGATCACATCTTCGATGATGAACTTATCGTTGATGCAAATCTCGCCGTTGTCGGCGATCAGGCTGCCCTGGCCGTTGGCTGTTTGCACGGTAGCCGCCGGGGTCTCATTCACCGCGACCGGGTAACAATCCTTGACCGGTCCGATGAGTTTGAAACAGAGTTCCAGGACCGTAGTGGAATCCGGGATAGCCGTCGGAGAGCCCCCGTTCCAGTTGACCGTCAGCAGGCCGACCGGCGTATTGTCCGTGATGTTGGCGGCGGTAAGCCCCGGCCAGGCGCCGGTATTGTTGTAGTTGATAAATTCCAGCGAACTGGGATCCCAGTTAATGCTGAAATTGGTGGAGACGATGTTGTCAAACGAAGCCACTTTGATCGGAATGCAGACCGTATCCTGGCGATCCCCTTCGATCTCCGGAATGATGACGCCGTAGCCTTCGGGGAAAAGGGTGCAGACCTCTCCATTGCTGGAGATGATGCCGATGTTCTCGCCGTTGGAGCCGGCGCTGATGGCTTCCGTGATCAGCGGAAAATCGACGATGAGGAAGTCGTCGCAGGTTTGGGGTGGCCCGACCGGCTGGAGACAGACCCTGAAAATGACCTGATCATCCGGTAGGGTAACGGGGGTTCCACCCGGTGCATCCCAATCAAAGAAAAGCGATCCGCTGCCGGAACCGCCGGTATTAAAATTGGCCAGACTGCCGCCCGGGATGTTGATGTCCCGGATATCGATAAAGTTGAAGTTGGCGATATTGTCCCAGGCCATGGAGAACTGGAAGTTGGTGATCTCTTCAAAGTTGGCCACGCTGACGTCCACGCAGGCTTCCCCATTGGGTTCGGCGGCGGCATCCGACACGCTGAGGGCTACCCCCGGCGGCTGTATGATGTTCACCGCGCAGTTGGACGGGTTGATGCCGATGTTGGGGCCGTTGTTCACCCGGGCGATGGCCGGTGTGGTGATGAATATGGGTGCGTCGCCGCCCAGGCCGATCACCTTGAAACAGACGCGGAACAGGGTTGAACCGGGGGTTCGGTTCTGGCCGGCCGAAATTTCATAATCGACCCCCAGGATGCCGTTGGCCGTATTGTTCGTGATGAAGTCGCCTACGCCCCAGGTGGGCGCGACGGGTTGAACGGAAACAAATTCGATGAGGTTGGTATTCCAGTTGATCAGACACGAAAGGTCGGTGATGTTCTGGTAGTTATTCCCGACGTTGATGTCAACGCAGAATTCGTCATTGATCTGGACCGGCGCGCCGCAGTCGGCCACCAGTTGAAGGCCGGTCGGGGTGCAGTCGTTGGCGATAATGCTGCCCGACTGGAACGAGGTCGGTATGCTGAAACCGGCTTCCACTTCGTTGGTGACTTCCACCGGAGTGGGATTGCCCGTGATCTGGATGGCGGTTGCCGATTCGCAGGGGCCTGTTATGAGGAAGCAGGCCTGGAAAAACACCGTCCCGTCGGGTAAGGTAACAGGGGGTTCCCCGGGTATGAAATAATCCCATGAAATGGTCATGACCCCGTTGGGCAGGTTGGGCGGCTGGTTAAAGCCGTACCGTCCGATGCCGTTTCCGGGGATATTGTCGTTGGGAATCACGCTCTGGATCTGGAGGACGTTGGGGTCCCAGTTCAGGGAAAACTGCATGGTGCGCATGGCGTCGAAACCGCTTACGGCGACGTCTACGCAAACCAGGTCGCCGGCGTTGCCGGTCTCATCCGAAACCTTGACGGTCAGCGGGCGCACATCGACTGCCAGAAGGCCGTTTTGGCTGAAGGCGCCGATGTTGTTGCAGGCCGTATTGACCCGGGTGACATGCGGGGTAATATTGGGATCGAAGCCGATGGAGGTCAGCCCGCCGTAGGCTCCGGTACTGGTAAAGCAGATCTGAAAAATGGTCTGCGGATTAGCGCCCATCATATCATCGAGGGTAACGCCTACCGTACCGGACTGGCTGCAGTTCTGCGGATTGCCGTTGACGAGGTTCGACCAGTTGAGCCGGATCGAGCCGTTGGCGGCATTCGACAGATCAAAGTCGCCGGCGTCCAGGTCTTCGAGCACAAACCCCGAGACCTGGGAAAACGAGATGATGGCCGGATCCCATTGAATGGTGATGTCCATGGACAAAATATCGGTGAAGTCAATGACTTTCACATCGACGCAGGTTTCACCGGTGGTCGAAACGGAGCCAACAGGAAATATGATGGTTGGTTGCGCCCAGGCGGTGAGGTGAGCTACCAGGCCGAAAGCCAGGAAAAGCCAGATTTTTTTCATAGAAATGAAAGCTTTGGGAATGGTGGACTGCACTTTCATGGGACTATGGCTGATTTTGGATTAACGTTCAAAAGAAAAAGTAAGGTTGATCTCGTGGGTACTGCCGGCAGTCGGCCCGAACGAGCTGAAGGAATAGTCGAAACCGTAACCCACTTTAATGATGTTGTCCAACCCGGCGTTATCACCCAGGAAGAATCCGGCATCAAGGTGGAAGTTACTGCCTGTAGAGACCCCGGCGCCGAGCCAAATGCTGCTTGGGGTCTGGTAGCGCAGGTTAAGGTCCGCGTTAATCGGCGCGCCGCCGGCATACTTCAGCCACATGGAGGTTTCGAGGTAACTGTCGTTATCGAAAAACTTATAATAGCCGGCCATGCCGTAAATGTGCTGGACCCGTTTGATGAAAAAGTCGCCGTTCTCGTCCTGGAAGGTCAGGTCAAGACCAAAGACCTGGGGCACGGAAAGGCCGGTATAAAACATGTTGCCGTCGCCGACTGTCTGGTAGTAATACACGCCGAGGCCGACGTCGGGAAAAAGCTGGGTTTGATCCTGGCTGCCGACCACGTCGCCCGGATCGCGGAGGGACACCTTGTCGGCGTCTACCCGGAACTGCACCAGACCGCCGCTGATGGCAAAAGCCAGACCGCTGTATTCGGGGTCGCCGCCGATGACCCCGCCGATGCGCCCGTACAGGCCGGTAAAGCCGGTGGGGCCGGTACGGTCATTGATGAGGTGGCCGCCGGCGAGGAAGGTAACGCCGCTGAATTCAGTGTTGACGTAAGAGCCCCGGAAGGTCTGTGTCCGGGGGCCGCCGCTGAGCCCTACCCACTGGGCCCGGTAAGAGGCCCCGAAGGTCATGTTGCTGCCTGTTGCAAGGAAGTCGGCTTCCATGGCGGCGGGATTTATGAGGGTTGCGTTTTCCCGGTATTGGGTAAACAGGGAAAGCTGTTGAGCTTTCATGCCGAAAGCGGCGAGCACAAGGCAAGGGAGTAAACACCATTTATTCATGGGACGTGTTTTTGAGACCTGCAATTTTAAGTGTGCCAAAAGCAGCATATGCTACAGTTTCAGTTTAATCATAAGGACTTAACGACCAAATGTTGCAGGAAACAACACGACACGTTTGGACGCTGAAAGGCTACACCGGAGACAAAGCCGCCGGCAGCCCGGTAATACAGCATCCCGGACGTGGTAGGTCGTCTTTTCAACGAATGACTCGTTAATGATTTAGTGCCAAAATACTTCGTGGAATTGGCGCCTTTGAAGCCGTTTTAATCCATCTCCATGTTAATTCAGGCTGTTCATTGAACGCCGTTCAAGGCTACAGGCGCAGTAACCGACAGTTCAAACTGCCGTGTCGGTTGCTTTATTGCATCCGACGGGCCGAAACAACCCTTTGGTGGTTTTTGGGGGTAATTGCAATTTGAACCTGGAGGTTGGAAAATCGGGGCCAAAGTTAGAGCTTTCGTTCGGAAACATGCCCATATTTGCTAAACTAATTTCAAACTCCGACCGACAAAATTAGCAAATGGTCGCTGAACAGGTGAAAATGGGGCGTTTTGGGCGGGAAATGGGAAAAACCTCATTTTTGGATTGATCCGATTCTTGGATTGATCCGGATGATTCAATTGGCCTGACCAATTGACGGACGCCGGCAATCGAACAATCGGATCAATCGAACAATCGAACAATCGAACAATCGAACCAATTGATTCAATCCGCGATCCCCGTTTCCGGAAATAAAATAAAATTCGGAGATTTGTCGGATGGCAAGGGAGTGGGGCTTCGACTTCGCTCAGCACATTGCGTCCGACTTGCTGATTTTGCCCGGTAGTTTAGTTTGGGCGTTTTAACACGAAACTGCAGCATGCTGCGTTTTAAACCCGGGAATAAGAAGAATCAATGTCTGTAAAAGTCAGTCAATTAACCAAGACCTACGGATCGCAGCGGGCTGTCGATGAGATCAGCTTTGAGGCCCGGCCCGGCGAGGTGCTCGGCTTCCTGGGGCCCAACGGCGCCGGAAAGTCTACCACGATGAAGATCATTTCCTGCTTCATCCCGCCGACAGAAGGCGAGGTCAGCGTGTGCGGTTTCGATATCGCAGAAAGTTCGGAAGAAGTGCGCAAGCATATCGGTTACCTGCCGGAGAACAACCCGCTGTATGTGGACATGTACGTCCGGGAATACCTGGGATTCATCGCCGGCTTGCATAAATTGTCCAACGCGGGCCAACGGGTCGGCGAGATGATCGCGCTCACCGGGCTCGAACGCGAACAGCACAAGCCCATCCGCGCCTTGTCCAAAGGCTACCGTCAACGGGTGGGGCTGGCCCAGGCATTGCTCCACAACCCGCCGGTGCTCATCCTCGACGAACCCACCTCCGGGCTCGATCCCAACCAGCTGGCCGAGATCCGGGCATTGATCAAGGACCTGGGCAAAGAGAAAACCATCATTTTTTCCTCCCATATCATGCAGGAGGTACAGGCCATCTGCGACCGGGTGGTGATCATCAATAAAGGCCGCATTGTGGCCAACGACCCCATCCGCAATCTGACCTCCCGGCTCCAGGGCAGCCAGTCCGTGATGGTGGAATTCACCGGGAAAACGACGGCCGACAAATTGCAGGAGATTCCCGGGGTGATCAAGGCCGTTTCCGTGGGTGGGACCAAATGGCGGCTTGATGCTGCCGGCGACCAGGATGTGAGGCCCTCCGTTTTTAATTTTGCCGTTGAAAACAAGCTCATCCTGCTCGAAATGCGGATGGAAGAGCTGGAAATGGAAGAGGTCTTCCGCTCCCTGACCGCCGAGAAAACAGCTCCTGCAAAGGGCAAAAAAGAGGCTAAGTGATGCGACTGCTTTATTTCATCTGCCTGTCGGTTTTGTGTCTGAAAACCGTGACCGCTCAACCGGACAGCGTCCTTCTGACGGACGATTTCCGGTTCAAGGACGGGGTCTATTTCGGCTTTCGCGAATTGTGCGCAGGCCAGCCGGAAATCCCTGTGGCACAACTGGAAGGCCGCATCGTCACCAATGCGGAAACGCTGATCACCAAATCGGATTACCTGGCCGTTAAGTCGGATACGGGCGCCGTTGCCATCGACCTGGACAACATCTGGGCGCTTTGCCTCGACGGATTGGTTTACCTGCCCGTCCCGGTAAAAGATCACGCCTTTGCCGCTTTTGCGCAGTTGCGGACGGTCGGCCGGCTCGGCTATTTCGAATTCGAAGAGAAGGTGGATCACAAGGTGACGATTACGGCCTATAATCCGCTGACCAGGCTCCCCTTCCGGTCGGCCGACCTGTCCAGACCGAAATGGGAAACCCAAACCCGTGTGCTGGATTTCACCACCGGGAAGATATCACCTGCCGATGCCGGCAACCTGAAGCGGCTGACTGCCGGCGACCCTGAATTGCAAAAAGTGCTGTCGAATACCGCACAGGAACTCACGCCGGAAGCGGGATACCGGTTGATCGCCGCTTTCAACAAGCGAAATGCCCTGTATTTACCCAGATAACCCAACCCAGCAATGTGGAGTATTTATAAAAAAGAGATCAACGCGTTTTTCAGTTCCCTCATCGGTTATATCTCCGTCGGGGTTTTCCTGGTGATCCTGGGGTTGGTCATGTTCGTCTTTCCGGATACCAGCCTGCTGAACTACCGGGTGGCCACCCTTGAGCAACTGTTCACGATGGCGCCGCTGATCTTCATGTTTCTGATCCCTGCCGTCACCATGCGGTCGTTCGCAGAGGAAACCCAATCCGGCACCATTGAGTTGCTGGCCACCCGGCCGATTTCGGATACATCGATCGTGATGGGAAAATTCCTGGCCAGCCTTACCCTGGTGGCGTTCGCGCTGATCCCTACCCTGCTGTATTACATCACCGTATACCAGTTGGGCATTCCGAAAGGCAATATCGATTCAGGCGCTACAGTCGGTTCGTACCTCGGCCTGTTCCTGCTGGCCGGCATCTTCATTTCCATCGGCCTGCTGGCCTCCTCGCTGACCAGCAACCAGATCGTGGCCTTTATCCTGGCTGCATTGCTCTGTTTCCTGATCCATTACGGCATGTACTATTTCAGCCAGTTGCCTGTTTTCTACGGCAAATCCGACGACCTGATCCAATCCTTCGGCATCGACGATCATTACCGCTCCATCAGTCGCGGCGTGGTGGACAGCCGGGATATGATCTATTTCCTGTCGGTAACCGCCCTGTTCATCTATGCGACCGTGGTCTCCCTCGGCCGCCGAAAATGGTAACCCCACTTTAACCTTTACACTTTAACCTTTAACCTTTAACCTTTATCCTTTATCCTTGTCCCCCGTAATCTCCATCGACCTGGGCGGCACCGCCATCAAATACGGCCTCCTCAACCCGGGGGGCGACCTGCTGTGGAACCGCCGGACTCCGACGCCGACAACCTCAAAAGAAGCCGTCATTGAAGCCCTGGTTGAATGCATCCTGGAAGCCCTGGAACGGGAACCGACGGCATCGGCCATCGGAATCGGCACGCCCGGACTGGTGGATTCGGAAACCGGCCTGGTCAAGGGCGGCGCATTTCAATTGCCCGAATGGGAGAGCCTGCCCTTGGGCGAAATCCTGAAAGAAAGGACCGGTTTGCCGGTTTTTGTCGACAATGACGCCAACCTGATGGGGCTCGGTGAATTTCGTTTCGGCATGAAGGAACAACTCCGCAACGCCGTTTTCATCACGGTCGGCACCGGGATCGGCGGGGCGATCATCGTCAACGGCGAGTTGTACCGGGGGCATTTTTTTGCGGGCACGGAGTTGGGCTGTTTCCCGTTCTCATCCGAAGGCCGGCAGGGATATTGGGAAGATTTTGCCTCGGCGGCCGCGCTGGTGGATCGCTACAAGCAATTATCCAGAAAAACGGAAGATGAATCCGTGAACGGTAAATATCTATTCAACCAAGCCGCCCAGGGCGACCCCATCGCCGTTGATTGCATTGGGTACCACACCCAGGTACTTGGGCAAGGGATCGGCGGCTACATCAATGTATTCAATCCTGAAATGGTCATTATCGGAGGCGGACTGTCCGAGTCCGGACCGGCCTATATCGAAGCCGTCCGGACCGAATCCCTGAAATGGGCCCTGCCCGATTGCAGCCGCGGCGTCCGGATCGAAGCGGCCGTGCTGGGCAACCGCGCGGGTTTGCTGGGAGCGGGGTATTTTGCGCAAACGCAAATGGCGCGGTAAGGATCCGGTGGGCGCCGGGCGGGTGTTTTTTTTTGCAAGTCGAAGACAGGGTAGCCGCTGCGAGGCGGAGCCTCTGGCGAACGGTTTGCTTATTTGGAAAATTGGGTTAAATTGCAGATCAGAATTTAACCCTTGATTCTTTAACCTAAATCCGAAATACCATGTCCAGTTTACGTTTTCTTTACCCCCCCTTGTTTTTGCATTTATATTGTTAATTTTCATTCCATTGTTCCTGCCTGCTCAATCCAGAGCGATATACGATTGCATCGATTTACCTCCCTTGCCTCCTCCGCCTTTGCAAAACACATTATGTGCGGCTTACGGCAACCAATCTGCGGACCAGATATATGGCGTTGATGGTTCCAGCAACACGTATACTTCTACCTTGGGTTTGAATCCGTATTTCAGCTTTTCAAACAAAAAAATCAGGATCAACGGCACTTTGCACATTGATTCGCCGGTCGGTATTTGGTCCTGCAGACTGGAATTCGGTCCCGGCGCGCAGATCATTGTGGCCTCGGGCCAGAGTTTATTTATCAACAATTCCAAATTTTATGCCTGTTCGGAAATGTGGAAAGGCATTACGTTGAGGTCGAATGCCAAACTCAGCGTCTATACTTCCAATATCGAAGACGCCCAATACGCCATCAGCACCGGACCGGACGCATACCTGTCGCTGGCCTATGTAGAGTTTAACCGGAATGACGTCGGTATTCGTAATTCAAATCTGTTCGACGGGTACTCGGACCTGTTAATGGATTATTTCGGCGGCAACCGGTTTACCTGCACCTCCTTATTGAATTCGCCCTACCCCGGGCAAACCCCTGAACCCGGAAAGATCTCCAACTCAGGAATACTCGTAGAAGGTGGAGCTGCTGTCATAGGGAAATACAATACCAGCAACGAATTCCTGTACCTCCACTACGGCATCCGAGGATCGGATGCGGATATTATCGTCCAGGGTTGCCAGTTTTACAAAATGGATGATTCGGAAGGCGATGAAACCGGCGCAGGCATTTATACGGAGGGCGGTTCCCTGACAGTAAAAGGGGTTTACGTACCGATACTTAATGAAACGCTGGGCAGTTCCGTATTTCAGGATTGTTTGCTGAGCGGCATTTTAACCAAGGGAACGGAACTGGATATTCAGGACGGCCATTTTTCCGGTATCCAGGTATTTGGAGTCCGCTCGGTCGATAACCTGAATGCTGAGAATATCCTGATTCACAACAACGAATTTCACATGAATCAAGGGGCTTTTTTCGGCATTTATCTGCAAAAAAGCGTCGGCCGGTTGGGCGGAAAAAATACAGTATCAAATAATGAGATTGAGATATCCGGACTGGAGTCCAAACGGTTTGGCATTTTTGTCGATTGCGCCCTGGTTTCATCTTTACCGCTCCTCATTTCAGAAAACACCCTGAATATCCCGGGTATGGGAAGCAGCCTTTTCGGCATTTTCGTTGAAGCTGCCGGCTCGTCAAACAGGAACGAAATATCGGATAATCAAGTCAATTTCCTGGATCTCATCTTTAAAGTTGAACGCTGGGGTATTGTATTTAAGAACCTGACCGGTACCGAAAACAAGATCACCGACAATAGCATCACCGGTATCCGGATCCTGAAGGGAAAAACGGAATATTCCGGACAATGCGCCATTCATATCGAGGACTCCAGAAAGGTTGAAGTATGCGATAATACGGTAAATAATACCGCAAGAGGGTTTCACTTGTTGGGCAATAACGACAAATCACTGCTGAAGAACAATAATTTTAACTTCCATGAAAGAGGATTATTCATGGCTTTTTCCGAATTAACCCCCATTGTGTTGATCGGTGAGCAGGTCAGGCACGGGAACCTTTGGTCGGTTGCTCCGGAAGCGTATGATCTGTATGCGGCTGAGTACGCGTCTCCTTTGTTTCTTTTTTCTCCTTTTATTACCGAGTCTACCAATCCTGCCGTATTGCCGCCGGCTCAGCTTTTAAATCCTTCACAAGATTGGTTTAAATTTGAGAGCGGTTCTTTGAATTATTGCACTGGAGGCGGGGCACCTGAGAAGATCTCTTCGTTTGACGAACTGAGCCTTAACGGCAATATCAGCAATTATGTCAGCGGATCAAATGACCTGTGGGAAGCTGGGTTTCAACTGATGACAGACTTATATCGCGATCCCGGGCTGCTGAGCCAGCATTATCTGGCCTCTTCCTACTTCAACGCCCGGCAAAATACGGCGTTGGGGCGGTTGGCCAGTATAGCCTATCAATTAGAGGAGGCGCTGGAGGTTCCCGCAAACATGGAGACGGATCTGGACAATATCCGGCTGCAGCGAACGGAATGGCTGGACAGCCTGATCGCCCTGGAAAACACATATACCGATACGCTGGCGCAACCCGCTTTCAACGTAGGCTTTCTGGCCGCCAAAAAACAGGCCTTTGCCCAACTTCGTCCCCTGTATTTGCAGGAGAAGGACCAGAAAACCCTGATCCGGCAGCAACGCGCCCAACAGTGGTCGGCCGCCGCCGGTTTCAATCAAGCCACTGCAGCCTCAACCAGCCAGGAACAGGCGTATAAAACCCTGTTTGACTACGGGATAAAACGGGTTCTCCAGAGCAATTCTCCAGCGGATGATGCTTTCATCCAAGCATTGGCTGCTGGCCAGTCACCTGCAACAGATGGGGGCGCCGTTGTACTGGCCCGAGCCTGGCTCGATCCCTGCGCACAGGTTGCACTATTGGATGACGGTGCGGAAGGCTCATCCCGCGGCATCCAGGCTGTTGACCCGGCCGATGTTTATGCTGAAACCGACCGGATGGTTTTGAGCCCGAACCCCGGCGACGGCGGGATCAAGGTAATCTTCCCAAAAGGCGCAACGGGGACATTGCGGGTCATTTCGCCTTTGGGCAGGGTTGTATTATCATACCCGGTTGCTTCGGAAACTACCGCTTATATTGACGGAACGGCCTGGCCTCCCGGGCTGTATTATTTCCACCTGGCAAGCCCGGGCTCTGCCGGACTTATGGAGAAGATGGTGATCCTACGATAAATTTACTCACAGTTGTGCCGGAGGGTCTATCTCCATTAACCCTCCGGTACAAAGCCTTAATTTGAAATTATATTTATGTACACCAGACCGGTTTCGCTTCCTGCCTTATTGCTCCTTTTTTACCTTTCCGGCCCGGCAGCCCTGGCCCAACCCAAACACGACAATGTCTGGATTCTAGGATATGATCCAAATATTGAACAAGACTCGCTAGGCGGAACCATCATTGATTTTTCCGAAGGAGTAGCCAACGCCTCGTTTTTCGAAATTCCGCTTGATATGAATCTCACAGCCTCCATTTCGGACTCTGCTGGCCAACTGCTCTTTTACACCAACGGTTGCAGCATTGTCAACCGGAATCACGAGCTGATGCTCAACGGCGAATCGATCAACGAAGGGTATTTCTGGGACGGATACTGCGGGGAAGGCTTATACTATCCAAGTACAGAAGGTGCGCTTGTGCTGCCGGCGCCGGGGAGCGACAGTCTTTACTATTTGTTTCATTATTGGATCAATGACGATTCGATCTTTTACGGCGCGCAACTCCGTTACTCTCTGATAGACTTCAGGCTGGATAACGGCCTGGGCGGGGTTGTGGAAAAGAACACGGTTCTGTTGACCGGCGACCTGCAGGACCAGATCGAAGCCGTCAGGCATGCCAACGGCAGAGATTGGTGGGTCATCCTTCCTGAATACACCTCCAATCGCTATTTTGTATTCCTGCTGACGCCGGAAGGAGTGAGCGGCCCCGTGACCCAAACCGTTGAGGTCGGATGGACCAATTTTTCCTATATAGGCCAGGCGCTCTTCTCGCCGGACGGCAGCAAATATATCCGGGTCAACCCGCTCAACGGCGCGCATATTTTTGATTTCGACCGTTGCACGGGGCTGTTGTCCAACCAGATGGTCATCCATTTTCCGGAGGATACACTGAATATTAATTTAGCTACCGGCGCTTCCGTATCCCCCAACGGCAGGTTCCTGTACATCAGTCTGAGGGTTAAAGTGCTGCAATACGACCTGACGGCGGACAACATTGCCGCCTCCCGCCGGCAGGTTGCCTATTACGACGGTTTTCAATCGCCGTTTGCTACAACGTTTTTCCAGCATTGCCTGGCGCCCGACCAGCAGATCTACATTACCGCCTCCAACAGCGTAAACCGGCTGCACGTCATCCACCGACCGAATCTGCCGGGCCCGGCATGCGATCTGGAGCAGCACGGTTTCCGGCTGAATACCCTGCACGCCTGGCATGCGCCCAACTTTGCATCCTATACCCTCGGCCCGGTGGATGGCAGCGCCTGCGATACCCTCGGCGTCGACAATTATCCGCCACTAGCCGCCTTCGAATACCTTACAGACGATCTGCACGCCGCATTTTATCACGGCGCCCGCTATAATCCCGATTCCTGGTATTGGACCTTCGGGGACGGCGCCGCCAGTACAGCCATCTTCCCGGAGCATACCTACTCCGCTCCCGGTGAGTACGAGGTTTGTCTTACGGTCAGCAATGTCTCCGGCAGCGATACCTTTTGCGATACCATCTCGATCACGATCACCGGCTTGGACGGGCCGGAGGAAAACCCGGGCGTTCGCCTATATCCCAATCCGGCGCGGGAAAGTGTAGTGCTTGAGGTCGAGGAAAAAGCCGCTTTCCGGGGGACGATCGTTTTGTACGATGCCCCGGGCAGGCAGGTATTGCGGCAGGCCGTGCGTTCCTCCCGCGAGCGTATTTCGATTTCGGCTTTGCCGCCGGGGTTGTATTTTTACGAGCTGCGGGATGGGCGGCGCCGGGTCGCGGGCGGCAAATTGGTTCGGCTTTAGGAGGCTGGTGCAGCCGGGCGGGTGTTTTTTCAAGTCGAAGACTTGAAGGTAGCCGCTGCGAGGCGGAGCCTCTGGCGAACGGTATTTTGCACAAACACAAATCCGGAAATAACCAGGAATTTCATCCGATGAAGCCTGGGGCGAAGGTGGGCTACCGAATTTATGCAGAGCAGAGTCGAGGCAGCATCACCTCTCCCCCTCTCCCATCCGCCGAAGCCTCAGGCGAAGGCGGGCTCCCTGTGCTGAGCGAAGTCGAAGCATCACCCTCTCACCCTCTCCGAAACCGCTTCCACATCCCCCATGATCGTCAGATCCCCGTGCAGCCAAAGGAACGACGCCGGCAGCTCGGTCGTCACTTTTTTGGTAAAGAACCGGTCCATAACCGCCCGTTTGGAGGCGCCGCTGACCAACAGGAGGACCTTCCGGGCGTTGAGGATCTCGCCCAGGCCCAGCGTGATCCCGAATTCCGGTGAATAATCGGTTGAATCGCCGATCATGGGGTGATTTTTGCTGCTTTCCGCCAATGCGATTTTATGTGCAGACGGGCGGAGGTAATCATCCGGTTCGTTGAAACCGAGATGGCCGTTGACACCGATACCGAGCACGCAAAGGTCGATCGGTCCGTTGGCAGCCAGCCAATCTTTGGCCCGGTTGATCTCCCGGCTTTCATCCTCAAATCGGCCGTTGAACAGGAAATATCCCGCCAAATCCAAGGGCCGGATGAGTTGTTGCGTAAGCTGATAGCCGCCGCTCGCCGGGTGTTCTGCGGAGAGACCGACCCATTCATCCAGGGAAAGCAATTTGAAGGGGTTTCGATCCCCCTCCTCTGAATAACCCTTCGCCATGAGTTCATAGGCCTTCCTCGGCGAATTCCCGGATGCCGCACACAGCACCGATCCCGGCTTTTCAGCCAGCGTTTCCCGCATGAATCCCGCGGCCGCCCGGCTCATCTCATCGTAGTCCGAAAATATTTTCAGGTCCCTTTTCATTTTTTCCTCTGCGATTTTTGAATTAAATTTGATGCCGGAGTAGTGTCTGGCCGGCGCTATCCCGTAAAGCTAGGATTTTTCCCAAAAACCACCCCGTTTACTGCGAATTACCAACTTTAACCATATTCAACATGAAATACCTGTTGACTTTTGCACTTCTCTGCACTATTACCTTTCTCAGCGCTCAGGATAAATGGCAATCCCTTTTCAACGGAAAGAACTTCGACGGCTGGACCCACGTGGGCGACGGCTCCTTCACCATTGAGGACGGCCTGCTGAAGACCCAGGGCGGCATGGGGTTGCTCTATTACAACAAGAAAAAGATCGGAAACGCCCGGATCCGCGTCGTGTATAAAGGCGCAGACGCCAATAATGCCGGCGTGTTCATCCGCATTCCCAAGACTCCGAAAGAGGCCTGGATGCCCGTCAACCGCGGCTACGAGGTCCAGATCGACGACCGGGAGGACGAATACCACAAGACCGGGGTGCTCTATTCCCTGACCCAGGCCAAAGCCCAACCCGGCAAGCCCGGCGAGTGGAATACCATGGAGATCACCCTCGACGGCAACCGCACCATCGTAAAGGTGAACGGCGTTCTGGTAACCGATTACACGGAAGGCCAACCCGTACCCGCCAAAGTCCACGATTGGGAACCCGACCGCGGTCCGCGCAAGAAAAAAGGCTATATCGGCTTGCAGAATCACGGCGGGGATGATGTCATCCTCTTTAAGGAGGTCAGCATTCAACCGTTGAATAATTGATTCGATTGGACCGATTATTCCGAATAAGTCGATTGCCGTAACCAACTCACGGACTGTCAAATCGAATCAATCGAATCAATCCAAAAATCACAAAATGCCCGACCAAAATACCACCTTCGACGCCATCGTGATCGGCTCCGGCATTTCCGGCGGCTGGGCGGCCAAAGAACTCTGCGAACAGGGGCTCAAAACCCTCGTGCTCGAACGCGGCAGGGATGTCAAACACCTCAAGGATTATCCGACTGCCAATATGCGGCCCTGGGAATTCAAGCACCGGGGATGGATGGACCGCCAATTCCGGGAAGAAAATCCCCTGATCACCAAGGCGGCCGGTTTCGGCGAGGACACCGCCCATTTCTTTATCAAGGATGCGGATCACCCCTACGTGCAGGAAAAACCCTTCGACTGGATTCGCGGTTATCAGGTGGGTGGGAAGTCCATCATCTGGGGGCGGGCCTGCCAGCGGTGGAGCAACCATGAATTCTCCGCGCCGCAAAAAATGGGGTACGGTATCGACTGGCCGATCCGGTACGACGATATCGCCCCCTGGTATTCTCATGTGGAAAAATTCATCGGAGTTTGCGGCAATAAGGACGGGATCGAGGCCATGCCCGACGGTGAGTTCCTGCCGCCGTTCGATATGAATTGCGTGGAAAAGGACCTCAAACAGCGGATTCTCGACCATTACGGCAACCGTCATGTGGTACAGGGGCGCTGGGCGCAATTATCCCAACCCACCGAACTCCACCTGCAACAGGGTCGCGGCAAATGCATGGCCCGGAACATGTGCATGCGGGGTTGTCCGTTCGGCGGGTACTTCAGTTCGGTCGCCTCTACCCTGCCCTGGGCGGAAAAAACGGGCAACCTGACCGTCAGGCCTTTCTCGGTGGTTCACTCTATCCTTTACGACGAAAAAACAGGAAAAGCCTCCGGCGTCCGGGTGATCGACACCAATACCCGTGAGGAATTTGAATATTCGGCCCGCGTCATATTCCTGAACGCCTCCGCACTCAACAGCACCCTCATCCTGCTGAATTCCAAATCGGAACGTTTTCCCAACGGCCTGGGCAACGACAGCGGCGTGCTGGGCAAATATGTCGCCTTTCACAACTACCGGGGTTGGGCCGGCGGCGACATCGACGGGTACCTCGACACTTATTATTACGGGCGCAACCCGACGGAATTGATCCTTGCCAACTACCGGAACCTCGGAAAACAGGAAATGGATTTCATTGGAGGTTATACCATCTTCATGGGCGCGTACCGCAGCCGGAACGGCGAAGCGCCTCCGGGCGTTTCTATCGGGGCAGCCTATAAGGAAGCCCGCTCGGTACCCGGCAATTGGGCCGTTTATATGTATATGCAGGGAGAGACCATTCCCAAGGCAACCAACCGGGTTTACCTGAGTCCCGACAAGAAGGACCAATGGGGCATCCCCCTGCTGGTAACAGATGTCGGATACGACGACAACGATGAGAAAATGGTAGCCGATTTCCTGGCCCAGGCCCGCGAAATGCTGGAAGTCGCCGGATGCAGGAACATCCATTCCAACGACAGCCAACAAGCGCCCGGGCTGGACATCCACGAAATGGGCGGCGCGCGCATGGGTCGCGATCCGTCCACCTCCATGCTCAACGAATGGAACCAGCTGCATCATTGCAAAAACGTTTTCGTCACCGACGGCGCCTGCATGACCAGTACAGGCAACCAAAGCCCCTCCATCCTGTATATGGCCCTGACGGCGCGCGCCGCCACCTATGCCGTGGAACAGGTAAAAGCGGGGGCTTTGTAAGTTGTCAGTCGGCAGTTGGCAGTCGGCAGTTGGCAGTCGGCAGTTGGCAGTTGGCAGTTGTCAGTCGGGTAGCTGAGGGTAGTCGAAGCTCAACGGTAGCGCGGGCCGTTAGGTCCGCAATATCGGTAGCATCCGGGTTGCATTTTTACGTCTCCGGCCTGTAGGACCGGAATGTGATTGCTCCGACCGGGCAGGGAATGAGAAGCCAGTAGCTGCATCGGAGCGCAGCCCATAAACGAACGCTAAAATCAACAATCATCAATAAAAAACCCATAGGTCCAGCGGACCGAAATACCTGTATGGAAAAAAAAGTCAAAATCGGCCTGGTAGGCTCCCAATTCGTAACCAGCATACACGCTGAGGCCCTGAAAATGGTGCCCGACGCTGAGATCGTCGCCGTAACATCGCCTACACCCGGTAACGCCCGGAATTTCGCCCTCAAGCACAACATCCCGAACCATTTCCAGGACGTGCACGACATGCTCGCCATGCCCGACCTCGACATGATCGTGATCGGCGCCCCCAACCGGTTCCATTGCGAGATCACGGTTGCGGCCGCCAAAGCGGGAAAACACATCGTGGTGGAAAAACCGCTCTGCATGAACCTGGCCGAAGCCGACACCATGATCGATGCCTGCAAGACAGCCGGCGTCAAGCTCATGTACGCCGAGGAGCTGTGTTTCACCCCGAAATACGTCAGGCTCAAAGGCCTCCTCGACGAGGGCGCCCTGGGCGATCCGGTGCTGATCAAGCAGGCCGAAAAACACGACGGGCCGCATGCGCCCCATTTCTGGGATGTCGAACAATCAGGCGGCGGCGTGACCATGGATATGGGCTGCCACGCCATCGAATTCTTCCGCTGGATGATCGGCCGGCCCAAGATCAAGTCCGTATACGCCCAAATGGGCACCTATCTGCATACCGACAAGACCAAAGGCGACGATGACGCCATCATTATCCTGGAATTCGAGAACGGGGTGGTCGGCATGGCCGAGGAAAGCTGGCTCAAACGCGGCGGCATGGACGACCGGGCCGAAGTATACGGCACCAAGGGCCACGCCTTCGCCGATGTGCTGCGCGGCAATTCCATCCTTACGTACAGCTCCGTCGGGGTAGGTTACGCCGTTGAAAAAGCCGGCGATACGAAGGGCTGGAGTTTCACCATGTACGAAGAGATCTGGAACTACGGCTTCCCGCAGGAATTCGCCCATTTTGTGGATTGCGTCAAGAACGACAAGCAACCCCTGGTGACCGGCGAGGACGGACGCGCCGTCCTGGAAGCCATCTTTGCGGCTTATGCCTCCGCCGGCTCGGGCAAGAAGGTCTACCTCCCGTTTGAGACCGATGCGAAGAAACCGTATGACCTTTGGAAAAAAGATTGATCCATCATGAATAGAAGAGAAGCCATGACAACCGGAACCTTGCTTGCCGGCGGCGCGATCGTCGGGCTGCAGGCATTCCTGTCCGGTTGCAAACCCACTGCAGCCGTTGCGGAGGAATTGTTCACGCCGGAAGACGTCGCCTTTCTGGACGAAGTGTCGGATACCATTTATCCGGCCACCGGTTCCACCCCGGGCGCCAAAGACGCCGGTGTCGGGGAATTCATGAAAACCATCGTGACGGATTGTTACGAGGAAAGCGACCAGGGCATTTTCAAAGCCGGCATGGCGGATATCCGCGACCGGTGCAAAGCAGGATTCGGGAAATCCTTTATGGAAATCTCGCCGGATCAACGACTGGAACTTCTGACCGCCATCGACGGAGAGGCCCGTGCGCACAGCGAATCCGGCAGCGACGGCCCCGAGCATTATTTCAATATGATGAAACAGTTGACCGATTGGGGCTATTTCACCTCGCAACGGGGCGCCACCGAGGCCCTGCGGTATGTAGAAATTCCGGGGTATTATCAGGGGTGTATCCCCTATACGGAAGGGGAAAGGGCCTGGGCGCTTTAATCCTCCTCCTCATCCAGGATCTCCTTCACCCGCCCTACCTCCCCGGTATCCAGTTTGACCTTGATGCCGTGCGGATGAGAAGGTGAATTGGTGAGAATAGCCCGAACAAACCCTTCGGTGAACTCGCCCGAGCGCTGGTGGTGCTTTTGCACGATCCGGACCAGCAGGCCGATCTGAATATTTTTGCGGAGCGTTCCTTCCATTGTTTTTTGGGGACAAAGTTAGCGATCCGGCCGAAAATCAGCCGGATCGCCGTAATGCAATCGATGGTTATTATTATTTCTGATTGATGTGGCTGCCGCCGTCCACATTAACGGCAACGATGGCCGGATTGCCGTCGTATACCAGTTTGGACTTGCCGCTCAGTGCGCCGGTGAGTTTGGCCGTAACGGTCACGTGGACCTCATTCTGCCCCGAAAGGTTGATGTCGCAATCCTGGATCGAAAAATCGAACGCTTCCACATCGGTTTTACCGGAGATCTTCACATCGGCTGTTTCACATTGCCCGCTCAGGTAAAGGTCGTTTTTGCCGGAGGTCTTCAGCTCAAGATCGCGACAATCGACTTCAGCGTCGAAGAACTGGTCGCCGTCCAGCTTGATCTTCATGTCGCGGTTGCCGCCGTCCTCAAACCCGGTGATGTTGGTATGGCCTTTGCCGCTCATTTTGATGTAGGTGATCTCGGGTAATGTGATCGAAATGCTGATCTTGTCGTGGGTGCGGTTCGGGTGGCGGTATTTGCCCTCCAGGCGGTCGCCGGAAATAGAGAACTGGTAGTCGCTCACGTCGTTCAGCGGGCCGTCGACAACCACTTCGAAAGCTCCTTTGGAGATCTGCACCTGCAGGTCGCCGGAGAGTTCGATCTCTTCAAATCCGGAAAGTTCGGGATTCTGGGTAACGTCCGGGCCGTGAAACTCTTCGCAAGAGGTCAGGGCCAGGGCAAAGACAGATAGGACAGACAGGAATCCTGTCAGTTTGAACGTTTTCATTGGTCGGATGATTTTAAGGTTATAATTATCGACACAAAACTAAGGGTAATGCTGCCATTTGCGCAAACAGTTTGGGATGTACTGCCCTAATTCAGGAGATGATCAGTCAATTTGACCGGATGAAATGCACTTTTCAATAACAGGCGCTACCGGATGTTTTCAAGTATTTTCCCGGCGATTTCCCGGGCGTTCATTCCGCCGGTTTCAATGACCAGGCAATCCTCCCGGTCAGCTGCGTAGCCTTTTGCCCGGTCGTAATAGGGCAGGATGGCTGCAATAAACCGACGGATATCCCCGGCTTCCAGGGCTGCAAGACACCTCAAACGGGTATCGGCCGACAGGTTTTTGCGGATCTTATCCAACCCCGTCCGGGCGGCTGCCGGGGTCATTACCCCATAAACGGCAACCAGATTCCGGATCCGCTCATCGGCCGGCGGGGTTAACCGGATCGTCCGGGCCGTTGCGAATTGCCTGAACAAGCCCTCCGGTACGGACAACGCCCCGAGGGTGGGGCCCTTTTGTTCGAAAAAGATGCGCTTTTCGGGGTTCAATGTGCGAAGTTTATCCTGCAACAAACGGCGAAAGGCCTCTTCATCCGGCTGATTCTCATTGGATTGCACCCCGAATACCGACCCCGTAGTCCCCGCGAGGGCCTCCAGGTCGACCACCTGTTCACTGCAATCGCCCAACGCCTTCAATACGCCGGTTTTGCCGCTGCCGGTAAGGCCGGTCAGCAAATGCACCTGTAACGGCCTGGCAAAAAAACGGGCCTGTTCCTCCTTGTATCCATTCAACCCGCCTTGCAGGAAATATCCCTTCACCCCCATTTCAGTCAGGTACGAACCCAGCAGCCGCGAACGAACACCCCCGTCCTCACAATAAAACAAGCAGACCCCCTGAGCGGACAAACCATTTAAGGCCGACCGCAGATTGCGGGCATTTTCGATCAGGTCCGATGTTCGGGCATCCCGATCCGGATCAGCAGATAACAGGCGGTTTTTCACCTTTACCGGGTCAAACAATACGGGAAGATGGACGGCGCCGGGAAGCCGGCCCTTTTGGAATAAATCACCGGGACGAATATCCGCCACGGCAGCGGAGGGAAAGTCCTCAAGAAAAGCATCGAAAGAAACGAACTGCATAATAATTACATCCGGTATTGGACTTGAAATTTCCTTGTGGTACTCAAACAGCGCATCTCCGGATGACCACGTCTTAAAAAAGGTCAAATCTTTTTCGACTTCTTTTGCCTTTAAACTCGTCATTGATATTCGATAGGTCCAAGGTACGCATTTCCCCGAAAATGCACCCTATTTTTTGCGTTTAATCCACTCCACCTGGTCAAATTTCAACCCGCTGTTCCCTTCTCCTTTGCCCAGGGTCTTTTTGTATCCGAACCACCTGATGATCTCGCCGTTGTACCAGCGGGTTCGCTGATAACTGCCCGTCACCCTTGCACCGGCCCGGGGCACTTCTTCCTCGTGGACGAAATAAGGCGCCAGCTGCTTGCCGGCTTCGGGGTTCACGTACGGGCTGACCTCCGCGGCGGGGTCATAGCCGAATCCCTCGCGGAGTATCCGGGTCCGGGGCCTGACCGGCAGGCGGGCGCCGTCGAGCATCCTGGGCATGGAAGCCCGTTGCAGCTGAATGGCCCTGTTCTGACCATCCAGGTGGATGCTGATGAAGGGAATCCAGTTTTCAGGAACCGTATTGCCGAGCCGGTATTGCAGGACGGCTTCTTCCGCCACCGCTCCCGGGTCCGCTTCATCCGGCGTTTGCAACCAGGCAGCCAGTTCGGCGGCTGCCTTGTGCCCGTCCATGCCGGCGCTCAGCAGGTTGTCGATCTTGTTTTCAACAGCCCAAACCATATTCGCGGTTTCATCCCGCAGGAACAATACCTCCTCTACCGGTGCGCTTTCCTGGATCTTAGGCACTGCCGGCGGCAGGAAAATGCGCGTGTCCGCCGCTACGGCGCCCGATTTTTGGGCATCCCATGCCGTCAGGTTGTACATGCCCCAGCCCGACCAGTCGTCCGATTCGCCCTGGATGGCGGCCTCCACAAAGGTCTTCTGGCCGAAGGTATCCGTTACGACGATCCCTCTGACCGCCGCCAGCGAACCCGTCCGGAGCGGATACGGGATCAGGAACCAGTTGTTCCCGTAGATCATGGCGTATTCCACCACGATGATCCTGGAAAGGTCGGTGGTATCGGCGGTGATATTGCCGAGGTCGACCTTCCCGTCCTCGAATTCCCAGAAGCGGCTGCCGGGCATACCGCCGTATCCGGCCGGCGACGGGATGAAAGAAACCACCTTCGATTCGATGGACTGCTTCCGATCCTTTTGGGTGGCCGTCAGCAGGTCGCCGGTTTGAACCGACCGGGTCTCCACGTCAAAGGAATGCCAATCCAGCCGGCCGTCGGTATATTCGTTGGCCGCCAGAACGGTATTGTTCCCGCTTTTTTCCGGCAATGCGCATTTGACCTGATAAGCCAGCTGGGACGAATTCCAGGCGTTCTCCTCATCCGGAATATCGGGATAGGCGGATTTGACCCAGGCCTTAAAAGCCTCGCCGGCCTGCTGAATGAAACCCGTATGGGCTGCATTCAACCTGAGGCCATTCACAAATGCCGCAGTTCCCGCGCTGAGTTTGCCGTACAGCAGCCACCCGTCGGGAACGCGCCCGGCAAAGGACCGGACAAAATTCATCATCCTCCGGTTGCTCACCAGCTGAGCGGTCTGTGTGTGCAACTCCGGTGCAGATTCGTTCAGTTCAGGCGTTTCCAAGGGGTAGAGATCCAGCACGCGGGTCTTATACGCGGCCTGCTCGTAAGCGGGCTGCGCCGGTTGTTTGGTCTGGTTGTACGCCGCTCCGAAATGGTCCAGCAGCTTCAGCCAATAGGCCCCGGCCTGCACCCGGTCGCGATATCCGGGCATGCGGGGTTGCTGCTCCACTTTTGCTTCCAGCGGCCATTCATCGGCGTAGGTCATGACAGGTCCTTCCAGCGGCTGGTATTTGATCACCCGGGTCGTTTCCACGAGGGTTTTGGCAAATACCGGCGAACCGGTATCCTCTCCCTTGAATTCCCCGAACTGCCATTGGCGGGTCAGGTTCCACAACGGATCGTGGACCTCGGCTTTCAGGGTCTGGTCAAAGTCGTACCTGCGCGGGCGTTGCTCCAGGCGATTCCAGGCGCGGAACGGTTCACAGGTCTTGTATTCGATTCTTGCCATACAGGTCAATTATTTTATTCCTCCGCGGGAGGTAAATTATCGAGGTAATCCAGCACCACCTGGGTGCCCAGCGGGTTGGAGAACTGGTCTTCCCGGAGTTGCGGCGGCACCACCTCCGACACGATCGCCGGCAGCAGTTGTCCGAATGCGCTGCCTTCCAGCTGGTCGGGTTCCACCGCCCGGTTCTTGGCCAGTTCCAGCGTATCGATCAGGGTATAGAGCAAGTCGTCCCAATCCCACTTGCCGGTAACCTTCGGGGTAACCGCCAGCAACAGGGATTGCGGCGCCGTAGCGTCAGGCTGATCATAGTTGAACGCGATCCCGGTGGTTTCTTCCAGGTTGGGAATGATCTCCGTCCATTCATCGATCACCAGCCCCACCCGGTTGGCGGTCTGGCCGATCAGCCGGTCGGGATTCACCAGGACGAGGGACAACTTGTCGCCGGAGGGCTTGTGTTCCTCCGGATACGGCAGCCCGAGCCAGTAATCGCCTTCCGCAAACGGCAGTTGCACCGGCGAGAACGGCGCCGCTTCACGACCTTCCACCTCCGCTATGGTGCGGTACAATTCCAGCGCCGACATATTCTTCCTGACCCCGGCCAGGCCGAACAACCAGTTGTCCAACGGGAAAAGTTCGCCGGTCCCGCCCATTTTCAGGGTAGCGGCCTGCCCGGCGAAGTTATCCTTATCCTGAAATTCAAATTTCGGCAGTACAGCGAACGCCCGACCGAAAACGGCGGTGGCGATATTTTTCCATTTCTGAACCTGTTGGGATGAGGTCAGTTCTCCGGTCAGTTCCGCCAGCATGGCATCGATCTCCCCTACCCGCTTGGCGAGGTTTTTGGAAATGACCTGCAGGCGTTTTAACCGGGCCGAGGCGTTCTCTTCGGTGCTTTCCAGTCCGACGGCCGACAGCGCGTTCGGGATCCCGAAATAAAAACATTGTTTGAGCCAGTCCAGGGTCTGGTCAAAATCGGATGGCGTAAATACCGGATCGGGGTGGCTGTCGACAAATCCGGCAACCGCGGCCGACAGGGCGACCATGGCATTCCTGGCCGGTTCGACCCTTGCCGTCAGCTCAATGAGATCCTGAGCCCCCGGGTTGTCCTCGTCGGGGTCATCGACCGGGAGGGTCAGATCGGTGGCGGAAAGGGACAGGGCTCCGCTGGTCATCTCCTTGATCTGCGCCATCAGGGGCTGAAGCTCGTATATTGTTCTAACCTCGGGCCCCCAGCCGGTTTCCCGTCCTTCATAATCCAATTCGATCCCGACGGCATCCGCGAGGTGTTGCCGTTCGCGAACCGAGCATTTGATCCAATCCGTCAGTTCGCCGTTGGGATTATCCGGATCGGCGCTGATGAGGAACAACAGATCCAGCGGATGCAGGGCGAAATCGGACAGGGAGTAGGATGTCGCCCCCGACCCGGCATCGACCAGGAACCGGATATCCGCCGGGTCGCCGAGGGATTCCCCGATCCAGTAATTGAGGGTGGGTTCGGCCTGAGCCCGGAGCGTAAAGGCCTGATCCCAGCCGGCAGGAGCTATCAGGTTGCCGGCCATCACGGGTTCCATGCAAACCGCCACCCGGTGATTGACCAGGATGCCAGTCCGGGGCGTATCGGCGATCAGCGGGGCGGGCAGCGCTTTTCCGGCGCCCAGCGCTTCGACAACGGCGGCTGCCCGCACATGGTTGCCCTGTACGATCTGGTATACGCTTTCGGACAGGGCCAGGTCGCCGAGCGCATCAAAGGCGTCGGCCATATGATCGATCTCACTGACAATAGCGGTCAGTTCGGCATCGCCGCCGCCGTTGGCGGTCACCAGGTCGCTCAGCCAATCGGGACAGTACTGGAAATGGTCGCGGGTCAGCACATCGTACAGGGTGGATTGCGCTGCAAAATCCAGCATACCGGTCTCTTCAAAGAGCTTGTTGATCAGGTCGAGCCCGTTCACCACATTGGATTCGATGGAATCCGCCGTGTCTTCGAGGTTGATGTCGTCGGCGATCGGCACGGTCAGCGGGAAGGCCTTCCGGAAGGGTTGTATGAACTTGTCCAGTTCAACCTCCAGGTACCTTTCGTGGAGCCCTTTTTCGAACTGGTACCCCAATACAGCGCCCAGCTCCTGGCCGTTGGCGATCCCTTCGATCAGGGACAAGGCCTTGCGCACGCGGAACGAGGACAGGTTGACAGCAAATTGATTATTGAGGTCTTCCTCACCGGCGTTGGATTTGTACCCGCTCCGGAGAACGGCTGCGGCAACGGCCTGGTTGAGGGATTGCGCGTGGATGAAGCCCTGGTTATCGGCATCGGCGTATACGTCCTCTCCTTCCTGCACAAGGGCGGCCGGCGCCTGTTTCGCAAGGCTCCGCTCGCCGCCCGGGCGAAGGTTTTCCACCCAGCAGAAAGCGCCGAGGTGGATGCCTTTGGGGCGAACGGCCCGCTGTTCGGCCAGGCGTTGGTTGGCCAGCCCGGTGATCCAGGCGTCCAGCCGGTAGGTACAGAGGTCGAGGTGCTCGGGCAGCAACTGGTTGAGCTTCCTGGTGGAAAGGGACGACAACCGGTCCAGGTCGCTCCGCATCTGGTCGATCTGCTGCAAATAGGGTTGGTGCGCCGGAAACAGATTCTGCGCGGCATTGTAATACAAATAAGTGGCCACCGATTTGGCGTCGGCGCCCTGGTTGAGGTATTTGAAAAAGTTGTTGTTCGCGATCAGGGCAGGCCCGGTATCAAAGTCGAAATTGGCCGCGAAATTGGCGTCGATTTGCACATAATCCAGGGTAAAATCCAGGAAAAGATACGACCATTTGGTCCGGAATTTTTGTTGCGGGCTCATGAAATGGTCGCTGCTGCCGATCATGCGGCGGAAGCCGGTTGAAAGGAACCCCTCATGCTCAATGATGTCCATCGCAGCATTCCGGTAAGTGAGCAGGATGGCCTGGCGCAGGAGCAGGTACAGCACCGACCTGGACGGGAACTCCGCCGCATTATTGTCCTTCAGGATCTCATACAGGTTCCGGTCGAGCAAGGCCTGGATATAGTTCTGTCCCCCCTCGCCCGGCAGTAGCTGAAGGTCGTCGGATGGGATCTGGCTGTCGACGGTCTGGCCGGAGATGGCGGCATTGTCGGTCAGGTAGCGGCTGCGGAAGGCGCGGGACTTCTCGAAATGGCCGTTGGTGCGGGTAATGATCTCGTCGCCGAATTCGCCGCCGTCCAGCAGGGATTGGAAAATATAGTACAACCGGGTCGGCCCGAACGGGTCCTCTTCCGCGTACTCGCCGATGAACCCGGAACTGGCGGAGGCGGCGCCGCGGTACGCAATGTTCACGCCGTAGCGGTAATAGGCTTCCGCAGAAACAGGATGCAGGCCGAGCATTTCCACAAAATCCCCTTGCGGGTCGCTGCTCTCGCTGATCTTTTCGGCATTCAATACCTTTGCTTTACGGATTTCAGTCCAGGAATCGTTCAGGATATCCAACGCCTGCTTGAGCCGGATATTGAAGCGCAATTGGAGGTTGGATTCGCCGGAAGCCGGCGGCAGGTTTTCGGGGTTGTGAACGGGATCGAAGGCGTACCTGGAAAATGCCGAAGTCGGCAGGATCCCATAAGGCTGGGAGCCAATGCGGAGAGACGGCAGCAACCCGCGACCTGCGACAAATCCGGTAAAATAGGCCGTTACCCGCCGGATATTGTCGTAGGTGAATACGCCTTCCATCATTTCCTCCATGAAATCGCGCAGCGTAGCCCACGACAGGACCCGGTTGGCCAGCAATGCGTCGCTGATCTCGGTTCCGGTTGCATTTTTGATGTGCTGGAAATGTTCAGGGTCAATACCGAGGGCATCGGATATCCGCTTTCCGTCGGCAAAATCCAGGGAATCAGCCGGCGTGGGGTCGAATTGATTCCCGCCGGTCTCGCGGGCGTAGGCTCCTTCATAATCCGTATCCTGGGAAGAATAGGGCGAACTTTCATCCGAGGTATTGTTCGTCGGGGTTCCGGTTTTCAGGACTTCCATCCCGGTCGGGCCGTAGTGGTGGTTCCGGATCAGGCCTTCGATCAGAGCCTGCGATTCCAGCGGCTTTTTGTCCGCGATCCCCAGGACAAATACCTGGTCAAAACCGCGTGCGGCCTGTTCTTCGGTCAGGTTCAGGATAACGCCCATACCTTTTGCGACGGCTTCGTCAAAATCCGTCATCCAGCGTATGCCGGGTTCCACGATGAGGTTGCCGGATGCATCGTATTGGTATGGATCGTCGGCGCCGGTTTGATCGAACAAGGCCGGGTCCATGCCCAGGGCAAGGTTTGGCGGTACCGGGTTGCCGACGACGATATGCTCGAAAGCATCGCCGGTCCGGGTGATGACCGCAAACCGGTCGGGCAGGACCTTGGAATGGGGTGTCGCTGTCCAATCGGAGGGTTTCAGATCAACCTTCGGGAATTCGAACGGCAGTTTGGCAGACTGGACGTACTGCTTGCCGGAAACCGGCTTCACAGCTGATAAATTGGCTTCCAGCTGTTGAAATTCCTTCGGCACCTGCAGCAGGTTGACGGCCTTGCTCGTGGTGACTTTGGCGTTGAGAGCGGCCCGGCCTCTTTCCTGAGGAGCGACCAGGGTTTCGAGTTTGGTGCGGACGGTTCTGGCCAGGCCCGCGCATTTGGCAACGGCCGCCCGGGGTTGGGGTTTGCCTTTCAGGGCAGCCAGGCGTTGGTTGGCCTGTTTCAGGCGCGTAAGGATCTCGTTGACCGGCAGCGTATTGGCAATGAGCTGGATTTTCGCTCCCGGCCCGCTCGCTGACCTGGCTGCCCGGGCGGGTTCCTGCAGGGCCTCATTGATCCAGGTCAGGTCGGCGGCGGTTTGGTGCAGGCTATTGACCGGTTTGTTCTGAAAGGCCTTCTTGTTACCGGGCTTGTCGGATTTGGCCGGGTCGAGCGCTTGAACGATCCACGCCGCCCGATTGACGCCGAACCGGGCGCAGAGCATATTCCAGACCCCGAGCGGCAATTCCGGGTCATCGCCGGCGAGCCAGGCGGTGGTCCAATAATCCTTGCCCGCCGCTTCCTCATCTTCAGTGAGCGGTTCTTCGTGGGTATGCACAAACAGATCGTCGGGATAGATCCGGACCCATAATTCATCCCGGATCTCGGTCAGGGGAATGACGGTAATCTGCTCTTTACCGAACTTGTACTGGTTGAGGGTATCGGAAAAATCGGGAAAAAAGGCCTGGTCAACCGAATGTTGCAGGTTGGTTATGCTGTTTTTGAGGGCCAGTTTATCCTGCGATTTCAGAGAAAGTTCCTGAACCTGTTTCAGGATGCTGCCGAAGGCATCCGTCAGTTGATCCTGCCTGCTGCCGATGAGGTGCAACCCATCTTTTTTACCTGACTCGAGTTGTTTGTTCAACTGGGCCAGGATCGGGTCAATTTTCACTTTCGGCGTGCTCTTGACGGCGGTCAGCTGGGAAAGCAGGCTCAACCCTTCGAAAAAATCCTGGTCAAAACGGTACAAGGCGCCGATTTTGTCCGTTTTTGCGGCCGACAGATCCGGGTCATACCCGATCTGCACCTGGTTCGGCAACAGGTCAAGGTCGGTCAGGAAGGGCAGGACGACCGGTTTGGCGGCGGCCTTTCCGGACAGTTGCTCCATCAGCTTGGCCGCCGAAAGGTCCAGTTCGCGCCAGGCGGTCTTCAGCAATCCGTATTGAACTGCATGGGCATGGATGAGTTTCCGGTTGCTGAATATGAGGTTTTTGACTGCTTTTTTCAGCCGCTTGCGTGCGGCCGGGCCGTTTTCGGCCAACCCGGCGGGGTTGATTTCCAGCGATTTGAGCGTGACCAGCAATTGGAGATTCCGGTGAAGCAATTCGTCGGCAAAAATGCCGTCCAGCGCGGCAACAAAGGCCAGCCGGTTGAGGACCCCGGATTCAAAGTGCTGAAAAAAAGGCGATTCTTCTTCAATCTGTTGCCGGCGCGCCTTGACAAAAGCCTGCCAGTTTTTATCCTGGTGGATGGCCTGCAGGTTTTTGAAGGCTTTTCCCAATGCGGCTTTAAGGTTGTTGTGGGCTTGTTTGATGGATTCAAACTGGGCTTTTTCCATGAACCGGATCCGTCCGGAAAGCGCTGTGACCTCCCGGTAAAGGCGATCCGCATCGTCGATCAAACGGCCGGTAAATGCATACAATCTTTTTTTGTGGACCGGCCGCCGGAAGGGGATCTTGTTGTCCCGGATATGCAGGATGCGGAGTTCCAGCATGTGCAACCGGTCGAGCATGCCGGCTGCGGCGTTAAAAGTCCCTTCAAAAGGTGGTTTATCCTTGGCCAGTTTTTCGGTCAGTTTGTTCAGACCTGTTTTGAGGGCCTTCAATTGTTCCTGGTCGGTTTTGGCGGGCGGCAGCTTGTTCAGCCCCTGGCGGATATCGTCCGCGTAGCCTGTGATCCAGTTCCTTTTCGCCCAGGTCAGGGAAGGCAATAGCTTATCCGTCTGGCTCTGGGTTTTCGCCAGCCGGGATTGCAGGTTGGTCAGCAGGTTGCCGACCTGTTGCTTGTTCGAGTTTGCAAAATCCTGGCCGAGCAAGACCCGGCTTTCCGCCAACCTGACCAGGATATTTTCAAGGCCGACCGGTTGATTCAATGCGGCTTCGGTCGGCCGTTCGGCTCTCATAAAACGGGTTTCCATCCGCACGGGCAGCAGCAGGAAAGGGATGCCGTCCGATTTTCCGGCGACGGTCTCCCGGACGGATTGCAGGTTGGGGTCGGTGTAATTGGCCTGGATTGCGCTCATCGGTTTTCGTTTGAATATTGGTTTTCGGATCGGCGGTTATAACATTTCGGCGGCATGCCGGGCAAAGATCACCGGGTGCTGGTACAGGATCGAGGCCATATCTGCCGAGTTGTTCGCCCAGACCGGGTTCGGCTCATCCGCAGGCGGATCGTCGATCTGGATGCCGGTATCCAGGTCAATGACGTAGGTATCCAGGTCCGCTTTCGCCGCCACGAGGTATTCCCACGCCAGGTCGTTCCAGGTCGCGGGATTGCCTTCGGGCATGACATCGGCATTGCCGAATTCGTCGGTGTAATCGTCCATACCGAATTTGATCTGGCCGGGCCGTTCCCTGAATACGAAGAACCACCCCGGGTTTTTGCCGGTCGTATTGGTATTGCTGTCGTAGATCCGCTCTCCTTCGGCCTCCACGGTCGTCAGCGGGAATCCGAACAGGAAAACATCGGGCTTCAATTCGGCGGAGAAGGAGGGAAACAGGGTATTTTCTTCGGTGATGTCATCCGGCAGCAGCCTGGGCAAGGTAGGGTCGGAAGGATCGTAGTCGGCTTTCTGGGCATAGATAATGGTATTGGGGTATTTCAGCAGCAGGTCGCCCCGGATGACCAGTACCAGGTTGCCCGCATCCGGGTTGGGCTTGTTGCGCCCCAGCGGCGCCTGCCACTTGTGCATTTCCTTGATGTCGAGGGTCATTTCAGGATCTGTTTCAAAGGCGTTGTCGGAGGCATCCCAGAACTGCCGGAAATACGATCCACGCTGGTCGGTGGGGTATTCCCGCCAGAGCAATTCCCGCGCCATCTCGTGGTTCAGCCCCGCCATATAGGATTCGATGAAAGTCTGGTTGGTTTCCAGAATGGTCATGGAATTGCGGGGCAGTTTTTCGATGTTAGGCAGGATGAAATTCTGGGATTGTTTGCTCAATTCCGCATACATGGGTTCCTCGAACTTTGGATAAGCCATGATGGGTTTCATCGCGGTAACCGACTGAAAGCGGCCGTCTTTCCAGACCTTGATCCTGCGGATCACTTTGGCCGGCAGGGTCGTTTCGGGGTCCAGGGCGCTGCGGATATGACTGAAAACCCCGTCGAGATCCCCGATGGGGAGGCGGAGTTGCGGTTGCACAAAAGCGGGATCGGCGTTGATGGCCGAAAACCCTGCAAACAGGCCTTCGTACTGTACAATGTCCGCCAGGGTGGTTGCTTTTCCTACCCTTTCGATCTCCCCTGTTGCCAGTTCGCGATAGATATAGACCTGATTGTGGAGTTTTCCGCTGGGCGGGTTGCCGGGTGCATCGCTTTCTTCCTGTCCGGCAAAAAGGGTGTTGTAGGTGTCTTTTTCCAGTTTCACCTCAATTTGTGCGGCTGTTTTGGCGTAGGCCTTAATCTGGTCGATGGCCGATTCCACCTGGCTTTTGATGCCGGCCCACCTGACCGGGTCGGCAATGCGGATGGTTTCGTATTCGCCGGTCGACAGGTCGATCTTGCTTTTGATCACCGCCTTATTGAGGGTGGTCAGGTCGGCGGTTTCGATGGAGAAGAACAGCAGATCGCGCACCAGGTAGATGTCCTGCGCCAGGTAATTGGATTTGGCCGACCCGATAGCTGCCGTAACCGCTCCGGCGGACATGGCGCTGGCCCCCGGTTGTTTGAGCCGGGCGGCGGTCACCAGCGGGTCGGTGAAGGCATCGCTGCCGGTGTTGAAATTGGGCACGGCATTGGTGTGAATGCCCTTTCCGGCATCCGCGGCCTGGTTCAAGGTCCTCGTCGATTTTTTCTCCGGGCGGGTCATGCGGGTGAACGTCGGGCTTTTTACCGCAGCCGGCACCCGGCTCAGTTTGAATTCCTGATTGACGGTGATGCTGCCTTCGGCGTTGCGGACCCGGCTGTGCGCAGCGCCGGTGATCCGGGTGAATTTATCGTCGGAGGTATTGACCAGGTGTTTTTTGAACAGGGCCCGGTTGGCCATTTTAGCCAATTCCGCCTCACGGATCTGCTGGTTGGCCAGGTTGACATCGCCTACCTGCTGCCAGGCCTGGTTCATGAGGTCTTCCTGACCGGCCTGTACGGTTTTGGTCCCCAGGCCCGCCGCGCCCCGGTACCTCGGATCCAGGTTCAGCTTTTCAATCCAGGACGGGTTGCCCGCGTTTCCCAATTTTTTGATCATAGCGTGCCAGTAGCCGTAAATGGGCGGCACGATCATGGGGTCTTCCACGAATGGCGCGGCGTAAAACGGGTTCTCAGCCGAGTTGAGGGCAACTGCGTTGTCATTTTCCACGGCATCGACCGCCAGGTTGAGCAACTTTTTCAGTTTGGTGCGGAAGGACTGGTCCCCAGGCCCGTTCGGAAATGGGTCGGAGACATAATCGGGCGGCTTGAGGGCGCCTTCAAACCCGATAGTCGCCGAAGCTGCAACCCCGTCCAGGTCGTACCCCGGGTTCTGGATATCCATCGGCATTTTGCCCGATTCCGGGTCGGTTGGGAAGGGTTTGAGGATAGCGACCAGCGACTCGAAATCCCCGAGCTTGCCGGTCCGGAAGGTCCAGGAATAATAGAAGGGAAAGGAATTCTGATTGAAGCCTTCCACCTCTGCGACAGCGACCTGCCCGTCGGTTTTGGTCCAGGCGGCTTTCTGGGCCTTGACATCTGTGACCGGTTTGCCCAGCCCCGCGATACGGCCGGTTTCAAAAGTGGGGACCAGAAAGGCGGTGTAGTCGCTGCTTTGTTGCAGTTTCCGGGGGCACAGGATCCGGGAAATGCCGATATCCGGGTCGGTAGCCAGCAGGTTGTCGACTTCCCCGATCAATCCGTCGCCGCCGATCAGTGACTGGTTCAGGTGCACGTGGGCCCAGGCCCAGGTTTCGTCCTGGTCGCAAAATACCTGGTTGACGGCGTCGGGATGGATGGACAAGGACGGCAGGTCCGCGCCGTTGTCGCGCAGGTCGAATTCACCGGTCTTCAGCACGACCAGCGCAATCCAGGGGCGCAACTTTGAGCCCGACGGGCCGACGGGCGTATACCGCCACGGAAAATCCTCCTCGTAGAATTCGATATAGGCCAGCAGGTTGGCTTCGAAGTTATTGACGTTGGCCGCCGGTTCGGTCCGGAGGACAGCCGTGGGATTGATGCCCGCAATATCCGCCGGCCCGATCAGGTTGACCGTTTTGCTGACGGAGTCCTCATCCGATCCGCCGGAGATGCGATCATATCCGACGACGAGTTCCACGTTCAGCCGGGCCCGCTCATCGGCGTAGCCGGCGCCGCTCACGTCCGCGCCGAGGGCGTCCGTCTCCGCGATCTTGTTGGCCAGGCCGCGACGGAGCCAGGGTATGAAGGAATAGTGGGCTAAGGGTTCGGACATGGGTTTATGATGGTTTATGATGGTTTATGATGGTTTATGATGGTTTGTGATGGTTTATGGTGGTTTATGGTGGTTTATGGTGGTTTGTGGTGGTTTGTGGTGGTTTATGATGGTTTATGATGGTTTATGATGGTTTATGATGGTTTGTGGTTATGTCGTATCCTCTTCTACCGGATGCCACTAGCGTTTAAACAACAATGAAACACTCGTCAGTTGTCAGTCCGGGGTAAGGCAAAATTCCGACTACCCGACGGACGCCAACCAGGATACAATGAAACCAATTACATCTCAATCCAGCTCATATTCAGACACCACCTGCACCTTGCCTTTCAACCCTGGCTCATTGCGGAGCAGCTGGTCGAGCAGGCTTTCGGCTTCGGCCTTTGACGCGCCCGTCAGGTTTGCCCCGGCGTAAACGCTCAGGTCTTCGGTGCTGGCGATGGTAAAATATTCGGCGGAAAGGTCAACGGCTTTGTCTTCCAGTTTGAAGCTGCCGGTGCGCAAACTCCTGGAAAGGACGGAATTCACGGCAACTGCGTTCCCGGCCAACCGTGTAAACAAGCCTGTATCCGGGTCCTTGTACCTGCCAGGTTTCAGGAGGGTCCGCCCCAGGTGGTACACTTCGCCGGAATCATTGTCGAAGTCCGAGACTCGTACCTCGTATTCTACCGTATGGTTGATGCGGTAGTCCAGGTCCAGGTCATCGGCGTCCTGTATTTGCACGCCGTTCTTTTCTTCGGTATACGACGGGGCGCTCAGCTTTTCGGCGTTCTTGAATTCCTGAAAGGCTGCCGGCGCAAAAGAGCCGAACACGTCGGTTGCAGTGACTTCATTCCCCTCCAGCAGGAGGCGGTCGATCCAGGCTTTGCTGATATCAGAAGGGGTATCGTTGCCGAACCGGGTCAGGATCATGCCGAGCGGGAAGATGTCCTCGCTGACGGTGAAAACGCCGGAAGAATGGAGCAGGATCTCGCCTTCCGCCAGCTCGGTTTCCCGGAGGCTGACCATCAGGAACTGGTCGGCGGGGATGATGCTGGTCCAGCTGCTGTCCTGTTCGAAAGCCTCCAGCAACATGGGCAGGACAGCCACTTTGGGCAGGTCGATCTGGTTGGTTTGACCCCATTGTTTGGTAAAGTTGACGCTGACCTTGATGCCCAGCACCTTGAACTCAGCGGTTCCCTCCGCAATCCACGGCGTCGGGCCCTGCAACCCCAGATCCAGGGTGATGGAAAGCAGTACCTTGTCTCCTTTTTTGACCGAAACGCCCGCCTTGATGCCCACGGTGAACCAGAACGGCGAAAACTGGAACAGGGCGTCAAACCCGAGGTATCCGACGACCTTGAATCCGCTTTTCTCGTAGTAAAAGTCGATTTGCGCCCCGAACTGGACCGTGTTGGAGGTGATGGCGAAATACGCGCTCAGGGCCAGGCTGGGGTTGCCGCTCAGCAAACTTGCCGTCAGGCGTTTCATCGTGCCGATCTTTAGCGCGTTGGACGGCTTGAAGGACGGATGGAACCCGCCGACCGAGAGCAGAAAGGCCTTTTCCTTGCCCCAAAACAGCCGGAAGGCCATATCACCTTCCAGGGTGATGGTCAGCAGCCTGGAATTGTAAATGCTGGCGTCGAAGGACAGGTATTCCGCTTCAAAATCAAGGATGCCGGCAAAATTGATCTGCAATTCCAGGATCGCATTCTCCGGATCGGGCAAAACCGCCTTGACCACCCCCAGGATGACGATCCGCCAGGGATTGTCGAATTCGACGATCAGTCCGAAATCGGCGCTCAGGATGGTGGGGCTGCCGAAGGTGATCCGCGCCATCAGGCCGAACATGAACTGATCCTGTTGCGGCGGGAAGATCTCCCGGATATCGGTTATGATCTGCTGGATGTTCTCCACCACATTTTCCGGGAACAGAATATGGTCGACAGCATTATTCTTGACCCCTTCCCGCAATGCATCGGTGTTGACCGTACGGTGGATGCCGATCAGGCCGCCGAGGCCGCCCAGGAAAAAGCCCATGCCGAGCGGAATGCCCGGGGCAAAGGCCACGCTGACAATGAGCAGGAGCGAATAGTTCTTGGAGCCGTCGGCATTGTAAATGGTGGAAACCAGGCCGATGGCCGTGACCGAAAACTTATCCACTATGCAGATCTCCAGCGCTCCGCCGTATTCCCCATTGACCGGATCGAAAAACAGGTAACCGCCGCCCCTGACCACATCGGTTTCCAGGGAAAGGCCGATCCCGGTAGGCGGTTTGAAGCCCACGGCATAATCCACAGGGCCGAGTTTGCCGCCCTGACCGGGGAAGGTCAATCCGGCATTCAGGCCCATATTCTCCACGATCCCGGCAAAGGGGCCCAACTGGAATTTCAAGGTACTGCCCAGGCCGAGCACCAGGCCGTCCGCCTGAGGGGTAAGGGCCAGGGAAATGCCGCTGATCTCGATCGGGCCAAGTTGGATATGCGTGGAAAAATGGATCTCCAGGGTGCCGCTTCCGGCGAAGTAAAAGCCGTTGGCCAGCGAATATCCCAACGCCAGGTCAAAGGTGGTTTCGAAGCCGCCCGGGACGATTTTGGACAGCAAGCCGTCGGAGTCCGCCCCGAGGGCTATGGCGAGTTTGAGCGAGCCGAGCTGCATCTCTGCCCCCAGGTCTGCATTCCGGACGAACAGCAGGAAACCCAGGTCCTCATACGACAGGTAACTGGCGTCGGCAGTACCGATGACGATGACCGGCCCTTCCGCCGTTTTGCGGGTAAAAGCCAGTTCGAGGTTGAGGTTGGTGGAGTTCTGCGGGTTTGAAAACAGGTCTTTCTTGATGGTCAGCTGCGCCGGCGGGCGGATCTCCAGGCCCAGGCCGCTGCCCATATCGGCGCTGCCGGTGAGGGCGACGTTCCAGTCCTCGCTGATATCGCCGTCCAGCGAAGCGCCGCCGAAAAAGTAGGGGTAGAGGAGGAAACCGGCTTTATCGCTGCCTTGTGCCGGTAAGGGCGAGAGGTTGAGGTCGATCTCCAGCCAGTTTTCGCCCCAGACGCCGGCCTGGTAGAGCGGCATGCGCAGTTCCTGGTCGTCGGGGCTGTGGCGGCCCAGGTTGGCCATGATGGTATCGGTCTGCTTGTAAATCCCGCCCGGGATACCGAAACCGCCCAGGATCTCTTCGAATTTTTCGAGGAATTTGGCGCTGTCAAAGTTGGATTCCCAGTTGTAGGCGGTATTGAGAAAACCGATAGGACTGCTGAACAGGTCGCCGAGCTTTTCCCAATGAACAGTCCGGACCGTCGATCCGCCGTTGTCTGTTTCCTCCACCAGGCCCAGCAGGTAGAGCGGCCCGTACACACCGGGCTGGTACTCCTCCAGGTAAGCGGCCAGCAGGTAATCAACGGCTTTCCGCACCACCTCATCGCCGTCGGGGATAGCCGGGACGGCCGAAGCGGCTGCGTCAGCGACGGTCTTGAGTTGGGTGACCACCGTCGCGCATTGGTCCAGCAGCACGAACAGGGCTTCGATCCGGTCGCCCTCTGCTTCCGCGGCGATCATATCCGTAATGGCGGTCACGAGCTCTTCCGCCGCATTGACCAGCGGGACGGGGTTGACGGCGCCCAGGGAACCCGTGACCTCCCAACCCAGGTCGCGCAGGAAGGCCTTCACTTTGTCGGCGGTGGTCAGGCTTTTCAGCGGCTCCAGGAGGTTGCCGGTTTCGATGGCGAGTATTTCGGGGATGGTGTTGGTCATTGATTATGGATTCATTGGGAAATCCGGGTTGCTGTTATCCATTGATTATATGCACGACATTCGTATCAAATCCCTGCACATGGAGATGGTTATCGTGGCGTATTACGGTACCGTCGTCAAGTACTTTATGAAAATGTCTTGTATGGGGCAGCAAAACGGTCTGTCCGTCTCTTTGGAACCTTTCGGAAAGCATTTCAGTAGTCCTGCCCCAGCCAAAATCGAACAGGGCATTATTGAAATCGACCTGCCTGGGGTAATCAAACTGGGCGTCCTGCAAGAGTACAGCCCCACCGGTTTGATCAGTACGCAGGTATCTCAGGTCGCCGGCCACCCCGTTCAGGTGGGTGCTGCTGACACCCGGATCTCCGTTGGCATTGCTGAAACCGTTGAAACCGAGGTCAAAAATATTCATCCTGGCCATAGCGCCGAGCAATCCGGCAAAACATTCGGGGTTGATAAAATCCCGGTCGGAGTTGTCGGTCATAAAATTGATGTGCACCCCATTATGGTTGTATTCTGCAAAATCGTTTCGATCCACCAATTCTACCAAGTCATTCGGGTCGTTGGACAATACGCCCTTCCTGATCCAGCGCCGGGTCTGGATAGCCTGAAAATCGCCGAATATATGTTCATTGTCGTAGAGGTCGTGATAGTAGTACCGCATCCGGTGGTCGGCTGCATCATTGGCTATTTTCCCAAGGACAAAACCCGGAGGCAAATAATTGAATTCATTAAAAGAGCTGAAAATTTCATGCACCACCCTGTTTTCGAAGGTAACAAGCTCATTCCCATTGGGCGAACCGCCGCTATTGGAGGCGACCTCTTCAAATTTTTCCTCTCCGTAAAACACATAAAGGTCGTTGGAAGGCGGTTGGGCCGCATGGACCATGACCTCGAAGGCAGGAAAACCATTCGCTATATTTTGAGCCCAGGTATCGAATAAGGCCCTGGATTGAGGACGCAATTCCAGTTTGGCAACTGCTTTTTCAGCAAACGAGTTCAGGTTGGTATACGGCGGAGCTTGTCCGTCCTGTCTCATCAGGGCATCCGTATTTCCTTTTGCAGCGCGAAACTTCTTGAGTTGAACGCCACCGGACATCAGCGGCAACGCCTGTTTATCAAGGCCTGTAATGGTTGTTTCATAGGTCCGAAGAATAAAATCCATCGCCTGGCCGGCAGCCAGATGAACGGACTCTGCCACAATATAGACCTGCCGGCCCAGCGGCGTCAAGGCAACATCTTCAAAATCAACGCTCAGGTTCTGGGTTCCCGTCACCACCTTTTTCCGGATTCGGGCAGATTTGATCCTGGGTTGGTTGGCTTTATCCAGGTAAGTGACGGTAAAGCCACCCTCTTCTTCGGTCAGGAAGGAAAAGGCCGAATTGACGGCTTGCTCATCCTCTTTTTCGGGGCCGTAGTACACAAAAGTACCCCTGTCAAAAGGTTGAACTTTTATTTCCAAACGTGCCTTTTTATCCGCATTATTCCGAAGGTTCTGATCCCATTCATTAAAGGTCTTTTCATCCTTTGGGCGAAAACCCAGCTTGATAACGGCCTTGTCTGCAAAAGTATCCAGGTTCACATACTCGCCGGCTCCGTGATCCGCGTCAAAGGCTGCCGTACTGCCGACAAGGCCCACGTAATTCTTTATGGAATTGCCCCCGAAGATCAGTTGGAGGGATTTTTTTTCCGCCCCTGTCAAGATGGCATCTCCGGTTCTGACCGAGCATTCAATACCCTGGTTGCGGAGGTTGGCGGTTTCGATGACGATATATTCCTGATAAAGGAGTTTACTTTCTTCAATCCGTTCAAAAGAAACGGACAACTCCCCGTTTGCGGATTCCGTAACCACCTTTCGCGCAAAATAGGCGTCTGCAATGCGGGGGGCGGTGGATTTGTCAGCGTAGGAGAACTTCAGGATCTGTTCGATATAACCAGACCAGAAATGTTTATGCACCCTGCCGATAGACTTCCTGTAATCGATTTTATCAATCGCAGTTTGCGGACCGTCGGTATATTCGTCCAGCAGGTTTCGGATAAAATCCGGTTCATCCGGCAGGTCTCCCGGTTCCAAAACGGACCAGGTCGCTTTTTCATCCGATTCGCCGATATAATTTGAACATTGATTTTCCTGCGCTTTGGCCATAAGGTTATCCAGCATCAGGGCACAGATCAGGAAATTGGACTTGGGAAATCTGGCATAATTATAGATATCCGTTTTTTCAGCTTCTGCCAGGCTGTTATAGTTTTCAAAAAGGTCCTCTTCATCCGGCGGCAGCCCATCGGCGCCAATCCTGGTAAACGGGGTTTTCTCCAGCGTCATGGATAAGAAATGGGGCGCGGTCGAACAAGGCCCGACGAGGTTTTTCCGGTTTTGCCGGAACAATTCCAGCAGATCGGCATTCAGGGCCTCGTAATAATCGGCGTTAATCTTTCTGTAGACATTTTTCTTTCTCCCTGACCGGGCTACCCTATGGTAGAATATGGACAAGGGAATATTCATCGGAAGGTCAAAGTAGGCATCGCCCCATTTTGGCGCATACTGAAAATAATCCCTGAAAAAATTGGCGGAAACATGGGTCGCATAGGGATTGCCGGCCCGGGCCAGAAGCTGGTCGATCAGGCTGTTTTGGGCATGCAGATCCGATATATCCTGAAAAACCGGTTCAATGGCATGTTCCAAAAGGACCTCCGTTGCGGCAGAGCCGACGGATACCCGGCACTTAATCCGCAGTTTTTTGAACCCCGGGAGAAGCTCCGGATCAAGGTCGATATTTTGGGAGTTGAAATCATAAATGCCCAGCAGTTTCAGCGGGTCGCTCTCTTCGTAAGAATTCAACGTAGCCCCGGTTTCCGTCAGGTAATCAATCGTCCAGTTGTAGGTAAGTGCGGTGTTATCCGGGTACTTCGAGCCGTCGATGAAGAGGACGTAGCGGTTGATGATGCGTTCGACGGGATCGCCGAACCGGATGACCCCGGGCAGGTAGCTGATCAGGCAAAAATCGCCGTTCAGGGCGGCGTGGCCCAAAACCTTGGCGTTTTCAAGGGTGAATCCTCCCGGAATTCTTTTTTCCGTAGCTGTTATGGGCATACTGAAAATTGATGATCTTCGATTAGGTGTTGTCAAACGGAGCGCCCCTGTGCCTGTCATCGCGGGTACGAAAAGACGTATACTTGCCGGGAGTATGCACAGAGGACCGGATCCGCCGGTCAGGCCGACTATTTTTTCATGAAAACAATCTGTTCCGGAGGCTTACTGAATGGGTTAAAATAGCATGCAGCACGGTCGGTCGGGTGTGATCAACAAGAATATCGAATGGACAAATATAACGCCGCAGGGGCAATTTTGCAAATAGTTGACGGAGCAATTAACATTCCATGGTGTTAAAGTATGCCTTAAAAGGCCCATTTTTATATTTTTGCACACGAGCAATCTGAATTCTACAATGTCTACCTTGCACTACGCGCTGCTCGCCGTTGCCTTTGCCGGCATATCGGCGAAAGTTTCCGCCCAGCTTCCGGCGGAATTTTACGACGAAAAATTACCGCTCAATTTTTCCTTTCCTACCGGCCTGGTTTTCGATGAGGACGGCCGGATGTATGTCTGGGAGAAATCCGGCAAGGTGTATATCGTCGACCAGGAAGGCCAACGGCTGCCCGATCCGCTGATCGACATCAGCGAAGAAGTGACCAACTGGAAGGACCACGGATTGATGGGTTTCGCCCTGGATCCCGGGTTCCTGATCAACGGCAATTTCTACCTCTATTACGCCGTCGACTGGCACTACCAACGACATTACGGCTCCCCATCCTATTCACCCGACAGCACGGTCATCAACGAACCGACCTTCGGCCGCATCACCCGGTATACAGCCGACCCGGCAACCGGATTCTCCACCACCCTGCCGGGCAGCCGGAAAGTACTCCTGGGGGAAGAACCCGGTACAGGCGTACCCCTGCTCTACGAATTCCACGGCCTGGGCAGCCTGATCGCAGGCGAAGACGGCACCCTGCTCTTCTCCTGCGGCGACGCCACCAGCAACGCCGGTACAGACATCGGCGGCGACAGCCTCGGCACCATGATCACCAGGGCGCTGGAGTACGGCATCATTACGCCCGACCAGGATATAGGCTCCTACCGCGCTCAATACCTCAATGCCTATAACGGCAAAGTGCTCCGGATCGACCCTGAAACCGGCGACGGATTGCCGTCCAATCCGTATTACGATCCTGAAAATCCGAGGTCCGTCCGGTCGAGGGTCTGGGCGCTGGGTCTCCGCAATCCTTACCGCATACAGCTGCGGCCGAACACGGGCAGCCACCTGCCTTCCGACGGCGCCCCGGGCATCATCTACGTAGGCGATGTCGGCAACGGCGGCTGGGAAGAGATCGACGTCGTCCGGCACGGCGGCCAGAATTTCGCCTGGCCGATCTACGAAGGGTATCACATCATGTGGGCCTTTTATGTCAATGACGTGCCGCCCAATCTCATGGCGCCCAATCCGGCCTACGACCAGGGGCTTTGCGACGAACCCTGGTTCAATTTCAGGGAACTGCTCCTGCGCCCGAAATCCGAAACAGATACCCTGGTGCCCAACCCCTGCAACCCTGCGGAATTCATCCCGGCCAAGTCTTTTCCCATGGTGGAAAGCCTGCCGGCAATTGCCTGGAACAATTCGGCCTGGAATCCGCCGACCCGCGCGCAAACCGGCCAGTTCGACGGCAACGGGTACGTCAAAAGCTGGACCCTGGGCGAGGACGACGCTCCGGTTCAGGGCGAGTCGTTCGACGGGTATTCCAGCCTGGCGGGGGTCTTTTATGAAGGCACCCTCTTCCCCGAACAATACCGCGGAAAATACTTCGGCATCGATTTCAGCGGGTGGATCAAGGTCTTCGATTTTGATGAGAATCAGCAATTGAAAAGCGTTGAACCCTTCCACAACCAGGCGGAGCAGATCATCCACCTGGCGCAGAATGTCAACGACGGCTGCCTGTACTATATCAACCTCATGGGACAGATCCGCAAGATCAGTTACGGCGGCAACCCGCCGCCGGTCGCCGTCATTGAAACCGACCAACAGTTCGGCCCTAGCCCCCTGAGCGTCGAATTTGACGCCGCCGGGTCAGAAGAAGGCAATGCGCCCATCGTAAAATACGTCTGGGATTTTGGCGACGGGACCACCGGCGAAGGCGCTAACCTCCACCATGAATACGCCGTAACAAACGGCGACCCGGCCAGTTTCATGGTCAAGCTTACCGTAACCGACAGCCTGGGTGAGTCCGGCTCATCCGAACAGATCATCTCCCTGAACAATACGCCGCCGGAAGTCCATATCGCCAGCTTTGAGGACGGCGACCGTTACCCCCTCACCGGCACCAGTTCACTGGAGTTGATCGGGGAGGTTAAAGACAAGGAGAGCAAGGATGAAGACCTGACCTACGAGTGGTACGTCTACGTTCAGCACAACGAGCATTTCCACCCGGATCCCCCGCTTTTCGAACACAAGACCCATACCCTGATCAGTCCGCTGGGGTGCATCGACGAGTTGTATTGGTACCGCATCGAACTGCGGGTGACCGATCCTTCCGGCCTTCAGGGGGTGGACAGCCGTTCCATTTACCCGAACTGTGATCCGCCGTTTGTGGGTTGGACCCTGCTCGACGGCCAGGCCACGGACAAGAGCATCCAATTGTCCTTTCAAACCGGCACGGAACAACGGGTGGCCGTTTATGAGATCCAACGCGGCCGGAATTTCTTCGATTTTGAAACCATCGGACAGATTAACCCCGGCGAGACCGGGCCGGACGGCAGCTACCACTTCAATGACCCTTCACCCGTTATCGGCACTAATCTGTACCGGATCAAGGCCATCAGCGAAGACCGGGCCTTTGCCTATTCCAATATGATCAACATCGATTACCCCAGGACGCCCGACCTGAAGGTTTTTCCAAACCCGGCAAAGGAAGCCGTCTACCTCCACTTGAAAAAAGCGCTTGCCGGCGTGATCCGGTTTGAACTGTTCGACCTGGCCGGCAGCCGCCTGTACACGACCGACTGGCCCGCGGAGGTAAACAAGCCTTTTGACGTCGTTGTCCCGGTATCGTCGCTGAGCCAGGGCTACTACCTGTACCGGGTTACCAATGGAAAACAACAATATTCTGACGCCATCATCCTGACGAACTGATACCGGACAGGTCAGCGGTCGCCCCGCATGCGCCGCCCGCCAGGACCTTCCCACGGCCGGATCTCACCGGCCTGGAATTGACTGCGCCCGGTCATCACGCCCACGAGTTTGATCTTTTCTCCCTTTTCGAGCAATACCACCGGGGCGACCCAGGCGCTGTCGTATTGTACCGTCCAGCTTTTGCCGTTGAAATCCCTTAGGTCGAACCGGTCCGGATCGATTTGCAGGATCTCTCCCGCCAGTTGCCCTTCTTCCGGCATGGACCATAGCCGGATTTTTTTATCCTGAATGCTGTCGTACAGGCTGACCCGGACGGCAAAAGCGTGTTCAAGCCATTGGGCGCCGCCGGTAATGAAGAACGCCGTACCCAGCAAAAGGCTCAGGGCCGCGCTGTATCCCGCACGTCTGGCCAGCGTGAATTTGTACCCCTTTTTCGAATGCCGTATCCCGTAATTCGCTGCGGTAAGCGCCAGGATCAGACAAGCGATCCACAGCAGCGGCAGCAAGCCCAGAAACAGCTCCAACCGGGAGTGGGAAAGGTGCCCAAGCACGTTGAAATCGGTCTGTTGAATGGCAAATAAAATAATGGAAAAGGCCAGCGCACCCAGCGCCGCCGCCGCCAGGAAACTGCCTGTAAAAAGGATTTCTTTCAACCGGAATCGCCATTCAGGCGTCGGCCGGATATCTTTTTCGCGGATTGCGGAGATCAATTTTTCTGAAGGATCCATTGTCGGCAATTTAAGATTCAGCAAAAACGGATAATCCGGCAGCCATTCCGGACAATGCCTTTTTCGCCCGGTTGATCCGGGCGGCCACGGTGCCCTCCGGTATTTTCAACACATCAGAGATCTCGGCGTAGCTCATATGCTCCAGGAATTTCAATACGAGGACCTCCTTATAATTCAGCGGAAGCCGGTCCAGCAGACTGAAAAGCGTTTCCTCATCCACAGCGGTTTCCGCCGGCGGAGGCGGGTCCGGAATGCCGGCATACCGTTGTTCATCCCATTCCAGATCCGGTTTTTTGCCGTATGCCGTCTGCTTTCGCCAATGCGAAACGGCCTGATTATGGACGATGCGGTAAATCCAGCTGGATAATTTGAGGCCGGGGTCGAATCCGTGCAAATTCTTCCAGATACTGATGAACGCATCCTGCAGAATATCCTCCGCTTCCGCTTCCGGCACCCGGGTGATGCGCCGGATATACCTGAGCAACTGCGCTTCGTAACGCTGGTATAAACAGGAGAAATAATCCAGCTCCTCAAGGGATTTCCGGATTATTTCCCTGTCATCTAAACCTTTGCACTTTTCTTTTGATACAACCATTTCAGTTGTCAGTTGTCAGTTGTCAGTTGTCAGTTGTCAGTTGGCAGTTGTCAGTTGGCAGTTGGCAGTTGGCAGTCCTCAGTTGGCAGTTGGCAGTCCTCAGTTGGCAGTCCTCAGTTGGCAATCGTAAGCCGGGAACTCAATTCCTCGATTCCTCGATTCCTCAGTTCCTCAGTCTCCGCCCGCTATAGCCTCGGCGGAAGCGGGTCCTCAATTCTTCAGTTCCTCCCGTTACGGTTCTTACAATTTCCGTTGCCCTGGCCCTGATTGGGGCAATTGCCGCAAAGACCGGGGCCTGTTTCCATGGAGCCTGCCAGAATAGCTTCAAATGCTGCCGCACTGAGGTAGACCGGCTCATAGGTAGCGCCCATATTTTCCAGGTTGGTCATAAAGGCGCGCAAGTGATTGCGGGAGCCCCTGGACAATTCGCCGAAAACCGCCTGGATATCCTGGTTATCCACTTTTGTCATGGCTGCATCCAGGTCAGACAGGTCGAGGTCTTCGATTTTTGCCCCCACCTGCAGGGCGGCCACCGGGCTTATGAGGCCTTCGCTGATCAGGGCGTTATACAGGGCGGCCAGGGTTTCGTTCTGGAATACGCCTTCCGGGTTGGTCCCAACGGGGTCCGTCAGGCCGTATTTATCGATCAGGTTCCTGACGGCGGCCATATGCCTGCTTTCGGATTGACTGATGTTGTTGAACACCTGCAAACCCCATTTATCGTACAGTTTGACGTAGACGTCGTGCGCAAGTTTTTCCTCTTCGCGCATGAAAAGCAATGCATCGGTCTCCGCTTCCGACAGCGCTTCAACCGGGTAATTGGTCGCAATGCAGGCGTACGGATTGGCATCGTTGACAACCGGGTTATCGGTACCGTTCACGCCCCCTTCACATTGGGTAAATACCAGGGCAAATCCCAGCAGGAAAATCCCGCGGCCGATGCGTTTTAACAAGTTCTTTCTCATGGCTTCCGGTTTATAGGTTAAAAAAATTGTTTCAACCTATGCTACGCGGAGCGGCCTGTTTTCTTTCACCTGGCGTGAAAAAATTATTTGCAACCAATATATCTGGAATCCCGGCGGGATTCCGCATCATCAAACCTATTGTGACCTTTTGTTTCCATTGTGGTTCATAAAAAACACAATGGTTTCCGCAGTGGTTAATTTTCGTTTGCCGAATTAAACAAATCAAATGTTCAGAATATCCGGATACCGCCATATTGAAAAGCACTCAATCCGCAATTTCCCGTCACCATTTGGTTTGGCCCTATTTGTCGGACATCGAATACGGCACGGCGCCTTTGTCCGTTGCCCATTCCTTGTTCGGCTTGCCGCCCATCTGCAGGTCAAGCGCGCCGCCTCGCTGCAGCTCATCGTGGCCGATCCAGGTGCGGGAAAAGGGCTGACCGTTCAGTTTGGCGGAATGGATATAAATATGATCATCGCTGTTATCGCCGGCCCGGATCTCGAATTGCTTGCCGTTTTCGAAAGTAATGGTCGCCTTTTGGAACAGCGGGCTGCCCATCACGTATTGGGGCGTACCCGGGCATACCGGATAAAAACCCAGTGCGCTGAACACGTACCAGGCCGAGGTTTGTCCGTTATCCTCATCGCCGCAATAACCGTCGGGGGTCGGGGCGTAGAGTTTTTTCATCACTTCCCGGACGTGTTGCTGAGTTTTCCAGGGCTGCCCGGCGTAGTTGTACAGGTAGATCATGTGCTGGATCGGCTGGTTGCCGTGGGCGTACTGCCCCATACCCATGATCTGCATTTCGCGGATCTCGTGGATGACGATGCCGTAGTAGGATTCGTCAAAGACCGGCGGCAGGGTAAAAACGGAGTCCAGTTTGGCGGCAAACCGCTCCTTCCCGCCCATCAGGCCGATGAGGCCGGCCACATCCTGGAACACGGACCAGGTATAATGCCAGCTGTTGCCCTCGGTGAAGGCGTCGCCCCATTTGAACGGGCTGAACGGGCGCTGGAAGGCGCCGTCCTCGTTCCTGCCCCGCATGAGGTGGGTGGACGGATCAAAGATATTGCGGAAATTCTGCGCCCGTTTTTTGAACAGGTCGATCTCGGCCTGCGGTTTTTTCAGCGCCTTGGCCAGCTGCCAGATCGCAAAATCGTCGTAGGCGTATTCCAGCGTGCGGGCCGCGTTTTCGTTGATGCCCACATCGTAAGGTACGTACCCTAGTTTGTTGTAGTATTCCGCGCCGTAGCGGCCCACCGAGCTCAGGGGGCCTTTACCGCCTGTATTTTTCAACACCGCTTCGTACAGGGTCTCAATATCGTAACCCCGGATGCCTTTGATGTACGAATCGGCGATCAGGGAAGCCGAATTGGAACCGATCATGCAATCCCGGTGCCCTGGGCTGGCCCATTCCGGCAACCAGCCGCTTTCCTTGTAGGCATTGGCCAGCCCCTCCATGATATGGCTGTTCAACTCGGGGTACATCAGGGTGAAGAACGGGAAAACCGCCCGAAAGGTGTCCCAAAAACCGTTATCGGTAAACATATACCCGGGCAGCACCTTACCGTTGTAGGGGCTGTAATGGACCACAGCGCCCGACTTGTCCATTTCGTAGAATTTCCTGGGGAAGAGAAGCACCCGGTACAGGCAGGAGTAAAAGGTTTTGATGTGCTCCTCGTCCGGATCCTCTACTTTTATCCGGCTCAGTTCCTTCTGCCAGGCGGCCTGCGCCTTGGCCCGGGTATCGTCGAAGGCGTCTTTGCCGAGTTCCCGGTCCAGGTTGAGTTGAGCCTGTTCGGGGCTGATGAAGGACGAAGCCACCCGGACGCAGACCTGCTCCCCGGCTTTGGTTTTGAACCCGATCACGGCGCCGGCGTGATTGCTCTCCACGGTCAGTTTATCCTTCATCAGCACGGTATCGCTCCAGGTATGGGCCAGTTCGAAGGGGCGGTCAAATTCCAGCACAAAATAGTTGCGGAAATTATCGGGCACGCCGCCGCTGTTGTTCCGGCAATAGCCCACTATTTTCCGTTGATCCGGCAGGATCTCCACCATCGAACCCTTGTGGAAGGCATCGAGGACGATGAAGGCCGAGTCGGTCGCCGCAAACGTGAAGCGGAACTGGGCCGCCCTTTCCGTCGGGGTGATCTCGGCGGTCACGTTATAATCCGCGAGGTACACCCGGTAATAATCCGGCCGGACCACCTCCGCTTTGTGGGAGAACCAGGAAGCGCGGTCCTTTTCCCTGAACTTGAGGTTGCCGGTGACGGGCATCAGGGAAAAAGCGCCGTAGTCGTTGATCCAGGGGCTGGGCTGGTGGGTTTGTTTGAACCCGCGGATGAAATAGGCGTCGTAGGCATAAGTCCAGCCGTCGCCGTTTTTGGCGGTTTGCGGGGTCCAGAAATTCATGCCCCAGGGCACGGCGATGGCCGGATAGGTGTTTCCGTTGGATAGTTTAAACTCGGAGTCGGTCCCCATAAGCGGGTTGACCAGGCTCACAAGGTCGGCGGATTGCGCATTCAGAAAGACGGTTGCGAAGGTAAAAAGCAGGAAAATTGGATTTTTCATTTTGTAAAGCACTTTTAACAGCTAGGAATATGAGGAACAGGTCGAAATATAGGCCAATTTTCCGGTATGGCGGGCGATGCGTTCCCCGACCAGGATTTTTAAGGAATGATCCGGAGAATTTTTGGCAGACTAGAAAATGAGCCTTATCTTGCGGGTAAGGCCCTTGCCGAAGACCGGAATTTCAGCAAATACGCATTCTTGTACCTATGTAGTTCAATTATCATTATTGATTTAAACCCTATAATTCATGAAACCGATTTACTGTCTGAAACTGACATTGTTGTTTCTTCTCCCTGCTATTGCCCTGAATGCCCAGGATTGTTCCAACCCTTATGCGTCTTTCGAGTTTGTGCCGGCTAATACGACCTTTTGCGAAGGCCCTGACGGCGTGAACATTACCGTCGATATTACGGTGGATCAGAATAACGATCCGGCCTGTATCCAATCCATGGAGGTCACCTGGGAAGAAGGCGTGGTCGAGTCCGTGGCTAATAACTATTTCGGCAACCTCAACCACACCTACATGTTCACCGATTCGGCCGCCTGCGCACTCGGATCGGAGTTGGTAGAGCTGGAGGTCAAGCTCCGGATCGTGTATGTCAATGGCACGCCCAACACACGCAGCCAGACCGTTCTGGTCAAGCTCCTGCCCCGGGCCAAGATCGCCACCACGGGCAGCCACTGCGTCGGCGAACCCGTTCAGTTCGGCCTGGCACAGGATTGCTACGTAGACGATATCCTGTGGAATTTCGGCGGGGCCAACGACACTTCAAGCCTGGAAAATCCCACTTTCATCTACAATACGCCGGGCCTTAAAACGGTCAATGTCTGCGTGTCCAACGAATGCGGGCAGAAATGCGAATCCACCCAGATCTTCATCCGCAGCAAGCCGGTTATTTCGGGGATCGCTACCTCGCCCGCCGACCCGTCGGGTTGTCAACCGCTGACCGTGGACTTTAATCCGAGCGTACAGGGCGCCGATAGTTTTGAATGGTCGGTCTCCCCTTCCTGCAGCAACTGTTATACCTACGTCAACGGGACCACCCCGGATTCCTTGAGCCCGGTCATCACCTTTGTCCGGGACGGCGACTATACGGTCTCCCTGATCGCGCATAACGAATGCGGCAACGATACCTCTTCCGTGGTAGTCCATGCTTACGATATTCCGGGCGTAACCATCACCCCGCCGCCCGTGGGTTGCCAGGAGTTGGATTTCACGCCGAATGTCACTTATTCCGGCACCATTGAAAGCTTTAACTGGTCCTTTCCCCTTGGCAATCCCGCCACCTCCCAGGACTCCATTCCGTTGAACGTACATTATGAAGTGGCGCCCGGCCAAAGCGTCCTGCTGGATACGGCCGTCCTCACCGTCACGGGCCCCTGCGGCATGCAGCAAATCCATAAATTTCCGATTACGGTATACGGCGACGTGACGGTCGTTTTCGGGAATATCCCGGCGCTTTGCAACGGCGACGGGACCTTCCAGATACCGGTCACGCCGTTTCCGGGGGGGACTTTTTCCAGTACGACGCTTGGAAGCGCCCTCAGCCCCGGAGGATTACTCACGCTGACCGGATTAAGCCCCGACGATTACCCCGTCGATTATGATTTTGCACCCGCAGGCGCGCCGCCCGGGTGTACCTCCGCCGGAAGTACAACGATCACGGTCAAGGCCTCGCCGGCACTGACGTTGAATGTACCTGCGCAGCTTTGCGAAAGTGCGGATCCTGTCACCCTGTCCGCCAATCAGATGCCGGTGATCTGGAGCGGTCCGGGCATCACCGATACCCTCAACGGGGTCTTTGATCCCGGAGCGGCCGGAGCAGGATTTCCGCAGATTACCGGCATGTACACGGATCTGAGCACCGGTTGCAGCGCCGGGGAGTCGGCAAGCATCGAAGTGGTGGGCACGCCTGCACTGGCAGTACCGGATACTGTTTTTTCCTGTGCCATCACCGGAGCTGTCGACCTGAACGAACTGGCGTCACCTGATTTTTCTCCGGCAGGCGGCAACCTGACCTGGTCAGATCCCAACGGAAAGGTCGATCCGCAAACCGGGGCGTTCAACAGTGACATGGTCGGCTTTTTTCCGGTTTCCGCAACCTATTCGGTACCGCCGGGATGTGACTCCACCGTCAGCTTCATAGTCCGGGTGGATACCTTTGTCAATGCCGTGATCCTGAACGCCGAACCGGTCCTTTGCCAGAGCACCGGATCTTTTCAACTGCAGGGCAGCCCGTCCGGCGGCAAATGGAGCGGCCCCGGCATCGATGAAATGACCGGCGTGATCAACCTCAGCCTGGTCGCGCCGGGCCCCCAGCCCTACACCTATACCATCCGGGCAGGCAGCCCTTGCGAGAGCGCCGATATGGTCATGATCCGGATAGAGAGCGAAGGGGCAAATGCCGGTCCGGACCTGTACGTCTGCTCAACGGAAGCCACCGTAACCCTTCCAGGCGGCACGCCCGAAGAAGGCGGGTATTCCGGCCCGTTCATATTGGAAGGTGTCGTCCAGGTATCCTGGCTTCAACCGGATATGGGCTATACTTACCTGTACATCGCGCCCGCACTGCCGCCGGCCTGCAATACTGATTCGATGACGCTTTATATTGCTTCGCCGCCCGATCCGGGGTTTTCGCCGGACCGGGATACCGCTTGCGTAGGCCAGACCGTAACGCTGACGCCCGTTGCGACCGGCGCAGTGAGCTTTACGGTCGATTGGGGCGACGGCACCTCAGGATCTGACCTGACCCACATCTTTGAGGCCCCCGGGGACCCTGTCATTCAATTGACCGTTACCTCGCAAAACCCGTTGATCCCGGGGCAGACGCTTTGCTCGGCAGCGAACAGCGCCCAGATCCATATCCTGCAGCCGGCGGAAGCCGCTCAGGTCGGGGTCATGCCCGGCGACACCACGGGTTGCGGACCGCTGGAAATCCTTTTTACCAACCAGAGTCAGGTGGAGAACGGTCGCTATACCTGGGATTTCGGCAACGGGCAGACCTATTCGGGGTACCAGCCGGGTACGATCACTTTTGAATCCGGCGTGGAGGATACGGTCTACATGGTCAGTCTGATGATTGAAAACGGATGCGATACCCTGTTTGAAACCCGGAAAATCACCGTACATCCCCAACCCAAGGCCGCTTTCGGCATTTCCTATATGGATCCTTGTTCCGGCGCAGAACTGGAAGCCTCCGTGCTCAGTGTCGGCAACCCGGAAGAGAATGTTTTCTTCACCTCCATTGACCCGCAGGGCGTACCCGGTTTCCCGGATCAAAAGACCGTTTTCCGGTTTTATACCGGTTCCGAGCCCGATACGGTCGGCATCTGGCTGGTGAGCAGCAACCAGTGCGGGGTGGATACGGCATACCGGGAAGTCATCGTGAATCCGACGGACGTGGTCGCCCTGATCGGCCTGCCGGATACCACCTCCATCTGCCAGGGCGCCGCGACGCCGTTCATTAACTATTCCACTACCGGCGCACCTTTTTCGTGGGCGGTTTCCGACGGGAATACCTACCTCGGCGACACGATCCGGATCAACTTCCCCGAAGCAGGCGATTATGAGATTTCCCTGTACGCTTTCGGCTGCGGATACGACAGCGCCAAGGTCTCCATCCACGTACTTGAATTGCCTACCCTGGAAGTGGACCACGATCTGTTTCGCTGCCCGGGAGACCCGGTCGATTTCAGCGTGCTCTCCAATGCGGAAAGCGTCCTGTTGTGGTACGGCGACGGCGATTCCACTGACCAGAAGATCTCCAGCCATTTGTTCGACCTGCCCGGGATTTACTTCCCGGCCGCGGCTGCGGTTTCGGTCGACGGCTGCACCGCAGCATGGCAAGGCAGCCTAACCATACTGATGCCGCCCGCTGCCGTTATCGCGGCCGAAGATTCGCTTTGCGCCGGCGAACCGGTGTTGTTCTCCTCTGCCGGCAATCAACCGAATACCACCTGTATTTGGGATTTCGGCGACAGCGATACATCGGATGATTGCCAGGAAATGCATGCGTATGAAGACCCCGGCCTGTTCGGGGTCGTACTGACCGTTATTTCACAGGAAGGTTGCCGCGGGACGGATACCATGCCGGTTTATGTCCGGACCAAACCCGACGCCGCCTTTGCGTATACGATCCTGGAACCCTGTTCGCCGGCCCGGGTCGCATTTCTGAGCCAATCGGTCGGAGCAACCGGTCTGGAATGGAGCGCACTGGGGGCGGTTATCGGCCAGGCCGCCTCATTTGAGCAGATCTTCCCCAACGGCGGGGACATTCCGGTCCGGCTCATCGCCACCAACGAAGGGATCTGTTCGGATACGGCGGAGCAGATCGTAAAGGTATTCCAGACCCCGGTGATCGGGCTGGAGCTGGACGTCCAATGCGAAGCCAGGGACGGGACCGACCTGATCGTGGACACGGACCCGGCCAATTTCATCGTGGTCACGGGGCCCGGATATCAGCAGAACGGCGACTTTCACGAGGGCTTGATGACCGGAAATTACGGAGTCCATGTACAATCCCCGGACGGGTGCGAGAAGGATACGAGCCTTTTCCTGCTGCCTGTCGACGAATTGCTGTTGCAGGTCGCGCCGGATACGGCATCCGTCCGCCTGGGCGATTCCATCCGGTTGCACGCGACGGTCAATCAAACCGGGGTGACCTTTCAGTGGACGCCGGACATCTACCTGAACGACGCGGCAATTGCCGATCCGGTATCTACGCCGTTCAAATCCGTTTTGTACGCGCTCAGCGCCACCGACGACCGGGGTTGCCAAAAGACGGATACCGTGCGGATCACTGTTCGGATCGACCGGGATTCCGGGTTGTACATCCCCGATGCCTTTACGCCCAACAACGACAATGTCAATGACATTTTTTATGTCCGGAACAGCAACCCGGCCGTCATCCGGTACGAATCTTTTCAGGTTTTTGACAAGTACGATGAGAAGGTCTTCGACGCCGCGGAGATCTCCGGAAGTTCACCGGCCACGCCGGAAAACCCCGTATTCGGGTGGGATGGGCAGTTTCGGGGCCGAAAGGCCGAAATGGGCGAATACCGGTTTGTGATCGGCATCCGGTACATCGACGATATTGTGCGTTATTTTACAGGAACCCTGCATTTGATCCGCTAAAACCCAATCCGATGAATCGATTTATTCCAATTATCCTGTTCATTCAGTGTTCGTTTTCCACCCTGCTCGCCCAGGATCTGCTGTTTGCCCCGACCGGCGCCGGACAGCAGATCCTCAATCCGGCCATCACCGGCAGCCTGACCAGCCAAAAGGGGTCACTGACCGCTTTCTATCAGGGGCTTTGGGACCGGCCGGGTTCAGGCAAGTCCTATCAGGGTGCGGCCCTGGTGGCGGACATGCGATTTTGCCTGCCCAACCTGGAAGACGGCAACTACTTCGCATTCGGCCTTGTGCTCCAGCACGACTGGAACCCGCAGGGCGGTCTGGCCAATTCCTGGGCCCGGTTTTCGGGCGCGTTCCACATCAGGTTGACCGAAACCGTTCATGCGAGCGTGGGCGGCTACGCCGGCGCGCTGAACTACCGGCTCAATCCCGATGGATTCCGGTTTGACGCCCAATACCAGAACGGCAACTACAACCCTGCCGCTTCCAACGGCGAGACATTTTCTGGCAACGGTTCAACCCAACTCGACCTGGGCAGCGGCCTCTCCTTTTACGACGGCGAAGGCCACTGGTCGGCAGGCCTGGCCTGGCACCACCTCAACAAGCCGGCCTATACCCTGTTTGAGGACGAAGCCAACCGGTTGGGCATCGGGTGGGCACTGCACGCCGCTTATGCTACCCGAAAACTGACCAACGGCAAACCGGCTATGATCCTGCGGGGCGTCTACCGCAGGCAATCCTTCACCGGCTCCGACAGCGAGCAGTGGCAATCGATGGCAGGCGTCTTTTACAGGGGGTCCGTAAAAGGGACGGTGCCTTCTTTTTTCTACTTCGGGGCTTATGTCCGGCTGGGCGGGGCATCCGGCCGTTCCGCAAACATCAATTCACTGGTGCCTGCCCTTCAACTGAACGGCGACCGTTTCGGCTTTTCGATGTCTTATGATGTGAACCTGGTGCGGATGCGATCGCGCCTTCCGGGCGGCATCGAGCTTTCGCTGAATTACAATTTCGGGGAAATGGGCAGATGCGCTATATGTCCGGTACTTTGACGGTAAAGAGCTGCAGGTGATGAATCTGACTTTCCGAGCCGGCTTTTCCTTACACTTTCCGGACCTTTGCCGCCCCCGGCATGCCAAATGCGGGCTATCCTTTGTACCTTTACCCCACAATCAAAACCGCCATGAAAAACCGACTTATCCTTGGCTGGCTGTTGTTGGCAGCCGCCGCACCTGTCTTTGCCCAGGATTTTCCGCTTCAATCGCCGGGCAAGGTCAACCAGATCACGGTACACGTTGCCGACCACCTTTCCATCTCCATTGCCCACAAGGGTCAGCCGATAACGGACCATTCTCCGGCCTCCATCACCATCGACGGCCAAACCCTGGGCGAACGGCCCAAGGTACTCAAATCCGGCGCCCGGTCGGTGAATGAGAAAATTAATCCGGTCGTCCGGATCAAACGGGCCGAGATCGCCGATGCTTTCAACGAACTGACCATCCAGTTCCAGGGCAATTACACCCTGGTTTGCAGGGCATACGACGACGGGGTCGCTTACCGGTTCGTTACCAATATCAACAAAGAGGTCACCGTCAATAAAGAGGAGGTCGCTTTCCATTTTGTGAAGGACTTCTCCGGCGAATTCCCGATGGAAGACAGCTATTTCAGCCACAGCGAACGGGTATACTTTCACAAGGACATCAGCGCCTTCCCCACCGACAGCGTTTGCAGCATGCCGGCCATGGTCAACCTCGACAACGGCATGCGCGCCGTGATCACCGAGGCCGACCTCTGGGATTACCCCGGCATGTACCTCACCGGCAGCGGGGTGAAAGGCCACCTCAAAACGGCTTTTCCCCAATACGTAAAGGAAGAAAAACAAACTTCCGACCGGGACGTCATGCCCGTTGCCCGCGAGGACTTCCTGGCCAAAACCAACGGCGCAAGGAGCTTCCCCTGGCGGGTCATGATCCTGACCGACCACGACCGCGAATTGCTGGAGAATGAGCTGATCTACAAGCTCGCCGCGCCCAATCAGCTGAAGGAAACCGGATGGATCAAACCCGGCAAGGTAGCCTGGGACTGGTACAACGCCAATAACCTTTACGGCGTGGATTTCGAATCGGGCGTAAACACCCCGACCTACGAATACTATATCGATTTTGCTTCAACATACGGGCTGGAATACATCATCCTCGATGAAGGCTGGTACGACATCAAGACCAGCGACCTGCTCCACGCCGTGCCCGAGGTCGATCTGGAAAAACTCGTCGAACACGGGCGGCAAAAGAACGTCGGCATCATCCTCTGGGTAACCTGGAAGGCGCTCGAAGATCATATGGATGCGGCCCTGGATCAATTCAAAAAATGGGGTGTAAAAGGCATTAAGGTCGATTTCATGCAGCGCGACGACCAGTGGATGGTCAATTACTACAAGCGCGTAGCCATGAAGGCCGCGGAACGGCGCCTCCTCGTGGATTTCCACGGCGCTTACAAACCCACAGGGTTGCACCGCACCTACCCCAACGTCATCAGCTACGAAGGCGTACGCGGGCTGGAATGGAGCAAATGGTCGCGCCAGGCCGAACCGGAGCACAACCTGCAGATCCCGTTCCTGCGCATGCTGGCGGGCCCGATGGATTATACGCCCGGCGCCATGCGCAATGCCACACAAAGGACCTTCGCGCCGTTCTTTCCCCTGCCCTCGGCGTTGGGTACGCGATGCCATCAACTGGGGATGTACGTGATCTTCGAAAGCCCGCTGCAGATGCTGGCTGATTCACCCTCCAATTACCTGCGCAATGCCGAATGCATGGAGTTTCTGGGGCCTGTCCCTTCGGTATGGGATGAAACCAGGGTCATAGACGCCCGCTACGGCGATTATGCGCTGACCGCACGCCGCAGCGGCGCCGATTGGTACGCCGGCGGCATGACCGACTGGACCGGCCGGGAATTCACGCTGGACCTGTCTTTCCTGGGCGACGGCGTTTATGAGGCCACCATTTTCCAGGACGGCGTCAATGCCGGCAAAATGGCCGAAGACTACAAAAAAGTGGTCTTGAAGGTCAGGTCGCAGGATAGCCTTGAGGTCAAAATGGCCCCCGGCGGAGGTTGGGTTGCCCGGTTCCGGAAGTTGTGATAGAGGGGAGGGTGAGAGGGCGAGAGGGCGAGAGGGTGAGAGAGTGAGAGGGTGAAGGCGTTGCTTCTCACTCTCTCACCCTCTATCAATTCGCCCAGCGAAACCAGAATGTCTCCATTTTTGCCTTCAGGGCAACCGCCCGGTCGTGGTAGGTATGGTCGGGATTGCGGATGATGGCGTCCAGTTGCTCCTGGAAATTGCTGCCGAACTCATTCCTGCCCAGTTTGGCCAGGAGGATGTTCCATTCTGCATTATCGCGGTAGTTCTTGGCGGAAAGGGGATCCGGGTGCATCATTTCCACAAGGGCCAGGACGTTATTGAAAGTGCCTTCCGCATTGAGGAACTCCTTGCTTTTCATTTGTTGGTGACCTTTTTCAAAGGCGATGACCAGCGGATTGGTGGTGGAAGTATCCTGTCCAAGGGTTCCCCCAAGGTTGGGTGTACTATAGAAGTCATCTTCCAGGGCCCAGCTGCTGAAGCGGCTGTCCGCATACCAGTTCAACCCGACGGCCGCCACCAGCAGGATGGAAGCTGCCGCAGCGACGCGCAGGAAGATCGTCCGCATGGGGACCAGCTTGCGGGTTTTAGTCCGGACGGCCTCGGTTTCCCAGGCCCTGAGCCGGCCGGCGAACTCTTCCGAGCGGATAGCTTCAAAGCCGGAGGCCAGTTTTTGGTGCGACTTTACTTTCTCTTCAAATGCGGGGTCGGTTTTGAGGCGTTGGCTGATGCGTGTGCGATTTTCCGCGGAGAGGTTGCCTTGCAGATAGGCTTCAATGAGGTCTGTTTCATCCGTTGCGGTCCATTCCTCATCCCAGGTGCGGAAATCGGCCAGCAATTGCGTTTCGCGCAAGGATTGGAAGCCGTTCAAGATCGCTTCCACCTCGCCGACTTCCGCTTGCAGGGATTCGTCTTCTGCCAGCCGGGCGCGGAAGGCATCGCGCTCGGCAGCCGGCATGTCCCCCTTCAGGTATCGTTCGATCGTTTCTATGTTCACATTTTCCGTTTGCATTTCTCCGGGTTTTTAAGGCGCCTTAACCAGGTCGCGCAATTTTTGCAGGCAATCAAATTTTCGTTTTCGGGCTGCTCCTTCTGAAGCAATACCCATCTCGGTGGCTACGGATTCCATTGCGTAACCTTTAATATAAACCAGGGTCAGGATTTGCCGGCATGGATCGCCGATGCGTTCCAGCAGGCTTCGGACAAGGGCAGCTTGCGCTTCCTGTTCAGCCCGGTCCTCCACTTCGGGCAGGACAGGCATGTCGGGAATGTCGTCATCCCAGTCGTACGCACCGGAATGGCTTTTTTTGAACACCAGTTTGCCGATACCGAACAAATAGGTGCGCAAAGCGCTTTGCAGGGGCGGGGTCAGTTTGCCTGTGGTCACATTGCGGTGAAAAACCACCATGGTCTCGTGGTACAACGAAACCGCCTCTTCCGGGCTGACGGCCGAATGCCGCATGAAAAAGGCCCGGAAAGGACTCCTCATATCGTCATACCACAATTTCCATTCTCTGTTATCGCCCGTGGCAAGGCGTTTCAGGCGTTCTTCATCCTTTTGATACACACTCATTGATGCAGCGATTTTAGGTTTTGTTACCTCGGAGATGCCAAAAATAACGGAGTTAACGCTATGATCGGAAAATTTTTCGATTTTTTCAGGGAATGGGGTAACGCAAGGAAAAACGACGGTATAAAAGGTAAAGTGTATAACCGCAAAAAACCAAAACACCAAATCCATTATAATCCCTGAATGACCGGGAGATAGCGCTATCTTCAAAACCCCGGCCCGCCGTTGCGCAGGCTGGGGTTTTTCTATTTCCAGAAAATGCACCGGATTTTATTAGGAAAAAAAGTTTAAAAGATTTATCTTTGTTAGGTTCCACCCAATATGGCAGCGACTTTCGCATCGGGCAAACTTCTTTTCAAGAGCCGCCCTCCTGGCCTATGATCTAGATCTTTACATTGTTGAAAAAACAAACGGCAAACGATCCCTCCGGGATGCCGTACCGGCATTATACCGGTGGTCCGAACAATACCAGCGTCCCTTCCGGTATGAGGAGATCCCACTGACCCTGTCGGAAGGCGCCGGGGTGGATATCGGACCTGTTTGGCGGAAATGGAAAGATATTGATTGAAATGATTGTTTTGATTTTTCGATTGATCCGATTATAAAACCAATCGGATCAATCGAACAATCGAACCAATCGATCAATCGGATCAATCGAACCAATCGTATCAATCGAACAATCGTATCAATCGAACAATTGTATCAATTAAAAATACGCGTATGGAAACCTGCATCTTTTGCAAGATCACCAAAGGCCAAGCCGACGCCAGCGTCGTTTATGAGGACGACCATTGTACGGCATTCATGGATATCCAGCCCATCAATGCGGGGCATGTCCTGATCGTACCCAAAACGCATGTCGAATCTTTTCAAGACCTGGATGAAGACCTGGCCGGCCACCTCTTCAAGGTCGCCACCCGCATAAACCGCGCCATCCGGAAGTCCGGGGTCGAATGCGAAGGCATCAACTATTTCGCCGCCGACGGGGAGGCCGCTTTTCAGGAAATATTTCACGCCCACCTGCACGTGTTCCCCCGCTGGCGCGGCGACCGGTTCCGCCTGAAATTCAGCGATACCTACCTCAAGAAACCGGCCAGAGAAGAACTCGACCGGATCGCGGGCCGGATAAGGAATGTTTTTTAAATTTTACTAAATTGCCGCCTCAATTGACCTAATCTTTTATTCATGTCCCGCAACACCCTATTCCTGGCCTTGCTGTTGCCGTGCTGGCTGGCCGCTCAAAAAACGCCCAACCTTTCCCCGCTGACCATCGGGCAGATCATGCAGGGGGAAAAATTTGTCGGCTATTCACCTTCCAACATTTTCTGGAGTGAAGACAGCAAAACCATCTATTTTTCCTGGAATCCGGAAATGGATACCCTGAGCAGCCTGTACAAAATCGGCATCTCAGGCGGCAAACCCGAAAAAGTCAGCCTTGAAGAACAAAAAGCCCTCCCGGGGCCGTTCGGGGTCTACAACGCCGACCGGACCATGAAGGCCTATGTCAAGAACGGCGACCTGTTCCTGCTGAACCTCGCTAACGGTGCAACCCTCCAGATCACCAATACCATCGACCGGGAAAGCAGTCCGCAGTTTTCCGGCGATTACCTCGTCTACCAATCCGGCGGCAATGCCTTCACCTGGAACCGCAAAACCGGCGCAACCGCACAGTTGACCGATTTCAGAAGGGGCTCAAAACGAGAGGACCGCAAAAAAACCGGAAACGAAAAATACCTGGAAGACCAGCAAATGGAGCTGTTCGACGTGCTCCGCGAACGGAAAGCGGAAAGCAACCTGCAGGATAAACGCGACAAAGCCCTCGACCCCGACCGGCCGATGGAATACTATTACGGCGACCGCAACCTCGGCGCCATCGCCGTAAGCCCCAACCTGGAATTCGTCACGTTCAGGCTGACCAGACAGGCGCCGGACAAACATACCGAGGTGCCCAATTACGTTTCCGAATCGGGATACACCGAAGAGCTTCGCAGCCGCGATAAAGTCGGCTCACCGCTCGATTCCTATGAATTCGGCATTTACGACGCCGCCCGTGATACCGTTTACCTGTTGGACACCAAGCAGATCCCGGGCATTTACGACAAGCCGGAATTCCTACGCGATTACTACAAAGGCGACGAACCCTACAAAGATCAATACGACAAACCCCGCGAGGTCATGGTCGCCGGGCCGGTCTTTTCCACCGAGAGCAAAGCCGTTGTCGTTGTCCGCTCCCTGGACAGTAAAGACCGCTGGATCATGCTCCTGGACCTGCCGACGGGAACCCTGAAACTGCTCGACCGTCAAAGGGATGAAGCCTGGATCGGCGGCCCCGGTATCGGCTGGTCCGCTTCGGTAGGCAATATCGGCTGGATGCCTGATCAGAAACGGATCTGGTTCCAGTCCGAGGAAACCGGTTTTTCGCAACTCTATACCGTGGATGTGGAAACCGGAGAAAGGAAAGCCCTCACCTCCGGCAATTTCGAGGTGCTGGACGTCAATTTATCCAACGACCAGCAGACATTCTACATCACCGCCAATGCGGAGGGCCCGCATGAGGTCCATTTCTACCGGCTGCCCGTTGCCGGAGGCAAACTGGAAAAGATCACCGGCGCAGTAGGCAACAACGAAGTGACCCTCTCGCCCGATGAGCAATACCTGGCCGTCCGGTATTCCTACAGCAACAAACCCTGGGAATTGTACCTGATGGACAACCGGCCCGGCGCTGAGATGAAACAACTGACCAGCTCTACTACCGCCGCATTCAACAAATACAAATGGCGCGACCCGGAGATCGTCTGGTTCAAAGCTGCCGACGGCGTGCAGGTGCCGGCCAGATTATATCGCCCCGCCAAAGCGAAAAAAGGCGGCGCCGCCGTGGTTTTTGTACACGGCGCCGGATACCTCCAGAACGTCCATAAATGGTGGTCGAGCTACTTCAGGGAATACATGTTCCACAACCTGCTGGCCGATAACGGCTATACCGTACTCGATATCGACTACCGCGCCAGCCAGGGCTACGGACGCGATTGGCGGACCGCCATCTACCGCTATATGGGCGGCAAAGACCTCAGCGACCAGGTCGACGGCGCCAAATTCCTGGTCGACCAATACGGCATCGACAAAAACAAGATCGGCATTTACGGCGGGTCCTACGGCGGGTTCATGACCCTCATGGCCATGTTCAACAGCCCGGGTACCTTCAAGTGCGGCGCTGCCCTGCGCTCGGTGACCGATTGGGCCCATTACAACCACGGCTACACCGCCAATATCCTCAACCAACCGCAGGACGACAGCATCGCCTATTACCGGAGCTCTCCCATCAACTTTGCGAACGGCCTCAAAGGGAAACTCCTGATGCTGCACGGCATGGTGGATACCAACGTTCATTTCCAGGATATCGTCAGGCTTTCCCAACGGCTGATCGAACTCGGCAAGGACAACTGGGAATTGGCCGTTTTCCCGGTAGAAAACCACGGCTTCGCAGAGCCCAGCAGCTGGACGGATGAGTACAAGCGAATCTTCCGGCTGTTCCAGGAGAATCTGCGTGATTGAAAGAGGGTGAGAGGGTGAGAGGGTGAGAGGGAGAAAACTCACTCCTTATTAGACTCATCCGCTTTCTTCCTGTAATAATATTTCCTGGCTTTCACCTGACTGCCGCAAACCTGCATATCGCACCAGCGGCGGGTGCCGTTTTTCGAGCCGTCCAGGAACAACCACCCGCAGGCGTCGCAGCTTTTGACCCGGTGGAGCTTGTCGCTGAGGAGCAGGGATTCGGCGGACAAGAGCACTTCCCACACGGTCCGGTCAGGGTGGGTATCCCTTCTGGGGAAATGGCGAAAAACACCCTTATCATCCCATCCGATTTCCGAATAGGCATAGGCGTCCAGCAGAAGACCGTTGAACAGGTTGAGGTTTTCCAGGCCGATCGTCCGGTTTTCAATCCAGTTGTTGAACACCCGGTAGACAGCCTCCCGCACTTTAAGGGCGTATTGGAGGGAATGATCAGCCTTGTCGCCCGGAATCTTGTACAAAAACTGCTCATCCTCCTCCGGGATCAACCCCAGGCGCTTCGACCATAGGATCAGGCTGGAATAGGAATCCAGGTAATCCCTGAAATGTTCCGGGTTTTTGCGGTCGCTGACCGTATTGACAAAATCCAGCGCTAGCCACCCGCCCGACAAAGCAATTTCCAGAATTTTATTTTGCGCCATTTTTACCAGTAAAACTTGCTTCAATGGTAATAATAACCTAATTTTACCACTGAATTTTATTTTGATGGTAAAAATACATTTTTTCACCGATAGAAAGACCCGACTGTTATGTTTTTAAAATCCTACCTGATCGACACCTTCCGGTTCAACGACCGGATGAACCGGCAAATGCTTGCCAAAATAGCCCAGTTGCCCGCTCCGGGAGCCGCCGTCCGGCAATTCAGCCATTTGATCAACTCCCAGAACAAATGGTTGGCCCGCATCCTCCAGGACCCGGATGCACCGGCCATGAGCTGGTGGGATCCCGTTTATCCTATTGGTGAATTAGCGGAAAGATGGCACAAAAGCCTGCAGACCTGGCTGGATTTTCTGGATGAAAAAACGGACCGGGAGATCGGGGAAGAGGTGGAATTCACCGGTTACGACGGCACGCGCTGGACAGCCGCTTTATCGGACATCGCCCTTCAGCTCAATTACCATTCCATCCACCACCGGGCCCAAATGCAGGTCGACATCCGCAACCAAGGCCTGGAACCGGACTTCATCGATTATATCGGCACCAAATACAGGCGCGTTGCCGACACCCCGGCCAATGAAAAAATCCTGGAACTGGCCGCCAAATTCGAAGAGATCCGCAGCGGTACCCCCTGGTATGGCGACAATTTCCAGAAGATCGCCGCCAACGTCACTCCCGCACGCGCGCTGGAGCCCGGCCACAGTAACAATTCCATCATCCAGATGGTCTGGCACATGATCTATTGGCGAAAACCGCTCATCGAACGGCTCAAAGGCAACCTCGAATTCCGCGGCAGGATCGAAGACCCCGACAATTGGCACAAGGATCATTCATTTACAGAAACCGACTGGCCGGCAGTCCTTAATGCATTCGATCAGCAACACGCCGAATTGATGGCTCTCCTGCGGGCAAAAGACGACGCGTACCTGACCACCAGATACCGCGACGGCAAAAACATGGCGTGGTTCATTGAGGGTGTCCTGCAGCATGATATTTACCATTTGGGGCAGATAGCGGCTATAGGTTTAAAGGTGTAATTGGGGCTACTTTTTCAACCACTCAGGGCCCTTAGGTCCACTATCCCTGCTTAGTGTCCTGAGTGCCCTTAATGGTCAATTTCTCAATCATTGTTAACCACTCA
>CALMYQ010000120.1 GCA_937873655.1 uncultured Lewinella sp. | reverse complement strand
CTTTTTCCAGCGGCGTTGACCTGGAAGAATTGGATTTCAGCCGGGAACAACCATTCAACGAAGCAGAAAAGCGGAAAGAGCTGGAGCTGTTCCAGGAGATCACAAGCGCAATAATCAACCTGGAAAAGCCGGTCATTGCCGCCATCAACGGCATCGCCGTCGGCGCGGGTCTGGAAATAGCGCTTGCCTGTGATATCCGGATTGCCGCTGCGGAGGCCAGATTCTCCTTTGCCGAAGTTCGCCGAGGCTTGTGTCAGACCAATGGGATCATGTATATCCTTCCACGCCTGATCGGTTTTGGAAGAGCCATGGAAATTCTCCTGACCGGCCGGACGCTGACGGGGCCGGAAGCCCTATCCCTGGGGTTGATCACCCGTTTGGTTCCTCCCGGCGCGCTGGAGGTGGAAATGGCTGAATTAGCCGCCGGCCTGGCCGATAATGCCCCGATCTCCCTTAGACTGATCAAGCAAATGGGCTGGAAGTCCCTTGACGGCACCCTGCCTGAGATCATGGACCTCGAAGTCGAGGGGATGCTTCAATGCCTCCGGTCGGAGGACATGTGGGAAGGCATCCGGGCTTTCCTTGAAAAACGCAAACCTGTGTTTACCAACCGATAGTCATGAATGTACCCCGATTGCCCTTTTTGTGGGATTACCTTTCCCATTGGGCCGGACAAATGCCGGAAGAGGTTGCACTGGTCTACGACGGTGTTTCCCGCACTTACAACGAACTGTTTCGCAGCGTTGATGACATGACCCGCTCCTTGCAGGCGCTTGGTATCAGGAAGGGCGACCGGATTGTCACTATTCTGCCCGCACGGCCCGAGTTTCTGATCGTCTTCCTGGCCGCTGCAAGGGTAGGGGCGGTCACTCTGCCCATGGATGTCCGGTACAAATCCGGCGATCTTGAGCGATTGCTCCCGCAGGCCGCCCCCCGGCTGATCATCGCCATGGCCGCTACGGCCGGCAATGAAGATATCGCCGGGCAGGTCAACGGGCTCAAATGCGGCATCCGGGAGCCGGATTGTTACTTTATCGGGAAGACTGCCTTCGGAAGGGATTATCAGGAATTGGCGACCATCGCCGCGCGGGTTGAAATCAAAGACATCGAACCTTTTTCGGAAGACGATCCGGCGCTGATCGTCTTTACCGGCGGAAGCACAGGGCGACCCAAAGCGGCAGTCCTGTCGCACAGGAACGTGACACAGATGGCTTACTTTGAAGAAGGGTTCATCCGCCGAGAGTTGAACAGGGCCGGTTTTGAAGGCAGGATTTCCACACTGGCCGCCTTGCCGCCAAGCCATGTCGGCGGTACGGTGGAATGTATGGGAATGGGCCTTGTCGGTGGTCATAAACTCTTTTTTCTGGACCACTGGCGGCCGGACACCGTATTTGAAACGACCATCCGGAACAAGATCCCATGGGTCGGAGCTGTGCCGTCCATGTATGCCATTTTGCTTTCTTATCTCGCGGATCATCCCGCTCCGGAACCATCCGGCATTTACCTGGCAGTTTTCTCCGGGGAGCCGGTGACCCTTGAAATGTTGGGCAGAATCAGGAGATCGATCTGCCCCCGGGTGATCAACGGCTACGGCAGCACGGAAGCAGGCGCGGAAGTGACCTTTACCACGCCGGAAGATTTACCGGAAGCGCTTGCCGACGGATATGTCGGGCGGCCTTTGCCGACGGTTAAAATTAAAATTGCGGACGAGGAAGGCCGCGAACTTCCGGCCGGAAAAACCGGCGAAATCCTGGTAAAATCTGATTTCACCATTGCCGGTTACTTCAACATGCCGGAAGAGGACAACGCGGGTTTTACGCCGGACGGGTTTTGCAGAACCGGCGACCTGGGCTACCTGACAACCGACGGCGGACTCTGCCTGCAGGGCCGCAAAAAGCAGATTATCCGGGTTGGCGGCTACACCGTTTTGCCGGTTGAGGTCGAGGAGTCTGCCATGGAATTCCCTGGCATCGCCGCCGCTGCCGCCGTAGGCCGGCCCGACCCGATGTACGGCGAAGTGGTTTGGCTGCATGTCGCGCCGGCGGAACACGTGGATCTGGATGCCGCCCGGCTCTTGGCCTACCTGAAAACCAGGCTTGCCGACTACAAAGTGCCCCGGCGGATCATTTTAAGGGAGGCCCTGCCTGCCACCCATATCGGCAAGGTGGACCGAAGTGCGCTGATCCGGGACAACTGAAATACATTTCCATAAACTGCCGCCCAAATCCAGCACCATGAAGGTTTCTCTTTTCTACCGGAAGTACTTGCTGCCGGGCCTTGTCTTTCAATCCATCGTTATTGGCGGAGGTTACGGCACCGGCCGCGAGATGATCGAATTCTTCATGTCCAAAGGTCCCATGACCGGCTATCTGGGCATGTTGCTGACGATGGTGATCTGGGGCCTTGTCATGGCGGTGGGGTTCGAGTTGGCGAGGATGGAAAAACTGTACGACTACAGGACCATGCTCCGGTCGTTGTTGGGAAAAGGTTGGGTCTTGTTCGAGGTGGTCTTCGTCAGCACCCTGATCCTGGTCATAGCGGTTGTGGGTTCCGCTTCAGGAGAGATATTGCACCAGATGTTCGGTTGGCCGAAATTCGCGGGCAGCGGCGTAATGATCCTGGCAATTGCCTTGCTTGTGCTGAAAGGTACAAAATGGATCGAAAGCGCCTTTTCATCCTGGTCCTTTTTCCTGTATGCGGTTTATATCGTCATCTTCTTTTTTGCATTGTCTGCTTTCGGCGGCAGGATACTGGAGAACCTTCGATCCGGCCCTCCGGAATTCGGCGCTGCCCTGAAAGGGGGGCTTCAATACGCTGCCTACAACCTGGGGGTGCTGCCGGCCATGTTGTTCGTTGCGCGCCATTTCGAAACCAGAAAAGAAGCGGTGACCGCGGGCTTGCTCTGCGGCCCCCTGGCGATCATCCCGGCTGTTCTTATTTACTCCGTAATGCTGGGCGCTTATCCGGAGGTCCTGAATGAACCGCTGCCTGCGCTGTTCACGATCGGACCGTTGGGCGCATTCCTTTCCCTGATATTTCAGGCTACGTTGTTGGGCACCTTCATCGAGACCGGGACCGGGCTGGTCCATGGCTTCAATGAACGGGTTGCCGGAGTGCTGAATGAGCGCAACAAGGCATTGCAACCGGCCGGAAGACTGGCAATCGGCCTGCTCATTCTGTTTACCGCATTGGTCATCGGAAACGCCTTCGGCCTGATCTCCATCATTGCCAAAGGGTACGGATACATCACATGGGCGTTCTGGATCATTTTTTTAATCCCCTTATTGACAATAGGTACGATAAGGATCATCAAAAAAACCTAGCGAGATGATTTTGACTCAACTTGAAATGCCGATAAATGTATTCAATATTACCGACTGGGGGGTTGATCTGAACAGGTTCCAGGATACACTGAGGTCGCATTATGAACAATACGCATGGGACCTCTACCTGTATCGTCAGAACCAGATCGAATACCTGAAAAAACACCTTCCCGGCAGGATCCTGTCAACCATTGAAAATTCATTCTGGATCGACTTTTATTCCGGGAAGGCCCCGGAACAGCAGATCCGGAAACTGGTTGAAAGGCTTCCGGCCGACCAGATCCCGGGCTATCAAAGAATCAAAAAAACACGGAAGCGCCTTATCGCCGAGTTCAATATCCGATACGACGGGTTCTGGCGGATGGAACGCATCCCTGCAAGGGCCTTTGGGCAGGAGTACGCCCTGATCCGCGACCGCAATTCGCAGGATTACAGGCTTGCCAAACGGACGTTCGCCGAAATGCCGGAGTCGTTAAACAATTCCGATATGAAAAAGATCCTCTTTGGCATCGCTGAAGACCTGGCTGAAAAAAACGGCAGGATCAGTTTTCTGAACATCATAGTTCACCCTACGTTGCTCTATTGTTTTGCAGACCAACCGGCCTCCAATTCACCCGAGGGCATCCACCAGGACGGCATGGACTATATTGTCTCGGCTCTGGTCATGGAAAGGAAGGACGTCATCGGCGGTAAGAGCGTTGTGTACGGAAAAGACATCCGGACCAAGATCCTTGAAACGGTCCTCCAGGCCGGCCAGGGCATTTTGCAGCCCGATAAGGATACGGAGCTCTGGCACGAAGTGACGCCGATCAGAAGCGCCGCAGGATTTGAATCAGGTTACCGTTCTACAATCGGGTTCGATATTACGGTGATGTAACCCAGCAACCTTGGTAAAGCAGCAAGCATGAAAAAGATTACGCTTTTCGCGTTGCCCTTTGCGGGCGGGAGCAGGTATTCCTATGCCGAATTCAAAAATTATTTGCCCGAATTCATCGACCTGGTCAGCCTTGAGCTTCCAGGGCGCGGCAGAAGGATCACAGAGGAATGCCTGTCGGGCGTCCGCGAAATGACGGAAGACCTGTTATCGGCCATCCGGAGTGAAACAGCAGGCCGGTATGCCTTCTACGGTCATAGCCTGGGCAGCCTTATGGCATTCCTGCTGACCAGGGAAATCATCCGCGAAGGCCTTAATCCGCCGGTTGCCCTGATCTTGAGCGGTCGTTCGGGGCCTTCTGAAAAAAGAAGATTGCCGATGATCCACGATTTGCCGAAAGATGAATTCCTGTCGTCATTGCGGGAAATGGGCGGCATGCCGGATGTGTTGCTGGAAAATGAGGAGCTGATGGAATTCTTCGAGCCGATCATCAGGGCCGACCTCAAGGCCGCTGAAACTTACGTCTACGAACCGGCCCCCCCATTCAATGTTCCGGTTTCGGTCATGATCGGCGCTGATGAAGGGATTGCTGACAGTGAGGCGAAAGCCTGGCAAAAGGAGACAAGTGTTCCGATCAGGTTCAGCAAATTTCCGGGCCACCATTTTTTCATCATGGATCACGCCGATACGGTCATAAATGAAATATCAGAATTTCTTCATTCGATCAACCTTGAAACCATTTCGTGAGCGGCATCAATGGGCAAATTTGGAATCGAGCGAATCCATGATGAACCCCCAGAGGTCTTCGTAGGGGATGATCTCAATTTCATGGGGCTGGTTGGCCAGATCAAGCGGGGCTGAAGTCAGCCTGTCGTACCATTTTTTGGCCTTCCGCGCCACGCCGGATTTGTGAAAATTGCCTTTGGGTATCTGGAGAAGCATATTGATGAAACAATTGCTCCGGTAACCGTCGCCCTTGTGCAGATATCTGGAACAATACTTTTGAATGGCTTCAAAACGATCAAGCGATTTGTCGTAATCCTTCCGGATGATCATGTACAGGATCTGTATGATCAGGACCGGGATATTGAGCCCTCTTTTATCCCGCGAAAGGTTGGGGACACTGTTCAGGATCTTCCCAAGCCAGAGGCGGTTTCCGTCGCCTTCATTTTGGATCTCAAGTTTGCCGGCTTCCGCCAAAAAATAGACATAAGCCTTGTAGATCAGCCATCGCTCCTGGACGTAGGCGGACAAAAACTTGAACTTCGGGTGGTCCAACGCCAGTTTCAGGGTCTTCCAGGCCTCCGCATATTCTTTGGAATGCAGGGCGAGTAAAAGGCTTAATTCCTGGCTGACGTACCAGCTGTGGGTACCTACCAGAACCAGCGAAGCGGCTTTGGAGGCCGCAACTTTCCCATTTGGGAAATTTTTGGTCTGCACGTAACTCAGCAGCAAGGTATGCAGAAAAACCCTCAGCGGCGTATTGTACCCGTAAGGCTTGCTTTCAAAAAATTTGATGGCTTTCTCGCAGTGCAGAATGACCTGATTATAGTCGTTCATGCTCAGGTGTGAAATGATCAGGATGTACCTGCCGTAAAAATGCAAAAGGGGCGACTTGAATTTATTGAGGTACGGTTCAAGCAGTTCGTAAAAAGCAAGCGCCTTCTTGCTGGTGCTCTCATTGGTTGCCTTGCTCTTTACGTAAGGAAGCATTAGGATGGTATAATACTCTTCGGCCAGGCTCTCAGCCATGGCGATGTCCTGGTACTTCTTGAATATTTTGTTGTAATAATTGAATTCCTTCAGGCTGCCGGTACGCGTGCCGTGATGAAGGCGGAGATAACGGGCCGTTTCGAGAATGAACTCGGTCAATTCAACCCTGAGGGCCTTTTTGAAAACTTTTTTGCAAATATTGATGCCGGTCTCCCGGGTACCGAAGTTGATCAGGATCTTCGCGGCCATCATGTTTTTACAGCAATAGATGTACTCCCGGTCGTATTCTCCGTAGTTCTGCTTAGGCTCAATAAAGAACAAACTGCTGAGTAATTTTTCCTTGAGGTAGCGCTTCAGATTCTTGTACCTGAAATCAGTGGTGCCTGTTTTGAAAAAATACTGTGCGGCCTCCTGGTCGGTATGGAGTTCCCGGTTAACCAGTTTTTCGTAAAATACCTGGGCCTGGTTTTTCCGGCCGGTATCTGACAAAAGCAGGTCTGAAGATTTGAGTTTTATGGTTTTGACTATATCTACAATTTCAAACAGGCTATCCATTGCATGCTAATTTTCGAGGTTATTACTGGTCAGGCATTCAACCCTTTTTTTCGGAAATATACAATTTTTCTGAAACATGCAAATTCCGTCAATATGGTACCATTTTTCCGGGTACAAGAATATTGTTTCATTCTGATGCACAACACTTTGCGCCTGCTCCCATAAATCACAAACGTTTGTATATCAATTACTTAAAAAATAAATTCAAAATTGAAATCCATTTTTTGCCATGCGCCGCCGCCTGATTTCTGTCCTGGGAAAAGAGGGTAGGGGAGGATAGTTTTGGGCTTAAGAATATCAGTGTTAAACCAAAACTGTGTGGCCATATGTCATCTCTGTTCACTTCAATCCTATCTGTTGTGGGTTTATTATTCACAAGCGCCGATTCTTCATCAAGTGAATCATTAATCATTATTGAGGATACAGTCGGCAATTAACGCCAAAAAACCTGGGTGCCGTTTTGATTTGTTATAAGAGGCGCCCAGGTCTCTATTTTTCGGGTCGAGGGGGGAGGTTTCGGAATTACTATTTAACATAATATAAATTATGGGCAAACAATACATAAAAAGAGAGGCGACCTACGCGGCCGCCTCCTGCTCACCAACTTTAAACTATTACCTAGCGAATAGAAACTTTCTTGTAGAAGGTGTTGTCATCCGTACGGACAGCGACCGAATAATCGCCCGCAGGCAGATTGGTCAGGTCGAACCGGCGCTGGATGCTGCCGGATTCCGCTTTCGGCTCGTTGTACAACACATCGCCCTGTGCGTTCAGGATCTCGATGCTCACCGGCTGGCTGCTCAGGTGCAGCAAGGAAAAGTCCATTTTGCCTTCGTTCATCGTCACGATCGGCTTGAATACTTCCGTGCGCTTGGCCGGCTCAACGACCAGGCCTGCAGGCTTCAGCACAACCGGCTGGAGTTTCAGGCTCATCTCATCCTCCAGGTACAGGAAATATTCGCCTTCCGGCAAATTGGACATGTTGTATTTCTTTGCAGCGTGGGTGCCTTTTTCCAGCGCTTCGATGAAAAGGATCTGACCGTCCTGATCTTCGATCCGGAACTGGGCATCCATGGAAAGCGGTTTCTGGAATGACAGGACGAACGTCTTGTCGCCGGTGCTCTTTACATTGAAGTAAGCATTAGCGGATACGAAATAGCTCGTCATAGCGAAAACTGAAAGAAGCGAAAATTTGATTACTGTCTTCATGTTCATGTTTTTTGGTAAAACCATTTTTTAACATCAAAAAGAATGAAAGCGCTTGTACATCGTTTTGACACTGCAAAATTATATACTGTGAGCCTATCGGATCTATACTTGAATTACCCTATTTATGTACTATTTTAACCAACTGATGCCCTTTTTGAGGCATATGGTCAAAATACTGCATATCCGGGTTAAAATAGGTGAAATTATCTTTTGGAAGGATTGACTAAAAAGAAGGTATTTGGAAGATAATTCTGTTTAATAGCATTACTTTACTCTGGGCGGACGTGGCCGTCACCCGTTACAATCCATTTATAACTCGTCAATTCCTGCAGTCCCATCGGCCCCCGGGCATGCAGCTTTTGAGTGCTTATGCCAATTTCCGCCCCCAATCCGAACTGAGCCCCGTCCGTGAAAGCAGTTGATGCATTGGCGTAAACCACAGCCGCATCCACCTTGTTTAGAAAATCCGCAACGACTTGAGGGTGTTCTGCGACGACGGCTTCGCTGTGCCTGGAACTGTACCGGGCAATATGGGCCAGGGCTTCTTGCAGATCCTTTACGCATTTCACCGACATTTTCATCGAAAGGAATTCCCGGCCGAAATCACCCTCGTCTGCCCGAAACAGCCGTTCGGGGCTGTAACTGCCCGCAAGCGCCGCATAACTTTCCGGATCGGCATAGACTTCGCATTGGTGCGCCGTATCGAGCCTGCTGAGCAAATGCGGCAGATCCGCCAATCGGCGCTCATGGATCAGCAGCGTATCCAGGGCGTTGCAGACGCTTATCCTGCGGGCCTTGGCGTTTTCGATCACCCCCCTACCCTTTTCCGGGTCGCCGCTTTCGTCGAAGTAAATATGCACCACCCCAGCCCCTGTCTCGATCACCGGAACGCTTGAATTTTCTCTTACAAAATCGATCAGGCCCTGACTCCCCCTCGGGATAATGACATCAATATACCGGTCGGCGTGCAGGATTACCGGCAACGCTTCCCGCTCGCTTGGGGCCAGAAAACAAGCTCCTTCCAGGCCATAATCCGAAAGGGCCTTCCTGATCAGCTCATGGATGGCCAGGTTGGAAAAATGCGCGTCCCGGCTGCCTTTCAGCACCGTAGCGTTCCCTGACTTCAGGGTAAGCGCAAATACATCAAAAGTAACGTTGGGCCTGGATTCGAATACAATCCCGATAACCCCGAGCGGCACCGTCTTTTTGGTCAGGTTCAACCCGTTGGGCAATGATCGCGCTTCCAGGATCCGCCCCAGCGGAGACGGCAGCCCGGCCACCTTGCGCAGGTCAGTGCAGATTTGTTTTATCCGCCCGGGGTTCAACAGCAAACGATCGTATTTAGGGTCATCTGCCGGCATTCTGGACAGGTCTTCGGCATTGGCTGCCAGGATCATGCCGGATTGTTTTTCCGCCAGGTCGGCCAGGGAAAGCAGGATCCCGTTCAATACCTTCTCCGGGGTCACCGCCAGATTTCTGGCCGCCTCCCTTGCGCTTTCAAGCCCGCTCGTGATTTCGCTTTCCATAACCTGCGCCGCATTCATATATATTATTCTTTAATGGATTTTTCGATAAAAAGGTAATCATAATGCACCAATGGTTTCCTGCCGGTTTCGCCCATCCATCTGCGGGCGTTCTCGGCGTCGTACTGGGCAATGCCGAGCCCGATGAGATCTCCGCTCTGGTTGCAGATCTGGATCAGATCGCCTTTCAGGAAACTCCCTTCAATGCGAATGATGCCGACCGGCAGCAAACTGGTAACCGCCTGCTCGGACAGCAAGGCGCTGACCGCTCCGTCGTTGACCACTACCTGGCCCTTGTATGCGACATCGTTGAACACGATCCATTTCTTGATATTGGACAGCTGGGCCTTGGGTTTGATCCTGGTGCCCGCCTTACTGCCTGTCAGTACCGTGGTGATGATATCCTTTTTCTTGCCGTTGAGGATAAAGGTCTCAATGCCGACGCCCGCTGTTTTCCGGGCGATCCGCAGTTTGGTCTGCATCCCGCCTCGGCCAAACGAAGACTTCACCGGTAAAATCCTGCCGGCAACGGCTTTGTCATCCGGATCGATTTCCGCCAGCAACCGGCTGTCCGGCGAATCCGGGTGTCCGTCATAAATGCCGTCGACGTTGGTCAGGATCAGCAAGGCATCAGCGCCGGTCATCGCGGCAACCAGTCCGGCCAGTTCATCATTGTCGGTGAACATCAATTCATCGATGGCGATCACGTCGTTCTCATTGACGATCGGAACGATATTGTCACGCTGCAAGGCCAGGAAACAGCTCTTCATGTTGATATAATGCTGCCGGTCCCGGAAATCCTCCTTGGTGGCCAGTACCTGGGCGCAAAAAAAGCCTTTGGGCGCAAAAAAAGAGTCGTAGATCTGCATTAGCTTCACCTGCCCCAGCGAGGCCAGAACCTGCCTGCGCACCACCCTGCTCAAATCATCCAGCCCCGGCATCAGAGACCTGCCCGCCCCTACCGCCCCCGACGATACCAGGATGACGTGGGTTCCCGATTGCTTCATTTCCGCCACCTGCCCGGCAATGTGCTCGATGACCGCCAGATCCGGCATGCCGTCTCCCCTGGTCAGGACGTTAGTCCCTACCTTAATGACTACCTTCTTATATGCAACTGCCTTCATTTCATCGCATTGGAGTTGCAATATTATGGGTTCGCGCCCAGAAATGCGATTTGTCGGATCGAATTTTCTTACTTAACATAATGTAAATCTGCTGCCTGGGAGGCATTTATTTGAAATATTTGTAAAAAATACCCGGAACTTCCTAATTTTGGAAGGGTTACTGTCCTCGAAACGAACTGGTATTACAAATGATCAAATTCTGGCGACATGTGGGGAAAAACCCTGACCTTGTTCTTTCTGGCTTATTGGGCCGTAGCTTTCCATGAAGTTTTATTCCAACCCGAAGCGGGTCCCGTTGAAATCTGCAACAATGCAATCGACGACGACGGAGACGGGCTGATCGACATCAACGATCCGGACTGCAAATGCCCGATCCTGGAGCCGACCTCGCTGATCCCGAACCCTTCTTTTGAGGATCATGGCGGTTGCTGCCCCAGCTCAAGGAGTCAGCTCAATTGCGCCGATGTCTGGATACAGGCATCAGAGGCCACTACGGACTACCTGCATACGTGCGGATGGATGGGATGGGACGATCTTCCGCCCCCCCTACCCTTTCCGGACGGCGAAGGATGCATCGGCTTCCGGGACGGCCGGTTCGCCCAGGAAAAGGTACCGGGCTGGAAGGAATATACCGGCGCCTGCCTGGTATCGCCTTTAAAGAAAGGGAATTCCTACCGGTTCAGGTTCAGCATTGGGTTCACTCATCCGGTCAATTCGCCTCCGATCAATGTAACCTTTTTTGGTTCAACCAATTGCAATAACCTGCCTTTTGGTGTCGGAGACCCGAATTTCGGTTGTCCGACGAACGGCCCCGGATGGAAGAACCTCGGAGCCGTTCACGCAGCCGGAGCCAACGCCTGGCTCATCAAAGAAATCAATATCGTACCCACTGAAGATATTTACGCCATCGCCATCGGCCCGGATTGCCCTTCGAGGGACTCTGAAGTCGACCTGTACTATTTCTTCGACAACCTGATCCTGGCTGAATTAAAGGAATTTGAATTCCAGATTACGCCGACCGACCCGAATAAATGCGCCAAAGACTTCTCCCTCCAGGTGCCGTATGCCGATACCATTCAATACCAGTGGTACAAAAACGGAATTGCCCTGATCGGGGAAACCGGCGCGAAGCTGAAGAACATGCACGGCGATGGAATTTACCAGGTGATGCTGACCTCTCCCACCAGCTGCAAACTGACCGGCACTTACAACCGGGAAGAGCCGGTCTATTCCACCACCAGGCGGGAGCTGTTTTGCGAGGGCGACTCCTTCTTCTTCAACGGGGTCAACCTGGAAACGGCAGGCACCTATTACGATACCCTCCAGACCAAAGCCGGCTGCGACAGCATCATTGTCCTCAATCTGAAAATGGCATCGGACGGGCATGATACCATCATTACCAAAATTTTCGATTTCGAATATTTCCCGGTCGGCTCCCGCAGGTTCAACATGCCCGGTATATACAATATCAACCTGGTTTCGAAACTGGGCTGCGACAGCCTGGTGTACCTCGATCTCGATTATTACCACGTCTACTCCCCCACGGCCTTTTCACCCAATGATGACGGCCTTAACGACTATTTCAACCTATTCGGCGATACGGACCTGGTAGCCGTCCGGAGCCTCATGGTGTTCGACCGGTGGGGCAGCATGGTATACAGCGGAAAGGACCTCCAGCCCAACAGTTTCCATCAGGGCTGGAACGGCAAGGTCGGATCGGGTAACAAACCCGCCCCCGAAGGCCTGTACGTTTATAAAGCGGAGGTCCTCATGGATGACGGCAAAGTCAGGACCCTGAAAGGCGGTGTTAACCTCATAAAATAGAAAACATTAGCTTTACGCCTTAAAAGCCGGACTATGAGCCTGAAAAGAAAAGATTTCCTCAAAGGGATCGCTATCGGCACGCTTTCTCTCCCTGTGGCGATGCGAGCTATACTGGGCAAGAATTTCGCTCAAAGCACAACCTCAAACCGCATAAATACCGGCAAACGGTACGAATGGAAAATGGTCACCACCTGGCCGCCCAAGTTCCCGATCCTGGGAGATGCCTGCGAGCTGTTCGCCTCCGTGATCGAGTCGATGTCGGACGGCAGGATCAGGATCAAGGTCTACGGCGGCGGCGAACTGGTGCCCGCACTGGAAACCTTCAATACGGTTCGGAACGGCGGCGCTGAATTGGGCTGCGGGGCCGCTTACTATTGGGCGGGCATCATGCCGGCAGGGCAATTCCTGTCGTCCGTTCCATTCGGTATGAATGCCCAGCAACTTACATCCTGGATTCTGTGCGGAGGAGGCATGGAACTTTGGGAAGAGTTGTACCGCGACTACAATGTAGTGCCCCTTCTGGGCGGGAATACAGGCTGCCAGATGGGCGGTTGGTTCAACAGAGAGATCAACAGCCTGGCCGACCTGAAAGGGCTTAAAATGAGAATCCCGGGTCTTGGCGGACGGGTGTTGCAAAAAGCCGGCGGAACGCCCGTTCTGATGGCCGGCGGGGAGATCTATACCAGCCTTGAGCGAGGGGTGCTCGATGCAGCGGAATGGATAGGTCCGTACCACGATATGCTGATCGGATTCCATGAAATTGCCAAATACTACTATTACCCCGGTTGGCAGGAAGCCGGCACCGCGTTGGAGTTTACGGTAAATAAGGAAAAATACGACGAGCTGCCGGAAGACCTGCAAGCGATCATTCGTTCGGCTGCCCTTCACGTCAATTCCTGGCTCCTGGCGCAAATGGAGGCCAGCAATGCGGGCGCTCTTTCCGAACTCCTGTCCAAAGGCATAAAAATCCGAAAATTTCCGCCCGAAGTACTGGGCCAACTCAGAAAGTACAACAAGGAAGTGATTGAAGAACTCGCCGATTCCGATCCCTTTGCCCGGCGGGCATACGATTCCTATTCAGCATTCCGCAAGAAAATGAACGCCTGGGCAGACCTTTCAGAACGGGAATACTATGAAAGCATCAGCATCATGTGAACCGGGTCATCGTCAATTCATAAACCCTTTGAAAACGTAAATGATCTCCGGGAATAACGCAACCAGCAATAGAAAGAATAGTTGAATGACGACAAACGGGATGATTCCCCTGTACAGGTGGCCGGTCGTGATATTCGGGGGCGCAACCCCTTTCAGGTAGAACAGGGAAAAACCGAAGGGCGGCGTTAGAAACGAGGTTTGCAGGTTGAGCGCCAGCAGGATGCCCACCCAAACGAGATCAAGCCCCAGCGTATGAAAAATCGGGGATACGACCGGGACGATAATAAAAATGATTTCTATGAAATCGATGAAAAAACCAGCCACAAAGACAATGGCCATCACCAGCAGCAAAAACCAACCGGCTGAAAGGTTGGCGTCCTGAATGACCTCCACCAGATAGACGTCGCCGCCCAATTCCCGGAAAACGAAAGAAAAGCAGGTCGCCCCCAACAGAATGATGAATACCATGGTGGTCAGGTGCGATGTTTCCCGCATAACAGTTTTCAGAATGCTCATGGAAAACCGCCGCTGCCCGATGGTGAGCAAGGTGGCGCCCATGGCCCCCACGGCGGCCGCCTCGGTTGGCGAGGCAATCCCCAGGAAGATGGACCCCAGCACGGCTATGATCAGCAGAATCGGCAAAAAGAAGGCGGAAAGGAGTTTTTTCATGAAATCCGCGCCTTTGAATGCCTTGATCTCCGCTTCGGGGATGGCCGGAGCGCTTTGCGGCCGCAGCCGGGCAAAGATCACGATATACGCCAGGTAAAAAACGACCAGCAATAGCCCCGGCGCCAGCGCGGCGGCAAATAAGGCCCCCACGGAAACGTTCAGTACGCTGCCCAATAAGACGAGCACCACCGAAGGCGGAATGATCTGCCCCAGAGTGCCTGAGGAAGCGATCACGCCTGTGGCCAGCTCGGGTTTGTACCCCCTTTTCAGCATCACCGGCAAACTGATCAACCCCATGGTAATGACGGTAGCCCCAACTATGCCGGTGGAGGCGGCCAGCATCGCGCCGACCAGAACAACCGATATAGCCAATCCGCCGGGCACCTTACCGAATAATATCGCCATGGTTTCCAGCAGATTTTCCGCAAGCCCCGATTTTTCCAGCATGATGCCCATAAAAATGAACAAAGGCACCGCCAGCAGCACCGGATTGCTCATGACCCCCATGATCCTGGAAGGCAACGCGGAAAACGTGGAAGGCTCCAGAAAACAAAGCGCGTAGATGACGGATAACCCGCCCAGGGTAAAGGCTACGGGATATCCGTATAAAATAAGCAGGAAGATGCTGATAAACAGGATAATGGCGATGATTTCCATAAGTGATCTTGCAAGGTTAGGGTCAAAGAGATTCGTTGAACTCCCGGGGTTCTTCCAGGTCCATGCCTTTCCATACCCGGTAATCCTTGATCATTTGGGAAATGCCCTGGAGCAACAGCAATACCAACCCGAGCGTGACGGCAAATTTGATCACGTAGCGGGCAGGCAGGCCGCCGGGATCCGGAGAGGTCTCCCGGTTCAAAAAGGATTCGTAGGCATATCCGAAAGAAGTGATCCCGATCAACAGGCACCAGGGAAGCAGGAAAACCAACCCGCCGATCAGATTAACCAGCGCCTTGTCTTTGGGAGAGAATTTATCGTAAAACAGATCTACCCTCACGTGGCGGTCGTGCTTAAGGGCGAACCCGGCGCCAAACAAAAAAAGCAGGGAAAAAAGGTGCCATTCGAGCTCCATCACCCAGGCCGCAGTTTCGCTGAACAGGTACCTGGACAATACGTCGATGCAAACCAGGATGACCAGGATGCCGGAAATCCAGGAACTTGTTCTTCCCACCCATTCATTGAACCGGTCAATCTCTTTGGAAAGCTTCAAAAAGAAGTCAGCCATATTGCCGTAAATTTTAGCGGCAATATACGCAAGTACCTGCAATTAGCGGTCAGACCTGGCGGTCGAAGCGATAAAGTTTGAGGGCTTCAATAATGCGGATCAGCTTTTCCGCATATTTTTTATCCGTTGCGTAGCCCGCTTTTTTCAGGCCGAACGCCCATCCCTGATAATCCGTCATTTTAAGTTTGAGCAGGTGCTGGTACCGTTTGGTGGTCAGTAAGGCGGAATGCTCCCTGAAGCTTTCTACCGGATCGTTAAACACGCGGAACATGTCGTATATGTCATCGTCCGTATAGTTGCGGCAAGTGCAACCCCGGCATTTGCTGCGGCACTTGATCCCGAAATGGTTGGCGGACTCTGTCGAAAGCCGGCTCTCGCCCGCGTCGGATTCCAGCAACCCCTGCGCCAGAGTGATGCTGGCGGGAATGCCTGTCCGTTTCATTTCCCGTACCGCAACGCCTGCAAACTCGGCAATGTACCTTTCGCAGGTGTTTAATTTGGCTTCAACCACCGCCAGGTCAACATGCTTCCGTTTCACATAGCCCGGATTCAGGATAAAGGTAAGGTTCCGGAAATGATTCGCTTTCAGGTCGGTTTTATCAGCGGGCGGCCGTTGCGTGTGAAAGGACACGGTTTCTTTCTGTACAGGGGCCGGCGCAGTTGCGGAGGCCTCTCCTGCCCTGCTCTCCTGCCGCCATGCAAGGTCGTTGAAATGCAGGCTGATCGATATGTCCCGGCTTTGCCAGATGTACACAAAAATCAGACAAAGGAAAAGGTCGAAGATACGGCGTCGAAGCCAGCTGCGAGCAGCGGTGAAGTCAAAAGCCGGCACGGCAATGGTAGTTGTATATGTCATTGATTTCTGTTTTACAACACCAAAAATAAAAACTTTTTGTTTTTTTTCAAATAAAACCAACAAATTTTATTTACATCAAACAAATTTCCTTCCTTCGTGTAATTTTTACACTACCTTTGCGGGTGTTTTAAATCGATTACCATGAGTAAAGAAAATAACGGTGAACGAAAAATAAACCGGATTGCCGTATTCACTTCCGGCGGGGATGCGCCGGGGATGAATGCAGCGATCCGGGCAGTAGTAAGAACGGCGGCTTTTCACGATTTGCATGTATACGGGGTAGCCCGGGGATACGAAGGAATGATTGACGGCGATTTTTCCAGGTTGGAAAGCCGGGACGTAGCTAATATCATCCAGCGCGGGGGCACCATCCTGAAAACGGCCCGCAGCCAGCGCTTTATGACGCCGGAAGGGCGCAAGGCCGCCTACGATTCCCTGCTGGCCTTTGAGATCGACGCCTGCATCGCCATCGGCGGCAACGGCACTTTCACCGGCGCCAGCGTTTTTTCCAAGGAGTACGGCATTCCTTTCATCGGCATACCCGGCACCATCGACAATGACCTGTATGGTACCGAACTCACCATCGGCTTTGATACGGCGGTAAACACGGCTATTGAAGCCGGCCACAAAATCCGGGGCCCCGCCGGCCCCCCCAACCCCCCCCTTTTTTTCGAGGTCATGGGCCGCAACTCCGGGTTCATCGCCCTGAGCACAGCCATCGGGGGCGGCGCCGGCAGCCTGCTGATCCCGGAGGTCGACACTTCCCTCGAAGACCTGATCGATACCATCAGATTGAGCGCCAAACGGAAAAAATTGTTCAGCGTGGTCATTGTAGCCGAAGGCAACAAGATCGGCGGAGCAGCGATGATCGCCCAAAAGGTAAAAGAACAATTCGATTACGATATTCGCGTTGCCATTATTGGCCACCTCCAAAGAGGCGGCTCCCCTTCGGCCATCGACCGGCTCCTCGCCAGTCGCCTGGGCTATCGCGCCGTAACGGGTCTGCTGGATGGCAAGGAAAATGTAATGGTGGGCCTGCAGGACAACAAAGTCAGTTTCACCCCCCTCAAAGACGCCATCTCCAAAGAAAAGAAACCCGATCAGGACCTGATCAAAATGGCGGAAATTCTGGCTACCTGATTCCGCCCTGCCCCTATTGAATGGATGCTGAGATCTGTGCTGCTGCAACCGGCGAACGGCCGGGTTTGCAGAGGAAGATATTTCCTGTGTTTCCGGCAGGGAGGCTAAAAGAAAAGGCGAACAGATCATCTGCTCGCCTTTGTAGCCCGTACGGGAATCGAACCCGTGTTTCGGGAATGAAAATCCCGCGTCCTAACCCCTAGACGAACGGGCCGTCTGGTTTTTTGCTTCAGGCATTCCGCGTTCAAAATGACTGCTTTTTCCTAAAGCGCTGCAAAGATATACCTTTTTTGAAATTTCCAAAACTCTCCCAAAAAATTTTCAGGATAAAAACATTTATGCCCCGGAGAAAGTTCCCGGCTCAACCAGTTCGATTAAATTATTGTTATTTTTACACTAAGTAAGAAAAATACCATTCTCCTATGTATATTTGCGTCTTCTGTTAACCAATCAAAATCAACCCATAATATGGCGAAGAGAATCGCAATAAACGGTTTCGGGCGCATCGGCCGCCTCAGTTTCAGGAACTTGCTCGCTGCGGACGATGTCGAAGTGGTGGCCATCAACGACCTCACCGACAATCACACGCTGGCTCACCTGCTGAAATACGATTCCGTCCACGGAAAGTTCAACGGTACGGTTACCGCTGACGACGAATACCTGCATGTCAACGGCCAGGCTATCCACGCGATGGCGGAAAAAGACCCGACCAAATTGCCCTGGGGCGAAATGGGCGTCGACGTTGTGCTGGAATGCACCGGCCGCTTTGTTTCACAGGAGGACGCCGGTAAACACCTGGTAGCCGGCGCCAAAAAAGTGATCATCTCCGCGCCGGCGAAAGGCGACGTACCGACCGTAGTGCTCGGTGTGAACGACGAGAAGATCAAACCCGAAATCACCGTTTTCTCCAATGCTTCCTGTACCACCAACTGCCTCGCGCCGATGGTGAAGGTATTGGATGACGCCTTCGGCATCGAGCAGGGCTTCATGACCACCATCCACGCCTACACGGCCGACCAGCGGATCCAGGACTCACCGCACAGCGATCTGCGCCGCGCCCGCGCTGCAGCCGTTTCTATCGTGCCCACCAGCACCGGCGCTGCCAAAGCAGTGGGATTGGTACTGCCCCACCTCAAAGGGAAACTCAACGGCAACGCAATGCGCGTGCCGGTACCCGACGGCTCGGTGACGGATTTCACGGCCATCATCAAGAAACCGGCTACGGCGGAAGAGATCAACGCGGCGTTCAAAGTCGCTGCCGAAGGCCCGCTCAAAGGCATCCTCGAATACAACGTTGACCCGATCGTTTCTTCCGATATCATCGGCAACAAGCACTCCTGCATCTTTGACAGCGAGCTGACCATGGTGATCGGCACGACCGTCAAAATAGTAGGCTGGTACGACAACGAAGCCGGTTATTCGGCCCGCCTGTCCGACCTCTGCGTACGGGTGGCAAACCTGTAGTCAATTTTCTCCGGAGGGTTGTGAAAGAAACATCCCGGATTGTCGCCCGGCGGCCAACGCCGCACATTCGGCTTCTTCCACAACCCTTTTCTCAATTCAACCATTATGGACCTCGATTTTAAAGGCAAAAAAGCCCTGGTTCGGGTGGACTTCAATGTTCCGCTCGACAAGGAATACCATATTACAGACGATACCCGGATCCGGGCGGCAATCCCGACCATCCGGCATATCCTCGATCATGGCGGCTCGGTCATCCTGATGTCCCACTTCGATCGCCCTTTGAAAAAATTATTGCCCGACGGCTCCATCGACAAAGAGAAATTCACGCTGCGGCATTTATTGGGGCGACTGTCAGAGCTGCTCAGCGTAAAGGTTCAGTTTTGCGAAACTACGGTTGGCCCCGAAGCCGGAAAAATGGCGGCGGCGCTCCAGCCCGGACAGGTTCTCCTGCTGGAAAACACCCGCTTCTACAAAGGCGAAGAAAAAGGCGATGAAGAACTGGCCCGGCAGATGGCGGAACTCGGTGACCTTTACATCAACGACGCTTTCGGATCCGCCCACCGGGCGCACGCCTCAACGGCTACCGTCGCACAGTTTTTCCCGCCGGATAAAAGGGCTTTCGGCTTCCTGATGAAGGCGGAGGTCGAAAATGCCGACCGGGTGGTCAACAACCCCGAACGCCCCCTGGCAGCCATTGTTGGCGGCGCAAAGGTCTCCGACAAGATCCTGCTGCTGGAACGGCTGATCGACCTGTGCGATACGCTCATTATCGGCGGCGGCATGGCCTATACCTTCGTGAAGGCCCAGGGCGGTCAGATCGGCAAATCCCTGGTGGAGGAGGACAAAACGGACCTCGCACTTGAACTGATCAAAAAAGCAAAGTCCAAAGGGGTGAACCTGCTGCTGCCCGCTGATTCCCGGATAGCCGACAATTTCTCCAACGAGGCCAATCTCAAGGTTGCCTCAAGCGACGAAATTCCCGAGGGCTGGATGGGGCTTGATATCGGCCCTCAGGCTGTTGCCGCTTTCGAAACAGCCATCAAATCCTGCAAGACCATATTGTGGAACGGGCCGATGGGCGTATTCGAGTTCCCGAATTTCGCAGGCGGCACCAAGGCCGTTGCCGAAGCGGTTGCCGCGGCCACGGCTGCAGGCGCGTTCTCGCTTGTCGGCGGCGGCGACAGCGTAGCTGCCGTCAATCAAATGGGACTTGACGATAAGGTCAGCTACGTATCCACCGGCGGGGGCGCCATGCTGGAGTTCCTGGAAGGCAAAACCCTGCCCGGCGTAGCTGCAATTCAGGGCTAAAACCGTCGGATGGCTGTTCAACAGAAATACGACTTTATCATTATCGGCGGTGGGATTTTTGGCGTTTATGCCGCCATCTACCTCGCCGGACGCCGACAACGGGTCTGCTTGATTGAAAAGGAAGCCGGCATGATGCTCAAGGCCTCCACAGTCAACCAGGCCCGTTTGCATGGCGGGTACCACTACCCCAGGAGCGTTTCCACCGCGCTGATGTCCGACGAGAACAAGGCCCGCTTTACCGAAGATCACAAACCTTTCATTCACTTCGGATTCGAGCAATACTACGCAATCGACGAATTCAATTCCTTTACGGACGGCGTACAATTCGAACGCTTCTGCAACTTTATCGGCATTCCCTGCAAGCCGGTATACCAACACCCGCTGATCAACTTCGGGCGGATTGAATCCCTGTATGTCACCCAGGAATACAGTTTTGACCCGGTATTGATCAATCAATATTACCGGTCTAAACTAAAAGCCTGTTCCAATGTCCGGATCTGCCTGAACACCCGGCCTGTGGCCGCGCAAGCTGCAGGAGGCGGTTGGGAGGTGGAAATCCTCAATACGGCTGAAGGGGCCCGCGAAAAAATTTCGGCCGGTCAGGTCATCAATGCCACCTATGCCGGAAGTAACGCCATCAACGACTTATTCGGAGTCCGGAATATCGAATTGATGCACGAGATATCAGAGATCGCCCTGGTCAGTTCGCCCCAGCTGGGCGATCGCATCGGTCTGACCATCATGGACGGGCCTTTCGCATCCATGATGCCTTACGGCAAATCCGGGCTCCTCTCCCTTTCATCGGTTGCCTACACCCATCACAAGGTCTCTTACGAGGCGTCGCCTGCCTTCGTTTGCCAGCAGATCAACCTGGATTGCCAACCCGAATACCTGGCCAATTGCAATTACTGCAGGGCCAGGCCGGAGTCCAACCAGAAGAAAATGGTCGCCCAGATCAGGCAATACCTGGACGACGAAGTTGAGCTGAATTATTTCGGCTCGCTGTTCACCATCAAGTCCAAGTTGATGGCCAATTATATCGATGACGGCCGCCCTACCGAAATTGCCGTGCTGAATGATAATCCCCGATTTTATTGCATATTTGCCGGGAAGATCAACTCTATCTACGAAATTGAAAAGGTGGTGGACCTCGGTTGATCCGGCCACGCCTGCCCTAATCCAATTTTATGACCAAATCCAATATCAGCGTAACCTCCGAAATTGCGCCGTTAAGACGGGTGATTGTCCACCGGCCCGATGAAGGCATCGCCAGGATTACACCTAAACGAGCCGAAGAACTCCTTTTTGACGACATCGTACACCTGCCCAGAATGCAGGAAGAACACGATGTCTTCACCGCCATTTTAAAGACCTTTGTCGGGGAGGACCGGGTCCATGAGATCGGCCAGCTCCTCCTGGAAGCGTTGGGCGAGGACGAGGAAAGCAAACTGGAAATGATCGAAATGATCGTAGATTACGAGGAACTCCCTTCCAGTTTCAAATCGTTGCTCAGGAATATGTCCGACCAGGAATTGACCGAGGTGCTGATCACCGGTTATTACCCCAAGGACGACCATATCCTCTTCGACCCCATTCCCAACTTCATTTTTACCCGCGATATCGGCTTTGCCGTCAATGACCACATCATCATCACAAAAGCGGCCAAGGAAGCCCGGTTCCGGGAAAACTTCATTACGCGGTTCATCATCTGGGCCCATCCGATCTTCCGGGAATGCCGCGACATGGGAAAGATTATCAATATGAACAAAGTCGATGAGTTTCCGCCTTCCAAAAGAGGGGAGCTCGTCTCGATCGAGGGCGGCGATGCGATGATCCTCAACAAGGATTACCTGCTGGTGGGCCGCAGCGAGCGCACCACGGCGCATGCCATCCGGTCGCTGGCCGACGCGCTGTTTGAACGAAAAGTCATTTCCAACGTTGTTCAGGTAAATATCCCGCTCGACCGGTCGTATATGCACATCGACACCATTTTCACGCAAATCAACCACCACGATTACATGGCCTTCAAGCCCATTATTGTGGATGGGTTGAGTTCCAATGTCGAAGTGCATCGCCTGGGCGCCAAAACGGATACTTATCACAACCTCGCCGATTTCCTCCGGGAAGAAATCAGCCCAGACCTGCGCTTTATTTTCAGCGGCAAGGGTGAATCGCCATACCAGGAACGGGAGCAATGGACCGACGGCTGTAACCTGGTTGCCCTGAAACCGGGCGTTGCCCTCACCTATGACCGGAACCCCAAAACAGAGGAAGCATTCGAAGAAGCCGGATACAGGGTGGTTTATGCGCGGGATTTGCTCAAGGCCTTTCAGGACGGCATTATCGACCCCGGCGAAGTGAAGAATACCATCATCACCCTGCCTTCCAACGAATTGTCGAGGGCGCGGGGCGGATCCCATTGCATGACCTGCCCCCTGGAAAGAAATTAAGCAACAGTCAGTTAAAAGGCTGCCGAAATGTACAGTTTTGACTATCAGAAAAGGGTGCGATACGGCGAAACCGACCAGATGGGCTACCTCTATTATGGTCAGTATGCCCAATACTACGAGATCGGCCGGGTGGAAATGATGCGTTCGCTCGGCATCCGGTACAAGGACCTGGAGGAGGAGCACGGGGTCATGATGCCCGTTGTTTCCCTTCAGATGCGTTTTGTGCGGCCGGCCTACTACGATGAATTGCTGACGATCAGAACTGCCGTCCGGAAAATGCCCGATAAATTCATTACGTTTGAAGTTGAAATACGCAATGAAGCGGGCAAACTCCTCAACGCAGGCAGCGTCAGATTGTGTTTTGTAGAAAAAGCAACCCAGAAAACAGTTCCCCTGCCGGCATTCATCCAACAAAAACTCGCACCACATTTTGCGCAGGCCCAAGATTAAAATACCGGATAACCAACAGGTTTCAGACTACCTGATGAGTCACCCGTTGATCAAACGGATCCTTCATTGGTCAAAGACCCATTCCCTGCCGGGTTTTTTCAAGGTGCCGATCTATGAAGTCGTCGTTTTTGTATACAACGAGATCCGCAGCTTTGACCTGACGTCCAGAGCCAACTCCATAGCCTACAGCTTTTTCCTGTCGCTGTTTCCTGCCTTGCTCGCCTTGTTCACCCTGTTGCCGTTCCTGCACAACTATTTTCTGAAATTCATCCCGCAAGGTGCCAGTTTTGAAGGATACTTGCGCGACGAGATCAGTCAGATCATGCCGGGTTCGGCCGGCCAGGCGCTGCTGGACTTTATTGTTGAGATCACCACAACCCCCAAGATCGGCTTGTTGTCCTTCGGTTTCATTCTCGCCGGATACTTCTCTTCCAACGGCATGCTGGCCATGATGCGCAGTTTTGACAAAAGCTACCGGGTAACCTTCAAAAAGCGTTCAGGCTGGAAAAAAAGAGTCATCGCCCTGGCTCTCACCGGCCTTTTGGGCGGATTGGTGATCGCTTCCGTTGTATTGGTCATTCTGGGCAACGTGATCGTGGAGTGGCTGTCGGAATACATCACCCTGGCCGGATTCAGCACGGCGGGCTTTGCCATGTTGCGCTGGATTTCCATCATTTTCCTGTTCTATTTCGGCATATCGGTCATTTACCGGTACGGCGCGGCCACCTACAAAAGGTTCTCATTTTTTTCGCCCGGAGCCACCCTGGCCACTATCCTTTCCCTGCTTTCCTCCATGGCCTTCTCATTGTATATCGATGAATTTGAACGGTACGAGACCTACAACAAGTTCTACGGTTCCATCGCTGCCATCATCATCGTCATGCTGTGGATACAACTCAACTCGCTGATCCTCCTGATCGGGTTCGAGTTGAACGCCAGTATTGCCGTCAACCGGGATCTCATAAAGGCCCGCGAAGAGGAAGAATAGCCTGAAAACCGCTTTGCCGGCAGCATGACCCGATTCCGGGGCATTTTTTTGAATTTCTTTTCGGGCAGCAATCAAAAAACTTTTACTTTTATCGCCCGGTCCATCTTTTGACCTCTCAACTCTTTTTGCATTTGAAAAGACTTCCGGACCACCCGGAAGTCGAAGCCTTATTTCATTTTTTCAAACGACGAAGAATGAGAAAACCAACTTGCTTTCAATTACTCGGATGGACCGTGATGCTCTTGATCAGTTGTAACGCCGGCCAGCAAAAGCCCGGCCCATCCCCAAACCACGATGCTGGAATGATGCAAAAAGTAAAAGACCTGATGGCCCGGATGACGATCGAGGAAAAAGTGGGCCAGATGACCCAGGTCACCATCGACATGGTCATGCAGGATCAGGGAAACCAGAACATTGATGAGGCCAAACTCCGCACCGCTATCCTCGACAAAAAAGTGGGGTCCATCCTCAACGTCAAATGGTACGGCTACGATCTGGCAAAATGGCACGAGATCATTTCCAGGATCCAGGACGTTGCTGTCGGGGAATCGCCTCATAAAATTCCGGTCCTGTACGGTATTGATGCCATCCACGGCGCCAATTACATTCTGGGAGGGACCCTGTTCCCGCATAATATCGGCATGGCCGCTACCCGGAACGACGAACTGGTCAAAGCCGCTGCAAAGATCACGGCCGCAGAGACCCGCGCAAGCGGCATCCGCTGGAATTTTGACCCGGTGCTCGACGTCGGCCGGCAGCCGCTCTGGCCACGGTTCGAGGAAACCTTCGGCGAAGACACTTACCTGACCGGCCAAATGGGCAGCGCCGTAATTCAGGCCTATGAGGAAGACGGGCTGGAGGAGATCACGGCTGTCGCCTCCTGCATGAAGCATTACCTGGGTTACAGCGTTCCGCTTTCCGGAAAAGACCGCACCCCGGCTTATATTCCCGAAACCCAGCTGCGCGAAATCTTCCTCCCACCTTTCGAAAAGGCCGTAAAAGCCGGCGCCTCCACCATCATGATCAACTCCGGAGAGGTGAATGGCGTTCCGGTCCATGCGAGTCATTTCCTGCTCACAGACGTCCTCAGGGGTGAACTCGGATTCGAGGGCCTGGCTGTTTCAGACTGGGAAGACGTAATCCGGTTGCATACCCGGCACAAGATCGCAGCCACCCCAAAAGAGGCCGTTATGCTGGCCGTCAATGCGGGTATCGATATGAGCATGGTGCCGCTGGATTATTCATTTTATGATCTTTTGCTGGAACTCGTAAAGGAAGGTAAAGTATCGGAAAAGCGGATCGATGAAGCCGTAGAACGGATCCTGTTGCTTAAATTCCGCCTGGGGTTGTTTGATAACCCTTACCCTGAAGAGGCTGCCAAAAATCAGTTCGGCCGCCCGGAATACAGCCAAACAGCGCTGAATGCCGCCCTGGAAAGCATAACCCTTTTGAAAAATGAAGGGAATATTCTCCCGTTGACCGGGAATCCGAAAATACTGGTAGCAGGCCCTGGCGCCAACAATAAAGCCTCCCTCCACGGCAGCTGGTCCTTCTCCTGGCAAGGTCAGGATGAATCGCTTTATCCGGCTGAAACAAAAACCATTGTCCAGGCCTTGACAGAACGCCTTGGAGCCCAAAACGTGGTTTGCCGCTCTGTTCCGGATTACCGGGCGGCTGTCAACTTCGACCCGGCCATGCTAAAGCGCGATGCGACCTCTGCCGATCTCATAGTCCTTTGTCTGGGGGAGGAAGCCTACGCCGAATCCCCGGGTATCATCAGCGATCTCAACCTTGATGAACACCAAACGGGCCTTGCAAAGGCGGCGATCCAAACAGGCAAACCGGTAATTCTTGTGCTGACAGAGGGAAGACCCCGGATAATTTCGCCGATAGAACCCGGGATTAAAGGCATCCTCCTGGCCTGCCGGCCGGCGAGCCGCGGCGCCGATGCCATTGCCGATCTGCTGACCGGAAAAGCCAATCCTTCCGGCGTGCTGCCGTTCTCATACCCCCGGCAAACCGGTGATTTACTGACCTACGACCACAAGTTCACAGAAACCGTCCGGGAACCCGGCGCCGGCGAGTTTGACAACGGCGGGTATGACCCCCAATGGCCCTTCGGATTTGGCTTGAGTTATACCGAATTCCGGTTTTCAGGCCTGAAACTGGATAAATCCGTGCTGAAAGCTGGCCAAACCCTGGAGGTTTCGGTAACGGTGGCCAACACCGGCAGTCTGCCCGGAAAGGTGGCGGTTGACCTCTATACCCACGACATGTTTGCCTCCGTCACGCCAAGTGAAAGAAAATTGAGAAAATACGCCAAGGTCGAACTGGCGCCAGGGGAAAGCAAGATAATCAACTTCACCTTATCGCCTGAAGATCTGTCGTTTATCAATGAAAAGCAACAAAGAATTGTAGAGCCCGGCGAATTCGAGGTGTTGATCGGCGATCAAAAAGCCGGATTTACCTATGAATGACCCCAATTTTGAAGAAAAGTTAATAAAAACAGTGCAACGTGTACCTATTGGGATTTGACCTTGGAAGTTCTTCCGTCAAGGCCGCGCTGGTGCGGGCCGATGACAACTCGGTTGCGGGAGCCACCCAATACCCGGATACGGAAATGGAGATCTCCTCCCCCTTTCCGGGTTGGGCCGAACAAGACTCCGACCTCTGGTGGGACCATATCTGCAAAGTCACCCGCAAACTCCTGGACCAGACCCGCGTTGATCCCGCCATGGTCAAAGGGATCGGCATCGCCTATCAGATGCACGGTCTGGTTGTTGTGGACCGGAACGGCAAACCCTTGCGCCCTTCCATTATCTGGTGCGACAGCCGGGCCATCGGCGAGGGGCAGAAGGCATTTGATGCCATTGGGGAAAAAATATGCCTGAGCCGCCTGCTGAATTCACCGGGCAACTTTACGGCTGCCAAGTTGAAGTGGGTAAAGGACCACGAACCCGGGGTCTATGAGCAGGTCTATAAATTCATGTTACCCGGTGATTATATCGGCTATAAGCTCACGGGTGAAATGCATACGACGGCCTCCGGTCTTTCCGAAGGGATCTTATGGGATTTCCAGCTGGAGTCACAGGCGGATCTCCTGCTCAATCAGATGGGGCTTGACAAGGCCTTGATTCCCGACCTTTCGCCTACCTTCGGCCTGCAGGGTGTCCTGCACGAAGAAGCGGCCAGGGCTACCGGCCTGAAAGCAGGAACGCCGGTGACCTACCGGGCGGGCGACCAGCCCAATAATGCCCTTTCGCTCGGCGTACTGAATCCTGGTGAAGCCGCGGCAACGGGGGGTACTTCCGGGGTGGTTTACGGCGTTACAGACCGCCCCGCTTACGATCCCGCTTCCAGGGTAAACGGGTTCGTCCACGTCAATCATACTCCTGAGGCGCCCCGGATCGGCATCCTTCTGTGTATCAACGGAACGGGGATTCAATACAGCTGGATGAGGCGGCAATTGGGAAAAGAGGCCCTACCCTATCCGGAAATCGAAAAACTGGCTGCGGGCGTTGCCGCCGGCGCCGATGGACTGCGCATTCTGCCTTTCGGCAACGGCGCAGAACGTATGTTGGGCAACCGGGATCCGGGCGCCAGGATGGTCAATATCCAGTTTAACCGGCATACCCAGGCCCACTTGTTCCGGGCCGCGCTGGAAGGAATTGCCTTCTCCTTCGTTTACGGATTATCCGTTTTTGAAGAAATGGGCATGTCGGTGAGCACCATAAAAGTGGGGAATGACAACCTTTTTCAATCGGCAGTTTTTGCCTCCGCCATTGCGACGCTTACCAACTGCAGGATTGAAATGGTCAAAACCACCGGCGCTGTCGGAGCAGCCCGGGCTGCCGGCGTAGGATCGGGCTTTTTTGCGTCGCCTGCCGAAGCGGTAGGGACCCAGGAATTGGTGCATGTCTACAACCCCATGCCGAATGCGGAGGCTCACCGGTCGGCCTACCGGCAATGGAAACAAGATCTCGAACAACTTCTTATTTAAAACCTGAATACAACACCATGAGTAATCCATCCAATATCATCCTTGGAAAAGAGGAGTATTTCAAAGGAATAGGCAAAATCGCGTATGAAGGCAAAGGATCCAAAAATCCGCTTGCGTTCAAATGGTACGACGAGAACAAGGTTGTCGGCGGTAAAACCATGAAAGACCACTTCCGCTTTGCCGTGGCCTACTGGCATACCTTCTGCGGAACCGGCGGCGATCCGTTCGGCGCACCCACCAAAAAATTTCCCTGGCTCGCCGGGGAAGATCCTGTCCGGCAGGCCAAAGACAAGATGGACGCGGCATTCGAATTCATCACCAAAATAGGCATACCCTACTATTGTTTTCACGATTTTGATTTAATTCAGGAAGGCGCCACCATCGGCGAATCCGCCAAAAGGTTGGAAAGCATCACGGACTATGCCCTCGAAAAACAACAGGCGTCAGGCGTCAAGCTCCTTTGGGGTACGGCCAACCTGTTTTCCAACCCCAGGTACATGAACGGGGCCGCCACCAACCCGGACCTTTCCGTTGTGGCGTACGCCGGCGCCCAGGTAAAAAACGCCCTGGATGCCACCATCAAACTGGGGGGCGAGAACTATGTTTTCTGGGGCGGCCGGGAAGGCTATCTCTCCCTGCTGAATACCAATATGAAAAAGGAAACCGAACATATGGCGCGGTTCCTGCACATGGCCAAAGACTATGCCCGCAAGCAAGGCTTCAAAGGCGCTTTTTTCATTGAACCCAAGCCGGCCGAGCCGTCTAAGCACCAATACGATTTCGATTCCGCCACCGTGATCGGCTTCCTCCGCGAATACGACCTGCTGAATGATTTCAAACTGAATATCGAGGTCAATCACGCGACACTGGCCAACCATACCTTCCAGCACGAGCTTCAGGTAGCTGCCGACGCGGGCGTACTGGGCAGCATGGACGCCAACCGGGGCGATTACCAGAACGGCTGGGACACCGATCAGTTTCCCAATAACCTGTATGAACTGACCGAAGCCATGCTGGTGGTCCTCGAGGCCGGCGGTTTTCAGGGCGGCGGCGTGAATTTTGACGCCAAAACCCGTCGCAATTCAACCGATCTGGCGGACATTTTCTATGCCCATATCGGCGGCATGGACACCTTTGCCCGGGCGTTGCTCATCGCGGATGCCATCCTCCGGGAATCCAGCTACCCGGCTATGAAGAAGGAACGTTACGCTTCCTTTGACACCCCGGAAGGCGCAGCATTCGAAAGCGGGAGGCTGACGCTGGAAGACCTCGCCCAACTTGCCGAAAAACGCGGCGAACCCGCCATGACCAGCGGCAGGCAGGAATTGTTCGAAAACCTGATCAGCGACTATATTTAGGATTACCCTCCGGTTTTCCGGGTTCGGGCATTCTTTATGTTGCCCGAACCCGCATTACGGCCACGCTTGAGCAATCAATCCGCTTCCGATGCACCAAAATGAAGGCGGCCTTCGTTAATGCAGGATCAAGCAATCAAATGATAAAAATGCCTAAAGTAAGAATCCTGCTGCCCGCCCTTATGCTTCTGCTGCATGTCGGTCTTTCCGGCCAATCCTACGATGTAGCCGCCGGCATCCGGTTGGGTACAGATTGGGGGGTGACCGGGAAGATGCGGTTTGCCCAAAAAGCGACCGCCGAATTGATCATCCAGTCAGGCATTAAAAACAAGGAGACCATGATCAGCGCGTTGGCTATGCAACACAATCCGATCCTGACCCGGCGGCTGAATGTGTTCTTCGGCGGCGGCCTCCACAAAGGCTGGCTCAACAACCCGGATGAAGCCGTAGTGGAAACACCCAAAGATCCGTTCGGCCTTTCTCTGATCGGCGGCATCGAGTTCTCCATCGGCCGCATGAACCTTACCTGGGACTACAAACCCGCCATAAACCTGATCGGCGGCCGCAAAACCATTTACCACCAAAGCGGCATCTCCCTGCGTTATGTCTTCATAAAAAGGGCCAAATTGCTGAATGACCGGAAAAAATTTAACTGGAAGTTCTGGCAAAAGAACGACTGATCCGGCTTGCTCTCTGACAAAGTGAGTATATTCGCAGCGAATTCTGCAAGTAATGGAGCGCGATCAATTCGGGAGAGCTTACGCGATTCTTATTCTTTCAACGGTTTTGGTCCTGATTTATCCATGGGTGCATGCCAATGTCCCTTGGCTGAAGGAGCATTTTCGTTCCTATGCCGGCGTGAACGACCTGTTCAGCAATCCAACCGAGGATACTTTGATTACCGGGTTCCAGGACAGCCTCCTGCCTTCCGACCCGGCCGATACCATACCCGCTCCGAAACCGGAATCCGTCCCTTTTCCTTCCAAAATCCAGGAAGGCATGAATACCTTCTTCGGGGCGCTGAGGGCCGGCAACAGCCAGGTGCGGATTGCCTGGTTCGGGGATTCCGCCATCGAAGGCGACCTGATCTGTCAAACGGTGAGGGACAGCCTCCAGCGAAAATTCGGCGGTACCGGCAACGGGTTCGCGCCGGTCATCGCCCGGGTCCGGGGGTTCCGCCACACCATACAGGATGAAAATACCGGAAAGTGGTATGCCAGGTACCTGGGCCAGAAAAACCCCAGATCCATCCCATTCGGCCTGGCGGGGTCTTATTTTTTGGCGGATACCCTCCCAAGCCTCTTTGACAGCCTTTACATCCACGCGCACGATACGGCCGCTTATGCTTTGCTGCCCTGGGAAACGTTGCCGGGCGCTTCATTCAAGGCAACCCGCTCAGCGCAAACGGTGCGCCTTTTCTACGGCAAACCGGATTCCCTGACAGGCTACAGGGCTGATGACCCCATATGCAAGGTTGAAATCGGTGAACATGCCCGGTATCTCCGCTTGCATCCCACAGCCGAACTGACGGAAACCCGGCTTTCGGATGCCCGCATCAGGGAAATCGGCTTTAGCGTGGCATCCCGGTTTGAATTCCCGGTTTTCGGGATCAGCATGGAAAGTCCGACCGGGGTGATCCTGGATAATTTGCCTTCCAGGGGCAACCACGGCGACCGGCTGATGCAAACCCCGGTTGAAATGTACCAGGCGTTCGATTCCCTTATGGATTACGACCTGGTCATCCTGCAATTCGGCCTCAACGCCCTGGCTGCCGAAATGGAGGATTTCAGCTGGTACGAGGCCGAAATGACCCGGCTGGTCCGGTTCATGCGGCAGGCGTTTCCGGGCAAACCCATCCTGATCGTCGCCCCGACCGACCGGGCGATCAAATGGGAGGAAAAACTGATGACCGACCCCAGCCTGCCCCGGGTAACCGCAGTGCTCAAGCGGGTTTCGGAAAGGGAAAAAACTTCCTTTTTCAGCTTCTATGAAGCCATGGGCGGAAGCGGCACCATGATAGACTGGGTGGACAATAAAAACCCCAGGCTGGCTAACCTGGACTATACTCACCTCAATTTGCAGGGCGCCGAAATTGCCGGCAGATTGTTCCTTCAATATTTGCTAAAAGAATACGACGCCTATCTGGCGGGTAAAAATGAACCGGTGGAATGAAACGGTTATCCTTTATTGCTTTAAATATCTTTTTCCTGACCTGCTCGTCCTCAGGTCAGGGAGAGACCTTTTCCTTCCTGCAGGAAGATCTCAACACCATTATTAACAGGACCGCGCTTGATTCATTCTACCAAAAGCTGGCCGACCTCGAATCTGGCAAGATCCGGAAAGTCAGCATAGTCCATATCGGCGACTCGCATATTCAGGCGGACTACATGACCGGCAGGCTCCGGTACCTTTTCCAGGACCGGTACGGCAACGCCGGGCGCGGGTTTGTTTTTCCCTACCGGCTGGCCGATTCCAATAGCCCAAGGGACATCAGGAGCAGCTCGAACATAGCCTGGGAATCACGTAAAAGCCTGTATCAGAATACCGGCATTCCGCTGGGGCTGGCAGGTATGGCCATCCAGACCCGCCACCCGGGTTTTTTGTTTGAAATGGAATTCAAGGAAGGTTTTTTTCCGCAGGACCCGCTGTTCGACAAGGTGACGCTCTTTTATCAGCAGGGACATAACAGCCAGGACTTGTCGCTCGGCTATTTTTTGCCGGGTATCATCAGCGAACCGGCGCCGGAGCCGGTCAGGAAATACCATACCGTACGATCCGGCGACACCCTCTACGGGTTATCCCTGAAATACGGTTGCTCCGTAAAAGACCTCCAGCGCTGGAACGGCATGCGGGGCACCATGCTGCACATCGGTAAAAAGCTCATCGTTTACAGCAGGGGCGGATCGCCGACACTGGCTGCCAAGCCGTTTGAGCCCATTTCCACCATTTCCACCCATGATCAGCCCTCGGGGCCGGGGTACTCCGTCTGCCAGCTGGACACCCTGATGCGGTCCATCGTTTTGAAAGGCGTGAACGGATCAACGGACAAAAACGAAGCCTGCCTTTTCGGCATGGTTTGCGAAAACAGCCGCAGGACGGGCATCCTGTACAACGCCATAGGCGTAAACGGCGCAACTTTTGCCCACTACAATTCCGCGGCTTATTTCTGGGATCAGCTGCCGGTTCTGGAACCCGACCTGATCATCGTATCCCTGGGCACCAATGAATCCGCAGGCAAACCGGCAGATTCGCTCTCGGTCAGAACGGAGATCAACCTCTTCCTGGCCAACCTGCAACGGGTTGCGCCGGGAGCGCCGGTGCTGATCACCACCAACCCGGACATTCTCAAAAGGAAGCGGTATACCAACCCTTACGGCCAGATTGTCCGGGACATCCTGGTTCAGACAGCGGAACAGCGCAATCTGGCGGCCTGGGACCTGTACAGCCTCATGGGCGGCCTGGGCAGCATGAAATCCTGGCGACAGGCCGGACTGTCCGCGGGTGACTACATCCATTTTGCTCAAAGCGGCTATGAACTCCAGGCCGACTTGTTATTTGAGGCGCTCATCTCGAACGCAGACAACTAAATACAGCCACATTGGGACCGGATTCGATTATTTCCCAGCTCGTCTACAACCCTGCTCAACCGATGCTGTTCAACAGCGTCCGGTTCCTGGTGTTTTTTCTGTTGCTGTACGGTCTGTTCCTGGCAATCCGAAAGCAGGTCCTGACCCGTACGCTTTACCTGCTGGCCTTTTCCCTGTACTTTTACTATTTGTCCAGCGGCTGGTATTTTCTGCTGCTGATACTTTCCACACTGATTGATTTTTCGCTCGGCCACCTGATCTATTCGGCTAAAACGCAAAGGCGGAGCCTGTTCTGGCTTTGGGTCAGCCTGGCCGCCAACCTGGGCATCCTGGGTTATTTCAAATACACCCACTTCCTGATCGATTCGGCGAATGCCGCATTTGGGCTGGACTGGTCCTTCCATAAGATTTTTCTGCCGGTGGGCATATCGTTCTTTACCTTCCAGACGATGAGTTACAGCATCGACGTTTACCGGCGGAAGATCGTACCCCTTACCGCCGAAGTCAGCGATATGCCATCGTTCTTCAGGCAGTTGTCCGAATTTGCGTTTTTTGTCAGCTTTTTCCCGCAACTCGTAGCCGGTCCGATCGTGAGGGCGGCAGAGTTTATCCCGCAGATCCGCAGCCAGCTGACCCTATCGCGAGCGGATTTGAGCCGCGCCGTGTTGCTGCTGTCTGCAGGTCTGTTCAAAAAAGCAATCATTTCCGATTATATCAGTGTCAACTTCGTGGACCGGATCTTTGACACGCCTGCACAATATTCGGGGATCGAGAACCTGTTGGCCGCGTATGGTTATGCCATCCAGATCTACTGCGATTTTTCCGGTTACTCGGACATGGCCATCGGATTGGCGCTGCTCATGGGCTATCGCCTGCCGGACAACTTCAACCTGCCCTATCGGGCGGATACGATCCGGGATTTCTGGCGGCGCTGGCATATCTCCTTGTCCACCTGGCTGAAGGACTACCTCTACATTTCGCTGGGCGGGAACCGCAAGGGCAGATTGCGCACCTACATCAACCTGATGGTCACCATGCTGCTGGGCGGCCTGTGGCACGGCGCCAGTTGGGTGTTTGTCATCTGGGGCGGGCTCCACGGCGCGGCGCTGGCCATTGACCGGTGGCTGGAATCCCTGGGCAGGTTCTTTAAGCGGAAAGTAATCCGGATAGCGGCAATCATGGGGTGCATGCAGGTTGGAGGTTATGTATGGATCTGGCGGGCGGCCGCGGACGGAACGATCTCCTCAACGGCCGCAGGGCAGGCAAACAGCGTCCTGACGTACATCGCGATTGCCTGGATCGGGGTAACGGCGTTGCTGGTTCTGACAGAAAGCATGCTGCGGAAAGGAGAAGCCTTAAGCCGTCCCTTCAGCGTATTGCTGGTCTTCCACTTTGTCACCCTTTGCTGGATCTTCTTCCGGTCGGGTGCGCTGAACGCGGTCAACCCGCCGCTGACCACCACCGGAACCATGCTGATGCAGATCCTGACTGCGTTTCAACCCGGCGTGTTTGCGGAAATGGTCGGCAGCGCATACGGCCCTGCTCTGCTGTTGATCGCAATCGGGTACCTCTTGCATTTCCGCCCGCTGGGCATCAATCGATTGGTTGAAGCCAGGCTGGCCGGCGCACCGTTTGCTTTACAGGCACTCTTGCTGGCGCTGGTCATATGGGGCGCCATTCAGATGGCGGGAAGCGGGGTTGTTCCTTTTATCTATTTTCAGTTCTGATCGACTGATCCGATCTCTTTCCCCGGGTTGACCGCGCCGGATGTCAGCTGTTCAAAATTATCCAGACCGCACCGCAGGAAATCGCCGTATTCTTTTGGATCGGGCGTAAATGCCTTCGGCGCGTTGAGCAGGTAACTGTCCGGGGAGATCAACACGTAATACGGCTGTGAGTTGGCAATAAAGTACTTTTCCTGGAGGTATTGCCAACGGTCGCCGGTTGTGCGCAGGGTTTTGGTGCCCTTACCGGTTGCCCGGGGGACCTCGATCACCTGATCCTGGGGCAGCGCCCGGTCCTCATCTACATAAAGGGAGATCAATACAAAGTCTTCCTTCAGGTGGGAATACACTTCTTCTTCAGGCCATACGTGTTCTTCCATCTTGCGGCAATTCACACAATTGTACCCCGTGAAATCGATCATCACCGGCTTATTGTTCGCCTTCGCAAAGGCCAGCCCCTGTTCAAGGTCCTTAAAACAATCCAGGTTTTGCGGGCAGTTGCACGGGTGTTGCCAGCTGTAACAACTCGGCGGCAGCAGGCCGCTCATCAGTTTAAGGGGTTGATAAGAACCCATCTTGTCATTGAACGTGAAGCCGAAACCAAGGTAAACGATCAGGGCGAGGGCGGCCAGTCCGGTCAATCCCCTGGCGATACCCAGTTTTTTGAGCGGCGAATCGTGCGGGAATTTGATCCTGCCGAAGAGATACAGGGTCAGGCCGGCAGCAATCACGATCCAGATCCCCAGGAAGACTTCATACCGAAGAATATCCCAGTGGCGGGTCAGGTCGGCATTGGAGAGGAACTTGAATGCGAGCGCCAATTCCACAAAACCCAACGTCACCTTTACCGTATTCAGCCAGCCGCCCGATTTGGGCAACGAGCTCAGCCAGGTCGGGAAGGCCGCAAACAAGGCAAACGGCAAGGCCAGCGCCAGGCCGAATCCGCCCATCCCCATGGTCAATTGCATGGCGCCGCCGTCAGAGGTCAGGGCGCCGGCTAACAGGGACCCCAGAATAGGGCCTGTGCAGGAAAACGAGACCAGGGCCAGCGTAACCGCCATGAAGAAGGTGCCGAACATGCCGCCAAGGCCTTCTGCAGAGCTCGCCTTATTAGTCCAACTTTGCGGCAGGGTGATCTCGTAATACCCGAAAAAGGACAATGCAAAAAATACGAAAACCGCGAAAAAGGCCACATTGAGCCAGACATTGGTTGAAATCTTGTTGAGGATGCCGGAGTCGATCGAGTCCATTAAGTGGAAGGGCAGGCTCAGCAGGATATAGACCAGGAATATAAAAAAGCCGTACATGAACGCCTTGGTCAGGCCTTTGCGGCGATTTTCAGCGCCCTTGGTAAAAAAGCTGACCGTCAGCGGGATCATCGGAAAAACGCAGGGCGTCAGCAGGGCGATCAAGCCGCCGAGAAAACCCAGAATGAAAATCCCCCAATACCCCTTGCCCTGGGTGGTTACCACTTCGCCGCACTGCCCTACGGGCGAATGCAGCTTGTTGAGATCGAGGAGGCGCTCAAAAGGATCGGTCGGCTCCCCTGAGGGTTTTTCCGTACCGATTCCGGTAGTTGAAAGGTTGTCCGTACCGATAACTGCTTTCAGGTTCGCCAGGTCCGCCGTGAAGGGTACGCTTTGCGTGGGAAGACACTGGGTATCATCGCAGGCAATGAAAAAAACCGTCCCTTTGACGGGTACAGCGGGATCGGCAGCCGACAACTTTTGCCGGAACAATACCGGGCTTTCCAGGAATTTGACGACAACGGCATTGTCAAAAAGGGGTTCGGGGCCTTTCTTTTTTTTGCCTTCTTCAATCACATCCCCTATAAGGTTATAATTCCCGGCAGGTTCGAATTCGATATAGGTGGCTAAGGGGAGGTCTTCCGAAGTTTCCCTGGAGTAGATCACCCATCCTTTTTCGATATTAGCGGTAAACAACAACTCGAATGCTCCGTCAGGCGTCCTGGAAACGGTCAGGTCCCATTTCACAGGATCTTTCAAGCCGCCGGCAGCGGAGGGCCGGTCATTACCGAAAAGATCCTGGGTGGCGGCGGGTTCGGCGGCGGACGTTTGGGCTGCCCGATCGCCCTGGTCACCTGATGACGGCTCGGTTTTGGTCGGAGATTCAGCCGGTTTTTTATCCGGTTCAGGGGTTTCAACCTTGCCGGGCGTCAGCTTGAATTCAAAATCCTCAGTAGTCGGCGGCAGGCACCGCTCGTTATCGCAGGTCATGAACTCAACGCTGGCCAGGATCGGTTTGGAAAAGTCAGTTACCTTCACTCGCTGGGTAAAAACCACCGGACCATGAGTGAATTTGATCACGATGGCGCCGCCGAAGAGGTCATCGGGCCCTTCTTTCTTCTCTCCTTTTTCAACCACCTCCCCTTTTAAGGCGAAATGGTCCCCTTTTTCGAAGGTAAAGGAAGTCGGCACCGGGCCGTCAGGCGAAGTATGCTGGGAGTACAAGGTCCAGCCTTTGTCCAACCGGGCAGTAAAGATCAGATCAAATTCATCGGCGCTCACCTGTTTGGACGAGGATTCCCACTTGACAGGATTCAGGATCTGTGCTTCAAGTCCATGGGCGAATAAAACTGCGCAAAAGAGTACCAGCGCTCTCATCATTTCAGAAGGTATTAAATATTCAATCCGGGCGATCTTTGAAAACATCGCGAACCGATTGATGGTTGCGGAAATTTGAGCCCGGGTCGGTTTTGATTGTTCCCCGCAAAGATAAGACATCTGCCCGGGACCCAAGGCATATTAACAAGTCATTGGGAATTGAAATCCTTGAAAAGGCATAGGCCGGACAATTATCCGAGGCGACGTTTGAAATCCTCATAGCCGAAGGTCCGCAGAACATCCAGCTTGCCGTTTGACCGCAGGATGCAGATTGCGGGATGGCCGACCCCGTTGAAGGTCGTGGTTTTGACCATCGTATAATGGATCATATCCTCAAAAACGATCCGCCGGCCGATGGTCAGCGGTTGGTCAAAAGCATATTCCAGCATATAATCACCCGCCAGGCAGCTCGATCCGCCGATGCGGCAGGCGGGATAACCCTCAACCGGATCCCTGGCGCCCCGTATCCTCGGCCGGTAAGGCATTTCGAGGGTATCGGGCATATGGGCCGTAAAAGAGACATCCATCATGGCCGTCCGGACACCGTGGTTGTCTACAATGTCCAGCACGGTAGCCAGCAATACGCCGGTTTCCCAGGCAATGGCGCTGCCCGGCTCAAGGATGACTTCCAGGTTGGGGTACCGTTCTCTGAATCGCGTCAGAATATGGACCAAATGGTCAATGTCATATCCTTTTCGGGTCATGAGGTGGCCGCCGCCGAAGTTGACCCATTTGAGCTTGGGCAGAAAATGGCCGAATCTTTCTTCAAAATGCGCCAGTACGTGCTCCAGCGCATGCGATGTACTTTCGCAAAGGGTATGGAAATGCAAACCCTCCAGCCCATCCGGCAGTTCTTTCGGAAAGCCTGCGGGATCTACGCCCAGCCTGGACCCCGGAGCGGCCGGATTGTACAGCGCAACTTCAACCTCTGAATATTCCGGATTGACCCGGATGCCGGCGCTCACCCCATGGGGAGCGGCCTTTACCTGATCGATATAGCGATGGAACTGTCCGACTGAGTTAAAGGTAATATGGCTGCTGTAATGCAGGATCTCTCCGAATTCATCGGGTTTGTAGGCAGGCACATAGGTATGAGCCTTCACCCCCATCTCTTCAAAGATCAGCCTGGCCTCGTGCAGGGAACTGGCCGTTGCGCCGGATAAATAACGCCCGACCAGGGGAAAGGCCGGCCACATGGCGAACCCCTTCAATGCGAGAATAATGGACACACCGGCCCTTTCCCGGACGCTTCTGATCAATTCGAGGTTCCGGATCAACAGCGCCTCTTCCAGAATAAAGGCGGGCGAAGGAGCTTTATCGTACTGGCTGATAGGTGACATGGTCCAAGCAGTTTTTGATTCGGCGGCTCACCGGCCATTCAACCATCCGGTAAGCCGCCGGCAAACAGACTATTTTTCGAACTCCAGGTCACCGTTCACTTCCTCGTGCCAGGGCAGGCCGTATTGGTTCATTTTATCCATGAACGGATCGGGGTTGAATTGTTCGACGTTGAATACGCCTTTCCCCTGCCATTGTCCGGTCAGTACCATCATGGCGCCGATCATGGCCGGTACGCCGGTTGTATAGGATACCCCCTGGGTACCGGTTTCGTCATAAGCGGCCTGGTGGCTGCAGTTGTTCCAGACGTAATAGGTTTTTTCCTTGCCGTCCTTGATTCCCCTGATCCGGCAACCGATGGAGGTTTGTCCGGTATAGTTTTCTCCCAGTTCGCCCGGATCGGGAAGGACGTATTTCAGGAATTCCAGCGGGATCACCTCGACGCCTTTATAAACGACCGGGTCGATGCGGGACATGCCGATATTCTGAATCACGCGCAGGTGGGTCAGGTATTCATCACCGAAGGTCATCCAGAAGCGGGCCCGCTTGAGGCTTGGAAAATTCCTGACCAGTGATTCCAGTTCTTCGTGGAAGATCAGGTACGATTTCTTCGGGCCGATCCCCGGGTACGTAAGGGGTTTCATAACGGAGTGGGGGTCGATCTCCAGCCATTCACCATCCTCATAATATTTTCCTTTCTGGGTGATCTCCCGGATATTGATCTCGGGGTTGAAATTGGTGGCAAACGCCTTGCCGTGATCCCCGGCATTGCAATCGACAATATCCAGGTAATGGATCTCATCAAAATGGTGCTTGGCTGCATAGGCGGTGAATACGCTCGTGGCGCCGGGGTCGAATCCGCAACCCAGGAGGGCCAGCAAGCCTTTTTCCTTGAAGCGGTCGTGATAAGCCCATTGCCATTTATATTCGAATTTGGCCTCGTCCTTCGGTTCGTAATTGGCCGTATCCATATAATGAACGCCGGCTGCCAGGCAGGCCTCCATGATGGTCAGGTCCTGGTAAGGCAATGCAACATGGATCACCAGCTCCGGCCCGAAACTGCGGATCAAAGCCGTCAATTCCGGCACATTCTCAGCGTCAACAGCAGCTGTGGCGATATGCTTGTGGCCGGTTGCCTTTTTGGCGTCCTCGGCTATGACGTCGCATTTCGATTTGGTACGGCTGGCCAGCAGGATCTCCGAAAACACTTCAGGGTGTTGTGCGCATTTGAAAACAACTACTCTTCCGACTCCTCCGGCTCCAATGATCAGGACTTTTGACATGCTTGTTTTTTTTATTTTGGCGCAAATATAACCTTAGCGGATTGAATGTGGGTGGTTTTGGGGTTATGATTGTTTATGGTGGTTTATTGTTGTTTGTGGTGGTTTATTGTGGTTTATTGTTGTTTATTGTTGTTTGTTTTGGTCAGAGGCCGAATTCCCGGCGGAAGAGGTCCATGTTCTTTTCATGGTATTCCTGCTGGCCGGCCCTATATTTATAATCTGACCATAGCTGCTGCTCCGGAAACGGTTTGTTATTGAGCAGGCAATCTTCGAGGGTGTCCAGGTAGGCATGAGCAGCCGATAACCGCTTTTGCATCTCCTCGGTGGTGGTACAAACCGACCCGTGGCCGGGAATAAGGACCCGTACCCGGCCGGACCGCACCAGGATGTCAATTTTGACCAACGTTTCCCGGTATGCGCTGAAACTGTGGTACACGAAAGGGAATTCGGCATCCGAAAGATAATCTCCGGCAAAAAGGATGCCGTCCGGTTCTATGAGGGTCAGGATGCCGTCCGGATTATGACCGGGCGCCAGCCAGAAAGAAAGTCTGGCTTCTCCGGCGGCCAGGAATTGTTCGTCTTCGTCGATAACGAAGTCGATTTCCGGGTAGCCGACCGGGTAATTCCGGTCCAGGTAATATTTCTCATCAAATTCCCGGATAAGGCGGACCTGCTCCGCCTTATCGGCGCTTTCGGTAAAGGCCCGCGAAGCTACGGTTTTCGCTTCCGGAAAAGCCCCGTCGCCAATGATGTGGTCGTAGTCGGAATGGGTGAAAATCAAATGCAGGCCCTGTTTGCCGGTCAGGTCGTCGAGGTAATGCCTGATCGCGGCCACTTCGTCCGGCAACCAGGTAGGATCTACCAGCACAAGGGCGCCGTTCCCGGTATACAAACCGGAGGTTGTTCTGAAAAGAGCGCTTTCAAATATGGTCAGCGTCCTGGTCTTGAATTGGATCATGTTGTGATTTCTGTACTTAATTGGCCACCCACGCGATCAGCCTCAAGGGGCCGCCGCTCCCGCCTTCAATTTTCATGGGCAATGCTATGACGAAACTCCCCTTGACAGGTAACTGATCCAGCCTGGCCACATTTTCAAAAACCGGTATATTCTTACCCAACAAAATCTGATGGCTTTTAAAGTCGGTTGATTGCCCATAGTCAATGCTCGGCGTGTCCAGGCCCACAGCCTTGATTTTCCGGTTGGCGACCATCCACTCCGCAGCAGCGGGGTCCAAACCCGGGAAATGGAGATCGGCAACAGCTTCCTCCCCCTTCTTATCCGTGCCGAAGTATGTCAGCGGGTCCGGGTAAAACTTCCCGTATCCGGTCCGGATGAGGACAACGGCGTTATCCGGTATCTGACCATTCCCGGCTTCCCAGGCTTCAAAATCCGCTACTCCGGCCAGATAATCCCGGTTTTGGGCCGCATTGGCCGACACATCAACCACCACAGCGCTGCCCATCAGGCTGGTCAGCGGGATCTGGTCGGAAGTAAACCCATTTTCAGCAAAGTGAATCGGCGCATCCAGGTGGGTACCGCCGTGCTCGGGTGCGCAAAACTGGTTGGAAGCGTAAAAATATCCGCCCGGAGAAATGCCGTGCGACATGGTATCGAGCTCAAAACCGATCTTGTTGTTGGGCCAATAAAGGGTCGACGCTGAAAAACTATAGGTCATGTCGAGCCAGGTACCGCCTGCAAAAAAAGCATCGGGGGTTGCCGGTTGATCATTGCCGGGTTCTTGCGTGGAACAGGATACAGCCAGCAGCAAAAAAGCGGGAATCAGGATTTTCATGGATCGAAGGTTTGCTGCGCTAATTTATGAATTTAATCCTAAAGTCTTTCGCTTGAAAGGATTTGCTATTTTTACGCTGACGAATACTGAATAAAAAGGCCTTTCTTTTATGAGCTTACGCATTGTTTTTATGGGAACCCCGGAATTTGCGGTTCCTTCCCTTAAAATCCTGGTTGAAAACGGATACGATATTGTGGGTGTAATCACTGCTACGGATAAAATGGGCGGCCGCGGGGGCCACCAGATACTGACATCGGCAGTCAAAAAATATGCCCTGGAAACCGGTTTGAAGATTCTTCAACCCGAAAAGCTCCGGAATCCTGAATTTATCCGGGAGCTTCGTTCCCTGAATGCCGACCTGCAGGTGGTCGTCGCGTTCAGAATGCTGCCCGAGATCGTATGGGATATGCCCGGATCGGGGACCTTCAACCTGCACGGGTCCCTCCTGCCCAAATACAGGGGCGCCGCGCCCATCAACTGGGCCGTCATCAACGGCGAAACGGAAACCGGCGTAACCACTTTTTTCATCCGCCATGAAATCGATACCGGTGATGTGATCTTTCAGGAGCGGACCCCCATCGGACCGGATGAAACGGCCGGAGAACTGCACGACCGCATGATGGACCTTGGGGCCCAACTCGTTCTGAAGACCGTCCGGGCAATTGAATCCGGCGATTACCGGCTCCACCGGCAGGATCCGGCTCTGGCCTGCCCGGCGCCGAAACTATCAAAGGAAACCGGCCGGATCAATTTCAATCAATCTGCCCGGGCCGTCCACAACTTTATTCGAGGTCTCAGCCCCTTTCCCGGCGCCTGGACCGTTCTGGACGACCTTGAATTGAAGATCCTGCGCTCCAGACCGGTTCAGGAGCCTCACCCCTACCCTTCCGGCCGGATGGTCACGGATGAAAAAACCTACATAAAGTTCGCCGCCGCCGACGGATTCGTGGAAATACTGGAACTCCAGCTTCAGGGCCGGAAACGAATGGATGCTGCGGATTTTGTCAGGGGTTACCGGTTTTTAAGCAATTGAAAATTGCTGGGAAAATTTTGAATGAGTAAAATTTTATTATAAATGATTAATCAATACATCCATTTCCGCAACCTCCGGTTCCTGCTTCACGAGGTGCTGGATGCCGAAGGGCTGACCCGGTTTGAGAAGCATGCCGCCTATGATCGGGAAGCTATAGATATGAGCCTTGATGCGGCCCGGCAAACCGGCGACCTCCACTTGTTCCCGCATTACCGGGAAATGGATAAGGACAAAGCCCGTTTCCAGGACGGCGAAGTATGGGTCCACCCCACCCTGAGGCCCGCCATCAAGGCTCTGGCAGACGGCGGATGGATTGCGGCCACAGACGACTTTGCAGCCGGCGGCCAGCAAATGCCCTGGACGGTCTTCAATGCCTGCCTGCTGATCTTTTATGCCGCCAACGGCAATGCGGCGAGCTACGCCTTCCTCACCCGTGGGGCTGCCAACCTGATCAGGACCTTCGGTGATGAAAACCTGAACCGGACCTTCGTCCCCAAAATGTATGCCGGAGACTGGCAGGGAACGATGGCCCTGACCGAACCCCAGGCAGGCAGTTCCCTATCGGATATCACCACTGCGGCCGAACCGCAACCGGACGGCAGTTATCGCATCAGCGGTCAGAAAATCTACATTTCCGGAGGCGACCACCGGGCCGTCGACAATGTCATTCACCTGCTGCTGGCCAGGATCAAGGGCGCCCCTGAAGGGGCCCGCGGGATCTCTCTGTTTGCCGTACCCAAACTCAGGCCTGAAGGGGGCGAGCTTGTTGCGAATGACGTTGTCACAGCGGGCATATTCGGCAAGATGGGGCAAAAAGGTTATGTGGCTGCCCACCTGATGCTGGGCGAAAAGAATGATTGCAAAGGGTACCTGGTCGGCCAGCCTCACAAAGGCCTCGCACACATGTTCCTGATGATGAATGAAGCCAGGGTCGCCACCGGCATTATGGCCATCGGCACGGCTTCAGCCGCTTATTATGCGGCGCTGAAGTACGCCAACGAACGGCCGCAGGGGCGCCATCCTTCCAATAAAGATGTCGCTCAACCTCAGGTGCTGATCATCGAACACGCTGACGTAAAAAGAATGCTGCTCTTCCAGAAAGCCGTGGTTGAGGGCAGCATCGCCCTGCTCTTGCAATGCAGTTATTATGCTGACCTGGCAACGGTAGGGCTCCCGGAAGAAAAACTCCGGGCCCATTTGTTGTTGGAACTCCTGACACCCGTTGCGAAATCCTATCCGGCAGAAATGGGCATTCAATCGGTCAGCACAGCCATGCAATGCCTTGGCGGCGCCGGGTATTGCGACGATTTTCCGATCGAACAATTTTATCGCGACATCCGGGTAAACGCCATCTATGAAGGCACGACAGGCATCCATGGGATGGATCTTCTGGGGCGAAAGGTCTTGCTGGAAGACGGCAAGGCCATGACCTGGCTGCTGGAAGAGATCAAGGCCGCCATCGAATCAGCAAGGGCAATTGATGACCTCCGGGACATGGCGGAAGCCCTGGAAAATACGGTCAGGCAGTTCCACAAAACGACAATGGGGCTGATCCGGTTGGCCATGGAGGACAAACCCGAGGTCTTTCTGGCTGACGCTACCCTTTATCTGGAATACTTCGGAATAGTCGTTATCGGCTGGCAATGGCTCAAACAGGCCGCGATTGCCAGCGGTTCCCTGAAAGATTCAACCGCAGAGGAGGAAAAGGCGTTTTACGGCGGAAAATTAATTACAGCCAGATACTTTATTGAATACGAATTGGTTAAAACCAAAGGACTGGATGAAAGGTTAAACCGCCGCGACCGGCTCACCCTGGATGCGGATCCGGCCTTTATCAATTGATCCATGCGGATATTGAGCATACATATCAAAAATATCCACTCCCTCCGGGAACCGGTGACCATAGACTTCGAGCGGTCCCCGTTGCTGGAGTCCGGGTTATTTGCCATAACCGGGGATACCGGCGCAGGAAAAACGACCATCCTCGACGCCATTACCCTTGCCCTGTACGGACGGGTTCACCGCAACAAGGAGGTCCGGGAGGTGATGAGCTACGGTACCTCGGAAAGCCTGGCGCAGGTGGATTTTGAAAGCAAGAGCGGCAAATACCGCGCCACCTGGAACATATGGCGCAGCCGCGGCAAGGTGGACGGCTCCATACAAGGCCCCAAGCGGGAGCTCGCCCTTTGGAATCCGGATAAAGAAGTCTTTGAAATCATCGCGGAAAAGATCAGGGAGGTGGATGAGCAAGTAGAGGCTGCGACCGGTCTTGACTACGACCGGTTCACCCGGTCAGCCCTGCTTTCCCAGGGGGACTTTGCCGCCTTCATGCGGGCCGGAGAGCGCGAACGAAGCGACCTGCTGGAACGCATTACCGGTTCGGCCATTTATACGCAGCTTTCCATTGCGGCTTTTGAGCGAAACAAGGAAGAAGCCCGCCTGCTGGAAGAGCTGCGCCGGCAAAGGGACCAGCTGTCCCTGCTCTCTCCCGAAGAAAGTAAACAGCTGGATGAAAAACAGGCAGAACTGACCGCCAAAACCAAATTGACGGAACAGGAAATCAAGACCTCGCAAGCCTTGCTCCTCGATTGGGGCCGGCTGGAAGACCTTCGGTTGAAAGCCGGCGAATTGGAGCGGCAACATCAGCAACTGGTCAGCGATAAAGAATTGCTGGCAAAAGACCTTTCCCTCCTGGAAGCCAGCCAGAAAGCCGCCCCGTACAAAACCGACCTCCACCGGATCAGGGATTGGGAGCTCGAAAAAGTGAATATTTCGGCTGAGATCGGGCTGATCAGGAGCCGGCTTGAATCCTTTGACCAGGAGTCGGCGACCAAAAAAGCCGCCCACGAAGCGGTTTCCGGCCGGCTTCGAATCCAGAAAGCGGACTGGGCTGACTTTCAACAACTGTACGAGGAAATCCTCAGGTTGGATACCACCCTGGCAGAGAAGCAGGGACAACTGCTCCAACAGGAAGCCGATCTGGCGGCATTGGAGGAAGAGCTCGCCGCCGTTTCGACCAGAATAACCGGCAATGAGGCCGTTAAGACTGATATGGCCCGCAAAATTTCCGAATTGGCATCCTGGCTGAAAGAAAATGACCAATGGAGCAACCTCCGGAACGACCTGCCGGGTTTTGAGATCCGGAGAGAACAGATGCGGGATATATTCAGGCAACAAAAAAGCCTTCAGGATGAATTGTCGCGGCAAAGCGAGGAAGCCGATACCCGCCGGGCAAGCCTTGAATCCGCCCGGAACCGATATGCCGCTAATGAAAACAAAAGGGAAAAGCTGGCTGCCGAATTTGAGGCTGCCCTGCCCGAATCCTTCGCCAGTACCCGCAGTGAACTGATCGCCCTGGTATTCCGGGAGATCGACGGACTCGGCAAAGAAAAACAACACCTTGAACAGTTGCTGCAACTTTCCGAGCAGTACAGAAGCATGCTGACCGACCTGTCGGAAACCGAAGAGGAGCTGGAAAACCTCCAAAGGGCGGAGCTGAACCTCAGCAAACAATTCATGACCGCTTTTGAACGGACAGAAAGCCTTTTGCCTGTTCTTCAGTACAAGCAGAAAGTCTTTGAGCAACAATTGTCCATTGCCAGTTACGAAAAGGACCGCGCACAGTTAAAGGAGGGCGACCCTTGCCCGGTCTGCCTTTCCACCCATCACCCTTTCAGAGATCACCCTCATTTTCAACCATTTGTGGATGAAGCCCAGACTGAAATGGAAAACGCACGGAAAGCGTACGAAACCGCCTTTGCAGAATATGCCGAATTGGGCCGGCAGCACGCCAACCTCAATGCGCAGATAGCGCAACTCATAGGCGAGGACCGGGAAGAAAAGCAGGGCCAGCTTAAAAAACAGCTCGAAAGGATACTTGAATTTGAAAACAAGATCCAGCACCTTGCCGTCCATATCGGCCCAAGGCGATTTGAAGAGGCTCAAATCGAGGCCCTCGAAAACAACATCCGCGAGAAGGAAAACCTGATCCAATCCAGGAAATCGCTGGAAAATGAGCTCAGCCGGCTTAATCAGGAACTGGACCTTCTTGAAAAAAACGAAAAATCCCTGGCTGAAAATGTCGCTAAACAGGAAAATGCCGCAGTCCTTTTGGCCGAAAAAACAGAAAGCACACGGCTTCAGCTGGAGGCGCTTGAACAGCAATTTGCCCGGGAAACGGACCACCTGAACGAAATGCTGAATAAATACGGGATCACTTTTGAACCTGCCAACGGCAAAGCCGTATTCGAACAACTTTCGGGCATGGCTGCCCGGTTCGAACAGGCCCAACTAGATCTGCTCCAACAAAAAGAGGCGAAAGCTGTACTGGAAGAGTCCATCCGCCTGGACAGCGAAAAAGCAGGCGATCTCCGGAATAAACAAAAAAAACTGGCCGGTCAGCATTCGAAAAGCAAAACGGATTTTGACCAGCTGCAACAGGACCGGATCACCAAATTCGGAGACAAAGACCCCCGATCGGAACGGGAACTGAAACTGCAGGCGCTGGAGCAGACTGAATCCGAAAGTAAGGCCTTGCAGGAAGAAATAAACAGGATCGGCGGTGAGATCACCTCCGGCGGCCGGCTGCTGGAGGATAAAGCCCGCCAGTTGGAGCAAATCAGCAACCGGATCACCCGGGTGACCGCCGAACTGGCCCCCAAATTGCAGTCGGCGGGATTTGAATCCCTATCTGCCGCTGAAGCGGCCATCCTGCCGGAGGAATCGGAAAACAGGATCCTGGGTATGAAAAAGGCGCTGGAACAGAAAGAAATCAGCCTGTCTGAATCCATTCCCGAAAACAGCAAATCGCTGGCGCTGGCGGAGGAAAAACTCCAGGGCCAGCCGGGCCGGGCTGCGGCAGAAGCCAAACTGGCGGAAGCGGAAACAAACCTCCAGGCTGCCCTTCAGGAAACCGGCGCCATTCGGGAAAAACTGGCCGAACAAGCGCGGCGCAAGCAATCGGCAGATGAACTGAATAACCGGATTGAAGCCCAGAAAAGAGAATTGCTGAGGTGGGCCAGGTTAAGCGACCTCATCGGCCAGGCCGACGGCAAGAAATTCAGGATATTCGCACAAGGGCTCACCTTGCAGAAACTGGTTGAACTGGCCAATATCCAGCTCGAAAAGCTCAATGGAAGATACTATATCCGGAAACGCAGCGATGAGGACCTTGAGCTGGACATCATAGATACCTACCAGGCCAATAATACCCGGTCTATGAATACCTTGTCCGGCGGCGAGAGCTTCCTGGTGAGCCTGGCCCTGGCGCTCGGCCTGAGCGACCTGGCCGGAAAACAAACCCGGATCGAATCGCTGTTCATCGACGAAGGATTCGGCACCCTTGACGACAGCAGCCTGGACCTCGCGATCAGCACCCTTGAAAATTTGCAGGCCACCGGTAAGAAAATCGGCCTGATATCACACGTGCAGACCTTAAAAGAGCGCATCGGCGTCCAGATCCAGGTCTTCAAAAAAGGGAACGGATTCAGCCATGTAGAAGTCAGGGGATGAAATCCTTTGCCGGTCAATTTCCGTTTTCTGCTAGGATTTACCGACAATAACCCGGTAATCATCGAAAAACAATTGGAAAATCTTAACCGATTCACTTATATTGTAGTTTTCAAAATAAACACGCAATGCAGAGCAAATTAAAATCTATTTTCGGAAATCACCACGGACTGGATGAAAGAAGCATAAACGTTCTGACCAAAGCACTGGAGAACGCCAACCTCCCGGGGTTTGATTATCTGGAATTCAAGCAATCCCTTGCGGCGCTCACCCAAATGAACATGGACGAAGCTATGGCCATCAAATCGGCTTTTGCCACAGCTTCAACCATGGGATTGACCAAAGAAAAACTGCTCCAAACGGCCGACCACTACAAGAAGGTCCTGATGGCGGAAAAAGCCGAATTCAGCAAAGCCCTCCAGGAAAACCTGCGCAGCAAAGTGGAAGGTAAACGGCTGGAAGTAGAGAAACTGAAAAAACAGGTGGAAGAATTCAAGGCCAAGATCCGCGAACTGGAAGAAGGCATCACCAAAAAGCAAGCTGTCATTGACACTGCCGACGAGCAGATACAGGCGGATAAGGAACGGATCGAAGCTACGGGTGAAGCCTTTGAAAAAACACTCCAAAGCCTGATGAATCAAATTCAGATGGATATCGACCATATCCAGCAAAATCTTTAACATAATTGAATCAAAATGTCTGATATAGCTCAATTCAACAATCAGGAGTTCAAACAAAAATCCTTCTGGAAACGCCCGGAAGGGATGACCGGTCTGATTTTTCTGGCGGGATTGGCGGCTTTGGCCGGATACCTGATCGTAACCCTGCCCTGGCAGACCATTTTTGCCAATACCCTCTACCTGGCAGGATCACTGATGGCCATCGGTGCAGTGCTGTACCTGATCCTGGATCCGAAAATGCGGAGCCTGATCTGGTATATGTACAAAAGCGTCATGCGCTGGCTGACCGGTGTTTTTGTGAATATCGACCCGATCGGCGTACTCAAAAGCTATGTGGAGGACCTCAGCGATAACCTCGTCAAGATGCGCAAGCAGATCGGCATTCTGCGCGGCCAGATGCGGAAGATTTCCACCCTGATAGAGTCCAACGAAAAAGATATCCAGGAGAACCTCAAGCTGGCCGCGGCCGCTAAAAGCAAGGACAAGGAGCAGCAGTTCGTGCTGGCTACCCGCAAAGCTGCCCGGCTGAAAGACAGCAACCAGAAATACCAGGTTCTGTACCAGAAAATGGACGTGCTGTACCGGATCCTGAATAAAATGCACCAAAATTCAGAGATCCTGCTGGAAGACACCAAAGATCAGGTTTCGCTCAAGGAGCAGGAACGCAAGGCCATCCGGGCCAGCCACTCTGCCATGCAATCGGCCATGAGTGTCATGACCGGCGACCCCGATAAGCGCGCCATGTTCGAAATGGCCATGGAAGCCGTGGCGGAGGATGTCGCCAGCAAGGTCGGGGAAATGGAACGATTCATGGAGATGTCGTCCAAGATCATGGACTCAGTAGACCTCCAAAACGGCGTTTTCGAAGAGGAAGGCCTGAAAATGCTGGAACAGTGGGAAAAGGAAAGTACCCTGATGCTGCTGGACGGCAACAAGAAATCGCAAAGCGATACCCTCGACCTCAACAGCAAGCGGAGCAATCCGGAAAAATCTGCCCAGGGTAACGCAAATACCTACGATCAACTGTTCGAATAATCGGCCCTGATCACGGCAGCCGGCGTTTTGGACTGCCCCAACAGGTACAAAACGCCGGCCAACGGCCCCATGAAATGGGGAAACCTGTACAAGGTTTCCAGCAACCACTGATGAAGATCATGCCAGAAGTCAGCCCAATGGACGAACGCGCCTACCCGGGCAAAGCTGGTTGCCGCACCCCAGAAAACGCAATAGACCAGGGCCGCCTTGCGGACCTTGTTGTCCGGGATAAACAAAACCGCCGAAACAATAAAGTCAAGTATCCCCGCAACCCGCAAGAATTGTACGGCTTCCGCATTGCCCAACCCAAGAATATTCATGGTCATGGAGACGAACTGCCCCGGAACCGGATAAAACCCTACGGCATACAATCCGTGGCAAGTGAACGTCAGGGCGACGGCGACCCGCAGCGCCAAAAACAGGGGTCGGTCAAACCCACGGTTTCGCACAAAATACCACAAGATCAGGGGGAAGCTCCATTGCAGGGTATATTCCAGCAACTGACCGATATAAAAGAATTGTTCCTTATAGTACAAAGCAGATAAAACGATCAGGCCTGCCGATCCGGCAATCATAAAGCCGCCGCCCGCCCTGGGGAATCGCCTGATCAGGATCGCGGCCAGCGCACAAAGCAGATAAAACCACCCAAGGCTTTCGATCGACCATTGGATAATCCTGTCGGTAGCCGCACTGGCGGCATAGGCATCCCAGGTCCCTCCGAATTTTTTCACGATAGGGCCCACCCAATGTTCGTCCCACAGCAGGGCCCGGTACGGCGTATCCCAAAACCAATGTTGCCAGGCGCGCCCCAAAAACAGGGCCGTCGCCCCGACCTGCAATACGCCCAATTGCCGGGAAAGGCTGATATGATCTCGATCCAATAGAAGCAGTTTTTTACTTTAACGGAAAAATGGCGCCAGTCATTGGTTGCCGGCAAAAAAAATCCGTTATGGCTTGCCGGCAAGCCATAACGGAAATCATTCACTGCGGGCCGGATTAATCCTCAACCCCGTTGCCGCCTTCGTGGTGCATCAGGAAGGCTTTGAGGAAACCGTCCAGGTCTCCGTCCAGCACCGAATCGGTCTGGCTGGTCTGGTGGCCGGTCCTGTGGTCTTTTACCCTGCGGTCATCCAGCACGTAACTGCGGATCTGTGACCCCCACTCATTCTTCATCTTGGCGGATTCGATCTTGCTGCGCTCCTCCATCTGCCGCTCCAGTTCGCGTTCATAGAGCCTGGATTTCAGCATTTGGATCGCTTTGTCGCGGTTCATGTGCTGGGACCGTTCCTGCTGGCACTCAACGACAATCCCGGAGGGGATGTGCCGGACACGGACAGCCGATTCCGTTTTGTTCACGTGCTGGCCGCCCGCGCCGCTGGAGCGGAAGGTATCCCAATCCAGGTCGGCCGGGTTGATTTCTACCTCAATCCGTTCGTCCACCATGGGGTGTACAAAAACGGAAGCGAAAGAGGTCATCCTTTTGCCTTGTGCGTTATAGGGGCTGACCCGTACGAGCCGGTGGACGCCGTTTTCGCCTTTGAGCCAGCCGTAGGCAAAATCTCCGGCTACTTCCAGCTCTGCGGATTTGATGCCGGCCACATCACCGTCCTGGCGGTTGAGCTCATTGATCTTGAACCCTCGCCTTTCGGCCCACATGGCGTACATCCGCAGCAGCATCTCCGCCCAATCGCAGGCTTCGGTGCCGCCGGCCCCGGCATTGATCTCCAGTACGGCGCCCAATTCGTCTTCCTGCCTGTTGAGCGTAGAGCGGAATTCCAACTCTTCCACTGCCTCCAGGGACAGGTTGTACTGGGCCTCCAGGTCCTCTTCGGTGGCGTCGCCTTCCCGGACAAATTCCTGAAGGACCTCAACCTCGTCGATCAGGTTGGCCACCCTGGTGAATTGCTCGACCCACTGTTTATGGCTTTTCAACGCCTTCAGGGTGCTTTCGGCGGCCTGAGGGTCGTTCCAGAAATTAGGGTCGGCGGTCTGTTGTTCTTTTTCTTCGATTTGAATCAGTCGCTCATCGACGTCAAAGATACCTCCTTAACAAGGCGAGCCGCTGCTTCAAGTCTTTGAATTGCTCTACCGTCATGGTTTTAGTTAACTTTTAATAATTCAACATAAAATATAAGGTCCGCTTTTTCCGGGATCACCGGCGGCGACCCAGCCTCGCCGTAGGCAAGGGAATACGGCACAAACAAGGTGGCCTTTGTCCCTTCCTTCAGCAAGGCGAAGCCTTCATCCCAACCGGGAATCACAGAGCCGACGCCCAGCTGGAAGTCGATCGGTTCGCCACGTTCGTACGAATTGTCAAACATGGAGCCGTCTTTCAGCACACCGTAATAATGAACAGTCAGGTTTCTGCCCGGTTCAGCCGCCTTACCTGTACCTTCCTCGTGGATGATGTATTTCAACCCGGAATTGGTAGTTTGGAGCGCTGAGCCCAGCGAGTTGGAGGAATACTTGGCCGCTTCGTCTTTGATCAGCGCCTGGATTTCGGGCAATTGAGCCTGAGCAGCCTGAGCAGCTTCCATTTTTTTGGCCCGTTCGGCCTGCACTTCCTCCTGGAACTTTGCATCGGTTTTGATCTCCTGGATCACCAGGTCGTAATAGAGTACGCTGGCTTCTTCAAACCCCGGAGGTTTCGGATCGATGGTGTCGAGGCGGACCACAATGGTGGCGCTGTCGCCGACGCCCATGTTCTGAAGTACCTGAAGGACGGACTGCCCTTTTTCACTGTCGACATTCGCAGGAATTTGTACATAAGGCACATTAGGGCTTTTGCGGCTGGTATTGACTACCTCCTCCCCATTGCGGATGTATGCGTGAAAATATACCCAGTCTCCCGGGTTCGGCAGCGGATTTCCGGTTTTCGTATGGATAATGTACTCCGTACCATCCGCAGTAACCAGGCTTTTTGAGTTGTTGCCACAACCGGCCAGCCCAGCCAACGCGACCAACCCGACCAGTGATGCAAAAATTAATGCTGAACGCATAAATTGAAATTTGGATTATTGAATGATTTGTAAACGATACTCTGGTAAAATCTCTTTGAATTTACGAACGGTGGTTTTAAGGCCCTGAAAGGAGTATCCGCCGGCGGCATTCTTGTGCCCGCCGCCTTTAAAGTGTTTTTTGGCGATTTCCTGGACCGAGAAATCACCTTTGGACCTCAGGGAAAGCTTTACAATGGTAGGTTGTTCGGTTATGAAGGCAGCCAGTTTTACGTTTTTGAGCTTGAGCAGGTAATTGACGATCCCTTCGGTGTCGCCCCGCTGAATTTCGAAATTGGCGTAATCTTCCTTTGTCAGCGCAATGATCCCGGTCTGGTATTCCTCCAGGATCTCCATTCTGTTGTGCAGGCAGTGGCCGAGCAGGCGCAATTGTTTTACCGACATGCAATTGAAGATCAGGTCCTGCAGCAGGTAATCATCAACACCGAATTCGAGCAGGTCGGCGACCGTCCGGAAAAGCTTGGAGGAGGTCGAATATTTGAAGGACCCTGTATCCGTGACGATCCCGGTGTAAATGCATTCCGCGATGATCTTGTCCACTTTGCTCCTGAAACCCAGGGCCGAAATGAAATCGTACACCATTTCACTGGTGGAGCTGGCCTCTGGATCGGAGATGATGAAGTCCGCGCAATTTTCCGGGTACAGGTGATGATCGATCATGATCCTGGTTCCCTTTCTGGGGGCGATCATCTCACCGAGCTTATCAATCCGTTCCAGGTCGTTGAAATCCAGGAAAAAGAAAAGGTCGGCCTGCCCGATAGCGGCCTGGCTTTCTTCGGGTTGATTATCAAAAACGATGATCTTGGTGACATCGGGCATCCAGTCCAGAAAGTCCGGGTATTCGGAAGGGACGATCACCGTCACGAAATGGCCCAATCCCTTCAGGAAATGGTAAAGCCCCAGGGAAGAGCCAATCGCATCGCCGTCCGGGTTCCTGTGCGTAGTGATGACCACATTTTTCGGTGTGGCCAGAACGGGTTTAATGTCGTTTGCAAAAAAATCCATCGCAAGTTAAAATCAAGGCGCGAAGATGATAAAAATTATGAATTTAACCAAAGATTAAAGGTGGGCCTTTAGGTATTAAAAACAATATGGATTACTTTTGCACCTCTTTTTAAAAAACCATTAAAATCAGGACTTATCTCATGGCAGGAAACAGAACGTTTACCATGATCAAGCCGGACGCGGTCAAAGCCGGCCATATCGGCGGAATTCTGGCCAAGATCAATGAAGGCGGATTCCGGATCGTAGCGATGAAACTGACCAAGCTCTCTCCCGAAAAAGCCGGTGAATTCTACGAAATCCACAAGGAACGCCCCTTTTACCAGGAACTCGTCGATTTTATGTCGAGCGGCCCCATTGTCGCGGCTGTTCTTGAAAAGGAAAACGCGGTGGAGGACTTCCGCACGCTGATCGGCGCAACCGACCCCGCCAAGGCAGCTCCGGGCACGATCCGGGCGCTGTACGCCACGAGCATCGGCGAAAATGCCGTACACGGCGCTGATTCCGATGAAAATGCGGCCAGGGAAGGCAGCTTCCACTTTGCAGCTACGGAAATGTTCTAAAACTTTCCGTTTCCATTACCGGGGGCGGCTGTCTTCAGGCTTCCCCCGGTATGAAATCCAGCCCCGGTTTTGAAACCCCGTCCCCTTTTCTTGCGTAAAATACATCGGGTTAGTTTCATATCTTTGGGCAATCTAAACAAAACCTTGCCCCAATCCACAGCGGCTCATCTATCCTGCCAAAAAGACGGATCCCCGATTCATTCAATCATACGTTATGATTAAATACGCTGCACTTTTACTGACTGTATTCGCTGTGTTGAGCTGCCAGACCAAGCAGGAAGATAACCGGGATCTCTCCGACTGCCTTTACGCGGTCCCGGAAGCCATATTCCCTGAAGGAACCAACGCAATCAGCGATCATCACTTTTCCTATGACGGGGTAGCCGGAAAAGAAGACCTCTCCTTTGACGAAGACGGCGCAAGGCTCCATATCATACAGTCCGGTTGCGATCATTTAAAACAGGAATTTCGGTTTCAACTGCCGGGGGCCCGGATTCCCGGAACACCAGGCCAGCTGATCGCGCTGGCAGTCCGGCAATTTGAACGGATCGCGGGCCTTGGTCCGGAGTTTCTGGTTTTTGAGGAATGGGCCGAAGCCATCGAGGCGCAATCCGACGAAATCGGAACCGGCGAGCCCACTGCGCTTCAACCCGGGTTTTATGTTAAAGTTGAAACAGAGGGTACGCAAAAGGATGCTATTTTAGTCATAACATTATCCGACCGGCCCTGATTCCGGGCGCTCATTGCCAAACGTCCAAAGACCCTTGTTTTTTAGTCTTTCCAGGCCGCAAAGGCATTTAATATTAGTTAATTACTATATTTGTAAAAATATATATAACAATAATTTAAACAAAAAAATGACAAAAGTGCAAATTGAAAATCCGAATAAAATTTTGTCAAAAATATTTGCCGGGAAGGGTTAAACTTTCTAATTTTACACCATCAAATTAAAGGCGATGATCAATTCCGTTTTTAATCCGGCAAGGTGCAAAACCCTGTATTCCGGCACTAACCGGAAACCGGATGCTTCGGGGTTTGTCATACAGACCTTTTTTTCCAACGCCTTTCGGTACAATCAGTAATAAGTTCGATAATAACGGTCAGCCCGCTAAGATATATTAGTATCAGTAGGTTAGTGGCTCCGTTGCGTAATCGCAACGGGGCTTTTTGCTTTTTGAAAAAGCCGGTCTATATTTGCGGCCACAAGCGCCGAAGCTTGAAACTAAGCAGCCCGGCGGTTGTTCATTCATAAGTTTGTTGATATAAAAGAATACCATATGAATTATGATCTTATCGTGATCGGGAGCGGCCCGGGGGGATACGTGGCTGCCATCCGCGCTGCGCAACTTAAAATGAAAGTTGCTGTTGTTGAGCGGGAATCGCTTGGCGGCATTTGCCTCAACTGGGGCTGCATCCCCACCAAAGCCCTGCTGAAAAGCGCTCAGGTCTTCGAATACTTCCAGCATGCGGAGGATTACGGCATTAAGGCCGCCAGCCCGAAGATCGACTTTGACGCCACCATCAAGAGAAGCCGGGGCGTAGCCGACGGGATGAGCAAAGGGGTGACCTTCCTGATGCGAAAAAACAAGATCGATGTCATAAACGGTGTTGCGAAACTGACCAGGAGCAAAGGGGTGGAAGTAAAGGACAGCGCCGGCAAAACCCAGACCTATACGGCCAGGAACGTGATCATTGCTACGGGCGGCCGCGCAAAAGAACTGCCCAACGTGCCGATCGACGGCGAAAAGATCATCGAATACCGAAAGGCCATGTCCCTTCCCAAACAGCCTAAAAAAATGGTGGTGGTCGGCGCCGGCGCCATCGGCGTGGAATTTGCCTATTTCTACCACACGATCGGCACGGAGGTGACCATCGTTGAGTTTCTCGAACAAGGCCTGGTACCCCGGGAGGACGCCGACATTTCCAAGGAACTGGGCAAGATCTATCAGAAAAAAGGGATCAAGGTCCTGGGCAATACCTCGGTGGAAACGGTCGATACCAAAGGAAAAGGCTGTGTTGTTACGGTCAAAAACCGGAAAACGGGCGCCACTGAAAAGATAGAATGCGATGTCGTCCTGTCGGCCGCCGGCGTTACACCGAATACGGAAAATATCGGACTGGAAGACCTCGGGGTCAAAACCGATCGCGGCGTCATCCAGGTCGACCCGTTCTACCAGACCAATGTGCCGGGCATCTACGCCATCGGCGACGTGGTGCCCGGGCCGGCATTGGCCCACGTGGCCAGCGCTGAAGGCATCATCTGCGTTGAAAAAATGGCCGGCCTGAATCCGGAGCCGCTGGATTACAACAATATCCCTTCCTGTACCTATTGCTCCCCGGAAGTGGCTTCCGTCGGGCTGACCGAGCAAGCCGCCAAGGATGCCGGATATGAGATCAAGGTCGGTAAATTCCCGTTCTCGGCCTCGGGCAAGGCCAGCGCCGCGGGCGCCAAAGATGGTTTTGTCAAGGTAATATTCGACGCCAAATACGGTGAATGGCTGGGCGCCCACCTGATCGGGTTCAACGTAACCGAATTGGTGGCTGAAGTGGTAACGGCCAGGAAACTGGAGACAACGGGGCACGAGATCATCAAATCGGTGCACCCCCACCCTACCATGAGCGAAGCCATCATGGAGGCTGCTGCCGCTGCCTACGACGAGGTGATCCACCTCTGACCATAGCCTTTCTCCCGCAGGTCGATCCGGGTCTGCGGGAGAACGCTTCGCCTTTTCTTTTGGAGATTTACCGGACAGATACCTTCCGGAACCGTTCAAAGATCCATTCCAGGAACCGCTTTTCTTCCGTAATGATCTCCACCTTGCCGGTCATGCCTTGGGAAGGTTCCAGTTTATTGCCCGTGGTGGTGATCAGGCCTTTCGGAAACACCACATCGATCGGCACTTCTTCGCCGGTCAGGGACTTGCCCTTTTTGAATACCTCGCCGAAAACAGCGCCGAATTCCGGAAAGGGATAACTGTCAAATTTGACGACGACCTTCTGGCCCGCCCTGACCTTTCCCGAGCCGTTGGGCGCCAGGTTGATCTTGCCGATAATGCCGGAGGTATTGGTCGGCAGGATCACCATCAGCTCGGTTCCCGCCCGAACGTATTGCTGCTTTTGCACCTCGTCATTGGTCAGGTAAACCACGCCGGGAGCGCTGGCCACCACGAGGAATTCCTTTTTCCAGGCATCGATCCTTTTCTGGAGGTTGATAAAGCTTTCCCGCAGGTTATTCAGCGCTCCTTCCCTGGAGGCTGACGAACCGCTTTTTACGCCGCTGATCTCCCGCTCATACATCTGGATCTCGATCTGCCGGGTCTTCACCGAGGATTCCGACCCCTGGATCATGCGCTCGTAATTGAGCACCTCTTCTTCCATCTGGCGCACCTTGGAAATATCGCTGCGCCCGGAATTATACAGGTTTTGCTCCCGAATATACCGCTGCCGGACAAGTTCCAGCTCTTTTTCAAGGCTTTCCTTCCGGCGTCTTTCGTATTGAATGCTGCTCTGCGCCCGCCGGATCTGGCGTTCCAGCTGATCGATGCCCAGGTTGCTGAATTTACCGGAGGTAACGGCCAGCAGTTCCTCTTTTTTTTCGAGGAAATTATAGAGTGCGTCGTCCAGTTCACCAAGGATCAGGTCCCTGTCCGGGCTGAACGCCAGCAGGGTTGAATCGTCGAGGCTCTTGATATTGGAAACCTTATCCTCCAGGACAAGTACATCGCCGAAATTGGCTTTGCTCCTGTAAACCATCAGGGTTTGCCCTTTGGTAATGGTATCTTCATTGTGGATGAGGATATCCGATATGAAGGAAGCGTTTTCGGCAACCACCTTCCTGGGCGGGTCAACCGAAGTGATCCTGATGGCGCCGCTGACGACATCGGGGTATTTGATCAGGTAGCCGATCCAACCCAGCAAAATGATGGCAGCCATGGCCACCAGGGTACCGTACCGGGTAAGCCAGGCGGGAGGGGTGCCCAGTATTTCCTGCACCTCTTCGCTCCTGATCTCCAGATTATCCTGTTGGTAATTCATCGTTTTTCCGTTTGGGGTTTCAGGCGCCGAGTTCCATCTGGTTGCGTACCAGCCGGTAATAGGCGCCCCGCAGGTAAGTCAGTTCTTCGTGTGAGCCTTGTTCCACCACTTCACCGCCTTCCAATACGACGATATTGTCGGCATTCAGCACGGTATTGAGCCGGTGGGCGACGATCACCATGGTTTTTCCCTTGAAGATCTCCTCGATGTTCTCCATGATGATCATTTCATTGAAAGCATCCAGCGCGTTGGTGGCCTCATCCAGGAAAAGGTAATCGGGGTTCTTGTAAACGGCCCGGGCCAGCAGTAATCGCTGGCGTTGGCCCTGGCTGAGGCCCTGCCCTTCGGCGCCGATCTTGGTATTGTATCCCAGGGGCAGCGACTCGATGAAATTCTGGATATTGGCCGCTTTGACCGCCTGAAGCAACTTGATCTTATCGATGATCTCGTCGCCGAGTGCGATATTTTTGGCGATGGTGTCATTAAAAAGGAAGCCGTCCGGGGACACAATGCCGCATTTTGCGCGCCAGAGCCTGTTATGGATGTTTTTCAAATTGACATCGCCGAGCCGGATAGCGCCTTCAGCCGGTTGGTAGAAGTTGAGCAGCAGTTTGATGAGGGAAGATTTCCCGCTGCCGCTGCTGCCGACAATAGCGGTTATCTTTCCCTTCGGGATGCGCAGATTGATGTTTTTCAGTACGGTCGGCGAATTGGGACCGTTGTATTGGAAAGAGACGTCTTCCAGCACCAGATCCCCGAATTCGGGCATCAGGGTGATCTTGTCCTGAACATTTTCCTCGTCCTCTTTGGTATGGATCTCGTTCATCCGTTCGAGGCTGATCCGGACTTCCTGGAAGGAGCGGGCAAATTCAAGGAACTGGTTGATCGGGCCGTTGAGCTGGCCTACGATGTATTGGATGCCTACGAGCATGCCCAGGGTCATTTCGCCCTCCAGCACCGCTTTGGCGACAAAAAAGATGATCAGCAGGTTTTTGGATTCATTGATGAATGTAGCCCCTGACCGCTGGAACTGTTCGATTTTGAGGGCATTCAACCCGGTGCGGAACAGGCGGGCCTGTATCCGTTCCCAGGCCCAGCGTTTTTGTTTTTCGGCATTGTGCAATTTGATCTCCTGCATGCCGTTGATCAGTTCGATCAGGTTGCCCTGATTTTCGGCAGCCTGATCGAACCGTTTATAATCAAGGTCCCTGCGTTTTTGCAGGAAGTAGAGGACCCACACCACGTTAAGGGTCGTACCCAGCAGGAATACGAAGAAAACCGACCAGTTCCAGGCAACCAGGATAAAGGAGAAGACCAGGAAGTTGAAAAAGGAAAAAGCCGACAATAAGGTGGTGGAAGTAAAGAATCGCTGGACCCGTTCGTGGTCTACAATCCGTTGGAGCAGGTCGCCGGTCAACCGGGCATCAAAGAAGCGGATCGGCAGCTTGGTCAGTTTGATGAGGAAGTCGGAGATCAGGCTGATGTTCACCCGAACGCCGATATGCAGCAGGATTGAGCTGCGGAAGAATTCCACGGCCGCCTGGGTGGCAAACAATACGATCTGGGCGACGACGATCAGCCAAAGGAATGAAAGGTCGACATTGCCGATACCGACGTCGACGATGGATTTGATAAAGAATGGAAAAACCAATTGCAGGAGGCTGCCCAGCAGGAGTCCCAGCGCCAGTTGTCCGATGAGCTGCCTGTACTTCTGAAAATAGGAAAAGACGTACCCAAAACCGGATTTGTTGATTTTTTCGCCGTCGCGTTCAAAGAATTCGGGCGTAGTTTCGAGGGCCAGGACCACACCCTGGGGTTCGCCGTCTTCCAGGTCGCTGATCCAGTTTTCCTCGAATTCTTCCCGTTTCAGTTTGAACTTGCCGGCAGCGGGGTCTGCGATCCAGGCAAATTTCGGCGTCACCTGATAGACCACTACGAAGTGGGTCTGTTTCCAGTGAACGATACAGGGCATGGGGATATCCTCAACCAGCCGGTCGTAAGTGGTTTTCAGGGCCAGCGACTGAAGACCGATATGTTCTGCTGCATCGCTGATCCCGAGGAGGTCCACCCCTTGTTTGCCCATATAGGTCAATTCCCTTAAATACTCCAGGGAGTAGAAGCGGCCGTAATGACGAGCGATCATGCGGAGGCAGGTTGCCCCGCAATCCATTTCATCCAGTTGTTGATAAAATGGGAAGTTTTTCAGCATATATCAGTGGTTTTCACCCCTTTGTACATACAAAATTAACAACGAATTCTCTTAATACGCCTTGTTTGGTATTATTTTTTTACAGCCAACGGGGTTAAATGCCTAATTTCGGCCAGATTTTCAGCAAAAGAGGCTATGTATAACTCGTTCATTTCTGTTGTCCACGTTCTTCATTACCCCCACGAAGTTGCGCAATTGCCGGCTTATCTGACCTCCGTTTACAGCGTGTTAGCAGAAAACTTCAGCGATTTCGAGGTTATTCTTGTGAACAACCACACCGGTGAGAATCCGGATCCGGGCATCGCTGCGCTGCCTGCTGATCTGAAGCAACACGTCTACCTGCTTAATCTATCCTCCAAAGTGGACCGGAACCACGCCATTCTGGCCGGGCTTGACCGGGCCAACGGCGACTACACGGTTATCTTTGAGCCCGAGTTTGCACGGCAACCCGGCATTATCGTCGACCTCTTTGAGAAAACCAGGGAACATTTCGATATTGTATATCTCCGTGCCAGGAACCGCAAAACGAGGCTGTCTGTAAGGTGGTTGTACACCCTTTTTTATGCCATTCTGAAGCGGTATTCCTCACTCCGCATCGACGACAAGGCCCACGACACGCGAATCATTTCCCGCAGGGCCCTGAATTCACTGCTCAAACTCCGGGAAAACCTCCGGTACATGAAGGCCATTTATTCGATAGTCGGTTACAATACTACTTTTATTGAGACGGATGAACCCTTGATTCGTAACGGAGAAGAATCATTTTCCGAAAAATTCAGGACCTCCCTGGTGGCCATTACTTCATTCACAACATTTCTGAATACGCTTTTGCTTTGGATATTCCTGGTCTCTCTGTGTTTTCTGATCTATGTCGCGGTGGACGCCTTAAAGGTGAAATTTACGGGTTTTGACGTCTTTGGCAATGCCCAGACAGCACTTTCGGGGTGGACCTATCTGGTCATGCTCATTTCCATTTTCTTTGCGGTCACCTGCCTCAACCTGTACCTGATGTCCATCTATCTGTCCAATATTTACCACGAGATCAAAAAGCGGCCGCTTTACATCATTGAGTCCATCAAGCGATTTTGAAAGCTCCGGCTTCAATTTGATTTCCAGAAAAACGGCGTGAACAAAACCAGTATGGTAAACAATTCCAGGCGCCCCAGGAGCATCAGGAATGAAAGGACCAGTTTGGCGCCGTCCGTCATCCAGGCAAAGTTGTCCACCGGGCCCACTTTTCCGATACCCGGGCCCACGTTGCCCAGCGACGTTGCCACTGCGCCGATCGAGGTCATGAAATCATACCCCATAACGGAAAGCACAATGGAACCCAGGAGAAAGGACAACAGGTAGAGCAACAGGAAAATGATCACATGGGTGATGACCCGGCCGGGAACGGTAAGCTCGTTGATCTTCAGCGGAACAACCGCCCGCGGGTGAAGGATGCGCTTGAATTCCAGGTAGGAATTCTTGAAGAACACCAGGTGGCGGATGACCTTGATCCCGCCGGCAGTAGACCCTGCACAAGCCCCGACGAACAGCAAAATAAAAAAGAACATGGTGAGCCCCGACGACCACGACGTATAGTCCGCAGTGACAAAACCGGTGGTCGTGATGAGCGAAACGATCTGAAAGGAGCTGTCCCTGAAGGCTTTTTCAAATGACAGATCCTCCACCTGATATACCCTGAGCGAAACGATGAACATAAAAAAGAGGACCATGAACAGGTAATACCTGAATTCGTCGCTCTTCCAGACCCTGGTCATTTTCCTTTTGAAGGCGAAATACAGCACGGTGTAGTTGACCCCAGCCAGGAACATATATACGATAAGGATATACTGGATGATCGGCGAGTAGTAAGCGATGCTGTTGTTCCTGGTTGAAAACCCGCCGGTGGCCATGGTCGTAAACGCGTGATTAATGGCATCATATCCGCTCATGCCGGCAATCCAGAGGAAGGCGAACAGCGAAAGGGTCAGGGCCAGGTAGATAAACCAGAGCCGCTTTGCCGTTCCGGAGATCCGGGGGTGGAGCTTGTCGGAGGTTGGGCCGGGCGCTTCGGCGACAAAAAGCTCGATGCCGCCGATCCCCAGCAGCGGCAGGATGGCCACCGTCAGTACAATGATCCCCATACCGCCGATCCATTGGGTGAAACTGCGCCAGAACAGGATCCCTTTCGGGACCGATTCGATATCCGTCAGGATAGAGGCCCCGGTGGTGGTGATGCCGGAAACGGTTTCAAACAGCGCATCAGGCACCCCCGGAATGACCCCGCTGATGAGGTACGGCAGGGCCCCGAATGAAGACATGGCAAACCAGCCCAACGCTACAATGAGATAACCTTCCCGCTTTTTGAGGTTCCGGTCACTGTCTTCTTTTTTGAGCATCCAAAGGGGAATACCCACCAGGAAACAGAGCAAGGCGGAAAAAACCATGGCGCCCGCATCGCCGCTGTCGTGGTACCAGGAAACAGGAACGACCAGGAGCATTGAAACGCCCATGATCAGGAGCAGCATCCCTAAAACTCTGGCAACCGGTCGGAAGTGAATCATCGTTTATCTGAACAGTTGTTCTAATTTTCCAATAGCCTCCGGCAAGGCGAAAACGATCACCTTATCGTGTACGTTGAGTTGGAAGTCGCCGTTCGGGATCATACTTTCGCTGCCCCGGATCACGCTGCCGATCAGGGCTGTTTTGGGAAAATGAAGGTCTTTCAGCGGTTTGCGGGTCAGCTGATTTTCCTTGTGTACGATGTATTCAATGATTTCCGCATCCACGCCGTGAAGGCTGGTGATGGCCTCTACCCTGCCCTTTCGTACAAACCGGAAAATATTGTTGGCCGCGATGATCTTCTTGTTGATCAGCGTATCCACCCCGATATTCTGGGAGATATGGGTGTATTCCTTGTTTTCAACCTGTGCGATGGTTTTGTAGACGCCGTGGTTTTTGGCGGTGAGGCTGGCGATGATGTTGACCTCGGAGTTGTCCGTCACGGCGATAAAGGCATCCATATGGTTGAGGCCTTCCTCCTCCAGGAGTTGGATATTGCTGAAATCCCCTTTGATGATGAGGGTTTCAGCCAGTTGATCCGACAGTTCCTTGCACCGCTGCTTATCTTTTTCGATCAGGGTGACGTTGTAGAACTTTTCCAGGCGTTTGGCTGTAGTCAGGCCCATATCCGTGCCGCCGATGATCATCACGTTCTTCACCTTGACGGCGGGTTTGCCGACAATGCCCACCACCTCTTCGATATTCTCCTTCATGGTGATGAAATAGATATGATCATTTTTCCGCAGAACGGTATCGCCCCGGGGAATAATGGTCCGGTGCCCCCGCAGGATGGCGATGGGCCGCAGGTTGACTTTATCCTGGAGTTTGTTGATTTCAAGAATGGGCTTATTGACCACCATGGAAGATTCGTCGATGGTGATGCCGGCGAGGTTTACCTTTCCTTCTTCAAAATCGAAAATATCGGTAAACGAACACTGTTTGACCAGCCGGTAGATCTCCTCGGCGGCCAGCTGGACCGGTGAAAACAGGGAATCCACCCCCAATTCATTGAAAAGCAGGCGTTGGTTTTCGGAAAGGTATTCCGGGTTATTCACCCGGGCGATCGTTTGTTTTGCGCCCAGTTTTTTGGCCAGGATGGCGGTGATCAGGTTGGTTTTTTCCGAGGTCGTCACGGCCAGCACGAGTTTGGCCCGTTCTACGTCCGCTTGTTCGAGGATATCGATGGAACTGGAGTCGCCTTTTATGGTCATTACATCCAGGTGGGTGGCGGCATAGTCCAGTACGTCCTGATTGGCGTCGACCAGGATGATGTCCTGGTTTTCAAAGGAAAGCAATTCCGCCAAATGGAACCCGACGTCGCCTGCGCCCGCAATTACAATTTTCATATAAAAAAATTGACCCGGTTATATACCAGCAAATGTAGCTATTTCATTGGGTCCATAAACAAAAACATGCCATAATTTCCATGAACTGCTTAGCTTTATGGCTCTTAATACCCAGACATGAAAATTCTCATGGTTTGTTTAGGCAATATTTGCCGTTCGCCCCTGGCAGAGGGCATATTGGATTACAAAGCAAGGCAACAAGGCCTCCCCTGGAAGGTGGATTCCGCCGGCACGGGTTCCTGGCATATCGGCCAAGGTCCGGACCCCAGGTCGGTAGCGACAGCGAAAGCTCACGGAATCGACATCACCGGTCAAAGGGCCCGGCAACTGAATCGGGTGGATCTGGAAAAATTCGATCTCGTTCTGGCCATGGACGGCCAGAATTACAGCGACATCCTATCCCTTTCCGAAGATGAAGATGACCGGAACAAAGTGCACATGATCATGGAATTCGCCTATCCCGGAAAGCGGGAAAGCGTACCCGACCCGTATTGGGACGATAACGGATTTGAGCGTGTCTTTGAAATGCTGGATTCCGCCTGTGATGCGATCGTCAACAAGCTGTCAAAAGGGGATCATGGCGGATAACCGGGCTGAAATGAAAATGGCCGCCCGGGTCGGACAGCCATTTGGTGGAGGAAACGGGATTCGAACCCGTGACCTCTTGCATGCCATGCAAGCGCTCTAGCCAGCTGAGCTATACCCCCATGCTTAAATTGCGGGGCGAAGATAAAACAAAATCGTGCAATACTATATCCTCCGGGTGAAAAAAAATTAGTTATGGAAAAAATCACTGAAGCGCCATCGAATTACAGGCATCTCGACCAAATGTCTTCCAGGGAATTGCTGGAAAACATCAACCGGGAAGACCAGACGGTGCCGGCTGCCGTAAACAAGGCCATACCCGCCATCGAAAAACTGGTGGATGTGATAGCTGAAAAGATGCATGAGGGCGGCAGGTTGTTTTATGTCGGGGCAGGCACGAGCGGGCGGTTGGGCATCCTGGACGCTTCGGAGTGCCCGCCCACCTACGGCGTCCCGGAAGGCATGGTTATCGGCCTGATCGCCGGCGGAGACCAGGCCATCCGCAGGGCCGTTGAAGCTGCGGAGGACGATCCGGAACTCGCCTGGCACGACCTTACGCAGTATTTCATCAATCCGCAGGATGTCGTTGTGGGCATCGCTGCTTCGGGCACAACGCCGTACGTGGTTTATGGGTTGAAGCATTGCCAGGAACAAGGCATCGTCACCGGCTGCATCACCTGCAACCCGGGCGCGCCCATCACCGAATACGCCGACTATCCCATCGAGGTCATTGTCGGCCCTGAATTTGTTACCGGCAGCACGAGAATGAAAGCCGGGACCGCCCAAAAGCTGGTCCTGAACATGATCAGCACCAGTGTCATGATCAAACTGGGCCGGGTGATGGACAACAAGATGGTGGACATGAAGCTGAGCAACAACAAGCTGGTGGACCGGGGGACAAAAATCCTGATGCATGCGCTGAAACTCAACTATGAAGAGGCCAACCAATTGTTGCTGAAACACGGAAATGTCCGGAAAGCCCTGGAGTCAGCCGGCGGCAATCCGCAATGATCATTTAGCCCCATCTGACAACCACTTTCAAGAAAGTTTGAATCATGTCTCCAATATCCCTGATCATCGACAGCGGGGCTACCAAATCCGCCTGGGCCTGGACACAGGACGGCGTTATCATCCACACTGCGGCTTTCCCGGGCATCCACCCCTTCTTCCTGGACGACGCCGGGCTCGAAGAAGCCTTCCGTAAAGGCAGCGTCGGCCAACCGGTCAGTCCGGCAGCGATTTTTTATTACGGGACGGGGTGCAAACCGGCTTCCTCTCAAACCAGGATCCGTTCGGCCGTCCGGAAAGCCTATCCAGCCGCCGGCATCATTGAAGTCAATACCGACCTGCTGGGGGCAGCGCGCGCATTGTGCCGCCGTTCAGCGGGCATCGCCTGCATCCTGGGTACCGGTTCCAATTCAGCCTATTACGACGGTGAGCAAATCGTGCGAACCGCCGGGGGATTGGGGTTCATCCTCGGGGACGAAGGAAGCGGGGCCGACCTCGGCAAAACCTGGGTCAGTGCCTGGATGTACGATGAAGTCCCGGATGAGCTCGGCCAAAAATTTGCCGACCGGTTCGGTCTGGCCCAATCGGAGGTCATCGAAGCTGTTTACCGGAAAGCATTTCCAAGCAGGTACCTGGCTCAATTTGCCGTTTTTCTCCGGGAAAACATTGATCACCCCTATATCAACCGGCTTGTCGGCGATCGTTTTACGCTGTTTTTCAAGCGGCACCTGCCGCTGCTCGCCGGCTCCGGTGTATATCCTGTTCATTTTACCGGCTCCATAGCCGTCCATTTTTCGGAAATCCTGGAAAAAACCCTGTCGGCGTATGGATTTCCTCCCGGCAGGATAGAAGGCGATCCCATCAAAGGGCTGGCGGTTTTCCACGCTCATTAATTCCTTTTTTATTACCTTTGCACCATTGTTCTCACTGGGGTGCCTAACTAAACAGGCTGAGATCATACCCATTGAACCTGCCCGGGTAATGCCGGGAAGGGAGGTCAAACCTTCTGCAGGTACAGGCTTTCGGACAAGTGCTGCCTTTCGTCGTTCAGTCGTCGAAGGCCGGCTGATATAAAGTATGTCCTGAGTCCTCGCCGCTGAATCAATGGCATTGGGAAAAATACGCCCCGCCCCGGGATGCGTAAATTGCTTAATGTTCAATCATTGATCATGAAATTTCTGTTTCAACTGTTTCTTGTACTCTCGCTGCCCTGGGCGGCAAACGCCCAAACGGTTCTTACCGGTACGGTTACCGATCCCGGCGGCCGGCCGTTGCCCGGCGCTTCCGTGCTCATTGCTTCCTCCAACAGCGGGACGACTACGGATGAAGCCGGCCGGTACCGGCTGTCCATGCCGGCAGCGGACCGGCTGGAGATCCGGTTCACCTACCTTGGATACCGGGAAGAGATCCGGGAGGTCCGCCCCGACGGATCAAATGCTTTGCTTGTATTGGATGTGCAATTGAATCAAAAGACCTTCCTGCTCGATGAACTGGAGGTTGCCGCCACCAAGGCCCAGGGGTTGTCGCCGTTCACGTATACCAATATCTCTAAAGAGGACCTGTCGGCGTCGGATTTCGGCCAGGACGCGCCGTATCTTATGCGCTGGACGCCCTCCGTGGTGGTCACCTCCGATGCCGGGGCGGGAGTCGGCTATACCGGGATCAGGGTCAGGGGTACCGATGCCAGCCGGATCAATGTGACCGTCAACGGGGTGCCGCTGAACGATGCGGAATCCCAGCAGGTCTACTGGGTCGACCTGCCGGATATCGTCAGTTCAGCCCAGGAGATCCAGATCCAGCGCGGCGTCGGCACGAGCACCAACGGGGCCGGCGCATTCGGCGCAACCATCAATGTGGAAACCAACAACCTCCATCCGGAGCCGTTCGCAGAGCTCAATTTCGGCGGCGGATCCTTCAATACGCTCAAGCGGAATATCCGGTTCGGCTCAGGCCTGATCAATCAGAAATTTGCGGTTGAAGGGCGGTTATCCAGGATTACCTCCGACGGGTATGTCGACCGGGCTTCCGCTGACCTGAATTCGTATTATCTGTCCGCATCCCTGTTGGGTCGAAACAGTTCTCTTCAATTGCTGACCTTTTCCGGCCATGAAAAAACCTACCAGGCCTGGTATGGGATTTCCACGTCGATGCTGGATGATCCCGAAACCAGAACGTTTAATCCAGCCGGAACCGAAAAAGAGGGCGAACCTTATGACAATCAGGTCGATGATTACCAGCAGACCCATTACCAATTGCATTATTTTACCCAATTGCATCCCGGGTGGACCCTGAATGCCGCCTTGCATTACACCAAAGGCTCCGGGTTTTATGAAGAATACAAAGCGCAGGAAAATTTACCGGACTACGGTCTGCCGGCCGTATCCATCGGAGATTCGACGGTTCAGTCCAGCGATCTGGTCCGCCGCCGCTGGCTGGACAATGATTTTTACGGCGTCACCTTCAGCCTGCGCTACCAGCGCCCGGAGGGGCCGCTGAAACTGACATTGGGCGGCGCCTGGAACCGGTATGACGGCCGGCATTTCGGGGAGGTGATCTGGGCCCGGTTCGCCTCAACCGGAGAGATCCGCCACCCTTACTACGACAACGATGCGACCAAGACCGATTTCAACCTGTTCGGAAAAATGGACCTGCGGCTGGCCCAAAAGCTGAACGGTTTTCTCGACCTTCAGGTACGGCGTGTCGGCTATACATTCCTCGGATTGACGGATCAGCTCGACCGGCTGGAACAAAGCAAATCCCACACCTTTTTCAATCCCAAAGCGGGCATTTTTTACCAGGCCGGCAAGTCGGCCAATATTTACCTGTCGGTGGGAATAGCCAACCGCGAACCCAATCGCGACGACTATGTGGATAACCTGGTCAGCCAGCAACCCCGTCCGGAAAGGTTGATCAATGCCGAAGCGGGTTACCGGTACAAGGCCCCCAAAGGCGGGTTTGAGGCCAACCTGTATTATATGCATTACAAGGATCAACTTGCGCTGAACGGCCGGTTGAACGACGACGGCGCCTATATCAGGATCAATATCCCTGACAGTTACCGCCTGGGCCTGGAGCTGGCGGGCGATTACCTCATCGGCGATCACTGGCAGGCGCATGGTACGGCCACCATCAGTCAGAACAAAGTCAGTTCCTTTACAGAATACCTCGACGCCTATGACGCCGATTTCAACTGGACCGGACAGGAAACCATAGAACGGAAAAATACAGATCTGGCTTTTTCTCCCGGCGTGATCGCAGGCGGTGAGGTGGCCTGGCTGCCGCTGCGGGGTGCCCCAAAAAAGGACCTCAGCATCAGCTTGCTGGGCAAGTATATCGGCCGGCAATACCTGGACAATTCATCGGATGCCCGGAACATCCTGCCGGCCTATTTCTTTTCGGATCTTAGGATCAGGTATGCCTTTCATCCAAAGCCTTTCAGGGAAATCGGGCTGGCCTTTTCGGTGAACAACTGGACCGGATCGTTGTATGAAAGCAACGGCTGGTCTTACCGATACCTGGTGGAAGGCGCCGGCTATGTTGACCAGGGATTTTATCCGCAGGCGGGGCGGCATTTTCTGGTTAGTGTTATGCTGGCCTTCTGAACTACGAAGTGGTCTGCTCCTTTATTAACCGGACTGGTCGATTGTTCGATTAATAGGGAGGCAGACCATCAAAACCTCTTCCGACAACTACGCCAGCCAGCGCCTGGTGCGCAAACTGGGTTTTCGGAGAGAAGGCGATCTGCGCAGCGACTTCCGCACCCTTACCGGCGAATTGCAGGATTCGATGGTGTTGGGCCTGACCAAAGCGGACTTCGGGGATTGAGGATTAGGCCGGTTCAATCCGTTTTGATCAATTTTTGCACCACGAAATAGCCGTCGCCGATGATTTTCACCAGATAAATGCCGTTCTCCAACCGGCTCAGATCCGAGTGGCCCCCGGGGCTTTTTTCCGCATAAACCAACTTGCCGCCAAGGCTGTAAATTTCCAATCCTTTAACCCCTTCCGTCACCTGGATTTCGCCGGTTGTCGGATTCGGCAACACCTTCAAGGGTGCATTTTCCTGAACGCCTTCCGTGCCGAGCAGCATTTCCAGCGGATTGGTTCCGCAATGCGAGATGACTTGATGAACGGTGAAATTGATACCTTGACTGGAAAAGAGGAGATAGCAATACAGGGTGTCTGTTGCCGCTTTTTTCCTGAAGGCGATGTATTTTTTGGAGATCTCAGCCTGGCCATAGGGCCCCACCTGGCCGGTACCGTAAATAAAATCCAGGTGGGCAGTCCAATCCGAATCGACATCCAACCAAAGGGTATCCCCGATTTCAAAGGTCGTCACAAATCCGGTATTCGAATTGAAGACCTCTACGCTGTCTTCCATATGAAATGATAATCGCATCCAGGGCCAGCTCATGCCGGCCGGGCCGGATGAATAGATCCTGAAATCTTCGGCGCCGTCGCAATCGATGTCAAAACTTACGCCGGAATCGGCTTCAAATGAGGTGGCAACTGTGTTGACTTCCAGTCCCACCGTATCGCCGGCAATCCAGGATTGGGAGAAGACCGTTTGGCAGGCCAGAATCAGAAAAAGAGAAAAGTGCGTTTTCATTATTATCGGTTTGATCTGTGTCGCCGTTTCGACCGGCAAGCTGAAATCCCCGCAGGGTCAATCATCGAGGGCCTCAAAATGATTGCCCCCCATATGCTCAATGTCGATATTTCCGTTGGCCGGTTCAGGATATTGATCTACTTCGTCTCCTTCCACTTCAATTACCGTACCGTCGTCCTGAATGACAAATACCTGCGAAAGTTCAAGGTCATTTTCCCCGTTTTCATCCGGTTCACCTCTCATGTAAATGCGGACGTGTACGCCGGCGAGACCAAGCGCCCGGGCAATGGTATAGATAACCTCCGGCCGGGCTTGCAGGTATGCTCCGTACTTGGTTCCCACTTCTTCAAAAATGATCAGGCGAATGATCTTTACAATATTTAAATCCGGTGTTTCCCCGCTATTCATAGCCTTGATCAGACAGTTGTTGACGGCCACCGGGTCAATATTTTCTTCCTCTGATTCGTCGATTTCAATTTCCCCTTTTTTCAAAACCTTTTCAAAACTCCGGGATATGGAAATAATCAATCGCTCCAGTTGAATTTTTTGCCTTAATTCCTCGTATCGCTGATCTTCTTCCGATTCCTCATTGGGCTTCCATAAAGGGGACGGGCAATACGGCATGAAAGTGTTCGGATTTTCCGGGATCGGATACTGAACCATCTGCCGCTTCAGGTCATCCCGGCTTTTTTCTTTCTCACCCAGCTTTTCAAAAAAGTTGTCGTAGCGGTCTTTGTTGAGCGCCATCGACTGGGTCATGAATTTCAGGTATTGCTCGCCGCCTTTTTTGCTGTGTTGTTTCAGCAATTTATCATTGTGCGCCTGGGCGGTATCCAGGCAGCTTGGGAAATTGACTCTTCCAAAACCGCGGTACTCAGAGGTTTTGTAATCCGGATTTTTGCCCTTGTCCTTGAAATCCTCAAAAACCGTTCCCTGGTTTGGAGCGGAGGTGGGAATATGATACCCTTGTGACTGGCTGGGTCTTGCGTTCGTCGGATATCCCAGCGGCAACCCGGCTTTGGGCAGGGTATTGGAGCAGATGCCGCAATGGGGTTCGCCGGTCAGGAAAAGGCTTTCAGGCGCGCCTTCTTCTTGGTCCATGAATCCGGGTACGCTGGTGGTGGCTGAAAACTCGGGATGCGAGGAGTCCTTCTTGCGCTTTTTGGGTACTTCCTTGCCCGCGTTCCATTCTGAATGGAAACCGCCGCCGGTAGCTTTGCTGACACCCCGGAACTGCGGATTCTTCTTCCCTTTTTTCCAGTTTTTCCGGAGTACATGGGTCAGGGCACTTTGTCCGCCGAAAAGCAGGTAAGGATAACTGGGTTCATCGGGAAAAGGGTGCTTCATACGGAGGTGGTCGTACAATTCATCCTTGTCTTCAAATTTGGTATCGCACCCGGGGTATTGGCAGGTTGTATAGGTTGTTTCGGAGTCAAAAAATGATCTTTTTTTACCCCGGCCTTTTTTTTCTTCTTCCTCTTCACCCCCTCCCTTTTTAATATTGCGTTGATTGGCAACAAAAATAATGTCTCCTTCCTCGGTTTGGAATTCCCATCCCTTATTCCGGACCACCCGAAATAAGGTGACCGTTATCCATTTTTTTTCCTTTGCTATATGGATCCGGAATTCGTCATTTACCTCGTCTTCATCCGGTTCATATCGCTGGATGACCTGGCCGGCAGTGCTTTTTTGCTGTGCCGGGGAGGCTTCCGTCCAATGCCTGACCTGCCGCTGAAGGGTTGCTTCAGGGCGGTTATCCTGAAATGAGGGAACAGCGGAAACGCCCGCAGCTCGATGACCGGCAGCTCTCTTATCAGAACGGAGGAAGGTACGGGCAAAGGTGGTCATACGCTAATAATTGAATCGGAAAGGACGACGGGAGGTTTGACTCCTACGCCTCATCAAATATACGGCGGCGGATTTGATCTTGCAATTTTTCTGCAGGTTTCGGGATCAATTTCGGTCTCTGCTCAGTTCGTCATATACCGGTTTATCGGTGATCAGACGGTTGCACTCACGCATACTCGCTGCCCGCGTTGGCTTTTGTGTCGAGCTTTTGGCAGCGAGTTGGCGTGAGTGCTTTGTTCATTCCCATTAAGTTAAGCCCCCAACCAGTTTAAAAAACAGCATAAAAGGAGGATATTCGTGAAAATTCCACTAATCATGAACACCTCCCTTCGATTACCGCTCAGGGAACACCTTCATGCTTATCTTGAAGCCATGCGGCAATTTCCATT
>CALMYQ010000119.1 GCA_937873655.1 uncultured Lewinella sp. | reverse complement strand
GGTTTGACCACTCAGGGCACTCAGGACACTCAGGGGCGGCAGATTATTAAGCCGGGGTAAGCCTGTGCGTAGGCGGATTGATAAGCTGGGTTTGAGTGTCAGCAGGGTTTTTAATACGCGTAGCGTGGTGCAAAGGGCCCGTTCAGAATTTTGTGTCAACCAGATTTTTGCGTCTTTGCGTAAAAACACTATTTTGAACAGTCTCATAAAAGGAGCATCGCGATCCGGCAAGCGGAACCAACATAAACAAAAACCAACCAACATAAACAACCATAAACCAAAATTCCATTTCCTGACCAAGGTCAATCCCGAAATTGATCGCTATCATTCCTTTACCGGGAGCATCCCATTAATTTTGTATCAGGTTCTCACCCCTGGGTTGAGGGCCGTGATTTTATTGTTTAACCCAAAATGTCGTGTCATGTTACTCACGAAATGGAAAAACCGCAGCAATCTGTTGTCGTCTCCTGCCTTTTCGAATTGGGTTGACCATTTCTTCAGGGACGATGACCTCATGGACAACAGGTGGTTTGGAACAGAACTGACCGGCATGTTGAAGATTACGGTACCGAAAGTAAAAGCTGCAAAACCGGAACCGGCAAAACGGGTAACGGTTTCCTGACCGCGACGGTGATTTTTTTCAATCTTCCATACGTTAGGTTATATTCCGGAAGCTGCATCGGCGGCTTCCGTTTTTTTTAGTTTTGCTGACCGGCGCCCAATAAGAAACCGGCCCCAAATGGAGGCCGGTTCGAACAAGCTTAAATTACAACGGTTCATTTAGAAAGAGAGCTGGGTTACGCTTCTATGGTACCGTTTTAATTTGCAACAACGTGTTCGGTTTCTTTGGCGGCGAGGAATTTTTCAAGGACATCCGGCATTTTTTCAAAGGCGGCCGATAAACCCTTGCTTACCCTGGTCGGAACAAAAGAGATCTCGCTCCCTTTGGTGACCAAAAATCCCAGCGGGTCAACGCCGATACCGGCGCCGGCGCCTGATCCTTCACCATGGGCGTGCTTTTCATCTTCCCCTTCGCCCCCGCCGTAGCCAAATCCCAGGCCAACCCTGATCACCGGTACGCAGGTGAATTCGCCGAGTTTGAATTCTTTGCCGACAACCGTTTCCGTTCTTGCTTCCGTTTTGAGGAAATCCGTCACTTTGGACAGAACTTCATCTACATTGGTCGTTTTCATGGCTTATTTCTTTTAGTATGAAAAAATGACCGCAAAAAAGCCCATCCCAAAAGAAGAGGTCTTGCTTGCAGCAGGATTGAGGCCTCCTGGCGGCCGAGGAAATTGATATGGATCCTGTATTTTCCCCGGCTGATCAGGTAGAACAGGGGGTAAAGCCAGGCATTGACCAGGAAATCGTCCGAATCCCAGTCGATCCGGAATCTTTTGACCCGGATTGAGGCCAACATGCCTTTGGCTAACCGGAGCCCCTGTTGTATAGAAAAGGATCCCTTTTTCTTTTTTTTGGTTTTTTGGGGTTCAGGTTTTGTTTTGACGCGTGTCTGACCCCGGCCCAATTCCGTTTCCCAGAAGAGGATCCGGATAAACCACCGCCATTTTTCGTCGGCCGGAACTGCCCTGAAACGGAATAAACCCGACCATTTTGCCTCGTAGATCTCTTTATCTGTTGCGATCTCAACTTGCAACGGCAGCCACAGCAGAACGATGATCAGGAAAAGCAAGCCGGCAAGAATGGATAGAAACCAGATCATAGCGAATGGTTTTCAGGTGCAAGTTGCGGTCAAAAAATCCGGAATTGCACTGATCCCGGTCATGAAGGGGGGTGAGGGTGGTCAGTGGGTGAGAATTGAGGAATTGAGGAATTACCACCTCCGCCAAGGCTACGGCGGTCGGAGGGGGAATTGAGGAACTGGGGAATTGCCGCCTCCGCGCTTATGGAGCTGGCCGCCGGAGTTGATTCGAGGATGCGGACCTGACGACGCTCGCATCCTCGATTCCTCGATTCATCCAAAAATGATCCAGATCATCCCACGCAGTGACCCCGGCCCTTTCAAAAGTCTTATTTACAGGCGATTTTTGAAAGGTGAAGAACCATTAGTCTATTTTAGTTTATCCCCTCAATACCAGGAAGATGACAACGTTCAAAACAGCCATGGTTGCCCTCGATCTTACCCCGAATGACGAGGCTTTGCTCTCCTTTTCAGGTTATCTTTCCAGACCTTTTAAGATGGAAAAAATATACTTCCTGCATATCATCCCGGATTTTACGCAACCCGAGGATATGGACGAAGAGCTGAGGCAGATCCTGCAGCCTGTTCTTCCGGTGGATGAGCAGATCAGAGATCGCCTTAAAAAGGAGGTGGCCGGGCATTTCGGCCGACCGGCAGGGGTGGAGCAGACCGTTGATGTGGTGGAAGGGAAACCCTACCAGAAAATGATCCATTGGGTAGACGTCAAGAACGTCGAATTGCTGATCGCCGGGAATAAAAAAGTGAACAAGGGGGCCGGCATAGCCGTTAGAAGAGTAGCGCGAAATGCCCCGTGCAATGTCCTGTTCGTACCCGAAAACACCCGCCCGTCCGTCCGCCGGATCCTGGTGCCTGTAGATTTTTCCGACAATTCATCGAGAGCCCTGCGGGTAGCCATGGACCTTAAAAAAGCCCTGCCCGACGTGGCCATCACAACGGTTCACATCGTTCCCCAACCCGCTGCCGTTTACTACGCTCCTGAGTTCAATGACCCGCGCTTCGCCAAATTGCTCATGCAGACCGCCCGGGAATCCCAGATCAGTTTCATGGAGAAAAACCGGATCAGGGAAGAAGGCGTCAAAGAAGAGTTCATCGAAGATGCGTACGCCAATATTCCAAGGCATATCGCTGAGTTTGCCGAAACCCGCGGATTCGACCTCATCATCATGGGCGCTACCGGACACTCCGCCTTCAACAACCTCTTTTTCAGCAGTGTGACGGAATCCATGATCGAACGGTGCAAGGAAACGCCGATACTGGTGGTGAGGTGAGGGGGAGGAATTGAGGAATTACCACCTCCGCCAAGGCTACGGCGGTCGGAGGAGGAATTGAGGAATTGAGGAATCGAAGAATTGAATCGATTCTTGGAATGGATCGAATGAATCGATTAGGCTGACCAACCGACAGGTCTTTAAAATCGAATCAATCGATCAATCGACCAATCGAATCAATCGAACAATCCTATATTGAGGAACTGAGGAACTGAAGAATCGAGGAACTGAGGGCAAGACCAATCGAATCAATCGAATCAATCGAACAATCGAATCAATCGAATCAATCGAATCA
>CALMYQ010000118.1 GCA_937873655.1 uncultured Lewinella sp. | reverse complement strand
TGCGTCCGTTGCAAAGTCGAAGCGTCGCCCATACCCGACTGCCAACTGCCAACTGACCACTGACGAACTGACCACTGAAAACTGACCACTACCACTTACCATGCCTTAGTGGACCTGCAGGCGCCTGCATCTGCCTGACGCAGTTTTTCCAGGGTTTTTTTCTCTTCTTCCGCAATGCTGCGCAGCAATTGTTTGATATCTTCCTCTGTCAGTTCTTTTTCCTTCATCGGCTGGTCCTTGGATTGACCTTCCTGTGCATTCTGCTGATCCTGTGATTGGTTTTGCTGCTCCTGCTGTTGTTGTTGCTGTTGCTGCTGTTGTTGTTGGTCCTGCTGTTGTTGATCGTTGTTTTGTTGCTGTTGGTTTTGATCCTGCGGATTCTGGTCCTGCTGGTTCTTATCGTTATTTTGCTGGGGTGGGGGAGGAGGCGGCAGGAATTTTTGCGCCAGCGCCAGGTTGTATTTGGTTTCCAGATCGGAAGGATTGAGGCGCAAGGCATTCTTGTAGGCCTCAATGCTTTTGTCGAACTCTTTTTGCTGGAAATAGGCATTGCCCAAATTGTGGAATGCCCGGGATTTCAACGCCGGATCCGAAGCTGAGTTCGCGGCTTCCTCGTACCGCTTGACGGCTTCGTCATATCGGTCCTGCTTGTAAATGGTATTGCCCAGGTTGTATTTGCCGCGGGCGGAGGGTTCCTTTTCAAGGGCTTTGCGATAGCTCTCCTCCGCTTTTCCGTAGTCCTGCGATTTGTAATTCCGGTCACCTTGCCGCAACAGGGTATGCCCGGATTGGGCCGTCAATCCGCTCGTGAACAGACAGCCGGTCAGCAGCGTGATCAGGAAGTACAGGTTTTTATGGCTAATATTGTCTTTCATAGTCAAAACCAAATTGCTTATGACCCGAAAATATCCTTTCCAGCCAGATAACGGCTTTGGCGGTACGAAATCAGGAACTCGATCAGAATGAACAACAATCCGATCCCGAGGAACAGTTGAAAGTAACTGGCATATTCTGTAAAACTACGTTCTTCATATTCCCTCTTTTCTACCTGGTCGATGGCCTTGTTCAACGCCTCGGTCACTTCCTGGCTGGAGCTGGACAGGTGGAAATACGAGCCGTCGCCGGCGGTGGCGATATCGGTCAGCGTTTTTTCATTCATGGTGGAGCGCACCGGGTTGCCGGTCTGATCGCGCAGATAATCCAGGCGGCCGTTGACAAAAGTTGGGATCAGGCTGCCCTCTCCGCTTCCAACCCCCACAGTAAACACCAGCATCCCGTCGGCTTTGGCCGTTCCGGCGCTTGCGGCGCCCTCTCCGAGGTGATCTTCGCCGTCGGAAATGACAATCAAGGCCTTGTGGTTCTTGTTCTCGGCCGGGAAGCTCTGCCTGGCCAGGTCGATGGCCGCCGCGATGTCCGTCCCTTGAGAGGCCGCCATATCGGGGCCCGCACTGTTGATGAACATGCTGACAAAGGCGTAATCGGTCGTCAGCGGGACCTGGAGGTAGGCGTTGCAGGCAAACAGAATAACCCCGATCCGCTGTCCGGCAAGGTTTTCGGTCAGGTTTTGGGCAAATCGCTTGGCGCGGTCAAGCCTGCTTGGGGAAATATCCTCCGCCAGCATGCTCTGGGAAATATCCAGTGCAATGAGCACATCGATCCCTTCCCGTTTGACTTCCCTCTTTTTTGATCCCCACTGCGGATTGGCCCATCCGACAAGCAGGAACGCCAGCCCCAGAGCCAGCAAACCGAATTTCAGCGTATTCTTGAACCGGGAGTAACCGGGCGCAATAGCCGGCAACAGATGATCCGGCGCGAAGCGCTTCATTCGCCGCCGCCGTATTCGCTCCGAAAGCAGGAAAAGCAACGCCAGTACAGGAATGAGCAAGGCAGCCCACAGGTAAGCCGGATGTTCAAATCTAAACACGTCGTGTTTTCTTTTTTACCAGGCCCAAAGTTATTGGGAATTTGTGGGAAAGAGAAATTATTTAGTCGTAAGTCTGTAAGTCGTAAGTCGTAAGTCGTAAGTCTGTAAGTCTGTAAGTCGTAAGTCGTAAGTCTGGGGTAACTGAGCGTAGCCGAAGTTAAGTCGTAAGCCGAAATGATTGTTCTGAAGGTCACTTACGACTTACAACTTATTAACTTACGACTTGTTTTACCAACCAGGCACAATATTCAACCCAAACACCCCATGCGTTTCCTTCAGCAGCGGGAAAGCATAGTAGGGCTCCAGCACCAGTGCGCCGAACAGGTTCACCCGAAGGGAGACGCCGGCCGTGAAGATGGGCTTGGCTTCCGGTTCGAGGACGAGCGGTTCGCCGGTGGTCGGGTTGGTCTGCGGGTTGCCGTTGATGTCCAGTTTATAGATCGGCCCCTTCAGCTGATCGAATTCATAGAAGGCCGCGCCGCCGTCGATGAAGAAGTTGAGGTCGGAAAACAGGAATCCCGATTTGATCAGGGAAAGCTGTTCCGGTCCGGTGAAGGGGATCCGGAGTTCCGCGTTGGCCACGAGCATCTTGCTGCCGACGAGCTGATTGAAATCCTTGCCATTGGCCGTCAGGATATCCTGTGCGCTGTTGGAACCCAACCCCCGCACGTACCAGGGCGAACCGATATACAGCGGGTAAAGTTCGTCGCCGTTACCGCCGTACCGCCCATAGTGCATGGCCCGGAAAGCGACGCCGACGGGCTTGAAGAACTTATAGATCCGGAAATCGGCAGTAGCCGCCGTGAAATTGTACTCTCCGCCGTATTGATCGAAACCGAGCCTGAACCGGTGCCCCGTCAAAGGCGCAGTCAGCCCGAATGAAGAATTATCGCCGACCAGTGCGGCGCCGACATTCCACAACCCGAACGGATCGCCTTTGCCGACCTTGTCCCGTTCCTGCCCCAGATAGGCGCCCGGTTGGTAATAACCGCCGCCGACCGGAATGGCCTGATAGACATTCACGTACTGATCGAGCCTGGATCCGTAGAATGAAACGGCTCCGCTGGCTTCAATCCGCAATTTGGTGGAGAAGGGATAGGAGGCAAAACCGCCGACCTGCTCCTGGAAGATCCGCTGGATATAGAACGTATCGGCAACCACCTGGTAAGTCCCGCCGTCACCGAAATCCCGCTCATCAAGGCCGTAATTGCCGAAACCGAAACTCCGGTACGGGATATGCGAAATAGACGCCCCCCACTGGATGCGGTTATTGCGGTTGAGGTAGGCTACCCCGCCGCCGAGGTCGGTGATCTCGCCGTTGAGGGACAGGCTGGAGAACAACTGGTTGTTGCCCAGGATATCGCTGAACAGCATGTCCACCCCGCCGGCTATACCGGTCGTCGTACCGAAGGTGTTGCTGGTACCGACGCCGACACCCGTGCCGCCGCCCAGATAATCCAGCTTGAATTTGGGCTTGTATTTGATGGTATTGAAACTGGAGTCCGGCAGGTTGGCCAGTTGGTCGACCTGTGCCAGTTGCTTGTTGACGTAATCCGGGGCCTTCTTATTGATCCGGATCAATTCAGCTGCTGTCATGTCAACCGCCTGAGGGTCCACTTCCCGGTTGAGGAAATCCTCCGGCCGGGCCTGGAAGATCCGGTAGCTGTTGTCGGAAAAGTAGGTATACAACACCTTGTCGCGGCGGCGGTCGATGCTGATGGCGGGCGCGTATTGCGTAATGCCGCTTACGCCGGTCAGCAGGTCAGTCAGCTGGAACACCTTGCCGGAATTCAGTTCATAACGGTACAGGTTCCTGAACCCGTCGCGGTTGGACAGAAAAACGATATTGCCGGCGGTGTCCAGTTCGGGGTTGAGGTTGTCGGCGCCCGGAAAGATGCCGATGTTTTCCAGGTTTTCGCCGTCGGGGTCCATCGTTGCCAGGTTGAAGGTGTATTTGCCGTTGTAGCGGCCGTTTTCATAGCTCAACTGGTCGGTTGAGAAGACGATCTTGCTGCCGTCCGCCGACCAGGCCGGGTGCATTTCGCTGTAAGGCGTATCGGTGATCCGGCGGATTTTTTTGGACTTGAGGTCGTAAGCGAACAGGTCCACCTGCCCTTCCACCAGACCGGTCAGCAGGATGGTCTTGCCGTCGGGCGACCAGGCCGGGTTGTTGAAGGCCGGCAATCCCTTGATCGGCGTTTCCACCACCGTTTTTCCGGATTCGGCTTCCTTGATGATCAGGATATTATCGCCTTTGCTGACGCCGACGAAAGCGAATCGCTTGCTGTCAGGCGACCAGGCGCCGGACGACTCGATGTAGTTGAAATCGTCGATATGGCCGTCGCGCTGCGTACTGGCCACCTTCGACAGGATCTTGCCGTCGCGCACATCGGCCAGATAAAGGTCGGTAGTGAACACGTCTTTTTCAGACAGGAAGATGACGTAACGGCCGTTGGGGCTGATCTCCGGTGCGATATTCAGTTTGCCGCCGTTCTTCTCGCCGATCAGCTCCTTGCCCACCAGGCGCTCTTTCTTGTCGCCGAGGAAGGAACCGAAATGTTGGCGGAAGCTGTCTTCCCAGAGTTTGGACAGTTCTTTCTGGCTCACGCCCAGCACCGTCTGGCAGGCCCGTTCGAATCCCAACCGGGCCGTGGCGATGAAAAATGGCCGGATGATGTCGTCGCCTTTCCAACCGGTCAGGAACGACCAGAACACCTGGCCGTAGCGATACGGGAAATATTTGCCGTAATTGTTCAGGTCCTTGAGGCTGGGCACGTCATCGTTCAGCACGGCGTCGCGCATCCACATGGCCGTATGCGAATCGGTCCGGCCGATGGACATGTATTCCGCCAGGCCTTCCACCATCCAAAGCGGCAGGTTTCCGAGGTTCTGCAGATTGGTGGAATCCCCCTGAATGACCATATTGTACTGGAAGGCGTGCACCAATTCGTGCCCGAGCACGTGATGGGTTTGTTCGTTCGACATGGTGAGCGGGAGGACGACCCGGTTTTTCAGGGCCTCCGTCACACCGCCCGTACCGGTCCCGATCTGGCCGCTGATGGCGTTGGTTTGCTGAAAATCCGCGTGGTCATTGTACAGGATGATCGGGTTCTTACCCCGGATCGTGTCCGCCAGGATGCTTTGGTGCAGTTTGTACCACTTTTCGGCATCGTTGGCAAATTGTTGGACGACTTCCGGATCTTTCAGGTAAGAATAGATCTCGAACTCCGGAGACAGATAGACCTTGAAGTCGAATTTTTCATAATTGGGCTTGTTTTGTCCGAAATACTGCTGCGCGTCCAGCTGCCCGGTAGCCAGGATAAGCGCGGCGACCAAGAGAAATAATGTTTTTGTTTTCATAAGGCTTATTGAATCTTTAATGCTTATTCAAATGAACAGACGTTATATTAACAATCGTTAAGAGTTATCGGTGCGTTAAAGTTTGTGATCAATATGTTAAAGAACTTTTAATCCGGGGGGAAAGGTAAGCCGGGTGACTTTTCAATGGGCTTTCCGGAGGAAAATACCGGCATGGAAAATCCTGCGATCTGCCTTGCAGGTTCTGTCTTTATAACAAGTAGGCTATATTTGTTGTTCAAACCGGATAGAACCATGAAATTATCACACTATATCCTCGGCAAATGGACGCCTCATGCAGGAGAAGGACTGCCGCAGTACGATGCGGTCACCGGTGAAGTGATCGGTACGTGCGGCACAGAAGGGCTTGATTATGCGGATATTATGGCCTATGGTCGCCAGGTCGGCGGCGCCGCGCTTCGCAAAATGACCTTCCGGGAAAGGGGCCTGATGCTGAAAAAACTGGCCTTCCGCCTCCACGAGATCAGGCAGCATTATTACCCGCTGAGTTATCGCACCGGCGCTACCAAAAGCGACAGTTGGGTGGACATTGACGGCGGCATAGGCACCTTGTTCGCTTATGCCAGCCTGCGCCGGAAACTGCCCGACGATTATCTGTGGGTGGACGGCGAACAAGCCCGGCTTTCCAAACAGGGGAGCTTTACCGGTCAGCACGTTTTTATTCCCCGGCAAGGCGTAGCCATCCATATCAACGCCTTCAATTTTCCCATCTGGGGAATGCTGGAAAAGCTGTCGGGCAACTGGCTGGCCGGCATGCCCGCAGTGGTCAAACCTTCAGAACTGACTTCTTTTCTGGCCGAAGCTATGGTGCGCGATATTATCGAATCCGGCATTGTTCCCGAGGGCGCCCTCCAATTGATCAACGGGCCGGGCCGGGGCATCCTCGACCCCGTCACCGGTCAGGATGTGGTCACCTTTACCGGTTCGGCTTCAACGGGCCGCCTGTTGCGCTCGCATCCGGCCGTCATAGCGGAAGCCGTTCACTTCAATATGGAAGCCGACAGCCTCAACGCCGCTGTACTGGGCAAGGATGTAAACCCCGGAAGCGAAGAATTTTCCCTGTTCATCAAGGAGATCCGCCGGGAAATGACCGCCAAATGCGGCCAGAAATGCACCGCCATCCGACGGGTGATCGTGCCGGCCGACCGGCTGGAAGCCGTGGAGAAAGCCCTGGCCGATTCCCTTGCCCAGACCGCGATCGGCAACCCCGGCAATGAAAAGGTCCGGATGGGCGCTCTGGTCAGCATCGGACAGCGCGAAAAGGTCAGAACCCAGCTCGGAGAACTCCTGCGGGCTTCAACCCTCGTTTACGGCAATCCCGATCAGGTGGAGGTGCTGGAAGCGGACGACCGCACGGGCGCGTTTATGTCGCCGTTGATCCTCCGCAACGAATCGCCCTTCCGGCAGGAGGCCTCCCACCAGGTGGAAGCGTTCGGCCCTATTGTCACGCTGATGCCTTACGCCGAAACACCCGAAGCGGTCGAACTGGTCAATAAGGGCAAGGGCTCCCTGGTTTCCACCCTCTGCACCGCCGACCCGGAGATCGCCCGCGAATATGTATTGGGCGCCGGCCCGTACCACGGCCGGATCTTGATCCTCAACCGGGAAAGCGCCCCGGAAAGCACCGGACACGGTTCGCCGATGCCGCTGTTGGTGCACGGAGGCCCCGGCCGGGCCGGCGGCGGCGAAGAACTGGGCGGCCTGCGCGGTATCAGCCACTACCTGCAGCGGACCGCCCTGCAGGGGCATCCCACCATGCTGACCGCCGTGACAAACGTGTACCAACCCGGCGGATTCCAGAAAGAAACCCCGGTCCACCCGTTCCGGAAATATTTCGAAGAGCTCGAGATCGGCGAAACGCTCGTCACCTCCAGGCATACGGTCACCGAAGCGGATATCGTCAATTTCGCCAATGTCTCCGGCGACCATTTTTACGCCCATGTGGATGAGACTGCGCTGGAAGGCACCCCCTTCGAACGGCGCGTAGCCCACGGCTATTGGGTGCTGAGCAAGGCTGCCGGCCTGTTTGTAGAGCCCAAAAAAGGACCGGTGCTGCTCAATTACGGCCTGGAAGAATGTAGGTTTACCAAGCCCGTTTACCCGGGCATGACCATCGGCGTCAAGCTGACCGTGAAGGAGAAGATCGCACAGGAACAACGCGACGACGAGGATTTCCGCAAAGGCATCGTCAAATGGCTCGCTGATGTAACCGACGAAACCGGCGAAACCGTGGCCATCGCTACCGTTCTGACCATGGTGAAAATGAAACCCTCCACCCATTAACCTTTATACTTGTCCAATGAAACTTGAACACATCGGCATAGCCGTCCGCAATCTCGGCGACAGCAATGAATTATTTTCAAATCTTCTCGGTGAGGGCCCGTACAAAACCGAAACCGTGGAATCGGAAAATGTGGTGACCTCCTTTTTCAAAACAGGAGAGTCAAAAGTCGAGCTCCTGGAAGCCACCCACCCCGACAGTGCCATTGCCAAATTCCTGGAGAAACGGGGAGAAGGCATTCATCACATTGCCTTTGAGGTAGCGGATATCCGCGCCGAAATGGAGCGGCTGCGAGCCCGGGGTTTTCAATTGTTGAACGAAGAACCCAAGCGCGGCGCCGATAATAAATGGGTCTGTTTTGTTCACCCGAAAACCGCAAACGGAGTATTAGTGGAATTGTGTCAGGAAATTAAATAAAAATAAAAAAAATGAAATCAACGTTGGTTTTCTTCGCGCTCTTGATGCCGGTTTTGGTGTGGCCGCAATCCGCACGAAACCGGGCAGTCCAGGTTTTTGACCTGAAAGAAAATGCCTGGATATCCGAAATTAACCCTTTGCCCATCGAAAATTCAGGGCCCTTCGTATCCGCTTTTGTAAAATGGGAGGAATCGGATAATGTATTGATTTCTATTCGGTTATCGAAAAATGGTGAAAATTGGGGAGATTGGCAGACATTTGTCAGGGACGAACATGCTGATCCGGGGGTTAATATTTCCGAATTAATGTTTATCGAACCGGAAATTCGATTTTTTCAATTGGGGAAAATCGGAAAAATTGTCGCACCGATAACCATTCATTTTTATAATCCCGGATTTACGCCGGAAAAAACGCCGGAAAATCCGGTGTATGCCTTAAATCCTGTCGATGAATGTACCTGCCCGATGCCGGATTATCAGAACAGGAACCAGTGGTGCCCATCCGGGGATTGCCCGCCTAACCCTAACCCCTCCTACACGACGGTTACGCACCTGATCGTCCACCATTCCGCGGGCGGGAATACCTCGTCGGACTGGGCGGCGGTGGTGCGGTCCATCTGGGACCTGCACGTCAACGGCAACGGCTGGGCCGATATCGGGTACAATTATCTGGTCGATCCCAACGGCGTTATCTACGAAGGCCGGGGCAATAACGTTCTCGGCGCCCATTTTTGCGGCACCAACGGCCAAACCATGGGCACCTGCGTGATGGGCAATTTTACTGAGGTTACCCCGACCGAAAACGCCCTTTCCAGCCTGACCGCCCTGCTGGCGTGGAAAGCCTGCGACCGCGATATCGATCCGCAAGGCACCCTTTTCCATCCCTCCTCGGGGTTGAACCTCCGCCAGATCTCCGGCCACCGGGACGGATGCGCGACGGAATGCCCGGGGAACGCTTTTTATCCCCTGCTCCAGGATGTCCGCGACGGGGTCTCCGATTACCAGCAGACGGTCTGCTCCATCCTGGCCGCCGGCGAACCCGCCGACCCGGCCCCGTTTACGGTTTTTCCCAACCCTGTCCGGGATTTGCTCACCCTGCAATCGGTAGATCCCGCCCTTGCGGCATTTGACCTGGAGATCCTGGATGCCCGCGGCCGCGTGGTCCGCCATATCGGATTTTCAGCGGGATCGAGCCTGGAAATTCCTGTCAGCAACCTGGCTTCCGGACTTTATTATCTGCACTGGCAAAGCAGCCGTTCAGCGGGATTCCAGAAATTCATCAAAATTAATTAGACTTTTTTCTGCCTCTCAGGCAACCCTTTTAACTTCTCCTGCGCCATGGGGTCAAATGGTTGATTGTTTATGGTGGTTTATGGTGGTTTATGATTGTTTATGATTGTTTATGGTGGCACCGCCCGCCATAGCCTCGGCGGAGGCGGGTTTATGATTGTTTATGATGTCCGTTACAGAGCGGGCGTCAACAAAAAACAACAATAAGCCAAAACAAACAACAATAAACTAAACAAACAACAATAAACCAAAACAAACAATCATAAACCAAAACAAACAACAATAAATGGCGCAAGAAAAAGCATGGCTGGAAGGATCCCTGAAAGGGGACCGGCGGGCGCAACGGTCCTTGTACGATGCGTATAAGGTCCCGATGTTCCGCCTCTGCCTGCGTTATGCCCGCGACCATGCCGAAGCCGAGGACATGCTCCAGGAGGGCTTCATTCGGGTGTTCAGAGACCTGACCCAATACCGCGGCGACGGCCCTTTGGGCGGCTGGATCCGAAAAGCCATGATCCATGCCGCACTGCAGTACCTGCGCCGGGAACGCAAATTTCAGGTGACCGACGACCTGGAAACCATCGCGGAAACCCACGAACAGTCCGAACATATTTTCGATCAACTTGACGCCAAGGTCCTGACCCGGATGATCCAACAAATGCCGCCGGGGTACAGGGCCGTTTTTAATTTATACGTTGTCGAGGGGTTTACGCACCCGGAAATAGCCGAACAACTGGATATTTCCGTAGGCGCATCCAAATCCCAATTGTTTAAGGCCAAAGCCATGCTGAAAAGCCTGGTTGAAAAAACGATGGCTGTTTAATTCGCCCGGATTATGGAAAACAGATCACATATGGACCCGTTGGAAGAACTGTTCAGAAAACAGCTCAACCATCCTGCCGGCCAACCTGCGGAAGACGGGTGGGATATGCCTTCCGAAAAGGTATGGGAGGGTATTGCTGCCGGTATCGCACCCCGCGCCGGGCGCTTTGACCGTCGTCTCTTGGGCGCTGTTTTGTTATTGTTCCTGTTGTTCGCCTTCTTGTTGGTGCAGAACCTGAATTTACACCGCCGGCTAGAAGTTCAGTCGAAAGAACTGGCTGTCCTCAAGGACCGCATGGCTGATATGAGCGCGGAAAAACCTGTTGCGGCATCCGGAATTGCGGCAGGAACGATAAAAAAAGACGGAATGATCAATGAAGATTTATCAGCGACTGGTGAAAAAAATAAAAGCAACAGGGATAAGGTATTTTTAACTCAAGCTGAAAATCAGGTCAGGAAAGCTGACAATATCACCCCCGGTCAAACCGCCAATTTCAAAAAAACGGACCCGGCAATTTTTGCTGATTTATCTGAAAATGAAAATGCAGGGACAACCGATACCCTAAATAACAGCGGATCGCTGCCGGCAAAAACGGGCGGGATCAATTCGCCGGAATGGGAACATCCGGTAAATGAATATAAAGAAGATAGCCCCGTAAATCCGCAAGGGCCTTTAAATCGATTGTATAAAAATATCGGATTATTAAAATCACAGGTTTATTTCCCTCAACAATTGAATTTAATTCAACCGATTGCCCAAATAACGCCGGTTTCTTCAAAAATCAATTTCCGGATCGGTCCCTATTTCGGAGCAGGGATCACGGGCAGCAGGATCCGGTATGCAGCCGGCTCGGGGACGTCGCCCTTTTTCCGGGATTGGGAAAAAGCGGACCTGTCGGAAGAGTGGGGCGTCAATATAGCCGTTGACCTGGGCCGCAACTGGTCGGTCCATTCGGGGTTCGGCAAGTACGGGATCCGGCAGGTATCCCGCCAGGTTTTTTTGGTCCGGTATGATCCGTCATTGGAAATCGCCACCTCGAGCGGTGAATATAAATCGGATTATCAGCTCAAAGCGCAATCCAGCCTCGGCGAATCGGATATTGAGGTCGAGTTCCGGCGCCAAAACAGCCAACCCGCGCCGGCCAATCAAACGGTACGGGTAGCCGTGGGGCTGCGGCAAAGGATCGACTATACAACCATACCGCTGATGATCGGTTACAGGAGGCCCATTGGTCCGTTTGATCTGGGCGTTCGGGCCGGCAGCAGCGTCAATTTTGTAGGGCGGCAATCCCTCAGCGCATCTGCCCAAAGCCAATTGCAGGGGATCAGGACCCACGCGGCCCGCGTATTGCGCACTTTTCGAACGGACCGGCAAACTATCTTTAACCTGGAGCTGGGCGCCGACCTGGCCTATAATGCCGGCAAAAACTGGCAACTGTTCCTGGGGCCGCATTACCGGACCAATTTGATCCCCGTAAAAAAAGCGGAAGAATTCGATACGAAAACCTACGCCTGGAGCTTGCAATTAGGCCTGAATTTCAGGCTGAATAAATAATGCACAACTCCCGTACCGCCGGATCAAACTGGAAACATGAGTCATCCCTAATTTTTACACTGAAAGATTTTTAACCACATTAGGCACAGTAGAACACATGTGGAAATAGATGATGCGTTTGCCCTGCCCTCTCACCCTAGTGGCGCGAAATCTAGATGCCACTCAAGGTTCGCGGCCTCTTTTTCCGACATGCTGCGTTGCTCGGCGGTCACAGAGTCCCGCTATGCTCCCTTCTCGCGCCTTGCCTGTCGAAAAAATAGCCTCCCGAAACTTAGGCGCCACTTAGATTTCGCGCCACTAGAATAAAAAAGGAAAAAAGCAGCCTGGTTTTGGTGTCAAGCAGCAACTTTCCGTTGCTTCTTGACTTTCAAAATCATTGGTTGCGTTTGATTTTTGGATTGATAAGATATTAATTTTCTGATTGTTGCTTCTGGTTTTTGTCCCTTTTTTGGCATTGCCCCAAAAAA
>CALMYQ010000117.1 GCA_937873655.1 uncultured Lewinella sp. | reverse complement strand
AAAGGCGCTGCAAGAGTTTGCTGTCCTAGCGTTTTTTTGGTTCCTTTTTTGGGGCGATGCCAAAAAAGGGACAAGGACCAGAAGCAACGATCAGAAAACAGACTTTCAATACTCAAGAGATCAAAAGTACACTTTACAACCAGATCAAGAAGCAACGGCAAGTTGCTGCTTGACACCAAAACCAGGCTGCTTTTTTCCTTTTTTATTCCGAAGACAAATCGCAACTGCGGCCATGGCCTGCGAGGGCGTTTCGATCAGGAGCTAAAAAGCACAGGATGAAATCGGTATCAAATTGAACAGCCTAGCACTCAGGGCACTCAGGGTACTCAGGGGGCTAGGAGCATTTTGGTTTAGGGAGAGGTCATTTTCAGGTATTTTTCAAAAAAATCGAAAATCGGGGTATCCTTTCGGTCTGCTGGTGATACTTCCTTTTAAAGCCGTTGAAAATTGTCTCCGGTCTTTAGAAATCCGATCTCCTTTTTGTCTGCCCTTTTTTATTGATATCGCGGTTGCCGAAGGTCTGTGTCGCTTTACGTCCGCCTTATCTCAGGTTTCAAACATATTTCTTTATAAACAGAGTTCCTATGAAACCAATTTTGATCACTGTATTGATTTTATTCCTGGGTTTTTCTGCCTGGTCGCAGTCCATCGAACGGGCTGTGGTGGGGAGCGCCGGGAAAGTCGAGGCCGCTCCTGATCTCCGGCTGGAATGGACGCTGGGGGAGGTCGCCGTGCACCATTACGCGCCAGGCCGGTTGAATGAGGGCTTTCACCAGCCTGCACTGCAGGTTCAACCCTACATCGCCATTGCGCCGGAAGCCGGATTATTTGAGGTCTTCCCCAATCCGGCAGGCGCTGTGCTGCACGTCAGGGGGGAATTGCCCGAAGAAAAGCAAGCCTTCATCCGGTTGCTGGACGGGGCGGGGAAAACTGCCGGAAGCCCATTGCCTGCCCGGGGAAGTTTTGACCAGGAATTTGACCTGTCGGCCTATCCGCCCGGCATGTATAACCTCGTCATCACCGATGCCGGCGGCAAGGTCATTCGCACTGAAAGAATCATCAAACAATAATTCCACACACCCAAAAATTCACCTACCATGAAAAAATTCATCTTATCACTCGTCATATTACTTGGCCTGCTGACGTGGGCCCAGGCACAGAATTCCAGCCTGATCATGGGCATGAACTACCAGGCTGTGGCCCGGGATGCATCGGGTAAATTACTGTCCGGCAAAGCCGTTTTCCTGCGGGTCAATCTATTGGCGGAAGGCCCTGGCGGCAAGGTGGTCTACAGCGAACGGCACCAGGTGACCACCGGCGACAACGGCCTGTTCAATCTCGTCATCGGCAAAGGGGAACCCATGACCGGTACGTTTGAAGAAGTCCCCTGGGCCGACCAGAATATCTGGCTTGAAATCGCTATGGCCGATAGCCGTAAGGCTGCTTTCACGGTACTCGGCGCCAGTCAGCTGCTGGCCGTTCCTTATGCTTACCATGCCGGATCAGCAGAAACGCTCCACATCCATGAAAACAACGAAAAGTCAGGCTGCCGCGCCACAGGGCTGCCGTTCTGGACCACCATCGGCAACGCCAATGTGAATGACGAATGCCATTTCATCGGAACCACCATCAACGAGGACCTGGTGTTCAAAACCGATAATATCGAACGGCTGCGGATCAAAGCGGACGGCACCATCGACATGCCGGGGAATCTGTTCATTCACGGCAACCTCACGGTAGACGGCGACGGTTCCTTCTACAATCTCAAGGTGCAGAACAACCTGGACGTCGGCAATCAGTCGACCACCAAAACCCTGGTCGTAGACAGCGCTGCCACGGTGAAAGGCCAACTGGATGCCCGCGGCAGGGTGGTCGTGGACGGCGGCGCAGAAGGCAGCCAAAGTGATCAGAACAGCTACCCGCTGCTGGTAAAAGGCAGCACCCAGGGCATTGCAGTAGAGGTCATCCCGACAACCCTCAACAACCTGGAATCCGGCCGCGGAAACAACTATATGTCCTTCTGGAAAAACGGCGCGATGACCGGCCGGATCGAAGGTATGAATACAGGCGATCTCGACCCGACGGGCGTTGTAGGGCTCATCACGACCCTGATCAGCAATCCGCCGCAGGGCCTCGCTTATAATTTCGGCCAGCAGGCGCTCAACCTGATCCCGGATGTGGATGTGGACGTAGATGCCAGCCTGGATCCGTTCTCGGTGGATGTGGACGTGGATGTCACCTTGCCCGATGTCAACGTAGCCAATCCGTTCAGCAGTCTGCCGCAGGATTTGCTCAATTATATTGCAAATCCGACCGGCGGTCCGGCAAGCCTCATCTGGAATACCTTTTCGCCGATCGCCTGCGACCCGCAGACGGGCCTGTTCACGCAGGTTGCCGGACCGGAGGGCGCCACCAATTTCAAGTCGCAGATCTTTTCCAATTATACCCTGGATATCCTGAATAACTCTGTTTCCGTATTCGGCTCTATTGTACAATTGGTCATGAGTGCCGGCAGTGTACTGGATCCCGAGGATATCGCCAGCAACGCAGTGGGAGTAGCTACGGACATTGTCAACCTGGTCATTACCGCCAGCTATGCCGATATCAATCGGGGCGTGGCCTACGAATCCGGTTCGGGCGACTACGCCGAATGGCTCCCGCGGGCCAATGCCGAAGAAATACTGAACTACGGCGACGTGGTCGGCGTGATCGGCGGCCGGATCTCCAGGCAATTCACGCAAGCTGATAAATTCATGGTCGTTTCCGCCTCCCCGATCGTATTGGGCAATATGCCAAAAGACGGCAACGGTGAAAAAGCCTCCGAAATGGTGGCCTTCATGGGGCAGGTCCCGGTCAAGGTACGGGGCGTGGTCCGGGTCGGCGATTTCCTGCTGCCTTCGGGCCAGGGCGACGGTTTGGCCATCGCGGTATCCCCCGACCAAATGAAAGCGCGCGATTATCAGCGCATCATCGGCATAGCCTGGGAAGCCTCCGACGGCGCGGAATTCTTCAAAATGGTCAACACGGCGGTCGGCATCAACCAGAACAATACCGGGAAAGTCATCGAACAAATGCAATTGGTGATCAACCGCATGCAACAGGCCATTCAGGAGGTCAACCCCAACTTCCAGGCGCAGCTTTTTGATGTAAACGAAACGGCCCAGTTACCGAAATCTGCCGGACTGGACTATTCCGTAGCGGCTACCCACCCCACCCAAATGGCCAACTGGTTTGCGGGTAAGGAATACGCCGACCGGCAGGAAATGCTCCAGGATGTGAAAAAAGCATTGGTAGAAAAAGCCAATATCAACCTGGATAAATTCCCGCTGATCGCCTTTATTCTCGACCACCCTGAACAGGGCCCCGCACTGGTGAATTATTATTCCCGGGCGAAGGAAGCTGTTGCGGAGCTGGCTGGGGGAAGATAGTTGGCAGTTGTCAGTTGGCAGTTGTCAGTTGGCAGTTGGCAGTTGTCAGTTGGCAGTCGGCAGTCTTCGGTTTTCAAGGAGGGAGAACCGGAGACTGCCGATTGTTTTTTATGGTTTTGCAGGTTATTGTTATTTTAACCGGACAAAATTCCTGAAACCATGCCGCCTAAGACCGCGCTTTTTGCCGCACTATGCTTTTCCTTCTCTTTGTTGCAAAGCCAATCCAGGCAATTATCCGCTTTTAGGGATACGCTGGATCCCTGTACCGTCATCTGGTTTGACAGCCCTGCGGATAAATGGGAAAATTGCCTGCCTGTAGGAAACGGGCGATTGGGAGCGATGGTGGAGGGCGGTATAAAATCTGAAACCGTTCAATTCAACGAGGATACTTACTGGAGCGGGGGGCCCTACTCTACCGTTGTAAAGGGCGGATACCGGAGCTTGCTGGAGATTCGCAAGCTCCTTTTTGAAGGGCGGTTCCTGGAGGCCCACAACCTTTTCGGCCGGACGCTGATGGGTTATCCGGTAGAACAGATGAAATACCAGAATATGGGCAACCTGGTATTCAAATACGAATACGCCGATCAGGATGCCGCCGCCGGAGATTACCATCGCAGCCTCGATCTTTCCACCGGCATTGCGACAACGGAGTTCACGGTCGGCGGAGTTCGTTTCCACCGGGAAGTTTTTGTTTCTCCTGTCGACCAGGCCATGGTTATCCGGATAAGCGCCGACCAGCCGGGCAGCATCCGATTTTCCTGTCAATTGCAAGGGGTACGTAATGACACCCATTCCAATTACGGGACGGATTATTTCCGGATGGACGTCTGGAATCAGGACGGGCTAATGCTCGAAGGAAAATCCGCAGACTACCTCGGTGTTGAAGGCCGGCTGAGATATGCAGCGCTGGCAAAGTTTGTCGCCAGGGGCGGAAGCATTACGCCTGCCGTCCAATCGCTGAAAGTCGAAGGCGCCGATGAAGTGGTGATCTATCTCACTGCCGCCACGAATTTCAACAGCTATAAAGATGTTTCCGGCGATGCTTTGGCGCGGGCGAAGGCGTATCAGGACAAATTGAACGGTCAAACCTTTGACGTCATCAAAAACAATCATATCCGCGAACACCAACGGCTATTTAACCGGGTAAACCTTCGGATGCCTTCAAACGTCAATTCCCAACTGCCGACAGCCGAACGGATGGTCAGGGTGCAGCTCACGCCTGATCCGGCCCTGGCCGCACTATGCTACCAGTTCGGCAGATACCTGATGATCACCTCCTCACGACCCGGCACGCAACCGGCCAACCTGCAGGGGATCTGGAACAAATACCAGAATCCGGCCTGGGATGCCAAATACACCACCAACATCAATACTGAAATGAACTATTGGGCGGTGGAATCCGGGAATTTGTCCGAATGCGCCGAACCGCTTTTCCAGATGCTCCGCGAATTGACCGACCAGGGAGGTCAGGTGGCGGCTGAGCATTACGGCGCCAAAGGCTGGGTTTTGCATCAGAATACGGATATCTGGCGGGTAGCGGCTCCGATGGACGGCCCTACCTGGGGCACCTTCACCACAGGCGGCGCCTGGCTGTGCACCCATATCTGGGAGCACTATGCCTATACCCAGGATACGGATTTCCTCCGGGAATACTACCCCGTGCTCAAAGGTGCAACCCGGTTCTTCCTGGATTTCCTGACCCCGCACCCCAAAAAGGGCTGGATGGTCACGGCGCCTTCCACCTCACCCGAAAATTTCCCGGCCAGCCCCGGAAACGGCCGGTACTACGACGAGGTCACAGGGATCTACCTGCCGGGAACCACCATCTGCTACGGCTCCACCATCGATATCCAGATCCTCAATGACCTATTCGGGCAAGTGGCCAAGGTTTGCGATATACTTGGGACAGATCCCGGTTTCCGGGACAGCCTGACGGCCATGAAAAAGCGATTGCCCCCGATGCAGGTCGGCCGCGACGGCATGCTGCAGGAATGGGCGGAAGACTACGGTCAGCTGGAAAAAGAACACCGCCACTTCTCCCATTTGTACGGCATTTATCCCGGCCATGTGATCAGTCCTGTGAAGACACCTGAACTGGTTGAGCCGGTCAGGAAAGTCCTCGAACAACGCGGCGACGGCGGCACAGGCTGGAGCCGGGCCTGGAAAATGGGGATCTGGGCCCGACTGTTCGACGGCAACCGGGCTTACCGGATCTGGCAGGGATACCTGAAGGAGCAATGTTATTCCAGCTTGTTCGCCAAGTGTTTCACCCCGTTGCAGGTAGACGGTTCCTTCGGCGTAACGGCGGGGATCACGGAGATGCTGGTTCAGTCCCACGAATCCTATATCGAAATCCTGCCTGCCTTGCCCGATGCCTGGCCGGACGGCGACTTTTCGGGGGTAGTTGTTCGCGGCGGGTTTGTTATAGACTTCTCCTGGCGCGGTGGTAAAATGAGCAATCTCGCGGTATTCTCAGTTTCCGGTAAAACCTGCCGGGTGAAATTATCAGGCAGAAAAGCGCAGGTTTTCCAGGAAAAAAAATTGGTCGCAAGGAAATCCGCGGAGGGGGATTTTCTTGAATTTGCCGCCATTCCAGGAAATAAATACGATATTGGCCTGGATTAAAACCATCCGATATGAAAAAGTTATTATTCGCCTTTTCTGTTCTGTTCACCCTGATCTTAACCCTTCCCGCCTATTCGCAGCCAACCCTAGAACTGGAGGATATCTTCAACGGCACCTACCGGATGAACGGTTTCGGCCCTGCCAGGTGGATGGACGGCGGAAAATTCTATACGACCCTCGAAAACGCAGAAGATGTCAGGGGACGCGAGATTGTGCGGTATGAGACTTCTACCGGAACCCGGGAAGTGCTGGTCAGCGCAAAGGATTTGATCCCGGAAGGCGAGGAGCGTCCGCTCGGCATTTCCAACTATATCTGGTCGTCGGACGGCAAGCAACTGATGATCTTCACCAATACGCGGCGGGTCTGGCGCTATAATACCCGCGGGGATTACTGGGTGCTCAATCTGGAAACCCGCAAACTGAAGCAGCTCGGCCAATCCGTCAAACCCACCACCATGATGTTTGCCAAGTTTTCGCCTGACAATAAAAAGGTCGCCTATGTCAGCGAACAGAATATCTACGTGGAAGACCTGGCCACCGGCAACCTCAAACAGATCACTTCCGACGGCGGCGGCCATATCATCAACGGCACTTTTGACTGGGTGTACGAGGAAGAACTCAGCTGTCGCGACGGCTTCAGGTGGAGCCCCGACAGCAAATACATCGCCTACTGGCAAATGAATACCGAAGGGATCGGCGATTTTTACCTCATCAACAACCTCGACTCCATTTATCCTGAACTGATCAAGATCCCCTACCCCAAGGTCGGCACCACCAACCCGGCCGCCAAAATCGGCGTAGTGTCGGCGGACGGCGGCGCCTCCCGCTGGTTTGACATCCCCGGCGACCCCCGGAATCACTACCTGGCCCGGATGGAATTTGCCGCCGGCAGCAACGAGGAGGTAATGATCCAGCAGCTCAACCGCCTCCAGAATACCAACAAGGTCATGCTGGGTAATATCCGGACCCTGGAGCTCAATAACATCCTGACGGAAACCGATAAAGCCTTCCTGGATATCCACGACGACACCGAATGGATGGAAAACGGCGCTTCCTTTACCTGGAGCAGCGAGCGCGACGGATGGCTTCACCTCTACCTGATATCCCGCGACGGCAAAAAGACCCGGGACGTCACTCCCGGCAATTTTGACGTGGTCAGCATTCAATGCATCGACGAGAAAGGGGGGTACGTTTATTATATCGCTTCCCCCGACAATCCCATCCAGCGGTACCTATACCGCAGCCGCATCGACGGGAAAGGGAAAGCCGAGCGCATAAGTCCGGCCAACCAAACCGGTCAGCACCAGTATATCATCAGCCCGGATGCCCATTACGCCATTCACACCTTTTCCAACCACACCACACCCAACCAGATCGACCTGGTGGAACTGCCCGGCCATAAAAGGATCCGCCTGCTGGAGGACAACGCCGAACTGGCCGCAAAATACAGCCAGCTCAACCTGAATCCCAAGGAGTTTTTCCGGGTGGAAGTCGAGCCCGGCATGGAACTGGATTGCTATATGATCAAACCCAGGGATTTTGATCCCAAATTGAAATATCCTGTCATTTTCAACATCTATGGGGAACCCGCCGGGGCCACGGTACAGGACAACTGGGGCGGCGGCGACCTGTTCAACCAATACCTCGCACAGCAGGGCTATATCGTAATGAGCGTCGATAATCGCGGTACCAATACGCCCCGAGGCCGTGATTGGCGCAAAAGCATCTACCGGCAGATCGGCATTCTGGCCTCCAGAGATCAGGCAGCGGCGGCAAAAGCCATCATCAATCAATATCCGTTTGTCGACGGCGGCCGGATCGGCGTTTACGGTTGGAGCGGCGGGGGCTCGATGACCCTGAACTGCCTGTTCCGTTACCCGGAGATCTACAAAACCGGGATCGCTGTGGCCTTTGTCGCCGACCAGAAATTCTACGATTCCATTTATCAGGAAAGGTATATGGGCTTACCCGATGACAATGCGGAAGGTTATAAGGACGGATCGCCCATCACCCATGCCGGCAATCTCCAAGGCAACCTGATGCTGATCCACGGTTCCGGCGACGACAATGTCCATTACCAGAACTGTGAAGTGTTGATCAACGAACTGGTCAAAAACCAGAAAATGTTCTCCATGATGGAATACCCCATGCGCTCGCACGGCATTTATGAGCGGTCCGGGACGTCGCTGCACCTGCGCAAAACCTGGCTCAAGTACTGGAAGGATAATTTGCCGGCCGGGGGAAAGGTGCTGCCTTAGGTAGTTGTGAGGATGGTTTATGGGTTTATGGGTTTATGGTTGGGGGTGGCTTTTGATCAGGAGAATGGGTTTTGATTTGCGTTGAGTTGCTTGATGGTGGATAGTTTATGGGTTTATGGGTGGGGCCGTTTTGGTCCGGATTAGGCTGTTCAAAATAGTGTTTTCGCGCAAAAACGCAAAGATCTGATTTTTAGCAAGCTGTGCATGCTAAAAATCCGGCCGCCACAAAATACTGGATGGTCCCCTCCAATAGGTCAATTTCTCCAGCTGACACCCGAATACGCATGAAGCTTCGTCGGGCGGAGACTGAAAACTGATTCTCAGAAGGAACTGTCATGGAAGACACAGGCATAAGTCGGGGTTCGGTGATCCGGAATCAAACAACCCGGCGACGACCGGGGCGGGCAGCTTTTTCATACCCGGATAGATATCTTTCAATTGGACGGTATCGCCTTGTTCATTGACGGTTTTCAGGTCGTATCGAAAAACCACTTTGGTGCCGGCAGGGGCGTAGAAATAGACCCGCCAGGCATCCGCTTCGGAGAGGCCGACGCAGCCGTTGGAGTAGGCTTTGCCCAGGGTTTTGGGGTTGGTGGTCGGGTGGATCAGCTGGCCGTAGCGATGTCCGTTCAACTCGGGGTCAAGCCAGGGAATGCGGGGGAGTTTGGTAACCTTGCCGTCGTCGCGACGGGTCACTTTATAGGGCTTATTGTCGCTGGGATTGATGAAAACGGGATTGCGGTTGATCCGGTAGATCGTACCTGAGCCCGGGATAGTCCGGAGGTCCACTTTCCGGCCCGCCATTGCCAGGTATTTCTTTTCATTTCTGCCGACGCGGACAGGAAAAGCATACAAGGCGCTGTCCCCTTCCATGATCCTCAATGTATATTCCGGGATATTGACATCAATGACCGTTGCGGCCATCCGGTCCAGATATCCGGCTACCATCACGGAGTCCGGTATCAGCAGGCTGTCCCCTTTGTGCAAAGCGATCAGGGCCTGGGGATCATAGGTAAATACGCCCCGTTCCATCTGGATATAATAATCCGTATTGGCCAGCGTGTCGATCAGCCAGGGATTGGCGCGGGCGACGAGGTATTCGTTCACCGGATAATGCAACAATGAGTCGAGCGCGGCGGTCAGGCTGTCCATGTACTCAAAATAGTCCCGGATCGGGATATCTCTTTTTACCGGGTGGAACATCAATGGGGTACGAATGACCCCGCCGGTTATAACGGCATCCGTTGTTGCGGGTTCTTCGGAAACGGATTTTGGCCGGCCGCACTCCCATCCTCCCAGCAGCAGAACCGCCAGGATAAGAATCCTGTTCCCTGGAAAAAAAAGACTTGCACGCTGTTTCATGTTCATTGGATTAGATGGTCGAAACCCTGTACAATTTAAGCGCGCCCGCTAAATTATCAAGTGATCAGAGTCAATGGCGGCGATGAGCATTGTCAATTCCGGTGAGATCCGGCATTTGTCCGCAAACGAACAGGAGTTGTCCGGTTCTGGACGCTCCCTAAGGCCCATTCTCATCACAAAAAACTGATTATCAAATTATTAATTATATGGCATAATTTTAGCCGGTTGAAATCATCACCCGATAAATTTTGAATTATGAGGAAAGGAAAAAAAAGTACCTGTCTGTGGATTGCCCTGCTCCTTTGCACCGGTATCCCTGCATTTGCCCAGGATGCCGCCGCTGACGCCAAGGGCGCCGAACAAGCCATGATGGACTACCTGGACGGATTCTACGAGGGAGACACCGCCAAAATTATCCGGAGCGTCCTGCCTGAGGTCGCCAAATACGGCTACTGGAAGGATGAAAAAACCGGAAAATACAGCGGCGAGGCCATGTCGTTCCAGGAAATGCTGAACTATGCCAACCGCGTAAAGGAACGGAAGCGTTTTCCAAAACCCGATGCACCCAAAAAGGTAGAGCTGTTCGAAGTACAGGATCAAACCGCCTGCGGAAAAGTGACGGCCTGGTGGGGTACGGATTATATCCTGTTGGGAAAATACGACGGGAAGTGGAAGATCGTGCAGGTGTTGTGGCAGGGGCCTTTGGGGTGAGGGGAGGGAGAGAGGGAGAGAGGGAGAGAGGGAGAGAGAGCGGGATCAGGGGTAAAAAAACAGGATAAGGGACGAAACCAGGAAGCAGATAGTGGCAAGGAGCACCCCGCGAAACGGGATGTTGAACCAATACCGGCGGGCCAGGAACAGGTAAAAAAACGCGGTCAGGATATTCAGGAGTTGCAGACCAAGCGACTGGCTGTAAATATCAAAATACGAAACGGCCAATACCAGGTTTATTCCGCCGATGAACATGGCGCCTGAGCTGTGGCTGGCGTTGAATCCGATCCAGGCTTTCCACATGGTGGTCCTTCTGGTCAGCACGGGGTGGGTTCTTTCCATGCCCTCTTTAATTCCTTGATCCCGGGGAAGGAACTTGTCAGAAAAAAAGGTGTAGACGAGGTGCATGGTTCCCAGGAACAGGAAAATCAGTGCGGCGGCTGCCAACAAAATTCTGGCGATCATTGGTCATGCGTTTGGACAAAGTTAGTCTTAATTTCTTATCTGCCCTTTCCGGACCGGATTCCTCCGATCCGGAGTTTCTTCAGCTATTTTTTCAGGGATTGCGTTTCCGGAACCTGAAAATGCGCTTCCGCTGCCAGATCAGTACTGCGCCGATCAGCAGGAAGGGCCAGATATTGATGAGGATAATGAAGAAGCTGAGCATGGCTTCCCAGCCGTTCTGCAATCCGGTGAGGGCGCGGCCGACAAATGTCCGCCTGAAGGTTTTGGGTTCGGGTTGGTAGGTTACCTCCTCGTAGATCTCCAGGTCGATCGTGCTCATGCCGACCTGGTCTTTCAGGTACCTCAACCGGCCTTCCCTGGCCTCGATCTCTTCCTGCAGCACGCGGATGGCTTCCTCGGCTTTCAGCACCTCCTCCACGGTTTTGGCCTTGTTGCGCAGAATGTCAACATAGCGGTCGCGCACCTCTTTTTTGGTTTTCAGGCGGGTTTCGATATCGAGGTATTCCTCCGTTACGTCCTGGGTGTTCATGCTGCGGGAATTCACAAAAACGGCCTCCTCTTCCAGGGCGTTCATCAGGCTGTCGAACCGGCCGGCCGGCACCCGGATCTGGAAGTAGTTGCTGATCTGATAACTGGTATTCGTCAGGGTCATACCCGAAACATATCCGCCAAAACGGGCCACGATCTCCTCAACTCTGGTGCTGCTTTGTTTCACATGATCCACCTGGAAGCGGAGGTTTCCCGTCCGGATGATCTGTCGCTGCACTTCGGGCTTCCCGGCGGATTGATCCCGGTTTTCCTCGCCAGATTGATCGTCATACCGGTATTCATCCTTGTCTGCCATTTTTTCCGACTCCATAGAGGGAGCGGGCATTTCGCCGGCCATTGCTGTTTCCTTGTTGCCGGCCTGGCTGCAGGCATTCAAGGTCAGGATCAAAAATAAGGTCATCAATAATCTTTCCATTTTCAATTGGTTTTCCGATTAGATGCAAATCCCGGGCAAAAAGCATAAACGCAAGATTGATTTCTTATTTTTGCCCATCAAAAACAGGACAATTTAGCCTAAAACATGAATTTATTCCAGGTCCTTTCCATTTTAATCGTCTTTTCCGCGCTGTTCGGTTACCTCAACGTCAGGTACCTCAAATTGCCGGTCACTATCGGACTGATGATCGTCTCGATCTTGTTCTCCGTAGCCGTTCTGATCATCGGCCAGTTTACCCCCACACTCCTTGAATGGGAGCGGGAACTCATCGGGCAGGTCGACTTTCACAAGATCCTGATGGACGGGATGCTCAGTTTTCTCTTGTTTGCCGGCGCCTTGCACGTCGATTTCGGGCGCCTGAAGGAGCACCGGTGGCCGATCATCCTGTTCGCAACCCTTGGGGTATTGATCTCCACTTTCCTGATCGGCGGGTTGGTTTACCTGGCACTGGGCTGGGTGGGCATTCAAATCGATTTCATCTATGCCTTGCTGTTCGGCGCGTTGATCTCCCCAACCGATCCCATTGCCGTATTGGGCATCCTGAAAAAAGCGGGAGCGCCGAAAAACCTGGAGATCAAAATCGTGGGAGAAAGCCTGTTCAACGACGGGATAGGCGTCATTGTCTTTGTCACCATTTACCAGATCGCGCAATCGGGCGCCGGCCACCAGGATCTGTCGCACATCGGCCTGTTGTTCCTGGAGGAAGTCGGCGGCGGCGTTTTGCTGGGGCTGGGTCTTGGGGCGGCGGCCTATTATCTGATGCGCACGATCGACCAATACGAAGTAGAGGTGATGATTACGCTGGCGGCGGTGATGGGCGGCTATCTGCTGGCCAGTACGCTCCATTTTTCGGGGCCGCTGGCGATGGTTGTGGCCGGTATTTCCGTTGGGAATGAGCGATTCCGGACCAGCACCATGTCGGAAATGACAGAGGTTTATGTGGATAAATTCTGGGAGCTGATCGATGCACTACTGAATGCTATTCTGTTCGTGCTGATCGGCCTGGAAATCCTGCTGATCCCCTTTGACCGCACCTATATCATTGCCGGGCTGGCAGCGATCCCGATCGTATTGCTGAGCCGTTCCGGTTCGTTAGCCCTGCCGATCCTCATTTTCAAAAAGCGGCTGGGGTTCGCACCGTTTACCAACCTGATCATGACCTGGGGCGGCCTGCGGGGCGGCATTTCCATTGCGCTGGCCTTATCATTGGACAACGATATGCCGAAGGAATTGCTGGTCAGCATGACCTATATCGTGGTGGTCTTTTCCATTATTGTTCAGGGATTGACGGTGGGCAAGGTGGTGGCCCGGTTTACGGGCGGGGCAAAAGGGGTATAGTTTTCCCCTCCCATTATTACCTATATCCATATTACTTAAAAGCCCTGCCGGCCACCGCTTCTATGCCGGCCCGGCATAAATCCCTTTTCAAACCACCCGAATCAATGGGGTGTTTTCAGCGATCAGCTCACCGAGCGCAGACAGCTCCAATCCTTCCTTCTCCGCTTCCTTCAAAAATTGCCCCACCTGACCGGCTTCAACCGCCACCAACAACCCGCCGCTGGTCTGCGGATCGCACAGGATCGCTTTTTGCTCCTCTGTGACGGGGCCGATCTTGTGGCCGTAACTGTCCCAGTTGCGGTTGGTACCGCCGGGGATGCACTTTTCGGTGAAATAGTGGCGGATAATGCCTTCACCCAGGGTCGGGACCGCTCCGAACTCAACTTCGGCGCCGCAACCGCTGGCCTCGCACATTTCGGAAAGGTGTCCCAACAAGCCGAATCCGGTCACATCGGTCATGGCCTGCACATAGGGCAGCGTGCCAAAACGCTCTCCGGCCTTGTTCAAACGGGTCATGCTCTCCAGGGCCAGGTGGCTGTGTTCGGGCAGCAGTTTGCCTTTTTTCTGGGCCGTGGTCAGCATCCCTACGCCCAGCGGCTTGGTCAGGAACAACTTTGCACCGGGTTTTGCGCCGCCGTTCTTCTTGACATTGGACAGCGCAACCCTGCCCGTTACGGCAAGTCCGAAAATGGGCTCCGGGCTATCGATACTGTGACCGCCGGCAAGAGGTATGCCCGCTTCAGCGCAGGCTTTCCGGCCGCCTTCCACCACCTGATTGGCCACTTCGGCAGGCAGCTTGTCGATGGGCCAGCCCAGGATCGCTATGGCCAGCAGGGGCGTACCGCCCATGGCGTAGATGTCGCTGATGGCATTGACGGAAGCGATCCGGCCGAAATCCTCCGGGTCATCGACGATGGGCATAAAAAAATCGGTGGTGCTGATGACGGCCGTCCCGTCACCCAGGTCCATTACCGCTGCGTCGTCCCGTTCTTCATTCCCTACGATAAGCCCGGAAAAAAATACGCGTTCGGCCTGGTGCGTGAGGATGGTATCCAGTACTTTCGGGGCTATTTTACACCCGCATCCTGCACCGTGGCTGTACTGCGTCAGTTTATACCTTTCCGCCGTTTGATCCATTTTCTAATTTTTATTGGACTCGCGAAATTAGCAATAATATTTTCTATATTTGGCCGGAATCAAAAACCTTACGTCATGAGGTACCCGACTTTATTGACAGCGATTGCTCTGGCAGGACTCACTGCGTGTAAAAATCAGGACGTTCAAAATGAATCAAACCCGATGATAGAGGTAACCTACCCTGAGACCAAAACGGTTGAACAAACGGACGACTATCACGGCACAATGGTGGCCGACCCTTACCGATGGCTGGAAGCCGATACCGCACAAGCTGTGGAAGAATGGGTGAAAACGCAAAATCAGGCGACTTTCGATTACCTGGAAAAAATCCCTTACCGCGAAAAGATCGAGGAAAGGCTGACCGAACTGGTCAACTACCCCCGGTATACCTCTCCCTTCCGGGCCGGAGAATACTATTTTTTCTATAAGAACGACGGGCTCCAGAACCAATCCGTCATCTATATCCAGAAAGGGCTCGAAGGCGAACCCGAAGTATTTATCGATCCCAACGCCTTGTCCAGGGACGGGACGGTTGCCATCAACATCATCGGGATCTCGCAGGATGACAAATACATCGCCTATTCGCAATCAGAGGCCGGTTCGGACTGGTCGCAGATCCGCGTGATGGAAATTGCCGGAAAAAAACAGTTGCCCGACGTGCTGAAATGGGTCAAATTCTCCGGCGCCGGATGGCATAAGGACGGCTTTTTTTACAGCCGCTACCCGGAGCCCAGATCGGGTGAAGAGCTCTCAGGCAACAACCTTTACCATTCCGTCTATTACCACAAGCTGGGAGACGACCAATCCAGGGATAAACTGGTCTATGAAGACCGGCAAAATCCGAACATGTACCATTTCTGCAGCGTCACGGAAGACGGTAAATACCTGATCCTGAATGCAGCGCCGGGAACCGACGGCTATGCCACCTATTATAAAAACCTGGAAACCGACGGCGATTTTGTACCCCTTTTCGAGGGTTATGACCACAAAAGCAACGTGGTGGATCACGTTAACGGCAAATTCCTTGCCCTGACCGACATCGATGCGCCTAAATACAGGCTGGTGGAGATCGACCCGAAAAACCCGGCGAAGGAAAACTGGAAAGAGATCATCCCGGAATCTGAGGACCTGCTGCAAAGTGTGGCTACCGGCGGCGGCAAGCTCTTTGCCAATTACCTCAAAAACGCTACCGACCGGTTCTATCAACTCGATTACGACGGCGGCAACAAGAAAGAGATCGACCTGCCGGGCCTGGGTTCAGCAGGCGGTTTTTCGGGTAAAAAGGAGGACAAGATCCTGTTCTACACCTTCACTTCCTTTACCTACCCCAATACCATTTTCAAATACGACCTGGCAACCGGCCAATCCGAGCTCTTCAACAAAACCTCCCTGCAGTTCAATCCGGAGGATTATGTCGAAAAGCAGATCTTCTACAAAAGCAAGGACGGCACGCCGGTTTCCATGTTCATCGTCCATAAAAAGGACCTGAAAATGGACGGCAAGAACCCCTGCTATCTCTATGCATACGGCGGATTCAACATCAGCCTGACGCCCAGTTTTTCGGCCACCCGGATCGTGCTTTTGGAAAACGGCGGCGTATTTGCCATGCCCAACCTGCGCGGCGGCGGCGAATACGGCGAGGAATGGCACAAAGCCGGGATGCTGCTCAACAAACAAAACGTATTTGACGATTTCATCGCCGCCGGTGAATACCTGATCGCGGAACAATACACCTCCAAGGAAAAGCTCGCAATTGCGGGCGGCTCCAACGGCGGCCTTCTGGTCGGGGCGGCCATGACCCAAAGGCCCGACCTGTTCGCCGTGGCTCTGCCCGCAGTAGGTGTGATGGATATGCTCCGCTACCACCTGTTCACCGTAGGTAAGGGTTGGATCCCCGAATACGGCTCCAGCGACGACCCCGCCAATTTCAAGAACCTGCTGTCCTACAGCCCGCTGCACAACATCAAGGACGGCGTCACCTACCCGTCGACGCTGATCACGACCGGCGACCACGACGACCGCGTAGTACCAGCGCACTCCTTCAAGTTTGCAGCCCAGTTGCAGAAATCGCACAACGGCAAAAATCCGGTCATCATCCGGATCGAGACGCGGGCCGGCCACGGCGCCGGCAAACCCATTGCCAAAGTGCTGGAAGAACAGGCTGATATCTGGTCGTTCTTCTTCTACAATACCAATAGTCCGGTCAAATACCTGAAAGGTTGATATGATATCCGGCTCCGCCAAAGAGATTGACCGCCTGGATCAGGCCCTGGCAGCGTTGTTCGTTGAGCTTTCCGCTTATTCAGACGAACAACTCAACCAACGGCCTGCTCCGGGCAAATGGTCGCCCCTCATGATCCTGCACCACCTGCTGCTGTCGGAGTATTATTCGCATCTTTACGTTACGAAAAAACTCAAAGGGGACGGCCCCTTCGGCAACGGTAAAATATCCGATCCGTTCCGGTTGTTCCTCATCTGGTTCGTCTTCAATTCCGGCATCAAATGGAAGGCGCCGCCCGGCATCGGCGACGGCAGCCTGCCCGAAACATCCTCCCTGGAAGCGGTGCAAACCCAATGGTGGGCGCAAAGGCAACAACTGCGGGAATACCTCTCCGCGCTGCCCGATAAGCTCTCCGGCCGGGCAATTTATAAACACCCCTATGCCGGCCGCCTTACGCTGCCCGGCATGGTTCGTTTTTTCGGCATCCACTTTACCCATCACCGGAAGCAGGTGCGCCGGGCGTTGGAAAGGCGGATTTGAGGATCAGGTGATGCGCCCCCCCCAGCAAGCCATGGAGGCAAACCCAAACAAAAAATGATGCCCTGTTCAATTCAACGAATCAACACATCAACAAATAAACACATCAACAAATAAACACCCCAATTCAATGCGCCACCATTCCCCCGCCAACTTTTTCCCCGTTCTTGAAATTATACTCCACCGTGACTTCCCCTTTGTCGTTGAAATACCGGTAGGGGCCGTCCTCTTTGCCGTCCTTATAATAGATCTCCTTCTGGATCTTGCCCTCCCGCATGTCGAATTCCCGGTAGATGCCGTCCAGTTCGCCGTTTTTGTAGCCGGCGGTGGATAAAGGGCGCCCGAAGGAATAGCGCCCCCAGGGGCCGTCGAGCTTGTTGTTCTTATAATTGGCCTTCAGCTCGATCTGGCCGCGGTCATTGAATTCGAAATAGGGCCCTTCCGCGATGCCGTTGACATAACTCATGAGGGTCTTTGGAAATTCCTCCGATTTGTCATAGGTCATCCAGACGCCGGTTTTCACGCCGTTATCGACAAAACCCTGCTCCAGGATCTTACCTTGTGCGTCCTTTTTTAAAGCGAGCTTTACGGTCGTCCCGGGCACGTCTTCAAGGAGGTATTCCCCATCGGCGGTTTGCGCACGTTCAGGCGGCGCCTCGGTTTTTCCGCAGGCGACCAACAATCCGGCAACAAGAAAAATGAGAAAGGATTTCATGTTTGGAAATTAAATTAAAAACCGTTGGAAATAAGGCCTGAATGTACAAACCAGCCGGTAATTGAAAAGAATTTCGGGTCCTTTTTTTCGGGTATTCAGGAGATTAATTTCTAATTTTGACCCCTGTTTTTGTGACGCCCGGAGAAAAAGCAGTCATTCTTCCGGTTAAGATTAACCGTTCTTTATAATAACGACAACTATGGATATCGTCATCGAGAATCTGACGAAACGCTATGGGCAGCAACGCGCCGTGGATGACATCTCTTTTGAGGTCAAAACCGGCGAGATCCTGGGTTTCCTCGGCCCGAACGGCGCAGGCAAATCCACGACGATGAAGATCATCACGGGCTACCTGGAAATGGATGAGGGCGATGTGCTGATCGACGGCCACTCCGTCCGGCAACAGGACATGAAACGCCACGTCGGGTACCTGCCGGAGAATAACCCGCTTTACCTCGACATGCCCATCATGGATTTTCTGGCCTTCTGCGCCGCCGTCCAGGGGGTGGCCAAGCCCGACATTCCGGTCCGGGTCCGGCAAATGGTGAAACGCTGCGGCCTTGATCCGGAAAAACACAAGCGCATCAAGGAACTCTCCAAAGGGTACCGCCAACGCGTCGGCCTTGCCCAGGCCATGATCCACGACCCGGCAGTGCTGATCCTCGACGAACCCACTACCGGCCTCGACCCCAACCAGATCATCGAGATCCGGGAACTGATCCGGGAATTGGGCCGCGAAAAGACCGTTATCCTCAGCACCCATATCCTCCCGGAAGTGGAAGCCACCTGCGACCGGATCCTCATCATCAACCGGGGCAAGATCGTTGCCGACGGCGCGCCGGAAACCTTGCGCAAACAGGCTCAAGGCAAACAGGTGCTGAATATCCGGTTGGAAAACGCAGGCCTCGACGCAGCGTTCAAAGCGCTCCAGGGGCTCGACACCATCGAATCCGTCAATGTATTGGATGGAGACGCCCTGCGGTTCGAATTGCAGAGCCGGCCCGGCAGCAGTTCCAACCGGCCCGTTTTCGACCTCTGCGTAAAGAACGGATGGGCCCTGATCGAAATGATCCCGTTTGAAACCAAACTGGAAGACATCTTCCGCAACCTGACCACGAATTAAAACTCAATCTGAACGCCAATGAACGTCATTAGGATAATTGCCCGGCGCGAATTGACCTCCTTTTTCGACTCGCTGATCGCCTATATTCTGCTGGTGGTTTTCCTGGGCTTTACCGGATTCTTTACCTGGCTTTTCGGTTCCGACATCTTCTACCGCCAGCAAGCGGACCTCGGCGCCTTTTTTTCCGTCGCCCAGTGGACCCTCTTCTTTTTCATACCGGCCCTGACCATGCGGCAACTGGCCGAAGAGAAGAAAACCGGCGCCATTGAGCTGCTGCTGACCAAAGCCGTCACCGACCGGCAACTGGTGCTGGGTAAATTCCTGGCCTGCCTCGAACTGGTCCTGATCGCGCTGGTCTTTACGCTGCCTTATTACATCACCGTCAGCACCCTCGGCGATATCGACCACGGGGCCACCCTCTGCGGATACCTCGGACTCGTCCTGCTCAGCGCCGCCTATATCGCCATCGGCCTGTTTACCAGCAGCCTGACCGACAACCAGATCGTCGCCTTCATTCTGGCCCTGTTCATCGGGATATTCTTCCATTTCCTGTTCGGCATCATGGCCAATTTTACCGGCGGATTCCTGGGAACCTTGTTCAACACGCTCAGCGTCACCAACCATTTCGAATCGATCTCAAGGGGCGTGATCGATAGCAAGGACATCATCTTCTTCCTTTCACTGACCGCCATCGGACTGTTGCTGGCAGAATGGCGGATCATCCAACGAGCCTAATTGAATTAACCCTGCGAATGATGAAAAACATAACCAGTATACTACTGATAGCGGGCATCCTGGTCCTCGTCAACCTGCTGTCCAACCAATTCTTCTTCCGGTTGGACCTCTCCGAGAACCAGGTTTATACGCTCAGCAAGGCCACCAGGAACATCCTCAAGGACGTTCGGGATGCCGGGACTCCGGTGACCGTAACGGCCTATTTTTCAAAAAACCTGCCGCCCGTCCTGACCGAGAATGAACGGGATTTCCGCAACATGCTGGTGGAATTCGCCAACCGGTCGAAGGGGTATGTAGATTTCCAGTTTGTCTCGCCGGAAACGGATGAGGAAAAGCAGGAAGCCGCCCAGAAGCAGATCCAGCCCCTGATGGTGAATATCCGGGAGAAAGACCAGTCCAAGCAACAGCAGGTTTTCATGGGCGCCACCGTACAAATGGGCGAAGAATCGGATGTGATCCCGGTGGTCCAGCCGGGGCCGGGCATGGAATACGCCCTGGCGACCAGCATCAAGAAGCTCTCCGTCAAGGAAAAACCGTCCATCGCTTTCGTGCAGGGGCAGGGCGAGCCCGCTTTGCAGGAACTCAGTCAGGCGTACAAAGCCCTGAGCATCCTTTACCAGGTTGAAACCGTGACGCTGGATGAAGCCATACCGGACCGGTTCAAAACCATCGCCGTCATAGCGCCGACGGACACCTTTACGGATGCCCACCTGGCGCAACTCGACCAGTTTCTGGCCCGCGGCGGCAACCTGTTGGTGGCTTACAACGCTGTTAACGGAGATCTGAGCAACGCCGTCGGTTTACCGGTGACAACCAGGCTGGAATCCTGGCTGACGGGCAAAGGCGTGACCGTTTCGCCCTCGTTCATCATAGATTCCCAATGCGGAAGCGTTTCCGTACAGCAGCGCAACGGCTTTTTCACCATCAACACGCCGGTCCAGTTCCCGTACCTGCCGCTGGTCAGCAATTTCGCCGACCATCCGATCACAGGCGGCCTGGAACAAATGATCTTCCCGTTTGCCAGTCCCGTACAATTCTCAGGGGATTCCTCCAAGACCTTCACGCCCCTGATCTGGTCCTCTACGCAGGCGGGCATCGTCAATACGCCCGTCAATTTTAACATCGATAAAAAATGGACCACCCAGGATTTCCCGCTGAGCAACGTGGTGATGGGCGGCATCCTTCAGGGTAATTTCGGCGGTACCGCCCCTGCCCGCATCGTCATCTACGGCGACGGTGATTTCGGCGTATCCGGTCAACAGGCCCGCGGCGGCGAAACACCCGATAACATCAACCTCCTCGTCAACTCCATCGACTGGCTCAGCGATGACACCGGCCTGATCGACCTGCGCACCAAAGAAGTGGCCAGCCGTCCGCTCAAAGCCGAGATCATGAGCGATGACGCCGCCGGCAAACGCACCTTCATCAAACTGGCCAACCTCCTGGCGCCGATCACGCTGGTCATCCTGATCGGCCTGTTCTTCAGCCAACGGCAACGGACCATCCGCCTGCGGCGGGCTGCGGAAAGATTGGATTGAGGGATGGGGTCACTGTTTCATTGTTTCACTGTTTTATTGTTGGGGCGTTGCTTTAAGGGGATGGTTCATTGTTTCATGGCCGGATGCTCGCAGAAAGGGCTGCATAATGCCGTTTATTCAGAGTCATACTGACCGTTATGTAAATGGGTTGAACGGCCGGGATTCTTAAGCCCGCAGGGATTGAGAAGCCGAAGGTGGAGTTTAGATGCACGCCTGTGGCCGGCTGATAAAATCCGCCTCCGGATTCTTAAGCCCGCAGGGATTGAGAAGCCGAAGGTGGAGTTTATTGGCAGTCTTCAGTTGGCAGTTCTTCAGTGGGCAGTCTTCAGTGGGCAGTCTTCAGTTGGCAGTCTTCAGTTGGCAGTCTTCAGTTGGCAGTTCTTCAGTTGGCAGTCTTCAGTTGGCAGTCGCCAGTCCTCAGTTCGAAGTCGGCAGTTGGCAGTCGGGTAGCTGAGCGTAGTCGAAGCTACGACGGACGCTCAACAAGGAAACAATGAACCAGTGAAGCAATGAAATAACTACACCGCAAAGCTCTCCCCGCAGGCGCAGGTTCTGGAAGCATTCGGGTTGTCGAAGTAGAAGCCTTTCCCGTCGAGACCGCCGGAAAATTCGAGGGTGGTATTGAAGAGGTACAGCAAACTGCGGAAATCCGTAACGATCTTGATGCCCTTGTCCTCGAAAGCCTGGTCATCAGCCCGATCCTGGTTGTCGAATTCCATATTGTAGGTCAGGCCGGAGCAACCGCCGCTCGTCACCGAAACGCGCACGAAATGTTGCTGCGTCAGGTTGTCCGACTGGATGAGTTCTTCGATCTTGGTCTTGGCGCTATCGCCTACAAACAGCATACCGATAAATTTTGCGCTAAATTAAGCCTTCTTTGAACAATTCCCAAACCGGGCTCTTCTCCCGCAGGCGTTTGACCGCATCGATCAGCCATTCCGCGGCTTTTTCCGCCTCTTCCACGGTCGAGAACCGGCCGAAGCTGAACCGGATGGCGCTCCGGGCTTGTTCTTCGGATTGTCCCATGGCTAATAACACATGAGAAGGCTCCAAAGTTGCGGAGGAGCAGGCTGATCCCGTGGCCGCAGCGATTTTCCGGTTGAGGGCGCCCAGAATGGCTTCGCTGTCCAGATACCGGAACGAAAGGTTGCTGACATGCGGTAAACGCCGTTCTTTCGCCCCGTTGACGTACAATTCATCGAGCTGTTCGAAAAGGGTCGCTTCGAACCGGTCGCGCAGGGTCGTCAGCCGTTGAGCTTCCGTTTCCAGGCCGGACAGGGCCAGTTCTGCCGCTTTTCCAAACCCGACGATGCCGGGCACGTTCAGGGTCCCCGACCGCAAACCGTCCTCATGCCCGCCGCCGTGTTGCTGTATGGCCAGCCGGACCCTCGGCGACTTCCGGGAGACATACAGCCCCCCTACCCCTTTGGGTCCGTACATTTTATGGGCCGAAAACGCCAGCAGGTGCACCCCGCACGCCCGGGGATCCACCGGTATTTTACCGACAGCCTGCGTCGCGTCGCTCATCAGCAAAACGCCGTGCCGGGCGCAGACCTCCCCAATTTCCGCCATCTGCTGGATGACGCCGGTCTCGTTGTTGGCCCACATCACCGATACCAGGACCGTATCCGGCCGGATTGCTGCCTCCAGGGTTTCCGGACTCAGCAGGCCGTCGGCGCCGGTTTGCAGGTACGTGACCTCATAGCCCGATTTTTCCAGGTGGTAACACGTATCCAGCACCGCCTTGTGTTCGGTTTTTGCGGTGATCAGGTGTTTGCCTTTCCGGGCGTAGAGCGCCATGATCCCCTTCAGCGCCAGGTTATCGGATTCTGTGGCGCCGGAGGTGAAAACGACCTCCTTGTCTTCTGCGCCGATGAGCGCCGCCACCTGCTTGCGGGCTTTGGCCACAGCTTCCTCCGCCATCCAGCCGTAGGCGTGGTTCCGGCTGGCCGCATTGCCGAACTGCCGGGTAAAAAACGGGAGCATTTCCTCTGCGACGGCGGGGTCGCAGGGCGTGGTGGCATTGTAATCCAGATAGATCGGCAGTTCGTGCATAGTTACATTCATAACGATGAAAGCCCGGAAAAAGTTGGTATACTTGTACCTTTGGAAAACTCCGGCCTTAGGACCGCTGCAAAAATACCTGACCAAATCATGTTTGAAACATTCAAAAAACCAGCTCATTCCGACTGGATCCGGCAAGTGACCAAAGAACTGGGGGACAAGCCGCTGGAGTCCATTTACTGGCAATTGAATGACGACCTGTCCATCGCGCCGTTGTTCACGCTGGAAGACCTGGCAGAAACCACCGCGCCGATAAGCCGCCGCGAAACGGGCAACACCTGGGAGATCGGCGAGGCATTCCTGTTCACCGATCCAACAACCACCAACCGGGAGGCCCTCGAAGGATTGAACGGCGGAACAGAGGCCCTGCTGTTCCAGTTCAGGCGCCAACCCAAAGCGGAGGACCTCAACGGCCTTTTCAAAGATATAGCGCTGGGGTATATCTCCACCCATTTCGACCTTTCCTTTCCGGGAAAAGACCCGGCGGCCTGCTACAAGACCTTTCGGGAATGGTTGTCAAATACCGACCAGGCAAGCCGGGGCATCCGCGGTTCGATCGATTTTGACCCGTTGCTCGACTGGAGCGAACCGCCTTTCCGGGAAGCCGCCGATCTGGTCAAACGCGCACACGAGGAAGAGCCCGGCATCAGCGTGCTGCAGGTGAATGCCCGCATTTTCCATACAGGAACCGCCGGATTACCCCGCGAACTGGCCCTGACCGTTGCCAAAGCCCTCGAATACATGGCCCGGCTGACCGACCTTGGACTTTCGCCCGAAACAGTCAACGCCCAAATGCAGTTTTCTGTCGCCGTCGGTACCAGTTATTTCGGAGAAATCGCCAAGATCCGGGCACTCCGCCTGCTCTGGGGAAAAATCCTGGAAAATTACAGCCTGACCCCGGCTTTGGTTCCGCCCGTTGTTGCGCATTTTTCCCTGGAAAGCCTGGAAGAAGACCCCTTGCAGAATATGATCCGGGCCGCCACCCAAGCCATGTCGGCCGTTATCGGCGGAGTTGACCGGCTCTATATCCCGCCGGCCAATGCCGGGGTCCCGGAACCGCCGACGCCCTTCACCCGCCGGGTAGCCCGCAATGTGCACCATATCCTCAAAATGGAAAGCTTCCTGGACCGGGTGGCCGACCCCGGCGCAGGAAGCTACTATATCGAAAAACTGACCGACACCCTTGCGGAATCCGCCTGGTCGCAGTTGCAGGAGATCGAGCGCGGCGGCGGGTTTATGGTGTTTGATGAGCTGGTATGAATCAGTTGTCAGTTGTCAGTTGTCAGTTGTCAGTTGTCAGTTGTCAGTTGTCAGT
>CALMYQ010000116.1 GCA_937873655.1 uncultured Lewinella sp. | reverse complement strand
GAACTGCCAACTGAGAACTGCCAACTGAGAACTGCCAACTGAGAACTGCCAACTGAGAACTGCCAACTGGGAGACTTACAGACTGGAATCAGAGAAACCATAACAAACGAATTGAACAGGGATGATCAAGATCCTGATTGTTGACGACCACAAGATGTTTCGGGACGGGATCCGCGCTATACTTGAGCAAGAGACTGACCTGGAGGTGACCGGTGAGGCGGGATCGGCCCGCGAGTTGTATGCTGCCGTGGAGGGCGCCCTGCCCGATATCATCCTGATGGACATCACCCTTGGCGACAGCAACGGCATTGACCTGAGCAAGGCGCTGCTGGAAAAATATCCGAAGATCCGGATACTGGCCGTTTCGATGCACCTGGAGAGTATGTATATCCTGAAAATGCTGGAAAACGGCGTATCGGGGTATATCCTCAAGGAAGCGGGCAAGAGCGAAATGCTCAACGCCATCCGGGCGGTTGCGGCGGGCGCCAGTTATTTCAGCCAGCAGGTTTCTTCCATGCTGGTGGCCCATCTGCAGCGGAAAAATACCCAGCCGTCCCGGAATAAAACCGAGGTATTGCTCACCCGCAGGGAGATCGAAGTGCTCCGGATGATCGCCAGCGAGCGGTCCAACCAGGAAATCGCCGATCAACTTTATATCAGCATCCGCACCGTGGATACGCACCGGCGCAACCTGCTCCAGAAGCTGGGGTTGAAAAATACGGCCGGCCTCGTCAAATACGCCATCAAGAACGGTTTTTTGGAATAACGGGTTTGAAAAAGTGGTTGTTCAATAAATTCCATGTTGGAAAGCAGTTTTTTCTTACGCAAAAACTCAGTAGCCAGCAGCACTTTTGTACAGGTTTGGGCCAATGAGACGCAACGAAGCGTCAATATTTGTATCTTTATCAACTGAAGGGACCCGTTATTGCCATGTACAAACCTGTTCTGCTCGTGTTGCTGATTGCCGCATCTGCCGGTCTTGATGCTCAACCCAACCTGGATCTGAAAGAAGAAAGGACGCCGGACGGTTATGCCATCTTTGCGACCAACAAGGAATATTGCCCCGTGTCCCTGGAAATAAAATTTGATCTGGAAAACCTGGAGTCTTCCATCGGAGCGGAAAATACCCTGCTGATACCCGCCCAAGCGGAGAAATTCAAGGTGGCCGATCTGACCATGGAGCCCGGTAAATACCAGTTTCAGTACCGCGTCCGCACGGTTGCGGGGCTCGGGAATGTTCGCCTCCAGCGGTACGACACCAATTACGTCTATGATTTGCCCTTTGAAAAGGGGCAGGCCTACCTGCTCCAGCAGGGATACCAAGGCCGTTTTTCTCATCTGGGTGAAAATGCGCTGGATTTTGCCATGCCCATCGGGACCAAAGTGCTGGCTGCCCGGGAGGGGATCGTCGTGAAAATCGTGCAGCACCACAACCAGAACTGCATCCGTGAGGATTGCCGCGACCTCAACAATTATGTCCTGATCTACCACCCGGACGGGACCTTCGGCGAATACGTCCACCTCCAGAAGAACGGCGCCAGGGTCAAGGTCGGCGATCAGGTCAAAAAAGGAGACTGGATCGCGCTCAGCGGCAATACGGGCTGGTCGACCGGCCCGCATTTGCATTTTTCCTGTTATTATTACGCCGGAAATGACCGGAAGACCGTTGAAACGCTGTTTCGGGTTGAAAACGGCAGCGCTGCATTCCTCCGGGAACGGCAGACTTACCGGAAAGATTATTAAACGCAATACGGGAAATGATCGAGAAACTGAGTACGAAAAACGCCAAAGCCTGCGCCGAACTGGCCCACCAGCTCTGGCCGGACGCCGATGTGGCGGAGCATGCCGCCGACCTCATGGCCATGATCGACGACAAGAAATTCACCTGCTTCCTGTACAAATCCGAAGACGGGACGTATGCCGGGTTTATCGAGATGTCATTGCGCAAGGATTATGTGGAAGGAATGACCTCGTCGCCGGTGGCCTACGTGGAGGGGATTTACGTCGTGGAATCGAAACGGAAAACAGGCGTCGCCCGTGCGCTGCTGGCTGCCGGCGAGCAGTGGGGCCGGGAGCGCGGATGCTCGGAGATCGCCTCGGACGCGGAGATCGGCAACGAGGAAAGCATCGGATTCCACAAGCAGATCGGTTTCGTCGAAATGAACCGGATCGTCTGTTTCATCAAGGATATCAATAGTTGAATCATGCTGAAACCGGCGCAGGTATTGGCTTTGAATACCCACCGGCCCTGGGCCCTGCCGGGCGGCAAATGGCAATTTTATATGGGATGGAAACGGGCCGTTTTTCTTCACTGGCCCGCCGACTATGACGAATTGCGGAAATTTGTACACCCGGACCTGGAGGTCGACCTGTTCGAAGGCCAACCCTGGGTGTCGATGGTGGCCTTTGATATGGTCGGCGTACGTCCGCGTAATCTCATTCCTTTTCCGCCGCTCTCCAATTTTCCGGAACTGAACGTCAGGACCTACATCCGGTCCGGCGACAAAACGGGCGTCTATTTCCTGAGCCTTGAAGCGGGCAAGCGAGCCTCGGCATGGTTTTCCAACAAGATCTCCGGACTGCCCTATCGCTTTTCCCGGATGTCGCGCGATGACCGCTCCTATCACTCCCGGAACAAACCGCAAAACGAACATTTTTCCATTGAATACACCCCGGGCGAAATACGCACCCCCAAACAACCGCTGGATACCTGGCTGACGGAGCGCTACGCCGTCTTTCAGGATTCCCACGGGCGGCTCGTCGAATACGAGGTGCACCACGAGGAATGGCCGATCCGGGAAATCGGGATCAGCCGGTTGGAATACGACTATCCGCGGTACCGGGGTTTGCTGCAAGGACCTCCTCAGGCGGCACATTATTCGGAAGGCGTGCATGTGTTGACCTGGGGGATGAAAAGGATGTCGGAGAGAGGGTGATGCTTCGACTTCGCTCAGCACAGGTGGTTTCGGCTCCGCTCAGCACAAGGGAGCCCGCCTTCGTAATGCCGACGGCGCCGCCACGGCGGATGAGTAGAGAGACGGGTTTTAGCCGGGATTGAAATTGAACCATTAAGGCATAAGAAAAATTAAGAAAGTGTACTTTTGATTTTTTGAGTATTGAAAGCCTGGTTTCTTATCGTTGCTTCTGGTTTTTGTTCCCTTTTTGGCATTGCCCCAAAAAAGGAACCAAAAAAACGCTAGGACAGCAAACTCGGGCTGCGCCTTTGGTCCACTGGACCAAGCCTGCGAATGCTCAAGCACTGCTGTCCGGCCGCCCGCGCCGTCTTCGTCAAGTGCATTTTTGGTATTTAACAGGCGTCCGTAAAGCGTTGCGTTTGGGTTTTGTGAGGATGTCAAGGGGCAACTTTCCGTTGCCCCTTGACTTTCAAAATCATTGGTTGCGTTTGATTTTTGGAATGATAAGGTATTGGTTTTCTGATCTTTGCTTATGGTCTTTGTCCCTTTTTTGGCATTGCCCCAAAA
>CALMYQ010000115.1 GCA_937873655.1 uncultured Lewinella sp. | reverse complement strand
AACAATAAACAACAATCAAGGCGCCAGCACCCGCCGGATATCCCGCACCAGAATATCTTCCGATTGCTGGATAATGACCTCTACCCGCCGGTTTTGCGCCCTCCCTTCGGCGGTTTCGTTCGACGTACGGGGTTCAAATTCGCTTTTGCCTGCCGCCAGTACCCTGTTCGGGCCCAGATCGAAATCCTGCGTCAGCAATTTGACCACGGTCCCGGCGCGGAGCAGACTGTAATCCCAGCTTTCAACGCTTTTTCGCGGCACGGGCTGGTTGTCGGTATGCCCGACGACCCTGACCGACAGTTCGGGATGGCTTTTTACCACTTCGGCAATGGTTTCCAGCGGCTTCAGGGCGCCGTTCTCCACTTTTGAGGTGCTGCCGGGTTTGAACAGCAGCTTTTCAAACATCACCACGGTGACATTGCCGTCTTTGGCTTCGATGGCCAACAGATCGGCCGGCTCCTCCGCCAGGGCTGTGCGGATCTCTTCCGCAACGGATTCCATGCCTTTCGACCAATCCGCCAGCAGGCCGCTGATGTTGGCGATCCGCTGGCTGCAAACAGCCAGTTCCTTTTCCTTCATCTGGAGCTCGGCGCCGAAGGATTCCTGCTGATTGCTGACATTGTTCTTCAACCGGTCAATTTCGGCCTGAAGGTCGTCGATGCGCTGCTGCAGCTTGTCCTGCGTCGTTAACAGGGCTTCATTGGCGCCCTTTTGGCCGACCAGTTCCAGGGTCAGGTCGTGGATGGACTTACTGGCAGCGTCCAGCTCACCGCGCAAAGCGCCGGTTTCAGCTTCGTGCTGCTTTTGCAGGCTCGAGATCATTTCCAGGTGCTTCCTTTTGCCGACACAGCCGGCCAGCAGCAGGGTAGCGATGAACAAAACAATACAGTGTTTCAGCATTAGATCCGGGTTTAATGGGAAACAATTGGCTTTGGGTTGGGAAAACCGGCAAAAGGCAAAGACCTTTTTTGCAGGTCAGCTAACGGCACGGAAAGTGCAAACGGCTTTTTAAACGCCTCATTTACAGGAACCGGTCCCGGAGCCGGGGTCAGGAAGCCCCCTTATCGGAGCCCAGTAATTGCATTAGTCCCGGCAAATTTACTTTTAAAAGGAAATAGGTGAGCACCAAAAGTACGGCAATTATCATAAAAAGCCGAATATTTGCGCGCCGCATTTGTTCTTTACGATAGCTGGATTCTTCATTGAAGCTCCGGCGGAAGCCGCCTTTGATCCGGGCCTTGGCGCCATCTGCGCCGCCGCTTCGGATCCGGTCTGCGCGGGATGCTTTGATATCCTGTTCTTCCTTTTCAGGATCGTAGAACCTGGGTTTGAAATCGAAGCTTTTATGCTTCGGCACCTTGAAAAACCTGAAGATCATGGCCTTATTTTTAAAAGATTCGGTAAAGTAAGCGTTTTTTTTTAAAAGATGCTTTACAGGTGGTTAAGGGCGCGTTAAGGGGGTGGTTAATATCCGTTAAAATGCAGCGCTGGTAGGAAAAAAAGCCGATTTTGGCCTAAAATTTTTCAACTTGAAGTCCGTAATATCGACTTTGCACCGTAATTCCTTATTGAAAACCGTTTCCACACCATGCGAATAACACTACCTGTTCTTTTGCTGATCGCCTTTTTTGCCGCATCACATGACGCCTTCGCCGGCGGCGTCCGCGGGTTTATCCGGGATGCCGAGGGCAAACCGCTGGAATTTGCCACCATTTATGTCCCTGAAACGGGCTCCGGCGCTTCCGCCAATGAGCGGGGGTATTTCGAACTCCGGCTCGAACCGGGCAGCTATACGCTGGTTTTTCAATACCTGGGATACCGCGCCGAATCCCGCAAGGTGACCGTCGATCAGCTTTTTCAGGAGATCAACATAACGCTGGGCGCTCAGGCGCTTGAATTGAAGACGGTCGAAGTATATGAAGGACGGGAGGACCCCGCCTATACGGTCATGCGCAAGGCCATTGCCAAGGCAAGTTACCACCGCCAGCAGGTCGACCATTATACCGCCCAGGTGTACATCAAAGGATCTGGCGGCCTGAAAAAAATCCCTTTCCTGGCCCGGAAAGCCCTGCGGGAAGAAGGCATCGACACGTCTACCGTGTATACCTCCGAATCCGTCAGCATCATCGAATATACCCGGCCGAGTACGTTCAAGGAGCGCGTGATCTCCGTATATCAGAACGGTGAGGACAATTCCACCTCGCCCAATTCATTCGTATTCGGCAGCTTTTACGAGCCTACCATCGCCGACGTCATATCCCCGCTTTCCACCAAAGCCTTCGGGTATTACAAATTCAAACTGGAAGGCTATTTTGTCGACCGCGGATACGGCGTCAACAAGATCAGCGTCACCCCCAGGAGCCGCGGGGAGAACGTCTTCGAAGGCACCATCTACATCGTCGAGGACCTCTGGAGCATCCACAGCCTTTCCCTGAAAACCTATAAATTCGGCATCGGCTTCCTCGTCAACCAGATCTACGCGCCGATCCTGGACAATGTATGGATGCCGGTTACCCAGAAATTCGATGTGGACGGCAAGATCCTGGGCTTCGGTTTCGAATACAACTACCTGGCCAACGTCAGCGACTACAAGATCACCCTGAACCCCGACCTGGATGTGGATTTCAACGTGATCGACGAAAAACTGGAAAAGGAAATGGCGGCCGATCTGGCCCGCCAGAAAAAGGAAAACCCCAAAACCGGCGATATCAAGGATAAACTTTCCTCCGGAGACGAGCTCACCCGAAAAGACCTCCGCAAACTCATGCGCGAATACGAGAAGGACGAGAAAAAAGAGGCGCAGGAAGAACCGAATATCGTGGTCGCCAAAGAATATAGCGTCGACACCCTGGCTTCCAAGCGCGATTCGGCGTACTGGGCGCAGATCCGTCCCATGCCCCTGACCCAGAAAGAGGTCCGCAGTTACGCCAAGCTGGACAGCATCGCCCGCGAGGAAAAAATCAAGGAGGAAGTGCCCGCTGACTCCACCCAAACGCTCGGAAAAAAGAAACATTCCAATTTCAGCCTGACCGATATCGTTTCCGGCGGCAGCTACCCCATGGGCAAAACCCAACGGCTCAGCTTTGATTCACCGCTGCTCGGGCTCAACTTCAACCCCGTGGAAGGCTTCAATGTCAAGACCGACATTACCTACCGGGCCTATTCCAAAACGGACGATTTCAGGATCATTCTCACGCCCAGGTACGCCTTTGCCCGGGAAAAACTGACCGGCAAGGGCAGGATCGCCTACCGCTACGGGCCGCGCGGCAAAAAAACGGATCTCGCCCTGGAAGGCGGCCGGTACATCAACCAGTACAACGCCGCCAAACCCATCAGCGAACTGATCAATTCCTTTACCTGCCTGTTCAACGAACGCAATTACCTGAGCTTGTACGAAAAGGATTATCTCCAGCTTTCGTATGCCAAGACCCTGGCGGAAAACTGGACCATCCGCGGGTATGTCGAGCGGGCGCGCCGGTACACGATGGTCAACAACACCACCCAGACCTGGTTCAACAAGGATGACCGCACTTACCAGCCCAATATTCCGGAAATTGAAGAAGTGGATGCACCGCTCAAAGACGGCGAAAACGCCCTGGTGTTCAGCATCGGCATCGAAGGGCGCCCCTGGCAGAAATACCGGCTCTACAACGGCCGGAAGGAGGCCATCAACAATTCCTCGCCCAGGGTGGGGCTGAATTACCGTAAAGGGATAAAAGGCATCCTGGACAGCGAGGTCAACTACGACCTGCTCGACCTGACCTTCCAGCACAAGTTCCGAGCCGGCGCCCGCGGCCTGATCGACCTCAAGGTCAATACCGGGATTTTCCTGAACAACGATTACGTCGGCTTCGCCGATTTCAAGCATTTCATGGGCAACCGCGTGCCGATCGCCACCTCCGACCCGGTCGGCAGCTTCCGCTTGCTGGATTATTACCGCTACAGTACCATGGACAAATACGCCGCCGTGCACCTGCATTATCAATTCAGGAAATTCCTGTTCACCCAGATCCCCGAAGTCTGGATCATGGGCATCAAGGAAAACCTGTTCGTGAATTACCTGGCCACCCCGACCTCAAAGAATTACACCGAGGTCGGATACTCGATCGACAATATTTTCCGCATTTTCCGGATCGAAGCGGCCGCTTCCTTCCGCAACGGCAAATACGAGGACTGGGGCATTCTGCTGGGAATCGCCTCCAACCTGGGCTTTATCCGGTTTGATTGATTTTTTGGAAAACCGTTATATTTATGGATGAACAGACGGCGATCAACAAAAGAAGCCTATGAGGTCATGAACCGGCTGAAACGAATATTAACCAATGCGTGGACCATCACCATTGCTGGCACTATGTTAGGGGTGTTGGGTGCTTTTTTTCTGGACGACTGGCGGGAACGGCAACACCTCAAGAATGTCGGCAACCAGATGTTTGAAAAGGTGCAGGATGAGATCACCTCAAACGCGGAATTGGTTGGGCGGAATCACGAGAAATTGAAAAAATTCTCGGCCGCCTATACCAGGATCGCGGAGCAAAAGGACGGCGTGGTCATGGAAGCTGGAGAAATGGCCGGCTTCCAACGGGAATATGCCGGCTTTATGCAGGTCATTGACTCGACGCAGGTCAGCAACGGCGTATACAATTATTCGGTCAGCATTAACCTGGACATTCCCAACATCAAGGAACTCTCCGAATTTGCCTGGGCCTCTGCCAAGGAAAGCGGAATTTATTCCTTTGTGGACTTCGACTGCCTCTACTGGTTTGAAACGACCTACGGCATTCAGCGAAAGCTGAGCAATGAATTTGATGCCGTCTTCGAAACCATGTCGGGGGCAGTTGCCGTCAATGATCTGCCGTCATTTTTGTTGCGAAAGATCGATCTCATCCTTGGATTCGAGGAATTATTGATCAACAGGTACCGGCAAGTCGATGAACGGATCACAGCCTGCAGGTAACCCCTCTCTCTCCCTCACCCACTCACTCCCTCACCCGCTCCCCTTCCCCCTCCGGCTCCTCAAAGGCAAAACAATGCTCACCCCGACAACGCCGCCCAGGGCCGTGTACTGAAAATCCTTCCAGCTTCGGGTACCATTGAAGATCACGGGGTCGGCCCACTCTTTCAAGGCGCCGATGCTTACCGTGGCCAGGAACCCGAAAGCCATGGATTTCACCTTGTTGTCCGTTTTGCGAAAGGTAAGGTACGATACCGTCCCGCCGATGATCATGCCGGCGACAAAGTGTTCGGGATACCCGTTTTTGGAGATGATGGGTTGGGCGCTCAATTGCCCGTTTGCAAACAGGCCGATCAGCAGTGCCGATAAGATAATGAGTCTCATACGCTGTAATGACGCCAAGTGAGGCGTTGACCGGGTTATACGGGAGCGGCGGGGCAAAAGTTCTGGAATCCGAAGTAAAAATATCTGGTGAACAGGTGAATTGCAGGGATTTCCAGGGATGGGGACGGGTGATTTCCGGAATGCAGGCGCCTGTGGGTAACGGCAAGATTGCAGAAATCCGGTTCCTTTAAATTGTATGAATTTAAACATATGAAAATTCCATAAAATTAAATATTGTTATAAATTGGCGTTTCCTAAACTTTTTTTGCCCTGTCCTGATGACGTTTTTTAGCATTGCGTATTAATAAGCGTATTGATTAACTGACCTTAAAATATCTATTCAGATCATGAAAGTTTCTTTTTCTGAGCTCCAGAATAATCAGGAATTGAAGAGCGGCAAATACAAGATTGTAGAGAAATTGGGAAGCGGAGGATTTGGCATAACGTATAAAGCCTCGTATATAAAAGAAATTTCAATCAAGGAAGGCTTCCATGAGGTAAAAGCAAAAGTAGAGGTTCCGGTCGCGATCAAGGAATTATTCATTGATGGAAAATGCATAAGGGATGCCAACGGTTCCACGATCAGTCTGCAAGGCCTGGAGGTAAAGGATTTTGAACATTTTCGGCTGAGATTTCTGCAGGAAGCGGAAACACTGGCCGATTTTCATGAAATACCCCAGATTGTTCAGGTGATCGACTATTTTGAAGAGAACAATACGGCATATATGGTCATGAACTTCGTGGATGGGGTCACCCTCGCGAACCATGTCAAAAACAAAGGGCCGATGCAGGAGGCATCCGTCAGGTACCTGATCACGGAGGTCGCCTCGGGGCTGAAAGAGGTGCACGCCAGCCAGATCCTTCACAGGGATATCTCCCCTGAAAATATCATTCTGACGCCTGAGAACAAGGTTGTTTTGATCGATTTCGGGGCGGCAAGGGCATTTTTAAAAGATAAAACGGTTACCAATTCCACCATTCTGAAACCGGGCTATGCGCCCATTGAGCAGTACGGCCAGAAACGGAGAAAGGGCCCCTGGACGGATATCTATGCCTTGGGCGCTACCTCATGGTACGCATTGACGACTGAAAAACCGGTGGACACGACCGACCGGATCAGCGGAGATAACCCATTCCTTGTCGAGGGCGCCTCAGAACAAATGAATGCGTGGCTGGAGAAGGCAACCGCCTACGAGGGTGGTGACCGCTTTGCAGATTGCGCAGAAGTACTGGACTTTTGGCATAACGACAAGACCCTGTTTGTCCCTTCCTATGAGGTGGATGTCAATAAAACCAGGTTTGCCCCGGCCCCAGGTGACCAGGCGGACAATGACCGGACCCAGGTGTGGGAGTTATCCGGCAATGCGAACGCTCCGGCGCAGCAATCAAAAAAACAAGATGTAACCGAAGAAGAGGCGGTAACGAACTCCTCTCCGGCATACTTATATGACACTTTGGTCGTGCTGGCTTTTCTTTTTACGCTGGGTTTGATCGGTATTTCCCTGTTTGTGCTGTTCGGAAAAGGCAGACCGACCGAGATTAATGTCTACATCGGTTACTTTATTTTTTACATTTTGACAGGATTGTATTTTACAATTTCCTTTATGAGAAAATGGAAACCCAGGTCTTTTATAAGCTATTGGGCCTATGGCAGCTTTTTCTCCTTATTTGCTTTCCTTCTTGCGCTGCCGTCGATTTCAATAAGCAGCTTTTTTATAGCATTACCGGCCCTCCCTATTTTCATACTCTTCTCTCGAAATCTGGGCGGGCCCAGAACCCGGGGCCAACGACCTGAACAAACACCGCCGTATAGTTTTGCTTATCGCCCGGTACTGGTGCCTGTTGGATTCTACACCGCCGTAGCGTTATATGTAGCAGCTTTCTTCTTGCCGGTCTTTAAAACAGGAAATGCCTACCTTGCAATCGTCCAGGCATTCGACGTTTGGTACACTTTTCCGTTTACTCCCAATATCTTTTTTACCATTGCTGTTTTTTTCTTCCTGGCTAACTACCACCGCAAAGCAAAGGTTTACCTTATTCTGACCTTTCTGATCTCCGCATTTGCCATTTCCATGTGGTGGATTTTTCTCAAGGAGGACTATTATCTGCGGTATGTGGATGGGCGGATGGAAGACTTCAAATTTGGTTATTTTTGCTGGGGGGGCGCCATCATTGCCCTCTTCCTGACGGTCATCTTTGACGCCCTGAAAGAACATGCCTGGAAAAAATATTATTGGGTCGGTTCCATCTCCCTGTTATTGATCCTGGGAGCATGGTACTCCCGAAACTCCGCTATTTCACGTTTTTCGGTCATGTACCAATCTACCATTACGGACCTGGATCTGGACCGTTTCAAGGAATTGGTCGAATCAACTTCCACGGACCGATTGAAGGCGGAATCGCCGAATGCCCTGTATGCATTGATGAATCAATACGCGAATCACCCGGATACGGTGAAAACGATGTTTAGTACGTTATGGTCAAAAGGCGCCCTTGATGACCTTGCAGCCTATGACAAAAATCCATTGCACATTGCGGCGTGGTTGGGGGATAAGCAAGCCTTCGACGACCTGCTCAATGGAGCGGCGGGAAATTACGTTGATTCACTGTCAACCCTTCCGGGAGATCCTTCAGAAGGCAGTCTGCTGTATGCCGCCGTGTCGGGAGACAACCCTGATATTGTGCGCGAAGTCCTCAACCGGAAAATTGTCCCGGCCGAAAAAGAAAATGTATTTGAAGCCTCCAGGTCCCGGGAAGTGGCGGATTTGCTGCGCCTGTATGGGTATGAGGATTTTGACTATGTTGAAGACTTTAGCGATGGAGCGGGTGTGTTTTGGCTAACTGACAATGAATACCGGCAATGGCAATTGAAAAATGGGGGTATTGAACTACTGGATAAATCCGGTTTGTACGGAAATGAGAATTTTGCATCTTTCCCGATTAATCCGCGTAAACGCTATACCGTTAAAGTAACCTTTAACTTGTTGGAGAGCGCTAATGCCGATGCAGGGATCATTTTTGACAGGACTCCCGACCAAAAATACCATATTGTTACATACACTGGAGAGTACTTGGCGTTTTTTCGATTTGATGACGAGTGGACCATAGTACAATCGGTTCTTTATAACGATCCTCATAGGGATGTTGTGATGGAATTGAGGGTAAATGATGATCATGTTTCCATTTACCTGAATGGTAATCTGGTGATTAGCAATCAATATTTCCGTCCTTTCCACGGAGATGGGGCCGGGATAGTAGCAGGCATGAAAAAACAAAATGACAGAGTACACTTTGATGATTTCGTGATAAGCGGCAAACGAGCCGCACCAAACTTGATTGATTAAATAGTATGCTCATCTTTTATATATAAGGATCAGGATATTTTACCATTTCAGTCATAAAAGATCAAGCTGACCGGAATCCGGGCCGGGCCTTTGGAGTATGCCCACGGTGACCGGCCCGGGTTGCTTTGACGATTTCTCTCCGGGCTGGCCCTTTTGCCTGATCAGGTCGGCTATCCGCCTGGCGCAGTAAAAAAATACCGGCTCAACATAATGACGTTTCCGGTTTCAGGATATAAACCAATATGATGATCAGAATACACCAACCCGCAGGGTACAGCGAAGTAGGATCGCGGCCGCATAATGAAGATGCGATTTACCCCGCTCCGGGGCGCGCCGGCGCTGAGGATGCCTTTTTTATGGTCTGTGACGGCGTCGGCGGAGCGAATAAGGGAGAAGTAGCGTCCGCATTGATTGTCGAAACTTTTCCGGGATACGTAGCCGGTAAAGGCGAGCAACAAGCAGACTTCTACCAGACCGGATTGCAGCGGGTAGAGGAACGCATGAGCGCTTATATGCATGAGCATCCGGATTGCCAGGGGATGGCCAGCACACTTACCTTTCTCCACATCCGGGAGCGCGACGTGGTGCTGGGTTGGGCCGGCGACAGCCGCATATACCATATCCGGGATGGCCGCATCTTGTTTCGGACCAGGGATCATTCGCTGGTCAACAAACTGGTGCAAATGGGGGAGATCAGCGAAGAAGAGGCCCGGTCTCATCCGCAGCGAAACGTGATCATGCGCGCTGTAAAGGGCGGTGCGGAACCCACGCGCCTGGATGTGCAGGTAATCACCGACGTAAAGGCAGGGGATTTCTTCCTGCTGTGCACCGACGGCGTACTGGAAACGTTCCGGGATGAACAAGCCGGACAATTGTTTGGGGCCAAACAGACCCCCCGGCAAATCGCTGACCGGATGCTCGAACAAGCCGAAGGAACCACCAATGACAACTATTCCGCCTATCTGATCAAGGTAGCGCAAGGCAATGGAAGCGGCGCGGCCAAATCATCGAAGATCCTGACTCTTTTCCGATGGTTGATCCCGGTCTTGTTTGTGGTCAACCTCGCGTTGTTGTTCAACTGGTTGCGCACAAACGGTTATTTCGACCGGGAGAAGGATAAACCGCAACCGGCGCAGCCGATGCCCCGGCCGGAGAACCAGCCGCCGCAGGAACGTCCTTCGACGCCCGAACAACAGGAGGATATGACGCCCTCTATACAAAAAGAGCCTTCCGGCCCGCAACAGAGGAAATCAGAAGGCCCTACCGGAAAATCCCAATTCCCGTTTTTATTTCCGATCGATACGAGTTTGACAAGCGGAGGCTTTAATATCCTGATTAAAATCGGAAAATCGGATCCGGACAGCGTCTGGATCCGGGAGGACGGATTGCAAATAGACTTTGAAAATCAACATTGACATACCGAAAAATTTTTTCACCATGAAAAAACGCCTGTTACTGATTTTTCTTTTAGCCGGCTTCCTGAAAAGTTTCGCACAGGACCTCCCCAGTATGGAACAGATGTTGCACGCGTACCGGAATGCAATAGATGCCTTTCAGACCAACCAGGGATGCGGGCATGTGCTGGACGGGCCGCTGGCGTTTGGCAAAGAATTGGAGCGGAGCAGTCTGGACCTGTTGATCCAGGTTTCTCCCGATGAAGAAAAAACGATGGGTAAGGAAGTGAACGCCAAAATGAGAGAAGAACTGACCGTCGTGCCGGATCATTGGGCGCAGGCCGACCTCAATAACATGATCAGGAAGTTGTCGAGCCGCTTGAAACGCCCCTATGTGACCTATAAGGCTATTGTATTTCGATCGGAAGAGGTCAACGCCTTTGCTACGGTCGGCGGGTACATTTACATCACTACCGGTTTGCTCGACTTTGTTGAATCGATGGATGAACTGGCTTTTATAGTGGCGCATGAGATCTCCCATAACGATCTGGAACATACGCTGCGCAAACAAAAAAAGCTCTTGATGGCTTCAAACCTGGGTCGGATGATCAACATGGAAACGCTCACGGCAGTTGCCCTGAACATCAACCTGATGCTGTCGGCCCCTTTTGATCAGATTGACGAATACGGTGCCGACCGAAATGCGTTCGACCTTGCTTTAAAGGCAGGATATGATAAGGACCGGTTTGCTGATTTTTTCATCAAACTTGAACGATACGAACAACCCGGCCTTTTGACAAAACTATTGTCTACACATCCTTTTCCGTCCGACCGGAAGAACTGCATTCAGCAATACATCGACAATTCAAAATGATGAAACCTGTTTTGAACATAGAAATTCCCTCAGCGGAGATCGCCTATTCGCTCAGGGACGGTGAACGTGTGAGCCTCGGCCGCAAAAGTAAGGACGGCGCAGATATCCAGATCGATGACCACTCGAACATGCTGTCGAGAAAACATATGGATATCACATTCAAAGATGGAAGGATATTTGTCACGGACACCGACAGCGCCAACGGTGTCCGGCATAACGGAGCTTTGATCGCCAAAGCGGTGGCGGTGGAAATCAGGCCTGGAGACCAGATTGAACTGGGCGGTGGTTATCAGGTCAGGTTTCAGATCGAAGGGCAATTGACCTCCGAACGGAAGAAAAAGCCCCAGGAATCCAGGGTCAACATCAACAAGCAATTTCTTAAGCTCATCAATGACAGGTCGCGGATACGGATCGGGCGAGGTCCGGACAACGATATCATCATCAACGACCTGACCGTTTCGCGGGAGCATGCCGAGATCTGCTTTGAAAACGGACAATACTGGGTGAAGGACCTGGATAGCAAGAACGGCGTTTTTGTCGATGACGAAGAGGTGGAGGGTAAGGCGCCTGTTAAGGAGGGTAGCACGGTCTTCATTTGCTTGCACTCGCTTAATCTGGTGCAAGGTTACCGGGATCTGCGCAAGGAAATGGCGATTCGGGCAACGGAGGTGGAAAAGAAATTTGCCAATGGAAATGTGGGTTTGAAAAAAATGAACGTCGAGATTCCCTATTCGGAATTCGTAGCGGTAATGGGCCCTTCGGGGTGCGGAAAATCTACCCTGATTAAGGTCCTCAACGGCGATAACCCTGCCAGCAGCGGACAGGTTTTTGTACACGGCCTCGACCTGATCAGGCACTATAACCTGCTGAAGAAAAAAATCGGCTATGTACCACAGGATGATATCATCCACAAGGAACTGACGGTCAGGCAGACCATGGCCTATGCTGCCCGGCTTCGGCTCCCGGCGGATATATCGATCAATGAGATCAATCAAAAGATCGAATCCATCCTGGACAGCCTTTTTGACAGGGATAAAATCAAAAAACTATATGATAAACCGGTTAAGAAACTCTCCGGAGGAGAACGAAAGCGCCTGAGTATCGCCGTTGAACTCCTGACCGAACCTTCCGTCCTCTTCCTCGATGAACCGACTTCCCCCCTCGACCCTGAATCTATTGATGATTTCCTGAATAAGCTTATCAAACTCAAGGATAAAGGCACGACCATCATCATGGTTACGCATAAGCCGGAGGACCTGAATTATGTTGATAACGTGATCTTCCTGGGGGCGGAAGGGCAGAATGTTTATTACGGCAGCAAAGAAGGCATACTCAATTATTTCGGCAAGGAGAACATCATTCAGGTCTATAACCTCTTGTCACAGGCCGATACCGCGCGTTCTTTTTATTTGCGCCTATACAATAACGTGCAAAGCCGGGCGCCCATTCAAAGTCGCGAAGCGCTCCGCAAAGAGAGGAAGGAGGACTCGTACCTCCATCAGTTTTTCTGGCTGGCGGCCCGCTACCTCAGCGTCAAACTCAATGATCGGGAAAATGTCATTCTATTATTGGCTCAACCGATTATTATTGCCGGGCTTATTTCGTTGATTTTCAAAGAATTTCAGGTTGGCGTGCTGTTTTTAATGGCCATGTCCGCCATTTGGTTCGGTGTGAGCAACGCGGCCAAGGAGATCGTAGGTGAGCAGGCTATCTACAAGCGGGAGCGGATGTTTAACCTGAATATTCACACCTACATATTTTCCAAGTGGATGGTCTTGTCGGGAATTGCTTTGGTGCAGGCTTTTGTCTTCGTAAGCATCATCTATGTACGGTTCAGGAACGACACTATGGCAGGTTTCGAAGAAATCTATCTTCAAAATTTCCCGGGCACCCTGTTCTTTGTGTTTTTTCTTTCGGTATCGGCTACGCTGCTTGGACTGTTGCTTTCCGCCCGCTTCGATACGACGGAAAAGGTGATGACGATCGTACCCATTGCGCTGATGCCCCAGATTATGCTGGCAGGCGTGATCACCAGGATTGACAACTGGGTGGTAGAATTCCTCAGCTTTCTGACCTTCGGACGGTGGGGCACCGAAGGCCTGGCCAGAATCCAGGATGCGCATTTTGCCGACCGGCTTCAGGAGGGCGAACAACTGGCCAGCGTGATTACTTTTTCACCGGCGATGGTGCCCGATACCTCAGCCCTTATGCAAAACTGCCAATGCATGATCCCGGACCCGAAAAGCACCCAGCCTATTGCCAAATCAGCCCTGGATATCCTCAATTTTTATGATGATGGGTTGATTGAGAAAGGAAAACTGATCGGCGGAGCGATGAATGACTTATCCGCCAATAACCTGGCTATACTTGGCCTAAATCTTATTTTTTATGTATCGATCTATATTATCCTTCGCAGAAAGGACAGTATTCAGCAATAAATGGATTTATCTGCTTGTGCCGGTTTTGGGATGCCTGGTCTTGACGTCCTGCGTTTCCAGGCCGGAATTGGTCAGAATAGATGATATAAAAATCCTCGGTGTCGAGGATTCGGTAATGACCGTACAACTGGCGTATGTGGTGTACAATCCGAATATTTTCAAGGCAAAGATCAGCCGCGGAGAAGTGGAAGCGTTCTTCGGAAGTGAAAGACTTGGGACCGCCGTCATCAACGAACCGATGACACTGCAGGCCAAAGATACATCCCAATTGCACATGAAGGTATCTTTCGACCTGGACCGTCTGGAATCGGTTTATCCCGATTTAATCGAACAGGATTCAGCCGTATTCCGCATTGTGGGCAAAAATACAATCCGCCTGATGACCAGGAATTTCACCCTCAATGTGGATGAGTATATTACATTGAATACCAGGCTATTCATTCAGGAACAAGTGAAAAGAAACCTGAGCCGGGAAGGGAACTTTACCATCGAATCGGTTTCTATCAGACAACTGCCCTCTTTATCCACGGTGGTGCTGGACTTAAAAGTTGGATTGTTGAACGAACTGCCGTTGGACTACACGGTGGAAGGCGCAAAACTGCGGTTCTATGTCCGGAAAAATGAAGACCCGGTCGCGGAATGGCAATTGGAAGAGCCCTTAGAAATGAAAGCTTTTTCCAAAATAAGCCTGCCGGCAGAAGTCGAACTGAGGAATTTTAATTTGCTGAAAAATTTTGATTTCGGGTGGATCGGTAAAGGAGGAATGGAGTTGAGAATGGAAGGCAATGCGCGGCTTTCAATAAAAAAATATACCTTCGGCATTCCTGTTAAGCAAAATATACTTGTCCGAATGCAGGGGATTCCTTCCCTGTTCGAATGATCATTAGGTAAACCAATATGATTGCTTTATTGAGAGCTGCTGTCAAAGTTTCGCTCAATTGCTTTTGAAATTATCGGATCAATGGATGATAACTATTTAATCGAGGAACTCCGAAACGGAAATGAAGATGTTATCAAATATCTGTATAAACACTTGCCGATGGTGGAAAGCTGGATTCAGGCAAACAACGGAAGCCAACAGGATGCGCTTGACTTATTCCAGGAAGCCATTATTGTTTTCTATCGGAAAGTGAGGGACGGGAATTATTCCCATGACAGCCGGATAAGTACCTTTCTGATGGCAATTTGCAGATTTCAGTGGTACACTACCCTGAAAAAGAAAGCCAAACAACAGGAATCCTTCGCACAGATCAACCTTTTTTCCGGTCAGGATACCGGCAACTCATCGGGAGAACCGAAAATCAGTCAGGAAGAATTGTCGCTGCCCAACAGAGAGTCATATCTGAAAAATGCCATTGACGAACTCGGTGAAAAATGCAAAGCCATTCTGGAAGCAGCTATTTTTCTGAACCTCAAAATGGAAGTCATTGCCCAACGGTTCAATTTCGCCAATGCGCAATCGGCCAGACAGCAAAAGTTGCAGTGCTTGAAACGACTGAGGAACAAAGTGTCTTATGAATACGTAATGTCCTTGGATTAACCACGATATGGACCAGGAAAGCATACAGGACAATATTGATCGCTACCTGTCCGGGGAAATGAACCTGGACGAGCGTCGTGAATTTGAGCTGGAGGTCAGTCAAACACCTGAAATTCAGCGCCTGTTAGACTTTAATAGGAAACTCTACAAAGAAATAGAGGTCTGGGGAAATCAAAAACTCAGAAAGCGGCTCGACGATTATTATTCTGCTTACCTGGAGGAAAGCGATTTTGATAATGACCAGGTGGGACAAGCGGACGTCGATGACCCGAAAGTGACGACTTTGAATAAAACGTACCGCCTTTCAGGCCCCCCCTGGTGGAGACTGGGTATTGCGGCCGGTATTACCGGATTGCTGGTGGTCTGCATGATTTTTTTCATCAGGCAACACCAAAAAGTTGAATTGACCGAGGAAACGCCGACTGAAACGCAGGTCGATAGTCTGGAAGAGATCAACCCTGGGGATAGTCTTGATGACCCTTCAAAAGATAAACAAGAAAAAAATGGAGGACAACCGGAACCGCAGCAATCCGTACCAGGCACGACAAAAGAAAAAATGATCAGATCTCAGCCAGTATATGCATTCAGTAATATCAAACGCTTGCCAAAGTCATCAGTAAGGGCGGTCAATTATCCGCAGCAATTGCAGTATACGTTCAAAAATGGTATGCTGATTTTATATGGAGATCCGCTTATCCCGCCGCTCCGGCTCAAGCTCTTTCGCCAGAAAGGGCGCCTTTTGCTGCAATTTGCCGATGATTTCTTTTTTATCGATCCGACGGAAACAGTCAGGCCGTTAAACCCGCTCGGTCTTTTATCCGTATCGGATTCCCAGCCTTTGGATGAATCGATCCGCATTCGATTGGCCAATTTACAAGAAAGCAAATTTACCCAATCCGATTTGGAAGTATGGATCGGCACAAGCCCTCAACAGATCTACAGTTTTGAGGAAAAAAATGGAAAAAATGCGCTTATTCTCGGCGGGCTGCCCGAAGGTGAAAATCCCCTCGTTTACGTGGTGAACGGGCAAACCTTTTTCCTGGTGTTGGGGGCATCTGTTTTTGAATTGGATAACGCTGTAAATCAACCGACTATACTTCGACAGATTAATGGCGCAAGTTCCGCAAATGCCAGGATTTTTGAAGATAGTAAAGAATTTGAAAGAAAAGTTTATAAGATTCAATGACGTTTTAGCTGTTTGGATATCAACTAATAGAAAGTCGAATAATTATTATCTAACATCTAATATAATTAACACCAATGGAACTCCTTCTGCATGAACTTCCCCAGGGACGCACGTTAAAACAAAACCGGTACCGGATCGAAAAAAAACTGGGAAGCGGTGGTTTTGGAATTACTTACAAGGCACTTTACGAAAAACAAATTTCAATCCAGGAATCTTACAGACAGTTTTCCACTACCGCAAGAATACCGGTTGCCGTCAAGGAACTTTTCATTGACGGTAAGTGCATCAGAAATACGGATGGCGCGACAATGAGTCTTCAGGGTATGAAAATCAATGATTTTGAGCATTTTAAAACCCGTTTCCTGAAAGAAGCGGAAACTTTGGCCCAGTTTCATGATATTCCGGAAATTGTTCAGGTTATCGACTATTTCGAAGAAAACAGCACTGCTTACATGGTTATGTCTTTCATCGAAGGCAAAAACCTGTCAGATAAAGTGAAAACGAACGGACCTGTAGATGAGCATACCACTGTCGGTTACATTCTGCAACTGGCCCAAGGGTTGACGGGTGTTCACCAAAAAGGTATTTTGCATCGGGATATTTCGCCCGAGAATATCATCATCACCCCCGATAACCAGGCGGTTTTGATTGACTTCGGCGCTGCAAGGGAATTCTCAACGGACCATGCGCTTACGCAATCCGTCATTCTTAAGCACGGTTATGCGCCGATCGAACAATATAGCCAAAAACGGCCGAGGGGACCTTACACAGATATTTATGCGCTGGCCGCAACCTGTTGGTTTTGTATGACCGGCAAAAAGCCTTTGTCGGTGATGGACAGGGAGAGAGACGATAATCCCTTTTTTGTAGAAAGCGGCTCGCCGAGGTTAAACCGCTGGTTGGAAAAAGCCACGGCTTACAACCCTGAAGACCGGTTCCAATCTTGTGAAGAGGTGACCGCATTTTGGGGAGAAGCTGCAGGGGAAGCCCCAACGGCATATGCTGCATTTATTTCCGAACCGCCTGCCGAGGAGGTAGCGCAAACGCTGTTTATTGCTCATCAGGAAGACCTGCACCAGGCAAAGACCATTTTCGAAAAGGCTGAGTCTTCAATCGTTCAGGTCGAAATACCTAAACCGGAACGCCCCAGGACAAAATCCTGGCGGTATGCAGTTGCAGCGATCCTGCTATTAGGCGGCATGATTGGCGGGTATTTCGGTTACAGGGCTCACGTAGTTAATGGAATTCTGGAAGAAGCCTGGGCACATTATAAAGCCCTGGAATACAGGGAAGCATACGATCTTTATAAACTTGCTGTTGGATACAATTCGCCTAAGGCTATGTATTTTTTGGGGCACATGTATCTTTATGGCAGAGGGGTGGAAAAAGACCTCGGAAAAAGCCGCGAGTTCATCGATTTGGCTATGGAAAATGGATTTAACGCCGCTGCCTTTGACCTTGGGTGGAATTATTACCGCGGTACGGATGTCAAAACGGATACCGCTGAGGCTTCCAGGTATTTTAAAATCGCTTTTCCGGCGCTCAAGACACAATCTGAAAAAGGAGACCCGGAATTTCAAAACCTGCTGGGATTATCCTACAATTACGGGTTTGGTACCCCGGTGGATTCTTCCCTTTCCTTTTACTGGTATGAAAAGGCTGCAAAACAAGGGCATCCGTCCGGTATGGGAAACCTGGCGATCGCATATCGCTTTGGATTCGGCACAAAACAGGACTATGATAAGGCGGCAGAGTGGTATGCCAAAGCTGCCGATATCGGATTCATGACTGGATTTCAAGGATTGGGAGAAATGCATTACTATGGATTGAGTTTCGAAAAAAATGACAGCATGGCGCTCGAATATTTTCGAAAAGCCGCAGCATTGGATTTGCCGGAAGCCCAGGACTGGATGGGTACGATGTATGCAAACGGATACGGGGTAAAAAAAGACCCTGATGAAGCGGTCTGGTGGTATCGTAAAGCGGCAGAAGCCGGGTATACGCAATCGCAGAATACCTTGGGTACCAAGTACCACAACGGGGAGGGCGTACCGGTGAATTATAAAGAAGCCCAAAAATGGTATTTGCTGGCGGCTGAAAAAGATGACGCTTACGCCGAAGGAAACCTGGGCCTGCTTTATGACCGCAAGAAAATCTTTAATGACAAAATGCAAGCGGAAAAATGGTTCAGGCGGGCCGCCCAACACAATGGCGCTACCGGGATCAATATGCTGGCGCAATATTATTACAACAACGAAGCAGGGTTAAGCAAAGATGACCCCGAAGCTTCTGTCTGGTACAACAAAGCAGCTGAGAACAATCACGGATTTGCCCAACTTGCCATAGCAAAAGTTTACGAAACCGGAAACAAGCACTTTGAACAATCGGATAGCCTGGCGGCAAAGTGGTATCTGGAGGCTGCGAAAAAAGGGTATAAAGACGCTATGGCAAAACTCGCGGATTTTTACAAAAATGGCAAAGGGGTAGAACCAGATAGCTATGAAGCTAACAGATGGGCTGTAAATGCGAGGTATGGAGCAAGGAGTTTCACTATTCAATGCAATGTGGAAGGGAAGAAAGGGAAGTATCCATTCTCAATCGTACTCCTTGAAGTACCGGCTAAAGGTAAAGGACCTGTCGAGGAAGAAAATGAACGTCTTAAAAGAGAACATAAGGCAGAATTGCCCTCTCCGGCAGTGGAGTCCTTCGGGAAACTATTCAATTTGGCAAGAAAAAATAACGTATCCTTTGTCGAATTATGTGTCTACGCCGTAGGCCAGGCAAATAGTAAATAGCAAGGGGAGCTATCCGCTGATCCCTCAAAGAATAACAACCGGTATGTTAAATCCCTTGATCTTCGGATCAAAGGCTACCGTGCCGGGCTGGAACTGGATAAGCCCCTTATCAATAAACTGCTTTGAAATATGAGCGGGAATGGGCAGCGGCCTGGGAACTTCCAGGGTTTCGATCATTTCCATTTCCTTGCCTGTATAAACGATCTGCATATATTTCTGGCCGCTTTCGCCCTCAACAAGGGTTTGCTGGAAGTTATAAGAGGTAATTTCATTTCCTTTTTTGTCTTTCATGAAATCGCTGAAATCCTTTCCGCTTTTTTCCTTGCGCCTGGCGTCGTTCAGGTATACGGTAGGCGGCATCCCGATATTGAAACCATTGGCACGGATCCCTTCCACGACCAGCCCGAGCCTGCCGGTTTTCCAGGCATTGGCCATTTTGAATTGCACGAACATCCCTTTTCCATTCACGGGTTTATCAAGTCCTAGTTCGATCCCGGTAGTACCCACGGATTTGATGTTGAAGTTAAAGTCCACCCTGTCGCTCAATTCGGCGCAGATCGTCGGTACGGGCGGCAGTTTCTCCCGGACAAAAGCCATCCAGGTGAGGTTGAGCAGAATAAACCCGATAAAGAACAACGTGAATTTTTTCATTTTCGGCTTCAAAAAGGTTTACGGATAGGCTTCAAAAGCCATTCAAATATAGGGTGAATCCGCCATATTTTCCAACGCCGCCCGAATTTCTTCCGCCATTTCCTGCGCCAGGTCCGGGCCAGTTTCGGCGGTCAGATAGGTGAAATCCAGTGAAATGGCGCCGAAAAGGATTTTTCCGAAGGCTGAAAATTCTGGCCCGAAACGATTATTGGTGATAAATGCTGATACGTGTTTCAATCCGATCGGACCGTATTGTTGATCCAGGTCCAGCTTGCCGATAAAACTCAACGCCGATACCCCAAGCCGTTGGTTTTTCAGCCGCAGGACCATTCCCACCAGTTGTTTGCTTATTTTGGACAGGATGAAAACTTCCCCCTGCCGGCTGGCCTTGTAAATGGCTTTGCGGACCTGTGAAGAGAGTTCTGAAAGCGTGGTTTCTTCAGCAACGGGAACGCTGAGCCGCAGCATCGAAACATAACAGCCGAGTTCCTGATCCGAAACTGCCGGTACGACCGACGGCCGGAGATCAGCGAAACTGAGGATTCGGGCCAGGCGTTTCTTCTTGCCCGCGTAATTGCGCCCGGCAACCACCTGCGTGATCGCAGCCAGCAAAACCGTATTCAGGCTGAGCCCTTCCCGCCCGATGCGCACGGTCAGCTTCCGGGAAATTTCCGGTGATAGCCGGAAACTGACAACCGCATTTTCAGATCCGGCCGGTATCGGCGCGATCATCCCCGCCTTTTTGTAGGCCCATTCCGCGCGCATCTGCCGGCCTGCAAAACGAAGAATCTGACCGATCCATCGCAAACCCCGAAAAGCACCCGGAAAAACCGGAACAGCCCCGCCCGGAACCGGCGGCGGCAGCTCAATCCCGCCCGCAAGGCTGAGCAGTTCGTGCAGGATCAACCGGGCGGAGATCCCGTCGATGATGGCGTGATGAAAACAAACGATCAGTTCGCAGTCCCTTTCATTCACCCCCGTCAGGTACCAGCACTTCATCAACGGACCGCGCCGGTCAAAGATCGTGTTGAGCGCGCCCTCTGCAACGGCCTGCCAGGCGTCGGGACCCTTCTGCTCCGCCAGATTCAATGGAATCGGTGATAACGGCGCCAGTTGGTGGAAATAGTACTGCCCCCCGGCTTTATGGATACCCGCCTTTAACAGGGCATGGCGGGATTGAAGCCCTGCCAGCGCAGCTTCGAGTTCCATTGCATCGGGCCCATCACATAATTGCAATACGCAGACGACGCAAAGCGGCATGGCATCGTTGGAAAGGGTAAAAGCCTGTTCGATCGGATTGAGCTTGCGAATGATGCGGTATTTTCCCATGCCCGAAAAATAGGGCAATCCGACGAGATGATGCAGATGTTTATGATGATGGGATAAGAAATAAATAAAGGTTACACATTTTCAAAATAGAGATAATTGAGGATCATATGGCGGATAAAAGACGCCAATAATTACAAATGGATTAGGCGCATTTCTCGCATGCCATTCTTTAGTGGTTCCAAGAAACAAATAGATGTCTAGTTGCTGAAAGTTGTCCCAATACTTGGCCTTAACTTTTTCCAATGCTTTTAACTCATCTCCGTCACATTGCTTTAGGCAGTTCCAATAAAGCGCACCAATTTCCCAGTCTTCAATCATAAGCATGCTCTTACGCCCTTCGAAATCTTCAAATCTATAATAAAATTTATAGGGCAACTTTCGGATCAGCTTTCTTGGATTAGAGCTGCTGTCAAATTGATTATCAAACAGCTGAAGTTGACTAAGTTGGTCTTGCCATTCCTTTTTCCATTCACGATCATCTTCTCTAATTACGAAGTCCAATAATTTCCTAGGTTTGAAGGTCGCAAGTGATTTGAAATTAGGCTTTTTAGAAAGTTTGATAAGGTCACCAAGGCTATGGAAAACTTCTTTTAAACAAATTTCCTTTCGGTTCCCCCAACCATTTTTTGTTCCAATCTTATTTAAAAGTTGGATATCCCGGAAGTCGTAATTTACTGGAGAATGACTTTCGGGTCTGAAGTCGTCTGTACGCTTTTTAAGGTCTAATTCTATCCAGTTGTACTTGTATGATTCCGTTTGTCCGCCTTCCCGAAGCCCTTTAATGAAACTGAGTGGAACAGGGTAAATTCTAATCCAAGATCCATCTTCAAGAATTCCTGCTGTGCACACCAATTCTTCATAACTCCTTGATGGAAGAGGATAGGTTGCTACTGTTATTAATACTTTTTTTCTGGAGCTTTGCATATACCGATAAATAAATTATAAATGTCTAATCTCAATATCGTCGCCGTCAAGTTGAGAAATCGATTCAGAAAGAGACTTTCGATGGCATTGGCAAATATCTTTTTCAAAACAGGTTAAAGCAATTCGCTTATGCTCGACTAATAAAGATTTAATTCTTCTTTGATCGTCAGTCGTTTTAAATAAAGTAGTTGAACGATATTTTTCAAATAACTTATTATAGTCGGATTGGGATTTTAAATTTTGCCTTTCTTCAGATTTGATTCCAACTTCAGGGAAATGCATATAGATAATTCCTAGGCTTTCGCATATTTTTTGAAGCTGGCTTTTTGAAAAACCAAATTTCATACTTTGTGGATTGTTTCTTACATCGCATAAAATCTTTATATCATTGATAATTAGTTTGTTGAGGTATTCTTCTATTGCAAGGCCTTCATATCCAATAGTATAAATTGCTGTTCCGGTCCGAGAAGGCAAAGTATTTTTTAAATAAATTAATTCAGATGGTTGTAGTACTTCTTCTACAATTTTACTATTTATTGCATAATATGGGTACTCTGAGTAAGTAAAGTGAATTATTTCAGATTGAGTAAAATTCCCGTATGATGACTTTAAATGGCGGATAATATTTCTGTCAGAAGATTCTAAGGCAGATAAATAATTTATGGGATCAGTTTTCTTCCATTCCTTTTCAGAAGATAATATCATGCCTTTTTTTGACATTATGGTAAGATCGGAATTTGCCAAAAAGGAAAAACAACCATATTTGTAAGGTACAAAATGGAAGGTAGGTTTTTTTTGTTTCTGGCATGCAAGGAACAATAGTTTCTGGAGGCTTATTTTTTCTAAACTACCGCCAAAAACTTCCAAAAGAGCTAAAATGACTTTTCTTCTGTATAACACTTTGTATTTTTTAACAAAAATAAGTCTTTTTTTAAAAAAAGAAAAATTTTGTTTAATGAAAAATTGGATCAACGCATCAACCCCCGGCGGTCGCAGTGACGTCACAAACCATCCGAAGGCATCAATTCCTCAACTCCTCCCCCGGTCGCCATAGTCCGCCATAAGCGGGACGTAGGAGGCAATTCCTCAGTTCCTCAGTTCCTCAATTCCTCAGTTCCTCGATTCCTCCCCTACATACTCCGCCGATACTGCCCCCCCACCGCATACAGCGCATTCGTGACCTGCCCCAGCGAGCAATATTTCACGGTTTCCATCAGCGCATCAAACGTATTGCCGTTCTGAATTGCCGTCTGCTGGAGCGCTTTCAAGGCCGCCGCCGCTTTATCGCGGTTGGCCTCGTGCAGGTTTTTGAGCGTGCCGATCTGATCCTCTTTTTCGGGCTCCGTCGCCCGGATCACCTCGGCGGGGAGGATGGTGGGAGAGCCCTCTTTCGACAGGAAGGTATTCACCCCGATCAACGGCAATTCGCCGGTATGTTTCAGCGTCTCGTAATACAGGCTTTCCTCCTGGATCTTGCTGCGCTGGTACATGGTTTCCATCGCGCCCAGCACGCCGCCGCGTTCGGTGATGCGGTCGAATTCCGTGAGGACGGCTTCCTCCACCAGGTCGGTCAGTTGCTCGATGATGAAAGAGCCCTGCCACGGATTTTCGTTCTTGGCCAGCCCCAGTTCGTGATTGATGATGAGCTGAATGGCCATGGCGCGCCGGACCGATTCCTCGGTCGGGGTGGTGATGGCCTCGTCGTAGGCGTTGGTGTGCAGCGAATTGCAGTTGTCGAATATGGCGTACAGCGCCTGCAGGGTGGTGCGGATATCGTTGAAGGCGATCTCCTGCGCGTGCAGGCTGCGCCCGCTGGTCTGGATATGGTATTTGAGCATCTGGCTGCGCTCGTTGGCGCCGTACAGCCGCTTCATGGCCTTGGCCCAGATCCGGCGGGCCACCCGCCCGATGACGGCGTATTCCGGATCCACGCCGTTGGAAAAGAAGAACGACAGGTTGGGCGCAAAGTCGTCGACGTTCATCCCCCGGGAGCGGTAGTATTCTACAAAGGTGAAGCCGTTGGCCAGCGTGAAGGCCAGCTGCGAAATGGGGTTGGCCCCCGCCTCCGCGATATGGTACCCGCTGATGCTGACCGAATAGAAATTGCGCACCCGGTGATCGATGAAATAAGCCTGGAGGTCGCCCATCAATCGCAGGCTGAACTCGGTGCTGAAGATGCAGGTGTTCTGCGCCTGGTCTTCCTTCAGGATATCTGCCTGCACGGTACCGCGCACGGATTGCAGCGCCCGGGCTTTCATCTCTTCATACACTTCCCGGGGCAGCACTTCGTCGCCGGTCAGGCCCAGCAGCAGCAACCCCAGCCCGTCATTGCCTTCCGGCAGTTCTTCGGCGTTGTACCGGGGCCGGGGCAATCCGCGGTCGTCGTATTTGGCTTTCAGGCGGGCTTCCACCCGGTCTTCGAGCCCGTTTTCGCGGATGTATTTTTCGCATTGCTGGTCGATGGCGGCATTCATGAAAAAGGCGGCCACCGTCGCTGCCGGCCCGTTGATGGTCATCGACACCGACGTTTTCGGATCGCAGAGGTCGAACCCGGAATAGAGCTTCTTGGCGTCATCCAGACAGCAGACCGATACGCCTGAATTCCCGATCTTGCCGTATATATCCGGCCGGTAATCCGGATCTTCACCGTACAGGGTCACCGAGTCGAACGCCGTGGAAAGCCGCGCCGCCGGCATGCCCAGGCTGACGTAGTGAAACCGCTTGTTGGTGCGCTCCGGGCCGCCTTCGCCGGCGAACATGCGCGTGGGGTCTTCGCCCTGCCGCTTGAACGGGAACACCCCGGCAGTGTACGGGAATTCGCCCGGCACATTCTCCCGCAGCGACCAGCGCAGGATCTCGCCCCAGTCCTTGAACTGCGGCAGGGCCACCCGCGGTACCCGGGTATGGCTCAGGCTTTCGGTATGGGTTTTCACCCGGACCTCTTTCCCGCGCACGAGGTAGACGTATTCGTCGCCGGCGTAGTTCTGTTTCTTTTCCTCCCAGCCTTCCAGGATGCGGAGGCAGTCGCCGTCCAGGTCTTTCTTGAGGTCTTCGTAGGCGGTTTTGAGGCCTTCGGTCTGTTTCGCATCCACTGTTTCCATCGTGGTCTTCAAAGCAAAAAGCCGGCGTGCGATATCGCATTGCTGGTCGACCCACCGGTCGTAATGCCGGTTGGATTCGCTGATCTCCGACAGGTAGCGCGTGCGGCCCGGCGGGATGATGTAGATCTTTTCCGACTCGCTGCCGGAAAGGCCGAAATCGGTATGCAGGCCTGCGCCGGTCCGTTCGCCGATCAGGTTGATGATATAGCGGTAGAGCCGGTTGACGCCGGGGTCGTTGAACTGGCTGGCGATACACCCGAAGACCGGCATTTCGTCCACGGCAGTGTCCCAGGCATTGTGGTTGCGCTGCACCTGTTTGCGCACATCCCGGAGGGCATCCAGGGCCCCGCGTTTGTCAAATTTATTGAGGGCGATCACATCCGCGAAATCGAGCATGTCGATCTTTTCGAGTTGGGTGGCCGCTCCGTATTCCGGGGTCATCACATAGAGGCTCATATCCGAATGATCGATGATCTCGGTATCGCTCTGGCCGATGCCGCTGGTTTCGAGGATGATCAGGTCGTAAGCCGCCGCTTTGAGGATATCCACTGCCGAGTGCACGTATTGCGACAAGGCCAGGTTGCTCTGCCGGGTGGCCAGCGAGCGCATATACACCCGGGGTGAGTTGATGGCGTTCATCCGGATGCGGTCGCCGAGCAGGGCGCCGCCCGTTTTCCGCTTGGAGGGGTCGACGGAGACGATGGCGATGGACTTGTCCTCAAAGTCCATGATGAAGCGCCGCACAAGCTCGTCCACCAGCGACGATTTACCGGCGCCGCCCGTACCCGTAACGCCCAGCACGGGGGTGACCTTTTTATGCTGTTCCAGTTTCTGGCGGATGGTCGGGAGGATGTCCGCCTCAAACAGGGACGGGTTATTCTCTGCGATGGTGATCAGTCGCCCGATGGCGCCGGGTTCGTGCCGGGCAAATTCCCTGAGCTCGCCGTTCAGGTGGTCGCCTTTCGGAAAGTCGCATTGTTCCAGCACGTCGTTGATCATGCCCTGCAGGCCCATGCGCCGCCCGTCGTCCGGGTGGTAGATCCGGGTGATGCCGTATTGCTGGAGTTCTTCGATCTCTTCGGGCAGGATGGTGCCGCCGCCGCCGCCGAAGATCTTGATGTCGGAAGCGCCGCGTTCGCGCAGCAGGTCGTACATGTACTTGAAGAATTCCATATGGCCGCCCTGGTAGGAGGTGATGGCGATCCCCTGGACGTCTTCCTGGATGGCGCAATCCACGATCTCACCCACGGAGCGGTTGTGGCCGAGGTGGATGATCTCGGCGCCGGTGCTCTGCATGATGCGCCGCATGATGTTGATGGCGGCATCGTGCCCGTCGAAGAGCGAGGCCGCCGTCACGATGCGGACCTTGTTTTTTGGTTGGTAGGGAGCGATTTTTTCCATGGTTTTGGTTTGGTTAGGACGGGACCACGGCTCCGTCGGCGGAGCCTTCTGCAAATTAGTTTTTTTGCGCTGAGCGGATTGGGAGCTTACGCCAAAATAAATTGCTCGCAAAGACCCAAAGACGCAAAGGTTTGATTTTCAACACGCTGCGCGCGATAAAAATTGGTCTGACACAAAATGCTGAAAAGATCCAGCGGATTCAAAGTACTCCTGCCGCGCGAAGGCGACTCACACTCTCATCCTCTCACTCTCTCACCCTCTCACAAGAGCTCCCGTGCAAAGATAAGGCTTTTCCCGGAGGTGGATGGGGAAACCGTGTAGCCTGATATCCATTTGCATACGCATTCATCAAGCTGAATTGGAAAAATGTATGAGCGTTATTGCGCCGGTACAATGTGAAATTTGCCGGAGTCCATATCGTTCTTTTTCCTGATTTACGCAAGGCGACCAGATTTGTTAAAGGATGTAGTCTTTGTTCCGATGTCGGATAAAGATTGAAGCCAAACAACATGGAAAACAAAATTCCCCTAAATTGCAGCAGGAAAAAGGGCGGTGTACCTGTTGTACGCGTCTTCAAAACCGCCCAAAACAGCCGGTTTTTGACCACGTTTAACCCGAATTTTCAGTTTGTAAGAAGACATGGAAAAGGCGTTTTTTTAAGAAATTCATAATTTCGTAATGCGAAAAGGCCGGGATTTTTCCAGCAAAACAGCATTTAAATTTTTGATTATCAGGACTTTGATTGATTGGAACGGTCGAAGTCATGTGTGCCGGTGAAGGGCACTGCGACATAAATATCTTCCTTCTCCTGTAAACAGGTAGAGACAGTCGAAGTCATGTGTGCCGGTGAAGGGCACTGCGACACCCAGTTGAAGAAGGCCACCTCGGAAGGGTGGGTCGAAGTCATGTGTGCCGGTGAAGGGCACTGCGACACTGGGTTGGTAGCCGTTGCAGCTAAAAAGTGGTCGAAGTCATGTGTGCCGGTGAAGGGCACTGCGACAGGTGCCAGTAAAGGGGCGGATCAAGCCTTTGGCCCAAGTCGAAGTCATGTGTGCCGGTGAAGGGCACTGCGACTCAAATTGAATATAAAATAATCCAGTACTAAGTTGTCGAAGTCATGTGTGCCGGTGAAGGGCACTGCGACCTGTAAAAGTACTTCCGGTACAATCACATACAAAACAAGTCGAAGTCATGTGTGCCGGTGAAGGGCACTGCGACAGCATTTGCAGGCATTTCTTGGATTACAGACTCTGTCGAAGTCATGTCCACCTACGCCGATGGCTACGGCGGATAAATTGTGCCGGTGAAGGGCACTGCGACAAGTCAGCCAGATTTAATGTTTAACCCATTTAGAGCCTGTAAAAAATTAGAAAAATATATATATGAATAGACTTCTTAATAAAAGG
>CALMYQ010000114.1 GCA_937873655.1 uncultured Lewinella sp. | reverse complement strand
GTCACTAAGGGCACTCAGGTTGTTAGGGTGTAATCAACTAAGACCACTCAGGGCACTGAGGTTGGTTGAAAGCTTGAGAAACAAAGGTAGGGAATTCTTATTTTTATGGGAATTTTACATCAAGCTCAAATGAATGGATAATATATCGAACGCCCTTCTCGCGCCTTGCCTGTCGAAAAAATAGCCTCCCGAAACTTAAATTTCGCGCCCCTAGTTCGGCATCGGGCTGGAATCCTTCCTGGGCAGAAACCGGAGCATTGATCTTTACCTGCGCAGGCTTACCAATCGGCCCGTCCTTGGGGCCGGTCTCGCTTAATAATCCGCTCGCATCCCCGGCCTCAGGCCGGCTCAGTTCCTCAGTTCCTCGATTCCTCAATTCCTCAATTCCTCAATTCCTCAGTTCCTCGCATCCTCCCCCTCATTCCGCCAAAAACAACATCTTGATCATCCGCCCGTACAGGTCGTACAATCGCCATTCGCCCTCGTGCGTCACCGAGAGGTACAGGATATGCTGGTCGGCTGTGTTGTACACCTTGTACGTTCGCGTATCCTCTTGTACGATATAGCTGGACAACACGCCGAACTCATCCTCCACGTAGATCCGGTCGGTAAACCGCGGGATGGGAGAAGCAGGGCCGTTGCCGGTCACATAATCCGCATAAAACAAGGTATTGAACTTGCTGCCCTTGTCCATCCAGCCCGGAATGCCGGCCAGTCCGGTGGCGGCGGAACGGGTGGCGTACTGGTCGCTTGTGTTGAGCTGCGGAGCGGTCCGGAAATACGGTTTGGCGTAGGCGCCGTCGCTGCGGGTATAGGCCTTCATGCGGATCTGCTCGGGGTTGGTCTGGGCAAAAGCCGCTGACAAGCAGAGGAATAAACAGGCGGAAAGGACAGCGGATCGGAACATTTTGTTCATGGTCGTTGGATTAAGAACGTACTTTACAAAGGTCCGAAACGCCGGCAGATCTTTCTATTTTTTGACAAATTTTTCAACGGCGCCGTTAATTACCGCATTGTGACAAAAATAAAATCCAATTAATTCCGTCACATTTCTTCCTCTTTTTTCTTCTATAAACAAATCCGAAAATCGATTGTATATGACTGATATTCAGGCCTGTATCTTTTGTATTTAACCGGTTGGCGGATGATTTCATTTTTTTTCATCCTAAAAAAATTATCATGAAAAAGTTCGTAAAAACACTGATTGTCCTAACGTCGGTCCTGGTTATGGGATTGTCGGCAGAGCGGTCTTTCGCTCAGATACACCTGTTCTCCGACCTGAGTTGGGAGGCCAGCACCAGCATGACCGGCCCCTGGGGGCCTGTTTTTGATGTAGGGCCCTGCGCCAACAATTGTGTCCTGCAATGCCTTTGCGATGAATGGGGACCGGGAGATGCGCTGAATATCAATACCTGTGCGAATGCTATCCCGATTTGGGGAACCCCGCCGCCGGCAGATTGCCTCTATCCTCCGGGAACCTTCTTTTTTCGCAGGACCTTTGATCTTGAAATTGACGACCACGACCCTTGCATGGTCCCCAACGGGACGCTCCTCTGGCAGGCGGACAACTCCTCCCGGATCTGGATCAACGGGCAAACAGCAGCCAATCTTTCTTCTCCGGCGAGCGGCTGGGATACCCCAAACGGTCCGATCGATATTTCGCAATATCTGATACCCGGTCAGAATGAAATCATCGTACAGGTAAACAACGGCAATCCGAACGGCTGTCTGAATTATGCCTTCCTTTCCCTTTGTATGGATGTGGACGTAACGGTAATTACTTTGGATCCGGAATTTCACCTTGATTCTCATGGCATTGACGGCGGAACCTTCCTGTCTTCAACAGGTGTACAGAATCCGGCGCAACTGCACGACTGGTACTTCTTTAGCGGCCCGGAGGATGAAGGCCCATGGACCCCGCTGGGCGTGATTCCAAATAGCATGAATTTTTCCCTGCATTTCGTTCCGGAATGTGAAGCCAGGCGAATTATTCAACGGATTTATACACCGGGTGAAGTCCCTTGTGAAGCTTGTTATGAAAGGACCTTCAGAGATTGCGGCGAATTGAAAAGAACTGAAGAGGTGGTTGGACCGATCGATTGTGCTGTTTTGAACGGGATTGAATTCCCGCCGATTGGCTTCGGCACCGACGGCAGCCTGGGCAAAGTCCAGGTCGGCCAGGAACCGAGCGCCGGCGTCCAACTCCATCCCAATCCCTCCAAGGACCTGCTCAATGTCACCTGGGACAAACTGGAAGTCAACGCACTCAAAGTTGTCGACCTGAACGGCAAACAGCTTCTGGAACAACGCATCGACCCGGAAACCAATGCCCTGGAACTGGACATCAACAGCCTGCCCGCGGGCATTTACCTGCTCGAACTGTCGGGCGCCTACGAAAAAGTGGTCAAGAAGTTCAGCGTGATGAAATAATCTGAAGCCCGGTTGTTTATCGGGATCCTGAATGAAGTCGAAGGAAAAGTCGTAGGTCGTAAGTCGTAAGTCGTAAGTCGTAAGTGGTGAGTCGTAAGTGGTGCAAGGGGCTTAGGGCTAACGGCTGAACAGCAGACGAGTGATCCGAACAATCGGTCAGGTTCGTAATTCATCTCCCGCAGCGGGCAGGTTCCGGAATCGGCTCCTGTACCCGCTGCGGGTGTTTTTTATTCCGCATTTTAGGGACCCTGCCGGGTAATTGGAAGGGAAATGCAAAATGCAAAAGAGAAAATTTAAAACGCAAAAGTGAGGTGTGCGGTAAGGGTAAGTTTCGGGTCAAACCCGGAAGCAACCCAACACTTTTACATTATCACCTTTACATTTTGCATTAAAAAAGGATCACCCCACAATCCGCCCTTCCACCGCCCCGAACCCCACGCGCATTCCGTCCTTCTCCGCCCAGCCGCGCATCCGCACCGTGTCGCCGTCTTGCAGAAAAGTCCGGGTTGAGCCGTCTTTTAATTGGATTGGCTTTGTTCCGGCCCACGACAATTCCAGCATCGACCCGTACGATCCCGGTTCCTTTCCGCTGATGGTGCCCGAGGCCATCAGATCGCCGATGCGGATATTGCAGCCGTTGACGGTATGGTGGGCCAGCTGCTGGCACATGGTCCAGTACATGTATTTGAAATTGGACCGGCAGATGACCGTCTCTTCGCCGGATGCCGGCTCCAGGCCGACCTCCAGGTGGATGTCGTAATTTCTTTTTCCGGAATATTGCAAATAGGGCAGCACGGCCGGCTCCTGGACCGGGCCATTCGTCCGGAACAGCTCCAGCGCATCCAGGGTGACGACCCAGGGCGAGATGCTGGACGCAAAATTCTTACCCAGGAACGGCCCCAGCGGTACGTATTCCCATTGTTGAATGTCGCGGGCCGACCAGTCATTGAACAGCACCATCCCGAAAATGTAATCCTCGGCCTCGGCCGTGGAAACAGACTGCCCCAACTCGGTGTTCCGCCCGATGATGAAAGCGGTTTCCAGTTCAAAATCCAGCCGGGCGCTGGGTTGGAATACCGGCTGGTCGGCGTCCTTGGGTTTTACCTGCCCCGAAGGCCTGCGAACGGGCGTACCGCTGATCACAATGGAGGATGAGCGGCCGTGATACCCCACCGGCAAATGCCGCCAGTTGGGCAGCAGGGCATTGGCCGGATCCCGGAACATCATGCCTACGTTGGTGGCGTGCTCGATGCTGGAATAAAAATCCGTGTAGTCGCCGATCTCAACCGGCAGGTGCATCGTCACCGAAGATTGCGGGATGAACACCTCAGGCCGGGACCGCAGCGGCGAATGCTCGTCCGACAGCAGCTGCTGCACCCTCAGGCGAACCGCTGACGTTGTCTTTTTCCCCAACCGGATGAACGGATTAAGGGTACTGTGGTTGAAAACGGACTTGTCCACACCTGGAATGTCCAGGTGCTCCAGGTCGGCAACGGCGTAGAGGTCCAGGATCTGGTCGCCGATGGCCACCCCGATGCCGGGGGTCTCATTTTCCATGGCAAAGACCCCGAACGGCAGGTTGTGGATCGTGAAATCGGAATTTTCGGGTATGGGAATCCAGGTTTGCATTGTTTTTGATTGAGGAACTGTGGAACCGAGGAATCGAGGAACCGGGATCCGCAATCGGTTCCTCAGTTCCTCGATTCTTCAATTCCTCACAAAATTATTCCATCCAGGAGCGATAATACACCCCGTCGTCGAGCTTCAACGCGTTTTCCGTGATCATCAGCGGCTTGAAGGTGTCGATCATCACGGCCAGCTCTTCGGTCGACTTTTTGCCGATGCTGCGCTCGTAGGCGCCGGGATGCGGCCCGTGCGGGATGCCGCCCGGATGCAGGGAAATATACCCTTTGTCGATGTTGTTGCGGCTCATGAAATCGCCGTCCACATAATACAACATCTCATCCGAATCGATGTTCGAGTGGTTGTAGGGCGCCGGAATGGCCTTCGGATGGTAATCGTACAGCCTGGGGCAGAACGAGCAAACCACGAACGCCGACGTCTCAAAGGTCTGATGTACGGGCGGCGGCTGGTGCACCCGCCCGGTGATCGGTTCGAAGTTGTGGATCGAAAAGCCGTACGGGAAATTGTAACCGTCCCAACCCACCACATCGAACGGGTGCGAGGCGTACACGAGGTCGTGCAGCATGCCCTGCTTTTTGATCTGCATCCGGAATTCCCCCGTTTCGTCGTACGTTTCCAGCCCGGCTGGCAGTTTGTAGTCCCGCTCACAGAAGGGCGAATGTTCCAGCAATTGCCCGAACCAGTTCCGGTACCGCTTCGGCGTATAGATCGGATGAAAGGACTCGGCATACAGGATCCGGTTGTCTTCCGTGTCGAAGTCGATCTGGTAGATCATGCCGCGCGGGATGATCAGGTAGTCGCCGTATTCGAAATCGATATTGCCCAGAAAGGTGCGCAGTGTGCCGGTGCCGCGGTGGATGAACAGCAGCTCGTCCGCGTCGGCATTCTTGTAAAAATAATCCCGGAGCGACTTCCGGGGCGCCGCCACCCCGATATGGATATCCTTGTTGACGAGCAGCGGTTCGCGGCTCTCCAGGAAATCGTCCTTGGGCCCGGCATGGAACCCCTTGAGCAGGCGAGCCTGCATGTTCTTTTCCACCGCGATCTTCGGACTGACATCCCGGGCGCCCCGGATCTCGCTCACCATGGTCGGGCGGTGGATATGGTAGGACAGGCTCGACATGCCGTCAAATCCGACGGTGCCGAAAAGCTGTTCGTAGTACAGGCCGCCGTCCGGTTTTTCGAAGACCGTATGGCGTTTGGGCGGTATTTTGCCCAGTTTATGGTATATTGGCATAGGACTTAAATTTAATACGAACGATTGTTCGTACAAAGATAGGGAAAAATAAAAAGGGACGCTCGCAAGAACGCCCCTATCGCACTTTCAAAATTACAAATCAATACGACTTACCGGTTTTCTGCAGCTGGTTTTATTGCAATTCGAAACGTACGTTGTCAAAACAGGCATTGACGGCGGAACTGCCGTTGTTGAAGGCCACGCCGAAGTCCTCGTTTATCGTCGACATATCGGTGATCGGCGTACCGCCCGACGAGAAAGCCGTCAGCGGAATGGTCACGGTGATCCACCCGGGCGTCATGTACGAGCCGGTGGCTTCCCAGGGTTTCCAGTAATACCAGAAATCGCCGGAACTGCCCTTGAAACGCCAGGCGAACTCACCGCCGGTGATCGGCTCCAGGATATTGACATCGAATTTCAGGACATAGCTGCTCACGTTGGTGCCGATCACGTCGGCCGGGAATTCGTTCTTGCCGTTGCGCCAGAAGAAGCCCGTCCAACCGGACAGCGAGCCGTTCACCCGGAAATAATTGGAACCGTCCAGGCTCAGATCCGGGTCGTTCTCGTTATCGCCGGTATCGCCCCACCAACGGTTCAGGTTGTCGAAGTTGAAGAACACCAGCGTCGGGTCGGTCACGACATCCACGCCCTGGAAGTTGATCGGGGGCGAAGTGGTCGTTTCATTCTCGGAAGTGACGAAGGTGATCACGCCGATCCCTTTCTGTACGTCGAGGGGGACCACCACCTGCAGGATAGTAGCCGTCTTGATGCCGAACATGGTGGCTTTGATCCCGACCGGGAAAATGACGTCGGTCAGCAGGTCGAGCTTTTCGCCTTCGATGGTGATCATTTCGCCGGGTTTGGCCTGGGTCGGCATGTTCAGGATGATCGGTACGTTGGACGCCAGAATGGTCAGTTCCTGGGTAGAAACCGTCATATCGCCGTTGCGGGCCACCAGGGTAAAAGCCCCGGATAGGGTGCCCGGAGGGACCGTCACGGTCAGTTCGGTTTCGGAAGCCGATACGATCGTTCCTTCCTTGTCGCCGCCGAAGATCACTTTCACCACCAGGTCCAGGTCGGTACCCGTGATCGTGATGTCCTTGTTCGCCTGGGTCTCCGTCGGTGAGAAGGATTCGATCACCGGTTTGAGCAGGTCCAGCACTGCGGTGGAGGCAACCGATTTGTTAGCGGCCGTATTGAGGGTGACGGTAGCAACGGTAGCGTCGTTCGGGACTTTGACCGTAAGCGATGTTGCCGAAGAACCCTGAATTTCCCCGGTCTTTCCGCCGCCGAAAACAACCGAGGTCACCAGGTCAAGGTCCGTACCGGTGATGGTGACGGTACCGCCGTTCTTGGCCGGATTCGGGCTGATATCCGCAATCGAGGGAACAACCATGACGAGCGAGACCGCCGATTCGGTCTCAACCTGCGAAGCGGCGATCAGGCCCAGTTTGCCGTCCTGTGCATCTGCGGGCACGGTTACGACGAGTTTGCCGGCTTCCCGGCTGACGAACTGATCAACGCTGCTGCCGCCGCCGAAAACCACCTTTTGCGTCAGATCCAGGTCCTCGCCTGTGATGGTCAGTTCAGCGCCGGCTTTCACCGGGTTGGGCAATACCTGCAGGGCCATGGGAAGCGCTACTTCCAGGTCTGTTTCCGATTCTACCAGGATCGGATCGGCCTCGCCGTTGGAAACGACCACCTTGCCGGTCTGGGCATCATCCGGAACCTTGACCTCCAGTTTTTCGCGCGACTGGCTTTGAAAAACGGTCACGGTTTTTTTGTTGTTGAAAATGACCTCCCTGACCAGGTTGAGATAGTCCCCGCTGATGGTGACGATGTCGCCTGGCCTGACCCTGGCCGGGGTGATGGAGGTGATCGTAATGGGTTCTGAAATGGTCAGAATGGTCTTGGTCTCGATATCGCCGTCGGGTGTTTTGAGGACCACTTTCCCGTCTACCGTAGCATCCGGAACAGTAATGACGAGCAATTCCGGCGATTTGGATTTGAACGACGTGACGCTTACCCCGCTGGTCAGTACGATCTCGGTGACCTTGTCGAGGTGCTCGCCGATAAATTTGAGGTCGCCGCCCCGCAAGACCGGCGACGGACCAAAGCTGTCGAGCCTGATCACCTCGGGTTCGTCCTTCTCGCAAGACAGGAAGGAGAAACCCGCGGCCAGCGCCAACAGCATGATGAGGGTACTTAATCTGTATTTTGTCATGATGTTAAACGGTTTGGTGTTGTCGGAGGTCCGGCCGCCTGTTCAGCAGGCCGGTTTCCTCCTTCAAATTATTTCTCAACGATGCGGACATTGTCGAACGCGATATACACCGGATTTGCCCCGTCAGCCGGGCCGAAGAGCATCATGGTCACGTTCGTCAGGGACGAAAGGTTCTCGATCGTCCGGGTGCCGGTGGCGGCGTCGGCCGGGTCGTCCTTGTAGTACTTGAACTCCGTCAGCGGTATGGAGATCGTTTGCCAGCCGTCGGTAGTAAACGGTCCGTTTTTCCAGGGTTGCCAGCGGGCTACCGCCGTGCTCGATACATCGCGGCCGTGGTCTTCGGCATAAGGGCCCAGGAAGATCTCCATCCGGACGTCTTTCCACTCGATGGGTACATTGGCCTCAAAGCGGAAGACCAGGTCGTTGATCGAACCGGTTGCCAGGGGCCGGTTACCGCGCCCGCGCGGGGCCCAATACTGCATCGTCAGCTCGTTGACCCACATCCAGGCGCCGTCGGCATCGTTTTTGAAATAGGCGTAATTGCCGGAGCAGGGCGCCGGATCGGGGTTCTCGGCCGCATTGGCGATGGGCGCCGTCCAGGTTTCGTGCAGCAGATTGTCAAAATCCAGGATGGTATTCCGGTCGTCGCGGAAATAAAAGGACGATCTGGCCTTGCCGAACTTGGTGCGCAGTTCGATCTGGCCGGGTCCGGAGCCGTCGGGTACGGTCACTTCCACAAAGGTTTTGTCGAAACTCACCACCTCGGCTTCCTTGTCGCCGGGGAAGAACACTTTGGGCTCGAAGAAAAAATCGCCGTACAACACGGCCGTCTGACCGTCGGGTACATACTCGCATTTGATGCCGGTCAGCACGGGACCGGGTACATTGACCGAGAAATCGTACAGGTACTCGCTGCCGTCGCCGAAGACGAACCTGATCTGGTTGGTCACTTCAGCAGGAACGGTGCTGGGTACGTTGACCAGGATGGTCTTGTCGGTGATGTACGTCGGGTTCAGGGTGGCCCGCTGGTCGTTGAACCACATTTCGCGGGTATCGCCCAGGTTGTCACCGACGATGGCAATGAGGTTGCCCATAAAAGCGCCGACCAGCAGCGAATCGGCTTTGGCCGGCTCGGTCGACCTGACGTAGTAGACGACCGGCTCGCCGTTGTTGGCCGCCGGTTCGTCCTTTTCGCAGGACGGGCCTATTCCGGCCACGACCAGCAACAACAGGAGGCGCAGGGAAATATGTTTGATCGAAAATTTCATTTTATCCGAATTTGGATCGGTTAACAAATCGGTTTAATGGAACTCGTATTCCACGGCCGGTTCGGTCGGCGCCAGCATGCTGTTGGCCACCACTTCCGCTGCCGGGATAGGGAGGAACATATCGGCATCCGCCACGACGATCGTGCTGGTAGCCGGTGTCAGGGTGTACCCTTCCATTGTGTTCTCGTCCGGTGCGTTATTGCCCTGGATGCGCTGGTAGGTCTCCTGGCGCTGTTGTGCGTTCAGGTAGGCCAGGGCGCCGGCGCTGTCCCGGTAATAGAACCGCTTGACATCGAACCAGGCGAGGCTTTCCAGGCCGAATTCCACCCGGCGTTCCTTCATGATATCGGCAAAGGTCAGGCTGGTTTTGGGCGCCAGGCCTGCCCGCGAGCGGATGGCGTTGAAATAGTTGAGCGCGGCGCCGTCGGCGGTAGAGCTGCCGGAACCCAGCGTCGCTTCGGCGTAAATCAGGTAGACGTCCGCCAGGCGAAGTACATACTGGTTGATGGCAACCGCCTGCCCCGTGGATACTTTGCCGCCGGTATCGTCCGCGCTGCCGACCACGTATTTCTTGAGGCTGTTCAGCAGCGGCGTAGCCCCTTCCACCACGATGTTCGGGTCGGTCGGGTCGCGGGTGACGATATTGTACCGGTATCCGCCGTTTTTCTTGTTGATCTCCGGATAAAAATCGTCGGGCGCCATATAGATGGCCGGTTGGCGCAGGTCGCCGGGTTCGACGTTCTTCACAAAATCATACGTCACGCATTTGCCGCCTCCCCAGGCCTCGCTGTTGCCGGTGATGAGGCTGGAGCGCGCCCAGTTGGCCTGCCGGCTGTTGCCCAGCGCGTAGGAACCTTCCATGAACTGGAATGCGAAGAGCGATTCCGGATTGTTGTTGTTTTCGATCCTGAACAGATCGGCGTATTTGGGCATCAGGCTCAGGCCGCTGTTGGTGATCACGTCGCCTGCCGTTTGCCTGGCCATATTGAAATACTCGCCCGATTTTGGATCTTTCAGGTCCTGGGCCATGGTCAGGTACAGTTTGGCCAGCATGCCTTTAGCCGACCATTGGGTCACGCGGCCGGGTTCGTCGGAGGCCGGCAGGTTCTCAGCGGCATAGGTCAGGTCCCGGCGGATGAATTCGTATACGCTGGAACGGGTGTTCTTGGGCAGGAACAGGTTGTTGCTGGTCACCAGTTCCGTCGAATTCTCCACGATGGGCACTTCCCCCCAGTACTCGGCCAGGAAATAATAGGCCGTACCGCGGATGAACCGGGCCTCACCCAATGCCCTGTTGATCACCTCGTCCGGGACGTTGCCGGCTGCCGCCCGTGGCATGTCGTTGATGATGGAGTTGGCATAAGAGATCACCCGGAACAGGCCTTTCCAGGCTGCCGACAGGTGGGCATTACCCTCCGTGAAGGAAAAGTAGAAATACTGACCTTCCTGATCCCAGGTGTGGTACAGGTCGCCGGCCATGGCGTCGCCGGCGCACCAGAAAAACTTGTCGTTGAAGTCGAACCAGGGGAACCCGTAAAGGGAAGCCGTAGCCGCTTTGATCTCGGATTCCGAGCGGTAGAAGTTATCTGCCGTCAGCCGGTCGACCGGTTTGATGTCCAGGAATTCCTTGGTGCAGGAGCTCAGCAGGAGCACCAGGAAAAGGGACGCGATATAGTTGAATTTGGTTGTCATGATTTTCTTGTTTAAAACCAGCGTTTCAGCGGCAACCGGAATGGAAATCCGATCCCGCCGGAGATTGTCTAAAAATCGAGGTCCAGGCCGAAAGTGAACATCCGCGGCGTCGGATAACGGCCCATGTCGATGTTCTGCATCAGCGGATCCTGGTTGAACGAACCGATCTCGGGGTCGTAGCCCGAATAATTGGTGAAGGTCTTGAGGTTCTGCACGTTCACGTACAACCGAAGCCGTTCGATCTTGTAGCGGCCGGTCAGGGTTGCCGGCAAGGTGTAGGCCAGCCGGATGTTCTGGATCCGGAGGTAGGAGCCGTCCTCGATGAATCGGTCCGACATCCGGTTGTTGCGGTTGTTGTCGGTGGTGGTTGGGCGTGGAACATCGGCCCCGGGGTTGGCCAGGTAGACGTTGGCCGGATCGGTAACGGAGCCGTTCGGGTCGTTGAGCGCGAACCGGGCGCGGTTGGCGACCGCAGCGGACTGGTTGCTGTAAATGCTCGTCTGACCCTCGATCAGCACCCGCGAATAGTTAAGCACGTCCAGGCCGTAAGCGCCGTTGAGGTAGATGGTGGCGTCGAACGGGCCGAAGGTGAAGGTATTGTTCAGCCCGAAGGTGAAATCCGGGTTGGGATTGCCGATCAGCGTCTGGTCGTTGGTGTTGATGACACCGTCGCCGTTCAGGTCCTTGAACTTGATATCGCCGATCCACATGCCGGTCCGGCGGTCTACCAGGTTGACGCCGTTGGGATGATCGTCCGTGACGGAGCCCGGCGCTTGCACCTGTACCGCGTGGTTGAGGATATCCTGCTCGTTTTCAAACAGCCCTTCCGTTACATATCCGTAGAACATGCCGAGCGGCTGACCCACAGAGGTGCGGGTGGCCGTCTGGAATTCGCTGTACCAGTAGAGGTTGCGCCAGTAGATCTTGGAATCGTCGTCCAGTTCGAGCACCTTGTTACGGTTCAACGAGAAAGTGAGGTCCGTATTCCAGGTGAAGTTCTTGGTACGGATGTTGCGCGTGCTGAGGGCCAGGTCGACGCCCTTGTTCTCCATTTTGCCCACATTGGCGTATGGCGCCCGGATGTCGTTGTAGTTCGGTCCGCCGAGATAGCTGGGCACGCTCAGCAGGAGGAGCATGTCCCGGGTTTGCTTGTTGTAGAGGTCCACCGTCAGATCCACCCGGCCTTCGAACAGGGACAGGTCCATGCCGATGTTGTATTGGGCGGTAGCTTCCCATTTCAGGTTGGGGTTGGAAATGCGCTCCAGGCGATAGGCCGTTCCGAACGGCGTGTTGAGGGTTTGGAGCGCCGATCCCCAGAGGTAGTTGCCGATGGCCTGATTACCCACTTCGCCGTAGCCGATGCGCAGCTTCAGGTCGCTGATAAAACCGAGGGACTCCATGAAGCCTTCGCGGCCGAGCCGCCAGGCAAAGGACCCGGACGGGAAATAGCCCCAGCGGTTTTCGGGGCCGAATTTGGACGAACCGTCGGCCCGCATGGTGAACGTGAACAGGTACCGCTCGTCGAAGGTGTAGTTGAAACGGCCGAAATAGGAGGCGATGGCCGCAGCATCCTTCCAGCCGCTGGTGCGGGAGGTCAGGTCGTCGCCTTCGCTGAGCACCTGGATATCGTTGGAGGAGAAATTCTTCTTGGTCACCTGCGATCCTTCCCAGGTTGACTTCTGGGCTTCCGTACCTACCATTGCGGTGAGGTGGTGGGCGCTGCCGACGGTAAAGTCGTAGGTCAGGTAGTTCTTCCAGATCCAGAAGAAGCTGCTTTCCTCGCGCTGGCGGAGCTGGTTCTCGTTGTTTTCCAGTACGCCCCACTTGTAGGTCGGGTGAAAGGCCTTGTTGAGCGAGTGGTTGTTGTCAAAACCGATCTCGCTGCGGAAGGTCAGGCCCTTGGTCAGGGTAGCGTCGCCGTAGATGTTGGCCATGAGGCGCTGACGGCGGAGGGTGTTGTTGCGTTGCAGGGCCGAGGCGACCGGGTTGTAGCTGGTGCCGCCCAGGGAAACATCAGGGCCTGCGTAGTTGCCGTTGATGTACTTCACCGGGACGTCGGGCTGCATGATCAGGGCCTGCATGATGACCCCGTCGCCGCCGTCGTTGAGGGTGATGCGCTCGTTGGTATTGGCGTAGGCCAGGCTGCCGCCGATCTTCATCCAGTCCTTCACCTGATTGTCCAGGTTGATGCGGGTAGTGAAGCGGTCGAAATTGGAGCCGATGATGATGCCGTCCTGGTTGAAATACCCGCCGGAAACGGCATAAGTGGTCTTGTCCGTACCGCCGGAAACGGAAAGCTGGTGACTCTGGATGCCCGCATTGCGGAAGACGGCGTCCTGCCAGTCGGTGCCCGGCCCCAGCAGGGTGGGATCGAGGTAGCGCTGATTGGGGAACAGGTCCAGGTCGGAGGCAATCTGCAATTGATAATCTGCGAATTGCGGCAGGTCCATCATTTCCAGCTTTTTGGGCAGCGACTGGTTGGCGTAGTAGCCGTTGTAGGAGATCTTGGACTCGCCTTTCTGCCCGCGTTTGGTGGTGATGAGGATCACGCCGTTGGCGGCGCGCGCCCCGTAAATGGCGGAGGCGGAAGCGTCTTTCAGCACCTCGATCCGGACAATGTCGTTCGGGTTGATGGTGGACAGCGGGTTGACCCGGTTCTGGCCGTTGGCGCCGCCTGCCCAGTCGAAGCCGGCTACGCCCGCGCCGTCGCCCTGGAAGGGGATGCCGTCGATGACGTAGAGCGGCTCGCTGGAGCCCGTGATGGAGTTGGCGCCCCGGATGCGGATGGAAGCCGCGCCGCCGGGCTGGCCGGAATTTTGGGTGACCTGCACCCCTGCGATCCGCCCCTGAAGGGCCTGGTCGAGGTTGGTGGTGATGGAACTCCGGAGTTGGTCGCCGGTGACCGAGGAGACGGCCCCGGTGAGGTCGCTTTTTTTGGCGGTACCGTATCCGACCACTACGAGTTCGTCAAGCAGCACGGCAGTTGAAGACAACACAAGGCTGTACCTGGATTCGGCGGTGACCTCCGCGAGGAGCGGTTCGTAGCCGGTGTACGAGATCCGCAATTTCTCACCCGTGGCGGCCTGAATGGAGAAGTTGCCGTCGATGTCCGTAACCGTTCCGCGATCCGGCGCGTTGTCGATCAGAATGGTGGCCCCGATGAGGGGTTCCTTTTCTGAGGAGACCACGGTCCCTGAAATGGTCCGCATCTGAGCGCTGAGGCAGACTACGGACAACAGCCAGAGCGAAGCGGTCAACCATCTTCGGGCCATGTGATTGGCTGTAAAAGTTCCCATAAGTTGACTGGATTTTTAAATAAAAAGTGAATGAACTATGCGTTCAGGCCGGATTTTATCCGGTGAAAGCAGGATTTCTACAAATTTATTCCGGTAAACGCGGTCGTTGAGGTGGGTTTTCTTACATACTGCGGGGGTGTATGTAACTTTTAGGGGAAATGCGGACAGGAACAATAAAAATTCAGGCGATCAGCTTTTCAGGACCCTTTTGCGGTCCCTTTTTTCGATATAGTTCAGGACGGCTTTTTTGGTGGTGAGCCAGTTGCGTTGTTCTTTGAAACCGTCTATTTTACCCTGGCGGACCAGTAAGCTGATGTACTCAGCACCATAGGGTACTTCAGGATCTTCAGCGATAGTTGAAATGGAGGAATAATCATCGTAGGAGTTGGTGAGGCTGGAAAGATAAATGTCCAATGATCGCTCCAGGGCCTGGAGAACCAGCAACAATAATTTGGAATAATCCCCATTGTTGGCCTTGTTCAGGGCATCATAGTATTTTTTGCGGTCGTTTTTCAGAATAATGGCAGGCGGAAAGCCGTCCTTCATGAGCAGGAGATTGAAAATGAGCCGTACCGTACGTCCGTTCCCATCAAAAAAAGGATGGATCCATACAAACCGATGGTGAAAAATGGTTGCCTTGACGATCGGATCAAGGGTATCATTGTTCCCGTTGGCCCAATCGATCAGATCCTCCATCAATGCATCTATTTTAAGGGCGTTAGGCGGGACAAAATTGGCGCCGGCAATCCGGACGCCGGTATTTCGGTACCGTCCCGCAAAATCCTTCTCTATCCGGTCCAAAACCAGCTTGTGAACATCAAGTATATCGGACGCCTTCAGTTGGTAATTATCGGACACGAGGCTTTCCACGAATTCAATGGACTCCTGGTGGTTGACGGCTTCAAAATGCTCCCGCAGCGATTTCCCTTTAACCGTCAGCCCATCTTCAATGATCAGTCTGGTTTCTTGAAGGGACAAAGTATTGCCTTCAATGGCGTTGGAATTATAGGTCCATTCCAAAATCAGACTTTCCCTGATCTTCTTAACGGCATGCGCAGGTAACGGGCGAAGTGCATCCAATCGGGCTTTTTTCCCTTTTATCCGGTCCAGGCTTTTTTCCCAACCTTCAAATTGCCAGCTATATGCTTTCCAGTTCATTTGACAAAGATACGATTTTAATATCGGTTTACTTTATAAATAATATTATCCGATATTAAAAATGGTTTCTCAGATCTTTCCATAAAGGCTTGCCATGTCCGCACGCACTGCCGGTCGGGCTCCACAAATCCCCACCCCAAACCCGCCTGATTTCCCGGATTTTTTCCTTTTTTTCGTCCTTGAAAAAATTTTCTGCCCGATGAAACTGATCCGAGTCGGCATCGCCGAAGTACCCGTGCTGCATGAAGTCGCCATAACGGCCTATGCCGGCAATTTTCACACCCACTGGGGAGCAGGCGGCCTGGAATGGTACCTGGATCGGGAATACAGTATTACCCGCCTGACTGCCGACCTGGAAAAACCGGATATCGAATGGTTCCTGATCAATCTGGATGACCGCCCTGTGGGGTTTGTCAAACTCAACACCCGGTCCGGGCTGGATGAAATGCCCGAAGGGGAGGGGTGCGAACTGGAAAAGATCTATCTGCTGCCGGAAGTTAAAGGCGGTGGGATCGGGAAAAAGGTCATGGCGGAGCTGATCGATCGGGTAGGGGGGATGCCCGGCAAGCGATTTCTGCACCTCTGCGTCCTGGATACCAATTACCCTTCCATCGCTTTTTACAAAAAAACGGGCTTTACTTTTTACAGCAAATGCCGTTTGGATCTGCCCTGCTTCAAGGACGAATTCCGGGGAATGGACCGGATGATCCTGGACCTGGACCAGGCGGAAATAGACCGGCTGACCGCCCGTTTTTTTGACATCTTCACCAACGCAGACGGCCGTCAACCCGATTGGGGTGCCATTTATTCTACCTGTATCCCCGAAGCCCTCATCATCAAAAAATCCGGCCTGGAACAGGAAGTGTACAACCTGGATTCCTTCATCGCTCCCCGCCGCAAGATCCTCTCCGACGGCACCCTGACCGGCTTTGCCGAATGGGAGGAATCCGGCGATTCCCGGATCACCGGCCATATAGCCCAACGCTTTTCCCAATACCGGAAAAAAGGCGCCCTGAACGGCCGAACTTTCGAACAGACCGGTCGCAAACTCTTCCAATTCATCAAAACCGAAACCGGCTGGCGCGTTTCAGCCGTCGTTTGGGAGGATTACTAAGCCCGTAGGAATTGGTGAACGCAAAGACGCAAAGATCTGATTTTTAGCAAGCTGCGCATGCTAAAAATCCGGTTGACACAAAATTCTGAACGGTCCCGAATTGGTAAGCCAATATCATTGTCGCCTGAGTGCCCTGAGTGGTCCATATTCTAAGTGCCCTTAGTGCCCTGAGTGGTCC
>CALMYQ010000113.1 GCA_937873655.1 uncultured Lewinella sp. | reverse complement strand
GTCAACTACCAAAAACGCCCTTAACGAAGACGGCGCGGGCGGCCGGACAGCAGTGACCGAACATTCGCGGGCTTGGTCCAGTGGACCAAAGGCGCAGCCAGAGTTTGCTGTCCTAGCGTTTTTTTGGTTCCTTTTTTGGGGCAATGCCAAAAAAGGGACAAAAACCAGAAGCAAAGATCAGAAAATCAAAACCTCATCAATCAGAAGACCAAAAGCAACGCCCTACAGGCGCGCGTGGGCGGCCGCTAGTGGCGCGAAATCTAAGTGGCGCCTAAGTTTCGGGAGGCTATTTTTTCGAAAGGCAAGGCGCGAGAAGGGAGCATAGCGGGACTCTGTGACCGCCCTGTCCGCCGTACTTAGGTACTAAGGCAGGCGGGGCGGGCAACGCAGCATGTCGGAAAAAGAGGCCGCGAAACTTGAGTGGTATCTAGATTTCGCGCCACTAGAGACAAATCGCAACTGCGGCCATGGCCTGCGAGGGCGTTTCGATCAGGAGCTAAAAAGCACAGGATGAAATCGGTATCAGATTGAACAGCCAACCCTTAACGGCCTCACTCCCCAAACAACCGGTAATCCGCCTGCCACGAAAAGGTTTTCCCTGGCGCCAGGTCGATCAGGATGAAATTCTCCGGGCAGAAGGTCGTCTGGCAGGCCCAGAAATTCATGGCGTGCAGCGGTTGGTCCAATTTCACTTCCACCCGGGCGCCGGTCCGCTTGTTGCGCACCGTGAAGGCGTGCTGGTCTGCGGAATCGCCGAAGCCCTTCAATTCCATCCAGACCGAAGTATGGTCGAAGGGTTGCAGGAAATTGATCTTGTTCCCGTCAAGTTTTGCAAGGCCTTTCAGGTCGCTTTCCGTGCTGATATCGTATGGGAATTCGACTTCCAGGTTGGGGCCGGTTTCCTCGCTGTCCAGGATGAAGAAGTTGTGGTTGAACTGGTCGGTGCGGATCTGTTTCTCACCGGTGTTTTTCAGGCGGTGGCTGATGGTGAATCCCGGTTCCTTTTTGTTGAGTCTGATCGTCTTGATGTATTCATAGCCGTAGCCCAGGGCGCTGCTCGCTTTGTGGGTGAATTTGACCCAATCCCTGCCGTGTTTGACCTTCCACACTCCGTGGTCCAGGATCTTGTAGGTTTTGAAGGCGTCGTACTTGGGTTCCTCTTCTTTTTCCAGCACCCCTACCCCGATCCGGATGAACCCTTCTCCGGGTTTGGCTTCCTCGTACCCCAGCCCTGGCGCGATCCAGCCTTCCGCCGGGCCGCTGAGGTCTTCGTGAAAATCCGGGTCGTGGGTCGTTTTCCAGTAGGCGAAATATTCATGCCCTGCGTACGCTACGCGGTATATGATGCCCGACCAGTCGAAGCGGGTGGCCCGGTAGGAGCCGCGCCCGGGGTCGGGAAGGTAGAGTTCCATTCTGACCACGTTATTGTCCAGTACAAGACGGGGAAACCGGCCGGGGTCCATCTGCCCGGACAGGGGGTTGGCCATCAGCAGGCCGCTCAGCAGGATGCCCTGGCCGGAAAGGAAAGCGAACAGCGGTTTGGAAGGCATTGTGTGGTTTTTCGTTCTTTTTTGCATACATCGGAAGTTGAGGTTGCCAAGATAGGAAAAGAACCGGAGCAGATGTGGTACTGATTTACCGGAGGTTATTCTATCTTCACTTCTCGCAGTCCTTTTCGAAATTCAAGAAAAATAGCCCGAAAATGAATCGTACCCGCTTGCTTGCTGTAACTTTTCCTATTTTTCTCCTGACCGGCGCGACCTGTTTTGCGCAATTGCCGCCGGTTTTCGGGCCTGAATACCAGGGCATCGCCCAAAAGGACGAACTGACCCGGGTCTTCATTTCTCCCCTGCGGGTCATGTGGACGTCCGACACGACAGGCGAGTTGATCAAAAATACCGATGTGCTGCTGGAAATGGGCAACAGCCAGTCGACCATGGACCGGCAAACCCGGTTTTGTTCCATCAAAAGCACCGACAAGGATACGGCGTCCATCCTGCTCGATTACGGCAAAGAGATCCACGGCGGACTTCAATTGGTGATGGGCGGTTCCTCCCGGCGGGAGCCCTCGCTGGTGCGCATCCGCTTCGGCGAATCCGTCGGGGAGGCCAACAGCCGAACCTTCAATTCAGATTGGCTGATGGGGTTTTCCACGGATGACCATGCCAAGCGCGATATCGTTGTAGAGATCCCGCGGTCCGGGCTCCTCGAGATCGGGAACACCGGTTTCCGCTTTGTCCGGATCGACCTCCTTCAGCCCAATACGCTCATCAACCTGAAGGAGGCCCGGGCCATTTTGCGGTACCGGGACATCCCGTATCTGGGTTCTTTCAAAAGCAGCAATCCCCGGCTGGATTCCATCTGGTTGACCGGCGCCTACACCACCCACCTGAACATGCAGGAATACCTCTGGGACGGGATCAAACGCGACCGGCTGGTCTGGCTCGGCGATTTCCACCCGGAACTGGCCACCATCACCAAAGTGTTCGGTTACAACGAGGTCGTGCCCCGCAGCCTGGACCTCGCCTGCCGGCAATACCCGCTGCCCAACTGGATGAACAACATGACGTCCTATTCCTTCTGGTACCTGATCATCCATTACGACTGGTATATGCAGAACGGCGACCTGGAATTCCTCAACAAGCACCGGGCGTATATCGTGGGGCTGATCGACCAGATCGCCGCAAAAATTGCCGACGACGGGACGGAAACCCTGGGCAATTTCCGCTTCCTCGACTGGCCTTCCACGCCGAACAAGCCGGGGGTGGAAGCCGGGTTCCGCGCCTTGCTGGTTTGGGCCCTGAAGGATGCGCAAAAGTTATGCGGATTTCTCGACGAAAAGGAAGCCATGGCCACCTGCGCCGCCGCCATCGAACGGCTTAACCGCAAGGTGATGGACCACAACAACCTGAAACAGGCGGCTGCACTGATGGCGGTAGCGGGCATACTGGACCCGGATAAAGCCTGCGAGGAGGTGGTGGCGGTAGACGGCGCGGCGCGTTTTTCCACCTTTTACGGCCTTTACATGCTCGATGCGCTGGGTATGGCCGGCATGTACGATCAGGCCCTGGAGATCATCCTGACCTACTGGGGCGGCATGCTGGACATGGGCGCCACCACTTTCTGGGAGGATTTCAACATCGAATGGCTGGAAAACACCGCCCGCCTCGATGAATTCACGCCCGAGGGCATGAACGACATCCACGGCTCTTTCGGGGCGTATTGCTATCCCAGCTACCGGCACAGCTTGTGCCACGGGTGGTCGTCCGGGGTTACGGCCTGGCTGACGGAGCATGTGCTGGGCATCAAAGTCATGGCGCCCGGTTGCCGGCAAATCAAGATCGAGCCGCATCTCGGGAACCTGAAATGGGTGGAAGGCAGTTTTCCGACGCCGTTGGGGGTGGTCCGGGTCAGGCATACCCGGCTGGAGAACGGGGAGGTAAAAACGGAGGTGGAGGCGCCGGCGGGGGTGGAGGTGATTTAGCAATTTTTATTACCACAAGGTACATCAAGCAGGGCCGGGTTTCCTATTTTCGTTTCCCGGCTGTTACAAATTGTGTGATTAACCCTGGTAACCATTTATCTTTAACCCAACCTTAAACACCCTTAAATCCGAATATTTTATGAACAACACGTCTTGCCAAAAATCCAGCTTGCTCAGGTACTTATGCCCATTCAGTTTCCTCTTTCTCCTGACCGCCTGCGCGCCCCCGAAAAACTACGACCTCATTTTCCGGAACGGAACCATTGTGGACGGTTCCGGAAAGCCCTCCTACATCGGGGACGTAGCCATCAGCGGGGATACCATTGCTGCCGTCGGTCGGTTGAATAGAGCGGTCGGCGCAGTGGAGGTCGATATCACCGGACTGATCATCGCACCGGGTTTCATCAATATTCACAGCCATGCCGAAGCCGACGCCTTGCCCACGGCGGTCAACATGCTCAGTCAGGGCGTCACCACCGAGATCATGAACCCCGACGGATACGGCCCGCTGGACCTTGCGCAGCAGATGCACACCCTGGACTCCGCGGGCCTGGCCCTGAACGTGGGCGGCTTTATCGGGTTCAACAGCGTCTGGATGGAAACGGTGGGCATGGAAAATGTGCGCCCTACCGAGGCACAGATCCTGGAAATGCTGCAACGCATCGAAAAGGGGTTGGAAGCCGGGGCCTGGGGTGTATCCGCCGGGTTGGATTATGTGCCCGGCAACTACGCTACAACGGAAGAGGTCATCGCCGTCTTGAAACCGTTCGCCGATTGGAATGTCGTCTTCAGCAACCACGACCGGGTAACGCCGGAAAGCGGCTTCAGTTCCATTGCCGGCATGACCGAAACCATCGGGATCGGCGAAGCGGCCGGCCTCATCCCGCTGATCACCCATATGAAGGTGCAAGGATGGGAGCAAGGCAATGTCGATGTCATACTGGATCGCATGAAATCTGCCAAAACCAGCTTTCCGGGCGGGGCGGCAGCTGATGTCTACCCTTACCTTGCCGGCATGACGGGCCTGGCCAGCCTCATCATCCCCACCTGGGCGCAGGCGGGCGGCTACGAGGTCATGCTCGGACGTTTCAAGGATCCGGCCCTGCGCAAGCAGATCATCGGAGAGGCCGAAAAGGCCATGGAACTGCGGTTCGGCGGCTACAAAGGCGTTTTCCTGCTGGATTCGCAACGGGAGCTGGGCAAAGCCATGGAGGATTACGGCCTGGAATCGCCGGGAGAAACGGTCATCCGCCTGCTGGAAGAAAAAGACCAGGGCATTATCGCCCGCTTCGGCCTGGAATCGGACCTGATCCGGATCATGCAGCATCCCAACGCTTCCATCGCCTGCGATTGCGGGGCCTCCCTGAGCGAGCGCGGCCACCCGCGGGCCTGGGGCAGTTTCCCAAAGGTCCTCGGGGAGTACGTCCGCGAAAAGAAGGCCCTGACCCTGGAGGATGCCGTCTACAAAATGTCGGGATTGCCCGCCAAAACCATCGGCCTGCGGGATCGGGGGACGCTGCAGACAGGTCAGGCCGCAGATATCGTCGTTTTTGACCCCGCGACCGTGATCGACCGGGCCACTTACCAGTCCCCCACCCTGATGTCGGAAGGGATCGTCCATACGGTGGTCAACGGGCAGTTTGCGTGGCAGGACGGAGCGGCTACGGGGGTGAAGGCGGGGAAGGGGTTGTTTCGGAAAAAAAGGCATTGAGCCGGTTTCAACACGGCAGACCGGGTATGCCTGCGCTGCCGGCCGGCCAACATTATCTGTTCCCAATACATGTAATGAAAATCAGTCTAAAACCATATCATACCATGCTGAAAGCCGCTTCAATTTGCCTATGGATCTCGGGTCTTGGTTTTGGTCTTTCCACAGCCTGTTCGCAGCAAATGGATTTCAAACAACGCGCGGAACAACTCGGATTGGAATTCGTTGCCGATGTGCCGCTGGCAGGAGGAACCACAAGGTTCGATTATCAGAGCATCAATGCCAGCAACCGGAGACTCTACCTTGCGCATATGGGGTCGGATATGATCACGGTTTTTGAAATCGATTCGGGCAAAGTAATCAAAGACATTCCAGGCATACCCAATGTTCATGGCGTAATTGCCGTCCCCGAACTGCAACGGGTGTATGCTTCGGCTACCGGGAAAAATGAAGTTGCAGTAATCGATGAGCATTCCCTGCAGGTCATATCAACTATTTCGGTTGGTAATTACCCGGACGGTTTGGCTTATGCCCCGATCCAGAAAAGAGTATTCATTTCTGATGAGCACGGGAAAACCGTGTCCGTAATTGATGCGATAAATAACAAGCTGGTCAAATCCTCTTTGTTATACAGGAAGGCATAAACCTTTGTACCTCGGCTGCCATGAACATGATAGAATTTTGCGCCGGTCCAAGGTCAGGCAGCTGTTTCCGATTGGATCAAATCAAATACCCGGCGGTTCATGAAACAAACTTCCCTTTTCTTGCCCCCAGCTTCCCGCGGGTCATCCGGCAGTCCGGTAGGTTTCGGTTGGGGCTGACAAACACCGAAGCATTTGACTTATCCACGCTCAAAACGAACATAGCCGCGCATGATTCGTTTTAAACACGACTGCCCTTTGGTGGCCACACCAAAATTGCCTGACGGTTCCGGCAAAGACCAATCTGCACAAAAATCACAAGACGGAAAGTATTTACAGGCCGGGCTACCTGCCCCGGATCCCTTTTCTCTTTAACCATAAAAATTTTGAACCATGAAATTTCAACTTCCGGATTTACCTTATGCCTACGACGCACTCGAACCGCACATCGATGCGGAAACCATGAAAATCCACCACACCAAACACCACCAGGGTTATACGGACAAGCTCAATAAGGCCATTGAAGGCACAGAACTCGAAGGACAGTCCATTGAACAAATCCTGGAACAGGTTTCAAATTTCCCGCCGGCTGTACGCAACAACGGCGGCGGATTTTACAATCACTCCCTATTCTGGAGGATCCTGTCGCCGGACGGAGGCGGGCAACCGGACAAAGGCCTTGATATCGGGAAATCCATCGCCCGGAAATTCGGGACCTTTGAGCAATTCAAAAAGACTTTCAAAGACGCCGCTTTGAGCCGATTCGGTTCCGGCTGGGCCTGGCTTTGCGTGGATGACCCCGTGGGTGATCTGTTCATACAATCGACCCAGAATCAGGATAACCCGCTGATGGATGTTGTACAAAATAACCGGATACCCATCCTGAGCCTGGATGTATGGGAACACGCCTACTATTTGAAATACCAAAACCGGCGCGCCGATTACGTTGATGCGTTCTTTGACCTGATCAACTGGGAGGCTGTCAACGAAAACTTCATGGCCGCCAGGAAAGAGGCCAAAATGGTGTAACGACCTGATCAGGGTAACACCTCATTTTTAAATATCTAAATGAACTGACAAACATGAACTATCTCGGATTTGATAAATATCAGACGGACAAAACCGCCAAAGCATTGAACAAGCTGCTGGCGAGCTACCAGGTTTACTATCAAAACCTGCGGAATTTCCACTGGAATGTGGGGGGCGAAAATTTTTTCGACCTCCACGCCAAGTTCGAAGAGCGCTATAAGGATGCCCGCGTCAAAATCGATGAAATTGCCGAACGCATCCTGACCCTGCGCCACCGCCCGATGAGCAACATGTCGGATTACCTGTCCGCTACGGAAGTGGAAGAGGCCGGTGAGGTGCATGACGACCGCGAAATGGTCGGCGCCATCCTGAAAAACCACGGCGTGCTCATTGCACTCATGCGCAAAGTGCTGGAAACCGCCGGCAATTCCAATGATGAAGGCACCATCGATATGATCTCCGGCTTCCTTTCCGGACTGGAAAAGGAATCCTGGATGCTCGACGCCTGGTACGCCCGGAAAGCCGAACGGGCCGAAGTGTAACCTGAAAAGAAACCTTCAATCCGTTATCCGTTTTGGCGGTCAGCATCGCCAAAGTGATTTTTTTAACTTTCAGAAAGGGACCCATGGGATGGTAAACAACGAACATCCTCAGGTCTCTTTCCAATCAAATAATGTCTATTATGTTACGCAACTTTAAAATTCCCCTTACCGTCATGCTGGTTGTGCTGTTTGCCTCCCTGGGGCTGACGGCGAATGCCCAGAAAGATGACGATAAAACCTATATCAAGACAACCGAGAAAGGCACCTACTACCAGCTTGTCGGCTGGAAGGATATGGTAGTGTACAACCCGTACACCTTCACCTGGTATACCTGGGAGAAGCCCGTCATCAAGGAAAAAACCGTCGAGATGACGCATATGGTACCCGTTTCCGAGTTTGACCGCCCGCCGGTATTCGACGGTTCCTGCCTGATGAAGGAGGACAAACTCGCCTGCTCAAACAACGAAATGCAGGAGTTCTTTGACAACCATTACATTGAGTACCCGGAAGAAGCCCAAAAGTATGGGGAGGAAGGCCTGGAATACGTGTCCTTCACTATCGATACGGAAGGTAACCTCGAGGGTAATCTGGAAGTGACCTCCAAAGACAACTCCTGCACCGGCTGTGAAGAAGCCGCGGCTGACCTCGTGGCCATGATGGAGGACAAATGGTTCCCCGCCATTAAAGACGGCAAACCCGTCGAAACGCACCTGACCGTTCCGGTTCGGTTTATCCTCAGGCAGTAGGATTAAAGTGCTCAAATCTGAGGTAATCATTATATTACCGCGAAAAGTAAAACTTCAGGCCGCCTAAAGCAATTTGTTTTGCAACCTAACGCCTGAATGAACACCTCAGACCTCAAGTTTTTGCCGCTGCTTGTCTTCTTGATGTGTACGCCGCAGCAAGGCAAAAATCAAAGCACCCTCGCCGGCTGGACGGATAGCCTGTCTCCGGGGCTGATCGACACGAGCGCTTTTCTGGAGCGCATGCTAAGCCCGATCGGGCAGGAGGCTGAGGGCTCCGCAAAGCAACTGTCGGCCGGATACCAAAGCCTGGCCCACCGGTACGGCTTTCGGTTTGAGGACCGGTTCGGGCATACCCGGGGAATTTTTTCCTACCACGCCCTTATCCATGAACTGTTTGTAATGGAGGACCCCGGCGGCGACCTGGATATCTATTCCGTTGTAAAACCAGAATGCCAGCCAAAATTTGCGCCGATAAAAATGAAGTAGCCGGCATATTAAAAGAAGCGGTAAAAAATGGAGAAAACATGGAAACACAGGTTCAGCATGCTGAAAATATCAAGGACATGCTGGGTACGGATAGGATATTTGATTGAATGAGAACAAAGCCGGGCCAGGTTATGGGCTGCATGGGTTGGCTGCGTGGATGACGAACCATCATGAAGTCAGGCTTTTGCGGTCAAAAATTACTTGTCTGAAAGACGATAAAGTAAAATTTGCTGGTTCGGGTCTACTGGCTGTTCTGCTTTTGATTGCGATTATTGCTGTGGGGACGGCTGCGGGGATTGGGTTGGCTAATCGGGTGTTGAGGTAGTTTTTGGGAACTTTTCTTAAGCTGTTCTTGTCTATTGTATAAAAAACGATCTAAGAATGGCACTTCACGACACACCTGCTTCCATGTTAAAAGAATCTCTAGTTGAGACTCTTATAGCAGCTAAATTTTGTGCAAATTTTGACAAAACTAAATCAGATGAGTTCCCAAATGGCAACGGATGTTTAGGCTATCCAAGTGCAATACTATTATTCTCGATTGTCGATAGCATCGGTAGCTATCTTCGAGGTGATAAGTTTTTTCTTATTGATTTGGATGGAAAAAAAACGTATATAAAAGATGATGGATGGGAGCATTTTAAAGTATTAAATAGCTCTTTTTTTGAACAAAACTTGAGTGAACAAATTTTAAAATATATATATCAAAAAGCCAGATCTTTTTTAGTTCACAATGCTATCCTAGGGAAAGATGTCATTTTGATGCCTAATAATGATAAGCTCCCAAAAGAAAATGACACCCAAGTTTTCTTTATTCAGCAGGCTGATACTGGTGAAAAAATATGGATCTCGATTAGGGAATTACATAAATTGTGTGAAGATGCTGTAAGTAAGTTCAAAGATAAAATTGACAATATTGTGCCAAATAGTCGACAAGGTAAAAACTTTAAGTAACCGAAACTCTATAAAACCCTCACCTAAAAAACCCCAAATCCCTAGCCACCAAAGCCATACCCAGCCCGCTGGCCCTCAAATAAACCCGTAGCGTACCCTCATCCCCCCAGCCACCTAGATCAGCGATCATCTTCAGGCTGACGCCCTGGAGGTATAGATTGGTGGCCGCGCTGCGCCTGGCGGTGTGCGTAGTGACGAACTTCCATTTAGGCGCCCGCTTTGCGCCTTCTGAGACCAGCTCATCGATGCCGGCCATGGCCGCAATCGTTTTCAACTTCCGGTTGGCTTCCTGGTTGGTATCGCCGCTGAGGTCGAAATTTCGCTTTTCCAGGATGGCCCAGGCGTCCGGTTTTACGGGGAGGACCACTTCCCTATCGTTTTTCTGGGCCATTCCGCGGTAATAATGACGGTCGCCGTTCCGGAAGTAGTTCTTTTCCCGGGTTAGTGCGCATCATTCCCCGGGTATTTTTTACCACAAGGTACACGAAGGGTTTTCACAAGGGACACAAGGTGAGGCTGTCCTCCTGGTGCACCTCGTGGTTATCTTTGTGTTCGTTGCGGTAAAAGTTCAAGCTGCGCTTGCCCATAGAAAAAATACAGGATGAATTGCATTGATCCTGTACGGCTCCAAGGTCAAAATGAAAAGCCGGCACTGCGTGCCTATCGCTTTTTTTTATTGCCCTTATGAACAAGCTGCGCTTGCCCAACGGGCAATAAAAAAAAGCTGGCTCAAATGAGCCAGCTTTTCATTCTCTGGTGATCCCGACAGGATTCGAACCTGTGACCTACTGATTAGCTTACCCGCTACGGCTTTCGCCGCCCGTCATGCCATCGGCACAACGGTTTGTGGTCTGGACTATCACTTCATCGTTTCAGATGCGCCACGTTTAGTCTCTACGGAGCCCTTTTACTAAAGGTTTCCTCGGGATTGCCGTATTCCATCCGGAACTTAGGTTTCCCCGATACGGTGGCGTCCACTTTACAGGTTGTTGTTCCCTGCAAAGGCTCCTGATTGTTGCCGGTATCAGCCGACAACGGCTTAAAGTCAGTTGCTCTATCCAGCTGAGCTACGGGACCTTTAATATGAACGATTTTCCGGATTCTAGTTTCCATCTAATAAATCAGTTCCTCGATTCTTCAGTTCCTCAATTCTTCAAACCTCAGGAAAAAACCAGGACTTCAAACTTAAGCGTACAAAGAAAATCAGGCAAATCGCTACTGTTCCTTCGAACAGCGCCGCAAAAATAACCCATTATCCCTTACCTGTCAATGAATCGACCGATATTTTTGAACCGGCAGGGCCAACCGCTGTTCTATTCCTTAAAAAAGCCATGCGCGCCCAAAGACCGAAACGCCCCTGGTGGAAAAAGAAACGGTTCTATTTGCTGGCCCTTTTCCTGGGGTTTTACCTGTACGCCTACCACTTCCTCGGCTTCCGGATGACCGACGCGGAACTCTCCCGCGACCTGGCCCAAAACGAACTGGGCTACCGGCCCGAGATCGGCTACCGCGAAATTCAGGGCCGCCGGCTCCGCTTCGTGGAGATCGGCGCCGACTCCCTGCCGCTGATCGTGTTTATCCACGGGGCGCCGAGTTCTTCGTCGTTTTGGGTGAGCCTGATGAAGAACACCTCGCTGCTGTCCCAGGCCAAATTGCTGGCGGTCGACCGGCCGGGGTACGGAAAATCGGGGTACGGCTTGCCGGAACTATCCGTCCGAAAGCAGGCGGCCATGATCGCTGAACTGATCCGGCAGGAAAAGGGCGGACATCCTTCCGTCATCCTGCACGGCTCTTCGTACGGCGGGACCGTCGCCGCGCGCCTCTGCATGGATTATCCGGACCTCATCGACGGGGTGCTGCTCCAATCGGCTTCCCTGGCGCCCGGCCAGGAGCTCATTCCCTGGATCTCCCGGCCCAGCGATTCCCGGTGGTTGCGTTGGCTGGTGCCGCCCTCCTTCCGGGTAGCGACCCGCGAAAAGCTCTCACACCGCGCTGAACTGGCCAAAATGCTGCCGTATTGGGGCTGCATCCAAGCCGCCTGCATTATCCTCCAGGGCGATTCGGACGGGCTCATTTACCCCGAAAACGCCGTTTTTGCCCGCAACCACCTCCCGCCGGGCTCCGTCCTCGATTTCCGGATGGTCCCCGGCCGCGGCCACGACCTGCTATGGACCAGGAACAGCCTGCTGGTGGAATCGCTCCTCAAATTGGTGAACATTAGTCGTAAGTTGTAAGTCAATAGTCGTAAGTTGTAAGTCAATAGTCGTAAGTTGTAAGTCAATAGTCGTAAGTTG
>CALMYQ010000112.1 GCA_937873655.1 uncultured Lewinella sp. | reverse complement strand
TCGCTGACCAGCCACTCCGACGCCTGGTGCGCGTTCCTCCATTGCTGCTCCAGGTCGGCTGCCTCCCGGCTTCCCCGGCGGGCCTCCCGCGACTGGAACCAGCCGACGGCGAGCGTCGCGCCAGACCCGACCAGCGCCGCGGGGGGGGGGGAGAAGACCAGGACCGCCGTAAAAGCGTTGATGGCCAGGCCCATGTCTTTGGGCAGCCAATAAAAGAGGGTGACCAGCGCGATGACCAGGACAACGCCCGTGAAGTACTTGCCGACCATATTGGCAAACTCGCTGGCGCCGGCTGCCGTCTCCTTGGTGAAGACCTCATCGTTCCAAAGCTGGGTCAGGTAACTCTGCGAAACCTCGCGGGTCAGTTGGAGTTCCAGGGTATCGCCCATCTGGCGGCCGCCGGCAAAAAGCTGGTCGCCGGCCCGTTTGCCGACCGGTTCGGCTTCTCCGGTGACGAAGCTGTAGTCGATATTGCCGGTTCCGCGGATGAGGAGCCCGTCGGCGGGGATCAGCTCCTGGTTTTTGATGATTACGGTGTCCCCCACCTTCAGCTTGTTGAGGGCTATCGATCTTTCTTCGCCGTTTTTCCGGATGGTGGCCGCCACGGGGAAGTAGGATTTGTAATCCCGCTCAAAAGAAAGGCGGTGGTAGGTCCGCTGCTGGAACCATTTGCCGATCAGCAGGAAAAAGACGAGGCCGGCAAGGCTGTCCAGGTAACCGGACCCCGCGCCGGCGATAATTTCATAGGCGCTGCGCAGAAAAAGGGTCAGCATGCCCAGGGAAATGGGCAGGTCGATGCCCAGCACGCCGTTGCGCAACCCGTACCAGGCCGATTGCAGGTAGCCCCTGCCGCTGTAAACCACGACCGGAAGCGCCAGCAACAGGTTCAGGTAACCGAACCAGGTCTGGTACCCAGCTTCAGCCAACCCCAGGTATTCCGGAAAACTGAGCAGCATGATGTTGCCGAAGGCAAAACCCGCTACGCCCAGCTGGTAGTAAAACCGCCGGTCAACCGGGGCCTGTTGCCGGGGTTCCTCCAGGCTGCCGAAATGGATGGCCGGCGCATAACCGATAATGGCCAGCAATTCGGCGACCTTCCGAAGGCTCAACGACGCCTTGTCGTAAGTGATGTATGCTTCTTTTTTCAGGAAATTCACCTTGGAGGCCATCACCCCGCTGTCCAGCTTGTACAGGTTTTCCAGCAACCAGATGCAGGAGGCGCAATGGATATTCGGCAGGTAGAACGTGACCTTGGCGATCTTGTCGTTTTCGAAATCCACGAGGCGGGAAGCGATGCCCTCGTCGTCGAGCCAGGCGTATTGCTCGCGGCGGCCGGCCCTGAGGCTGGTCCCGGGATTGGGGCCGAGTCGGTAAAAATCGGTCAGGTCGTTGGCATTCAGCACCTCATAGACCATCCTGCACCCTTCGCAGCAGAAGTACTTGTCGTCGAGGAGAATGGATTCGTCCGGACAAGCCTCCCCGCAGTGATAGCAGGTTGTGCCGGCTTTTGCAGCGGCTTTTTTTTCCTGGACAGCGCCCTGGTTTGTCAGGACAATGGGCATATCAATTGTTTTTGTGGGTACAAAATTAGCGGTATGCCGGGCGGGCTCCGGTAATCTTCATCACATGCGGGGGTGATAAAAATCACCGTTCTTGTTCAAGCTGGAAAATTCATGAAATTCTGGCGCGGCTCCCTGAAACTATCCGCTCCGGAAAATTGTTTGTCCCTCATCAGCGGCGTGCGCTGCGAGAGGAAAACTGACGAGAACAACCTGGGAAAACACCCATGAGAACAACCTTGACCGCTCCAAAGGCCATTTACTGGCCGGTCATCGGAGCATTCGCCGTTATCTATGTGGTATGGGGTTCCACCTACCTGGCCAACTATTTTGCCATCCAGAGCATTCCGCCTTTTCTGATGTCTGGTTGCCGGTTTACGGCGGCCGGTCTGGCGCTGTATGCCTTTACCATGGTGCGCAAAAAACCGGCGCCGACCTTCAGGCAATGGTTCAACGCCGGCCTGATCGGGATCTTGTTCCTGGCGTTCGGCACCGGCGGGGTGGTCTGGGCCGAGCAGTATATCGACACCAGCATGGCCGCGCTCATCGTGGCATTCGATCCTTTGCTGATCATGACGCTGATGTGGTTGTTCCACAAAACCAAGGTGGGTTCGAGAAGCTGGATGGGCGCGGGCCTCGGGGTGATCGGCATGGTTTTGCTGGTCGGGCAACCGCAACTGACGGGCAGCAGGATGGCCGTTTGGGGCCTGCTGGCCATCGGGATCAGCATGACGGCCTGGGCAACGGCGTCAATCTATGTCAGCCGGGTGGAATTGCCCCAATCCCGGATGCGCTCTACCGCCATGCAAATGATCACCGGCGGCGGCGTTTTGCTGATCTTCAGCGCGGCGGTCGGCGAATTCGGGCAGTTCGACTGGGTGCAGGTCACCCCAAAATCCGCTTTTTCCTGGGTGTACCTGGTATTTTTCGGTTCCCTGCTCGGTTTTTCCTGTTTTAACTATCTGCTGATGCGGGTGAGCCCCGAAAAAGTCGCCACCTCCACCTACGTCAATCCGGTGGTGGCCCTGCTGCTGGGCTGGAGCCTGAACGGCGAAACGATCACGGGGCAATCCTTGCTGGCGGGCGGGATCCTGCTGACAGGCGTGTTTTTTATTAATACGTCAAAAGGGCCCGTTTAATAAAAAAAACATGCCGTTTAGTTAAAATTTATTTAAAGGCGGGGAGATTCTTTTGCAAAATTGGTCATATTAGCTTATTTTGCGATCCGAAAGCAAGGATCCCAAAAAGTGTTCAATTAAGAGCTTATGAGGCAAATTTTACTGTTGACTTTATTTTTATTGTCTACCTGCACCGTTATGACGGCTCAACTGAGCGGCGGCCCGATCGCAGAGGCCTCCCGCCGTAAACCCAATGAGCGCACTGCGGAAATCAAGATCTATCCGAATCCTGTCGTCAATAATTTCAACATCACCGAAAACGACGAAATCCAGACAATTATTTTATTCAACCTCGTGGGCAAGGAAATCAAGCGTTTCAGCTACGTATCCGGCCAGCAGTATTATGTCGGTGATCTTCCCAAAGGCATGTACCTCACCCAATTCGTGGACAAGGGCAAGCGCGTCATCAGCACCCAGCGGATGAATAAACGGTGATTTAATTGATTCGAATATCTGGATTGATTCGATTGATTCGAATATGCCGATTGATTTGATTTTTGGCATTCGCCGTTTGGTCAGCCAAACCGGAACAACCGGCTTAATCCAACCAATCTAAAAATCGGATCAATTGACCTCATTTTTCTTCAGATCCAGGTTCACCAGTATCGCCGTACAGAGGAAGAAAAAGGAACCCACCTTATCGGTTTCGATCATGTCATTGATGAGCAGAAAGGCATAAATGACCGCCAGGCAGAGGATGCTGATCAGGACCAGCCGCTTGCCGTCCGGGGTGGTTTGCCGGTGATAAACGCGCTCGCCGTAGAGGAAGATGGCTGCACTCAAGAGTAAGAACAGCAATAAACCGGGCGCCCCCTGTTCCACCAGGGTCATCAGAAAATAGCTGTGAATGCCCGACAACTCTTCGTTCCGGCTGACATAGGTCCGGAAGCTCTTCACCGTATAAGGCTTGTAGAAATTGACAAAATTGCCGGGTCCGTACCCCATCCAGGGTTGCGCCCGGACCATATGGCCGGCCGCTACCCACCGGTAAACCCGTTCCATGGTTGAGATATCCTCCATCTTGTAGGTCGCCTCCAGGAGGTTGTCAAAATTGGTATGCGTGATGGTCTTGTCGTAATCCGGCGCGTAGTCCAGGTAATTGTTGTGCCGGACCAAATAAACCGCCCCCGCCACCCCCGCAACAGCAGCAGCCGCCAGGGCGTACCGCATCAGCCGCAGCCGGATCACCCAATAGACGCCCACAGCGATGAACAGGGAGATAAACGCCGCCCGGGTATACGTGAAATACAGGGCGACCAGCATGATGACAATCGCCGCGTTCAGGAAATCCCGGGTCAGGGTACCGCGTTGGTACCAGCCGCGCGCCAGCCAGACCACGGGCACAAACAGGGCAATATCCGCGGCGTAGTTTACGTGATTGCGCTGGAACGGATGGAGCACCCGGTGGATATCCGCAAAGGAAAAACCGTAGGCGGCATGCCGGACCATGACCACCAGTACCGTAAAAAAGAGCGAGGAAAAAATCGTCCAGAAAAACAATTCCAGGTCTTTCCGGGTTTTGAGCAGGCTGCCCGCCATAAAATAGAATGTGACGAGGTACCACGTCTTGGCCAGGGAAAACTTCACCGACACCAGCACCAGGTCGGATGTTATGGTGGTAATGTAGATCCAGCCGATGTGCAGCAACAGGATCAGGGTGAGCGGGTGGCGGAAAAAATCCTGGGACATCCGGCGGCCTTCCTTCAATACATACAGCAGATATACCAGCATCAGGCCGATGATCAGCGGTTCGGTCGGCAGGTCCGTCCCAAAACCGTTGGGCAGCGCCACTTCAGTGGAAAGCGGAATGCAGAACAACAACAGAAAGAACAGCATGCGGAAATCGACGACAGCCAGGTAGGCGCCGAGCAGCACCAGGGGTATCCCCGCAAGAAAGTACCAATCGGTTACCAGGCCGGCAAACAAGGACAGCAGCACGACTCCGCCGAAGATCCGGAATTGCACCCGGGAGGCATCAGCTGTTCCACCCGTGCCCGGACTAGCGGCCATAATAGATCTCCCGCCAGTTGACGTCTTTGTAATTTTCAATCATCAGTACGCCGAAGATCCCGAAGACAAAGGCGATAACGGTTGCCGCCAGAACGATCAGGGTCCTGCGGGGCCGGGATTTGACCACGGGGATTTCCGCTTCTTCCACCAGCAGCAGTGCGGGGATATCGGCGGTGTAGGCGGCCTGGTATTGTTTCAGTTTGGCCTTCTCCTTGCTGAGGTTATCGTTGGACTCATAATATTGCTTCTCGATGATGCTGACCTGGGCAATGCCTGAGTTGAGGGTATCCAGGCGCCCCTGGAGCTGGGCGACTTCGCGTTCGAGGCCGACCAGGCGGGTGGTCAGCATGATCAGGGTGTCCCTTTTCACGCCCTGGGTTTGTCTGGAGGCTTCGAGGCGCCCCTTGGTGTAGGTCAGTTTGGACTGGGATTCCGATAATTGGGCGGTCAGCGACTCCGTCTGGGCTTCGGAGTTGTACACGCCGAACTTTTTGCGGATCTCGACCAGGGTATCGCTCAGCGATCTGAGCTGCTCCTCTTTCTGGGCAATGCTGGCCTCATAGGTGCGGATGGTGCGCAGTTGGGAGGTTTTGATCAGGTTCTGGGAGATCTGGTTGATCTTTTCCCTGGCGGCCATGACCATTTTCGCGGCCTGCTCGCGGTCTCTGTCCTCGATAGACAATTCGATGGCGTCCCGCTTGTCCTTTTTCACATCATACAGGTCAAAAAAGGCCAGCCTGACGGAATAGGGCGCTTTGGTGCTTTCCTTTTTGATCCGGTAATGATCGTATAAATCGAAGGAGTCCACCATGAAATTGACCAGTTCGTTGCTTTCAGCGATGATCAGTATCCGGTCGATGTCGGGTGCGCCGCCGTAGTATTCCGGTTCAAAAAGGCCGCTGCCGAAAAGCAATTCCGGCTTGGTTTGGTCCGGGCTGGTGGCGAGGAAGACGGAAGTAGCTTGATAATAAACGGGCAAAATCAGGGAAATGACAGCACTTCCCGCGCCCGCGATGAGGCACAATATGATCAGTTGCCTTTTCCATTTGAAGATCGTGCGCAAAACGCCCAACAAGTTTTCCCTTCGTTTCATGCAGTACTGTTGCTAAAAATTTCCGCAAAAGTAGGAAAATGTCCGTGATAAGCGGCGGAAATGCAGATTCAGTCCCTTCCGGCCGGAAATAAGACCCGGAAATCCCTTAGCTGCAAAAGTCGAAAGGTAAACGCCAGGAGCAGGCCGGCCGGTGCGCAGGCCAGAAATTTAACAATCCAGGGTCCGCCGGCCAGGTTTTGCAATAAAAAGCAACATGCCGCCATGCCCGATGCGAATCCCGCCAGCCGGACCAATGCGCCTGCCCTGGCCGTCAATCCGAATTGCCGGCCGGCCAGTGCGACCTGGGCCAGCAAGGTAGCCCACTGGGTAAAGGCCGTGGCAACCGCCGCCCCCAGCGCGCCCCGCCCGGGGATGAGCAGGGCGTTCAGCAGCACATTCAGGGCGATGCCCGCGATAAAGATCAGGTTCATCGGTCGCATATTGCCGTGGGCGGTCAGCAGGGTGCCGTAAATATAGGTGCCCGCCATCGCCACAAAAGCGGCCATCAGCCAGACCAGGATCTGCCCGCTGTATGCATCGCCGGTCACATAGAGGCTTCGCATGATCGGTTCGCTGAAGAAGCCGACGGCCATCGCCAGGGTAACGGCGCCGGCAAACAGCCACTGGAAGGCCATGCCTGTGAGGGGCCCGACCGGCTCGCCCGCTTTCAGCATCCTGGAAAACATGGGCAGCAACAACCCCGCAAACAGGAATCCCATCATATTGGCCGCATCCAGCAATCGGTACGCGGAGGCGTAAATGCCCGCTTCGGTCCGCCCGTTGTCCAGCATCCGCTCGATCATGACGCCGTCGATGCGGGTATAGACCGTCATGAGCAGGACGGCCAGTGCGAAGGGGTAGCTTTGCCGCAGGATCACCGCCATGAGCCTTTTGTCGAACCGCATGCGCCAGGCCTGTATTTTCCGGCGACCGATCCGGAAGGCGACCAGACAGGCTAGCCCCAGCGAGAGCGTTTGGGCGTATACGAAATCGTGGATATCAAACCGGCTCCGCCAGGCGGGTACGAGCAAAACGGGGCCAAGTACCAGGATCATCAGGAACCGGTCGAGCACCGAAAGCAGGCTGTCCGTCCGGTAATAACCCAACCCCGAAACATTGGAGCGCAGGTAAAGCAACATGGCGTTCAGCATCCAGTTAAAGCCGATCCAGAACAGGAACGGCAGCACCCCGGGCGGGTATCCTGCCAATAACGCGCCCAGGAGGACCAGGACGAGGTAGGTCAGGCCGAGCATGCCCTTCAGGGTCAGAAAATGGGGGAAGTACTTTTCCAGCAGGTGCGGATGCCGGGCGATGTGGCGGTTATTGAAATTCTGGATCCCGAAATCGTTGACGATCTGGAAGAGGAAAGCGAAATTGTAGAGGGCGAAATAAATGCCGAAATCTTCGGCGCCGACCAGGTTTTGCACCGAGCGGTCGACACCGAAGATATAGGCCGGTTTGATCAGCAGATTGATCAGGATCAGCAGAGCGATATTGGAGGCGAATTCCCGCTTCATCGCCGGAAAGATAAGGCGAGTTGGGGCAATTCGGCAAACAATCCGCTATTTATACCAGACGGCTGCGATATAGGTTTTTCCGCTCTTGACCGTCTTGCTGCCTTTCACCAGGTGGTACCCCTGGCCCGTCCACTTGCTGTTTTCGGTATTGAACTGGGCGTCGCTCATATCGTGGCGGGCCACCCATTTGGGGTTGTTGGTCTTGACGAAGGAGCCCGCATACAGCACTTTGCCGGCTTCCTGGTATACGGTGATGTCGGCGGGGTCCCAACCTTTGTACTGGGGCTTCTGCAGTTCATCGAACTTGGCCTGGTACTGAGCCGAGGTGAGCCCGTGGAAGGATACCGCCTGTTTGCCGTCTTTTCTGAAAATGAGATCGAACATGGGATTATTGGCCGTATGGCCTTCGATGACGGTGGGGCGGTATCCTTTTCCATTCAGTTCGTTGAACTTGGCCTGGTAGTTGCCCGTTTTGATCTTCCAGTACAGGGCATCGTTGTTGTACAGGTCGTGTGAGGGGATGCTGACATTTTTCGACAGGTCCATCATCAGGGTGTACATTTCGGAGTACAGGTCGTTGTCGCCGCTGGTCCGGTTGAAGAGCGCCACGACGCTGATGCCGTTGTCGCCGAGGGTCATGTAAGAGGACGTACCTGACAGTTTGCCGTTGTGTTGGTATGTTTTGAAGGTATTGTTGCGCCCCCAGCAGAGGCCGTCGTTGAACATCTGGTCGATGGTGGCGTTTTTCAGGAGTTTTTTGCCCGGCACATCCTTGTCGACGCCGCGCAGGATCAGGCCGAGGGCCGGCGCTGAAGCGATAAGGCCGCCGTGGGCATCCATCAAATCCATGACGTAGCCGTAGGCGCCGCCGCCGTAGTATTCCGATTCGCCGGCCAGTGCGCCGTTCTGGGCATCCGCACCGAGTTGGATGCTGCCGATGCCGAGGGGATCGCAGATGTATTTCTTGACGTAGTTCTCGTAGAGCATGCCGCTTTTCTTGACGATGATCCGGCCGAGAACGAAATAACCGAAGTTGGAATATTCGGAACGGGAGCCCGGGTCAAATTCGAGTTTGCGCTTGACCATGAAGTCCATGACGGCTTTGCGGGTGTAGGCCCCTTCGGAGGCTTCGATCTCCGATTTTTTGTTGATGGTCGGTTCGAATTCGGGGCTGTAGGCGTTGCCTTTGCTGTCCTTTTTCCGGTCCCAGCCGCCCTGGTGTTTGAGCAGGTGTCGCACGGTGATCTGCTTGAGCCGGTTGTCGGTGATCAGGTCGGTGTATTCGGGGAGCAGGCCGTTGGCGCCGAAGACCTTGTCGTCCAGCTTGATCTTGTTCTGTTCCACCAGCTGCATGATGGCGATGCAGGTGATGGGTTTGGTGACGCTGGCGATGCGGTAAATGGTGTAAGGGGTGGCGGCGCGTTCCTTGTCTTTGTCGGCGTAGCCGAATCCTTTGGCATATACCAGGCGGCCGTCTTTCAGTACGGCGACGGATCCGCCTTCGATATTCCATTTTTTCATAAAGTCGATGACCTTTTTGTTGTCGGCCTCCATGCCGGGCGAGAATTCTCCGGTGGGGAAGATCTGAGCCTGGGATGCGCTCAGGAAAGCGGTCAGGGTAATGAGGGTCAGCAACAGGAATTTCTGGATCGTTTTCATGGAAATTTTCGTTTGGAACAATGATTGTTAATTTGGTTAATCGGGTAAGGGTGTGCTGAGGGGAGGATATGACCCCAGGGGAGGAGAAAATTTAAAATAAAAATGTAAAAGCGGAGGCCGGCCGTGCATGATTGGAGCGCCGGTTGCAGGGGAATGCTGGAAATGAATCCTGTTGGAGCCCGGTCTAACTAAATATCAGCCCAACAGATTTTGTCAATGGCCAATTGCCCATATCCTATGAAGACATCGAAATAACCGATAGCAGTAGGCTGTTCAATTTGACCGCAAAACCGTCCTGCGTTTTTTTGCATGGGTGAAGGTACCCCTACACAACCAGCCCATTATGGTGGATGATGTCAAATTGCCGTTGACAACTTTTGCTTTTTTCCATACTACTGGACATTTTTTTACGTGAAGCGGATTGAAAAGCCCGCAGGGATTTTTAAGCCTAATCTGATTCACGGCTTATCAATCCTTGAAGGGCTTAATAATCCGGTCCGTTTTGGAAAATGTCCAGTAGTATGGCTTTTTTCTCATCTTCAATGGTTATCAGGATTTATGTAATGAACGGCTGCCTCCACTTTTATCTTTCGCATTTTTTCTTTTGCATTTTGCATTCCTCTCTCCGCCTCTGGTTTTGTCACTTTCTTTTGGCGCCCAAAAGAAAGTAACCACGCTTTTGGTCCACCGGCATACTACTGGACAAAATGGGCAGAGTGGGGGACTTAGAGAGTGGGAGAGAGGGTGAAAAGCATTGCCTTCACCCTCTCTCCCACTCCCTCTCTCTCCCCGTCTTTGCCTTTTTGCAAAAATGCCCAGTAGTGTGGTCCACCGGACCAAGCCAGCGCGGGCATACGCAGCTGAGGGTGTTTGTTGTAAATTGACGCTGGATATTCCCGGATTTTCCTTACAACGGACGTTCCAAAAATATTCGCCTGCCACTTTGACCAACAAGTCAAGAAGCAACGGAAAGTTGCCCCTTGACATCCTCACAAAACCCAAACGCAACGCCTTACG
>CALMYQ010000111.1 GCA_937873655.1 uncultured Lewinella sp. | reverse complement strand
CGTGGTTACTTTCTTTTGGGCGCCAAAAGAAAGTGACAAGGTCAAAGGCAAAGCCCGGCAAAGTAAAAACACCGGAATAAATGAAAGAGCAGCAACTTTCCGTTGCTTATTGACTTGTCAATCAAAAGTGGTGGCAGGCGGCAGTGCAATTCGGGAACCCGCATTGATTGCGCCACAAATGACGTATCTTACGTGCTTGAACATATGGTGGATGAACGAGCGATCCCGCAGGGCAAATGTCCGGCGGACATTTGAGGGAGTGAACCGCGCTAGCGGGTGGGCTGGACTACGAGCGATCCCGCAGGGCAAATGTCCGGCGGACATTTGAGGGAGTGAACCGCGCTAGCGGGTGGGCTGGACTACGAGCGATCCCGCAGGGCAAATGTCCGGCGGACATTTGAGGGAGTGAACCGCGCTAGCGGGTGGGCTGGGCGGGAATGGGTCAATTGCGAGCGGGCGCGCTACCTGACCACCTACCACGAGCGGGATACCGAAACCGGGTACGACTACCGCGGAGCGAGGTTTCCCCGCCCGCCGAAGCAGCCGGCTACAGCGCGCAGGCGGGTACGACAGCGAGGTGGGGCGGTTTTTGTCGGTGGATCCGATGGCGGGGGATTATGCTGGGTGGAGTCCTTATAATTATGTGTTGGGGAATCCGGTAATTTTAGTTGATCCAGATGGACAAGCTCCATATGATATTATTATTTTAGGAAGTGCCTCATATCAAGCTGAAGTTACAAAACAGCTAAATAAGTTATTGACATCATCACAAACTGGCTATGATTTGATTCAGAAGGCATTGTCTTCAAAGAGTAATTTGATCATTCAAGCCGGTCAAGGTGGTAATGAAGTTTATTTCGGCGGTAGAAACGATATTGGGGAGAAAAATATTTATTTAGATTTGGATATTAATACTTTTGGTAAACAAAATGCCTCAACCGGGGGCGATTTTATTACAGGTTTGGGCCATGAATTGCAGCATTTTGTTGATATTTCAAATCCAAGTTATTCGGGGAGTCTCCAAATACCTTTTGAAAATGATGTCGATAATTCTGGTGAAGTCTATACACGTACATTTAAGGCCACCGAAATAAATGCTGTCTATGCTGAAAATGAAATTAGAGCTGTAAAAGGTTTGTCATTGAGGCAAACTTACGCAGGAATAAATGTGTTTGGGATGAAATTGTCCACTAAATCTGCAAGCTATTTTGAAAAAGGAGGATTGAAGAGCACAGATAAGTATTGGGATTTGGTGCCTATTAAAGGGTTTAATTTTTCACCAAATTTAATAAAGCCATCAACTTCAGCATTAAACTCGATATGGAATTCAGTTACAACTACTAGTGTAAAAACTACAAATTATTCGAACTCAAATACAAATACAACTTTGGATAGAGTTGGGGCAAATGGTGTTAAGTATTCATCTCGGCTTCGGCCATAAAATAAAATTAATTCTTTTTACAAAAAAAATCAATACTATATATCTTGACGATTTAGTATTTTTATTTAATAATGATTAATTTTTATAAAATGAATTTAATCAAAATAATTAGTTTTGTTGGTCTGCAGCTTATGTTAATTTTTTGCTCGTATTCATCAGGTAATCAATCCTCTACAATAAATGACCCTCAATTTTATGAAGAATGGCAAACCAAGACCTTAGAGAAATTTAAAAATTGTTGTAAAGAAGCTTCGATTTTTGATCGATTTCAAAATTCGATAAAATTCTTGTCATCACAAAGAATACATTTTTCAGATAGCCTTAATCTTGTTCCGACTATTGAAAACCCTGTGTACATTATTGAATATTTTTCAGAAACCAATGAAAGTCAAAATTTAAGTATCTTGGTGTTTTCAAACAGCATTGGGAAAAAAGCAGTTATGAATTATCAAGGAAAAATCACGGTAATACCGGATCTATATGAACAGGGGAATTCTATGTTCGAAAATAAAGATAGCTGTTGTTTATTTGAAAAGACTGATTATGAAATCTTTAAAAATGATTTACCTATTATTTGCGAGTCTTTTATTGAAAAGACAAAAAGTGGATATATTTTTAAAGTGTCAATTAAATTATGATTCTCTCTGCATATTTCAAAAATCAAGTGGTTTTGTTTTGGCTAGTCTTGCCCCCAAAATAGATCGGACGCGATTACAGTTCAAAAACTGTAATTTCAAGCATGGCAAAACGCAAATTCGCAGCCAATCCGGCAATGCTCAATAACGTTTTTAACAGAGCCGGTATAAGCCAAATTCGTAACAAAACCACCCCCAATCCGGCCCGGCGTGTTCGAGCCAGCAGCAGGCAGCCCTGCAATCCGCGCCGGCGGTGTTTGATTCGTACATGACCAACCTCAACAAATGCGAAATGTCAAGGTGACGGCGACGTCCATTTTGAGAACGCCCGTTGTTGGGAAATTCCGGGATATTCTGCCTGGATTCACAACGAACCTCCCCAGCGAGGGCCCGGCATCAGCAGATGGGCCGTTAAGAAATTGGCCGGAATGAAGTGGCCGCACAGAATACTGTTTGAGCCCGACCTGAGAAATCAAGGCAAAGCCAGGCAGCCAGGCAATCACAAAAAAACAGACTGCCGCAAAACCTAAAGGCGAGTTGAGAGCCTATCCGAAAACCATCCTTTGGCCTGAAAAAAGGATCTTTTGAACTTTGGCTTCGTTGTTCGTCAGTCACGTAGCTATGGCTATGTTCCTTCCTCACGCCTTGTCAAAGCCCAAAATCTCTCTTTTTCGGCTTCAAAAACGGCTTTCGGTTAGGCTCTGTTCTGTGCAACGGAATGCAGGGCAATTTTAGGCACAGCTGCGTATGCCCGCGCGGGCTTGGTCCGGTGGACCAAAGGCGTGGTTACTTTCTTTTGGGCGCCAAAAGAAAGTGACAAGGTCAAAGGCAAAGCCAGGCAAAGTAAAAACACCGGAATAAATGAAAGAGCAGCAACTTTGCATTGCTTCTTGACTTGTCAATCAAAAGTGGTGGCAGGCGGCAGTGCAATTCGGGAATCCGCATTGATTGCGCCACAAATGACGTATCTTACGTGCTTGAACACGTGGTTGATGAACGAGCGATCCCGCAGGGCAAATGTCCGGCGGACATTTGAGCGAGTGAACCGCGACAGCGGATGAGCTGGGCGGGAATGGGTCAATTGCGAGCGGGCGCGCTACCTGACCAACCCCATTTGCACACCAAAAAAAAAGAGCTACAAGCCCAAGCTCATAACTCTCTGATAATCAAGTCGGGATACCAGGATTTGAACCTGGGGCCCCCTGCTCCCAAAGCAGGTGCGCTACCGGACTGCGCTACATCCCGATCTACCCGCCATAGCTCTAAAAGAGCGAAGGAGGGTTCTATCCATCATACCCCATCAAAACAAGACCCAGGAGCGAAGTCAAACTCCGCCCGCCCAAATGCCCCGCAATGTAAATGGGAAATGACGGTTCTCTTTAAGTTTTCCGTTGAGGGCCTCAATCGCTTTCGATCCACAAACGTGGGTGCAAACGCATTGTTTAACACCCACTCCTCACTGAAAACTCACATTAGCTGCGGTGAAGGCGGGATGACTCGCTGACGCTCGTGAGAACGCTTCGCTAAGTTCGAACCCGCGGTACCAGTTTCCCGGTACGACAGTTTAGCCACGCCTTAGGCGTGGTTGGTTTCAGCCACTCACCCACGCAAATGTTTCAATGAAAGTGGTATGGAGTAATTACAGATCGCTTTCGATCCACAAACGTGGGTGCAAACGCATCGTTTAACACCCACTCCTCACTGAATAACTCACATTAGCTGCGGTGAAGGCGGGATTCGAACCCGCGGTACCAGTTTCCCAGTACGACAGTTTAGCAAACTGTTGGTTTCAGCCACTCACCCACTTCACCGTTGATTATTGGCTGAATAATTTTGCGGGTGCAAAGATAAAACTTTCTCTTAATTATTCATCCCGCATGCGGAAAAAAGTCTCTGAGAGAACACCACCTCCTCGCGAAAAGTTCCGCTCTCCTGTTTTCTGGGAGAAATCGAGTATTCGAGGAACCAAACCCCCGCCGGCCGCCGCAGCCTTGGCAAAGGTGGCAAACTCCAAACCCCAAACCCCAAACCCCAAACCCCAAACCCCCTACTTCTCATTCAAACTCATCCGGATCTTCTTCTCCAGTTCCGACACCGCATCCTTGATCATGGTGTCCGTTTCCATCAGGTCCTGCACCGTGCGGATGGAATAGATCACCGTGCTGTGGTCCCGCCCGCCGAATACCTCGCCGATCGTTTTCAGCGACTTGTCCGTCAGGTTCTTGGCCAGGTACATGGAGAGTTGCCGGGCGATGACGATCTTGCGCTTGCGCGTGCTGCCCTGGAGCTTGTCGACCGATACGCCGAAATGTTCGGCAACCAGCTGCTGGATATATTCTACCGTGATCTCCCGGTTGAGCTCCGACACGAAGTTCTTGATCACGTCCTTGGCCAGCTCCAGGTCTATCTCCCGGTTGTTGAGGGAAGATTGGGCGATCAGGGAGATCAGCACGCCTTCCAGTTCCCGGATGTTGTTCTTGACGTTGTAGCAGATGAACTCCGATACGTCCATCGGGATCTCGATGCCCTCGCGGTTCATCTTGGCTTCCAGGATGGCCATGCGGGTCTCCAGGTCGGGCGCCTGCATATCGGCAGATAATCCCCACTTGAAGCGGGAGATCAGGCGCTCTTCCATCCCCTCGAGGTCTTTGGGCGGCCGGTCGGACGACAGGATGATCTGACGGCCGGTCTGGTGGAGCTGGTTGAAAATGTGGAAAAAGATCTCCTGGGTCTTGATCTTGTTGGCCAGGAAATGGATGTCATCCACGATCAGCACATCCACCAGCTGGTAATAGTTGACCAGGTCATTGATGGCGTTGTTCTTGATGGCCTGGATGATCTGGTTGGTGAATTCCTCGGCGGAAACGTAAAGGACCGACTTGTTGGGAAATCGGTTCAATACCTCGTTGCCGACAGCCTGTATCAGGTGGGTCTTGCCCAGGCCGACATCGCCGAAGACCACCAGCGGGTTAAACGAGGTCTTGCCCGGATTCTTGGCGATCGCCATGCCTGCCGACCGTGCCAGGCGGTTGCAATCCCCTTCGATGAAATTGTCAAAAATATAATTCGGATTGAGATTGGGTTCGATCCGGAGCTTCTTGATCCCCGGGATAATGAAAGGATTCTTGATATGCTCCGCGTCGATCATGCCGGGCCCGAGCGCGTCGGGTTCGGGTTTGCCCTTGGCGCCGTTCGTCCGGCCGTTTTTATGTCCGTTGGCGGTTGGCATAAGGATCTGATACTCCAGCCGCCCTCTGTCTCCCAACTGCTGGCGGATGGTACGTTTTAACAAATCTACATAATGTTCTTCTAACCATTCGTAAAAAAAACGGTTAGGCACCTGAATGGTCAGTGCGTTGTTTTCCAGTTTGACGGGTCTTATGGGTTCAAACCAGGTCTGAAAACTTCTAGCGGGTATCTGCTGCCGAATAGTCTGCAGACAATTATCCCATACTGAAGTAAATACGGTCATATTACAACAGTTTACAGGTTAGGCCATTAAGTCAATGACTTAATTCAAAACAAATGATAAAATTGCTAGAGTATCAGTAAGTTAGGCAATTGATAGAAAAACGGAAGCGTTGTAGAAGTGTTGTTAAACGCTGGTGTTTTCCCCCTCTTTATAAGTCGCACGTAAATAATTCCGCAAGGGTCACAAAGGTCATAAAAAATGCCTTTCGATGCAAATTATCATTCCCCTTTTTTGATATTTTTTTTCGCGTAATACATAACCCAAGGAAAAGACCATATAGTAATAATTTTCCGTACGCCCATACGCCAAAATCCAACTTCCTACCGTCTATACTGACGGATGTTCTGCCCAGGATATGGCGCCTGGTTGCCGACATCCGGATATTTGCGTTTAGGCAACGGAATCCAGTGTTAAATTTCCGGGCTTCCGCACAAGCAACCTGTTAAGAGTTGTTAAAGTCTATTGGAATGTGTACCAAAAGTGCTTTTTTGCATTATGATTACCACACCCGGCTAGTATGAATCAATCATCCAAATATCTCCTGTCATCTTTAAAACCCTGCTCCTATGGCGCTTTCAAAATTGCTTTACGGCCTGCTGGGCCTCGCAATCGTGGCAACGATCGGTTATTTCGTCTTCAAACCAGCCGATACCGAACAAGTCAAAGACCTGACCGCGGTCGTTAAAAAAGGTCAGTTCGAAATCACCGTTACCGCTACAGGTGAACTTCAGGCCAAAAAATCCGTCAAGATCCGCGCTCCCCAGGGTATGCGTACCGCCAATATCTGGGAAACGACCATCACGGATCTCGTCCCTGAAGGCAAACTGGTCACGGCCGGCGAATACGTCGCTACCCTCGACCGGACCGAACTGGCCACCAAAATGCGGGACGCCCAGACCGAGATCGACAAGGCCCAAACCCAGCTGGATCAGGCCAAAATCGATACCGCGATCGACCTCCGGGATATCCGCGACCAGCTCGTAAACCTCAATTTCACCCGCAAGGAAAAATTGCTCAAGGTGGAACAAAGCAAATACGAACCCCAATCTGTCATCCAGCAAACCCAACTCGACCTGGAAAGAACCGAAAGGGATTTCAGTCAGCTTGAGGTCAAATACCAATTGAAACAGCAACAAGCCCACGCCAAAATCCTGGAGATCACCACCTTGCTCAAACAGCACCAGGATAAAATGCAGAAATACGTGGACCTGTCCAACGAATTCACCATCAATGCGCCCGAATCCGGCATGGTCATCTACGCCCGAACCTGGAACGGCAAAAAAGAACCCGGCTCCCGCATCTCCACCTGGGATCCCATCGTGGCTGAATTGCCCGACCTGACGGATATGATCACCAAAACATTCGTCAATGAAGTGGACATCAGCAAAGTGAAGGTCGGCCAGGAGGTGACCATCAAAGTGGACGCCTTCCCGGAAAAAGAATACGCCGGCAATGTATTGTCCGTCGCCAATATCGGCGAACAGCTGCGCGGATACGATACCAAGGTCTTTGAGGTCGTCGTCCAGCTGATCGGCACCGACTCCATCCTGCGGCCCGCCATGACCACCAGCAATGAAATCGTTACCAACGTGATTCCGGATGTGGTATCCGTTCCGCTGGAAGCCCTTCAACTCGACAGTCTGGCTTTCGTCTATAAAAGAAACGGCGGCAAGATCGTCCGGCAGGAGGTCATCGCCGGATTGAGCAACGCCAACAGCGTAATCATCGATTACGGCCTGGAGGAGAACGAGGAGGTCTTCCTCAACGTGCCCAAAGGCAGCGATGAGGCGCCGTGGGTCTTCCTGCCGGCCGAGGTCAAAGCGGAAATTGCCAAAAAACAGGAGGAGGAGAAAAAAGCCCGCGAAGCCCATGCCATGGAGCTGAAAAAGAAAATGCAGGGCGTTTCCCAACCTTCGCCTGACGGCGGCGGCGGCGATTTCTTCATCATTGTCGACTAATAGCTAAAGGTAAAAGGGAATTCCAATCCTGGGATTTTTGGACCCCAAACCGGTCCTCCTTTCCCCCCTTTATCCTTTAACCTTTAACCTTTATCCTTTAACCTTCTTCCATGCAAAGGGTTATCTTCAACTTCATACTGGCGATAGAAGGAATAAGCGCCAATAAACTTCGCTCCTTCCTCACCGGCCTGGGAATCGTTTTCGGTGTGGCGGCGGTGATCGCCATGCTGGCCATCGGGACCGGCGCAAAACAGTCCATCCTCGACCAGATGAAACTGATCGGCGCCAATAATATTGTCGTTCAATCCAAGGTCAAAACCGGAGATGACGACGACCAGGGGCAACAAAGTTCAGGATCCGCCAACACCAAGAATAAAAAGCCCTATTCGCCTGGCCTTACCTTGCTCGACGTTGAAGCCATCGAGGGCGCCTTGCCGAATGTGGAAAAGATCAGCCCCGAAATTGTCCTGCCGACTACCGTTATCCAATCCGCCAAACAGGAAAAGGCCCGTTGCGTGGGGGTGACCAACGCCTTTTTTGAATTGAACGTGATGAAACTGGAAAAAGGCCAGTATTTTCATCATGAACATATCGAATTCGGACGACCCGTCTGCATCATCGGCAAGAACATCCAGACCAAGTTTTTCCCGAATGACGACCCGGTCGGCAAACAGATCAAATGCGGCAATACCTGGCTGACGATCATCGGCATCCTCAAAAAGCGCAAGGCCTCCAAGGAAAGCCTGCAAAACCTGGGGATCCGCGACTACAACGACGACATCTACATCCCCGTTTCCACCTCCCTGATCCGGTTCAAGGACAGGGCCAAGATTACCAAGGACAAGATCGGCAACAACAACGATGATGACAATAACAATAAGACGGACGACAACTACCACCAGATCGACCGGTTTGTGGTGCGCGTGACCGACAGCAAGACCATGCAGGCCACCGCCGACCTGGTCGCCCGCATTCTCAAACGCCGCCACCTCGACGTGATCGACTTCGAGATCGAAGTGCCGGAACTGCTCCTCGAACAGGAACAAAAAACACAGGAAACCTTCAATATGGTGCTCGCCGCCATCGCAGGCATCTCCCTCCTGGTCGGCGGCATCGGCATCATGAACATCATGCTGGCTTCCGTACTGGAGCGGATCAAGGAGATCGGCGTCCGAAGATCCCTTGGCGCCAACCAACGGGACATTATCCTCCAATTCCTCTTTGAAGCCGTTTTCATCAGCCTGATCGGCGGGCTGATCGGGGTATTGCTGGGGGTCGGCGCCGCCAAAACGGTATCCGCATCATCCGGCATTCCGACCATCGTTTCGTTCTGGTCCATTGCCCTGGCTTTCGGGGTGTCCGCCACCATCGGCCTGGTATTCGGCATCTTCCCCGCCCGGAAAGCCGCCATGCAGGACCCGATTAAAGCCCTTCGGTCGGATTAATCGGGAAGGGGAGGAATCGAGGAACTGAAGAATCGAGGAATCGAGGAATTGAGGAACTGAGGAATCGAGGAACTGAGGAATCGGGGAATCGTTCCACAAATCAACCTCCGACCGCCGACTCCGTCAGCCATAGGCGACTTCGTCGTCCGGAGGCTGAAGCCTTGGCGAAGGCGGTAAATAAACCAATAAACCAATAAACCAATAAACCAATAAACACATCAACCCCTGGCCGCCGTAGCCTCGGCGGAGGAGGTAAACCACAAACCACAACAACCTGACTTATGCGATTGATCCTAGCCCTTTTATTCGTTTGCAGCCTGGCATCGCTATCGGCGCAACAGACCGCCGGCGATACGCTTTTTCTGAGCCTTGAACAAACCATTGCCCTGGCCCACAAAGACGCGCCCGATGTACAAATCGCCAAGACGGCTTTTGTCGGCAGCTATTGGCGCTTTCGGTCCTTCCAGGCCGATTATAAGCCGATTATCCAGCTGGAAGGCGATTTTCCCAACATCAACCGCTCCATCCAGTCCATTATCCTGCCTGACGGACAGGAGAAATTCATTCCGCGCTCCCTGATGAACAACAGCCTGGGGATCAGCGTACAACAAGGAATCGGCCTGACCGGCGGGCGCATTTTTGCCCGTACCCAATTGCAGCGACTGGACATTTTTTCCTCAGGTACCGCCGGCGGCCAGGTTTCCTACCTGGTCAACCCCATTTCTTTCGGCTTTATCCAACCGATATTCGGATTCAACTCCCTGAAATGGAACAAACGAATAGAGCCTTTGCGGTATGAAGAATCCCAAAAAGGCTATTCCGAAGATATGGAAGAGGTATCTTACCAAACGGCGAACCTGTTTTTTGACGTGCTGATCGCCCAATTGAATCTGGAAGCCGCCCGCCGGGACAAAGCGAACGCCGATACGCTGTACGCCATTTCCAAAGGCCGCTTCGAAGTGGGCCGGATCGCGGAAACCGAACTGCTGCAAATCGAACTCCGGGTCATGAGCGCCGATGCCGACCTGTCATCGAATTTGCTGGCGCTGCAGACCAGTACCGAGCGCCTCCGGGATTTCCTGGGTATTCGCGATGCTGTTAATTTCAAGCTTGACCCGCCGGCCGAGATCCCGACCTTCCAGATCGATGCCGAAGAAGCCCTGACCTCAGGACGTACCAACCGGTCGCAGACCATCAACTTCCAACGCCAATTGGAAGAAGCGGAGCGCAATGTAGCGCAAGCCCGGGCCAATCGCGGTTTCAACATGGATTTTTACCTGTCCTTCGGCCTGTCGCAAACGGCGCCGACCTTCAATGAAGCCCTGCGCAACCCACTTGATCAGGAACTGGTCACCCTGGGCATGAACGTGCCGATCGTAGATTGGGGTAAATCAAAGGCTACCGTCGAAACCGCAGTGGCCAACGCCAACCTGACCCGCCTCCAGGTCGACCAGCAGCGCGTCAATTTCGAACGCGAGATCCTGGTGAAGGTCCAGCAGTTCGACCTTGTCCGCAGCCAGGTAAGGATTGCCGAAAGGTCCCACGAGATTGCCCTGAAAAGATTGGATATGACCCGCAAGCGCTACCTGATCGGCAATATCCTGATCACCGACCTCAACCTGGCCATCCTGGAAGAAGCCTCGGCGCGCCAGGGCTATACGGCAGCCCTGCGCAATTTCTGGCTGGCTTACTACGACCTGCGCCGCCTCACATTATACGATTTTGAAAATGACCGCTCCCTGATCCAGACCCCTTCGGTTAATAACTGATTAGCCCTTTGCTAAACCCTGGTTTTATTGTTGTTTATTGTTGTTTATGATTGTTTATGATTGTTTATGGTGGTTTATTCGAATCTGGGGTTAAAAATCCTGCAGGGATTAAATCTCGGTAGACGAATCGGTTAAATATGGTTCAGCATGCCGTAGGTATGCGATGTGATGACCGCATATAGCGTACCCTTGGTACGACAAAAACGCATGATTACCATCATGCTGCCGATATTTTCTGCCTGACGGCACATTTATCGTGGATTCAACCCTTGGACCGCATAAACAACAACAAACAACAACAACAAACAACAACAATAAACAACAATAAACAACAATAAACAACAATAACAAGCCACCCCCACGACGATAATCACTTTTTCAACCCGCTCAATGAACAACTTCCCGATATTGCAGTTTTATATCAGACTCGATAGTGACATATCTTTGAGTTGAAGCCTCGCTCGATTTTTTACCTGCCTTGATCAGCCCGTTGGGGACCCTTTTTACTGTCCGGTACACACCGGATGAGTAATCGCATTTCATTTAACCTAAAATATCCTCACATGAGACCAACACTCTTACTTGTCTCCCTTTTGATCTATTCAATGGCTTTCGGGCAACAGACCTTCAAGGCGCACCTCACCGGCCGCAGCGAAGTGATGCCGACGGTTACCACCGCCAAAGGCGAAATTGAGGCGGTACTCACCGGCAATACGCTGGTGGTTACCGGCGAGTTTTCCGGGCTGAAAGGCCTTTTTGACGCTACCGTTGCCGGCGGATCCCACATTCACCTCGGCCTGGCCGGACAGAACGGAGGGATCCAGATCCCTTTGGTGGCCGCACCCGACGCCGACCTTCACGGCGGCAATTACCTGGCTGTCCTGAATACGTTTACCCTTTCAACGGATCAGATCACTGCTATTCAGGAACGCAGAATGTACGTCAATATCCACACAACATTATATGCCGGCGGCGAGATCCGCGGGCAGCTGTTGCCGGATTCGGACGATCAATACACCGTCAATCTCTTTGGCAACAACGAATTGCCGACCAACCTTACAAACGGCCACGGCGCCCTGGTGCTGGAAGTCCATGAAGACACACTCGTGGTTTCCGGATCATTTGCCGAACTGACCGGTGATTTCGCAGCCAATGTAGCCGGCGGCGCTCACCTGCATACGGGGGTAGCCGGCCAAAACGGCGGCATTTCCATCAGCCTGATGTCCACCATAAATGCCGATTTGAAGAGCGGTTCTTTTGAAGCTGCTGACAACAAATTTGTCCTCACTTCTCAACAAAAAGCCGCATTGGAAGCCAGGAACATGTACGCCAATATTCACTCGTCGACCAATCCGGGCGGTGAAATTCGCGGGCAGGTGCTCGGCCGGGCGCAAACGGCCTTCAGGGCTCATATCGGCGGTTCCGATGAATCAGGGGTTGTGACGACCACCGGAAGGGGCTTGCTGGTGGCCGAGGTGATCGACGATACCCTCATCGTTTCCGGTTCTTTCGCCAATTTGGGAACGGAGGTCAATACAGCCATTTCCGGCGGCGCACACCTCCATACCGGAATTGCAGGCGCCAACGGCGGCATCAGCATCCCGCTGGATATCGACCTGGATGCGAATAACCTGGGTGGGAAATTCCAGGCGACCTCAAACAGGTACGTCCTGAACGCTGAACAAAAAGCAGCTCTTTACAACAGGGGGGTTTATGCAAATATTCACACCATGAATTATGCGGGGGGCGAGATCCGTGGGCAATTGCTGCCGGAAAGCCAGGTGGTGTTCACGGCCTTCATGTCCAGTAATTTCGAATTGGCCGGGTTTTCGACCAGGGCCAGGGGATTGGTCAAGGCCGAATTGACCGGTAACAGACTGACGGTTTCGGGTTCTTACGACAACCTGACCAGCCTGATTAACCTGGCTTTGGCCGGCGGCGCACATATTCATATCGGCATGGCCGGCACGAACGGACCCATCGCCCTGCCCTTGGTTTCGACCCTTGATGCGGATTCCCTCGGGGGCGCCTTTATGCCGGACCTGAATACTTTTACGCTGACCGCCGACCAGCGAACGGCGCTCTTGACCAGAGGCTGTTATGTCAACCTTCATACCCTGACCCATGCCGGCGGGGAAATCCGCGGGCAACTGCTTCCCGATGCCATGACTTATTTTTCAAGCATCATATCAGGCGCCGGTGAAAGCAATCCCATCCGGACCGGTGCAAAAGGCCTCGTCATGTTGGAGGTCAACGGGCAACAGGTCATCGGATCGGGGTCATTCTCAGGTTTGGAAAGCGATTTCGCAGCCAATGTGGCTGGTGGAGCGCATATCCATACCGGGTTAGCCGGGACCAACGGGGGGATCAAGATACCCATTGTTGCAACCGTAGACGGTTCGCTTCGAGCCGGTACGTTTATGGCGACCAATAACACCTTCCCGATCACATCCGGTATTCTGGATACCCTCCGGCAACGCCTGTTTTATGTGAATATTCATTCGGCCTCGCATGCAGGGGGCGAACTCCGCGGGCAGGTGCTGCCGTTGGCCAATTCCTACTTCACGGCTTCACTGGCCGGCCTGAATGAAGTGCAGCCGACTGCTTCTTCAGCCAGAGGCGCCCTTAAACTTGAGCTGATCGGGGATAAATTGACCGTAACCGGCAGCTTTGCCGGCCTGCAAGGAGATTTTGCAGCCAATATCGGCGGCGGCGCCCACTTGCATACCGGCGGGCCCGGCGGGACGGGCGGTATTTCCGTACCTTTGATCACGACCGTTTCCGGCGATCTGAAAGCAGGGGTTTACGCCGCCTCCGACAATACCTTCAGCCTGACTGCCGATCAGGTCGATGCGCTGTACAGCGGCAATTTCTACGCCAATATCCATTCTACCACCAATAATCCCGGCGAGATCCGGAGCCAGGTCTTGCAGGATCTCAATCGTTTTCCCGCTGCCGACGCCCTGATCCAGACACCCATTGCCGGTTCGTCTATAGCGATCGAAGGCCTGCCGGCAACCGAATTTGCGGCAACCTGGCTGCCCTCCACCGATCCGGACGGCAACGAGGTGGTCTATATCTGGCAATTGGCCCTGGATGCGGAATTCAACACGATCCTCTTCCAGACCAATGTCGGCAATGCCCAGACCTTTATCACCGATTTCGCTACGGTCGATGCCTTGCTGGCGGCCAACGGCGTTTCGGTAGGCGCTTCCGTGACCCTCTACCACCGGGTCGTGGTTTCCGACGGTTGCAACCAAACCCCCGCCGACGGGTCGGATGTGACCCTGATGCGCGGCAACCTGACCGGGACCAGAGACTTGGATCTGCTTCAGGATATCGCCGTTTTCCCCAACCCCCTTACCGGCGATCAGCAAGCCCAAATCCGGGTGAATTCCAATGTCGGGATTGACGGTTTGATCCGGGTCTGGAATGCCTCCGGCCAACTGGTCAGCGCCCAGCCCGAATCCATCGCTCCGGGTGAAAACCGGTTCGACCTCCGTATCCCGGCGGATACCCCGTCAGGCCTGCTGTTCGTGTACATCTACGACAAGGCCGGCAAGCTCCTGGGCGGCAAACAGATCAGCAAACGCTGATCCTCGTTTTCCCTTTTACGCTTATGTTTAAAATGGCCCCGGCAGGTTCTTCCTCCGGGGTTTTTTTTTGAGGAACCGAGGATTCGAGGATTTGAGGAACTGAAGAATTGAGAGCAAGACCAATCGGATCAATCCAATCAATCGAATCAATCGAATCAATCGACCCAATCGAATCAATCGACCCAATCGGATCAATCATTTATTGAGGAGCCGAGGAACTGAAGAATTGAGGAACTGAGAGCAAGACCAATCGGATCAATCCAATCAATCGGCCCAATCGAATCAATCGATTCAATCGGATCAATCATTTATTGAGGAACCGAGGAACTGAAGAATTGAGGAACTGAGAGCAAGACCAATCGGATCAATCCAATCAATCGGCCCAATCGATTCAATCGATTCAATCGATTCAATCGAACCAATTCCTATATTTGCCCCAGTAACGCGTTAAAATGGATAAAACCTACGAAAAACAATACCACCAACTCGAACGAACGCATTTCTGGTTTGTGGCCCGGCGAAAAAAAGTGATCAGCCTGATGGAAATCGGCGCCGGAAAAAAATACCTCGACATTGGTTGCTCATCCGGTTTCCTGTTGAGCGAATTGATCGACAGCGGCGCCGCCCCGGACCAGGTTTACGGGGTGGATATCAGCGATGAGGCCATTGCGGCCTGTAAAGCCAAAGGGTTGGACCAGGTCTTTAAAATGGACGCAACCCGGATCGAACTGCCGGAAAATCACTTCGATTATATCGTCGCTTCCGATTGCCTGGAACACCTCAATGAGGATCGCCGGGCGCTGGACAACTGGCAAAAACTGCTCAAACCCGGCGGGCGCCTGATCCTGTTTGTACCAGCCTATATGTTCCTTTGGAGCCCGCACGATGTGGTCAACCACCATTTCAGGCGATATACGTCAAAAGAACTGACCGGTAAGGTTTTGGATGCACATTTTACCGTCCAACGCCATGGGTATTGGAACTTTACGTTATTTTTGCCGATACTGTTTTACCGTTTGCTCCGGAAAGCCCTGCAAAAACTCGGTCGGCTGGAATCGCCGGATGCCGATCTCAAGCCGTCGCCGGCCATCGTCAACCGCATTTTGCTGGGGCTGCTCCGCGCTGAAAACGTACTCACCCGGTATCTCCGGTTTCCCTTCGGCGTCAGCGTTTACTGCATTGCCGGGAAGGAAGGGTAGGGGAGATCCCGGGGTCTAAACTGATTTCTATGTCCAATAAGCCTGCCAGGAAAAAAGGATCTTCATCAGCCAAACGCCAGAAGGCGGCGCAGGCCGTCCCTGCCAAAACCGTACAGGGGGTATCCGCCGAACAGCTTTACGGCGCCGAACCCGGTGAAGATAACCTCCTGTTCAAACGCCTGTTCTGGGGTATGTTCATCTTCCTGTCGGCCTTCCTGTTGTTTACCGCCCCTCAAACCGGCATCAACGGCGATGAGAAATTCCACGATGAATATTCGGAAAAACTGGTTGATTATTACCTCTCCTTCGGAAAGAACACGGCCGTCCTTTATGAAAAAGAGGAGAGTTATCAAAAATACGTCAAGTACTACGGCGGTTTTTTCGACCTGACCACCGGGCTGATCAACCGGTCCCTTGGTTTTGAACCCAAAGACCCCGGATATCAGCACGTCAGGCACCTCTTCAATGCGGGCCTGGGTATCCTGATCCTGTTCTTTTCCGGCCTGTTTGTCAGGGATATGGGCGGATACCGCGCCGGTTTTATCGGCTTTTTGCTGCTGCTGGCCTCACCGCGATTACTGGGCCACGCGGCCATGAATCCCAAGGATATCCCCTTTGCAGCGGGCTACGTGATCTCCATGTATTACCTGTATCGCTGTCTGAAAGCCATGCCCAGACCCTCGAATAAAGAGATCATCGGTTTTATACTGGGCGCTGCACTGGCCATCGGTACGCGGGCGGGCGGCCTGCTGGTGCTGATCTATACGGCCATGTTCCTGGGGATCGATTTCCTGCTGCGCAACCGGCTGAGCTTTGATCAGGACTGGCGGAAAAACCTGTTGCGATATGCGGTTTTCGGCCTTGGCGCGGGCATTGTCGCTTTTGTTTTGGCCATCCTGTTCTGGCCGTACGCCCTCCAATCTCCGATCAAACATACCCTGGAAGCGCTTGCCCTGTTTTCCAAATTTGATGTTCGGATCCGGGTACTGTTCGAAGGGTCGAATATCATGTCCAACGTGGTGCCGGCCTATTACGCACCCAGGTGGATGTCGATCACCATTGCATTGGGCGTGCTGGCGGGTATCCTCGGCTCGTTGGTCCTGATCAGAAATATGATGAAGCGATTCGGACCGATGAACGTGATCGTGGTGCTTTTTGCCGGGTTATTCCCCGTTTTATACATCGTGGCCAAGCACGCCCCCCTCTATGACGGATGGCGGCACCTCCTGTTCGTTTACCCGTTGTTGCTGATCGCTGCGGCCCTTTTCTGGGAAATGATGGTCAGGCGGACCACGGGAAAACAGATCGCCGCGATCGCCGTCTGGGCCGTACTCGGGCTGAGCTTGCTGGATGCAACGCTTTTTGTAATTCGGAATCCCTTTTATTCCTACACCTATTTCAATCCGCTGGCTGGCGGAGAAAAAGGCGCTTTCGGTGAATACGAATCGGATTACTGGGGCGTGAGCGTCAAACAGGCTGTGGAGTGGATGGAAGACCAGAATATCCTGAGCCCTCAAATGACCGATACCATCACCATCGGAACGCATTTTTATTATAACGTGATCCGCAGCCTTGATCCGGCTTATTCGGGAAAAGTCAAAGTGGAATACGTCCGCTTCGGCAGCCGGTATACCAAAGCCTGGGATTACGGCATTTTTCCCACCCGGTTTATCCGCGGCCCGCACCTGAGAAGCGGCAAATGGCCGACCAGCAGAACCATCGGCAAAATTACCGCCAACGGCGTCCCCCTGACCGTAATCGAACGCGATGAAACCAAGGATGCTGCAGCTGGTGAAGCCGCGCTGGCCAAACAGGATTGGGCCACGGCAACACAGCATTTCCAGGCCGCAACCACTGACCACCCGGATGACGAACTGGGATGGATCGGACTCGCCAACGCGTATAATAGCCAGGCCAAATATCCTTTGGCGGAATCAGCCGCCAACGAAGCCCTCAAAATAGCGCCCGACGATGAGAAAGGCCTCTACGCGCTGGGTATTGCCCAACTCAACCAGGGTAAGGAACCGGAAGCGCTGGCCTCATTCCAGCGGATCATCGAGGTGAATGAAGAGATCAGCATAGCGCATTATTACCTGGCGCTGCTGTATCAGCGCAGGAACGACCTTACCCTGGCCCTGAAATACGCCCAGCAATCGGTGCAGTACAACCCCAAGTTCAAGGCAGGGTATGAATTGACCGCTACCATCTACGACCTGCTGGGCGATTCCGGCAACGCCACCCGGTACAGAGATGCCGCGGCTAAATTGAAATAATCCTCAATATGAACGGCAAACTGGACAAACTCAGGCATAAAGTAGCTGAATCGAAACTGGGCGGTGGAACGGACCGGATCGAGTCCCAGCACAAGAAAGGTAAACTGACCGCCCACGAGCGCGTGCGGTTGCTGCTCGATGAAGGATCGTTCGAGGAGATCGGCGGCCTGGTGGTACACCGGACCAGCGACTTCGGCATGGACAAACAAAAAGTCCTCGGCGACGGCGTGGTGACCGGTTACGGGACGGTCAACGGCCGGCTCGTTTACGTTTTTTCCCAGGATTTTACCGTCTTCGGCGGCTCCCTGTCCGAAACACACGCCGAAAAGATCTGCAAGGTCATGGATCTGGCCATGCAAAACGGCGCGCCACTGATCGGGCTCAACGACTCCGGCGGCGCCCGCATCCAGGAAGGCGTGCGGTCGCTGGGCGGCTACGCCGATATCTTCTACAGGAATGTAATGGCATCCGGCGTCATCCCGCAGATATCGGCCATCATGGGGCCTTGTGCGGGCGGGGCTGTCTATTCGCCGGCCATGACCGATTTCACCATCATGGTCGAACACACCTCCTACATGTTCGTCACCGGCCCTAACGTGGTAAAAACGGTGACCAATGAGGAAGTTTCAGCCGAGGAACTGGGGGGCGCGCAGACCCATGCCTCCAAATCGGGCGTGACCCACCTGACGGCCGACAACGACCTGGATTGTATAGAAAAAGTCAAAAGACTGCTTTCCTACCTGCCCCAGAATTGTGAGGAAAAACCGGACCACAAGCCGTTTGAAACCGGTGATGAATTCCGGCCCGGCCTCCGGGAAGTCATCCCGCCCAATCCCCAACTGCCTTACGATATGCGGGAAGTGGTCAGCGGCATAACGGATGAAGGGTCCTTCCTGGAAATCCACCCGGATTTCGCCGAGAACATCATCGTCGGATTCGCGCGGCTGGCAGGTCGTTCCATCGGTATTGTCGGCAACCAGCCCATGAGCCTGGCGGGCGTCCTGGATGTGAACAGCTCGCGAAAAGCGGCCCGGTTTGTCCGTTTCTGCGATTCTTTCAATATTCCCCTCTTCGTATTGGTGGACGTGCCGGGCTTTTTGCCGGGTACCGACCAGGAGTGGAACGGGATCATCACCAACGGCGCCAAGTTGCTGTACGCCTTCAGCGAAGCTACGGTTCCAAGGGTTACGCTCATTACCCGCAAGGCTTACGGCGGCGCCTACGACGTGATGAACTCCAAACATATCGGCGCCGACCTGAACTACGCCTGGCCTACGGCCGAGATCGCCGTCATGGGCGCTAAAGGCGCAGCCGAGATCATTTTCAAAAAAGAGATCCAGTCGGCTGAAAACCCCGCTGCCATGGCCCTGGAGAAGGAAAAGGAATACCAGGAACTCTTTGCACACCCCTACCTGGCTGCCGAACGCGGCTTCATTGACGAGGTCATCGATCCGGCTGAAACCCGCCGGAAACTGATCAAGGCCTTCGCCATGCTGGAGAACAAGGTGGTGCGCAATCCCAGGAAAAAACACGGGAATATCCCGCTTTGATGTTCCTGTTGTGTTGCAGCAGTCTGCGAACTGATTGTCAAAACCGGATCAATTCCCCAATAGGAGTCGAGCAGTTTAAATATATGCTTGTAAATGAAGTCTTTAGCAGGATGATTCGCATTGGTTGGAAATCTATTATTAGAAATTACAAACTGATCAAACCGGCAATTCCAATCAAAACCGCTGCCGGCTTCAGGATATTGTCAATGTCGATACTGTTGCTGATGCAGTTGTACGTCTCGCTTGTTCCTATGTCTTGGTTATCCGGCACCCGTAAAATCAGCATTACAGCCGATCAAGCCGATGGTAATGTGCATAATTTTTCTACAAAAGCTTTGTCTTATCTACAATAGATCGTAATATTGCAATATAAACATGAATTTTTGCAATGGGCACCACCAAGTCAACCGGGTTTTCCAAAAAGCAAAACGATCTGGTCATAGTCCTGAGAGCTATGGCTCATCCGGCCCGGCTTGCGATCATTCAGCATTTGTTGAAGGTGAATTCCTGCATAGGCGGCGAGCTTGTTGATGAGCTCCCTTTGGCTCAACCTACGGTTTCACGGCACTTAAAGGAACTTAAGGATGCCGGCATAATCAAGGGAACCATTGACGGCGTCAAAGTCAATTACTGCATCAACTCCAAAAAGTGGAACCTGATTCGCGAGCAATTGGATCAGTTGTTTGCAACTTCGGTCAAAGACAATGATTGTTGCTGACGTTTTTTTTGCCTTTTATATTCTATTATTGCAATAAATAAATATAAATACTATGAAAATTTTTGCTTTCCTTTTTCTATTCTTTTTTTTGCTAACTTCAGCAAATCAACCGCCTATAAAAGGCCCGAAACTGTACAAGAAACTTCAGCATTATTGCAAGTCCTTGCCTAATGAATTTGACCAGATTCCTGATGACCGCAAAAGGAAATTGGAAGAGCTTGGAGATTACATTTTCAAAAGGAGCCATGCCGGACAACCCGTTACTCTCACCGTTATTTGCACCCATAACTCCAGGCGGAGCCACATGGGACAATTATGGTTTCTGGCCGCCTCTGGCTGGTATGGAATTCCTCATATGGATGTATTCTCCGGAGGCATTGAGGAAACAGCGTTCCATCCCAATGCAGTAGCTGCATTGAAAAAGGCAGGATTTAAAATTGCTCAGTTGAATTCCGAAAACAATCCGGCATATGAAGCGAGTTATGGCGTTTCCTTCAAGCCGAAAGCCATGTTTTCAAAGCAATACGGTCATTATTTAAATCCAAATAAGGATTTTGCAGCAGTGATGGTTTGCTCGGAAGCGGATGCCTCCTGTCCTTTGGTACCGGGCTCGGAGGATCGGTTCTCATTGCCTTTTGACGATCCCAGGTATTTTGACAATACAGCAGCGGAAACGGAGAAATATGATGAAACCTGCCGACTGATCGCAAGGGATTTTTTCTATGCAGTTTACACCGCCAAACAAAAGTTAATCCTTGAAGCATAGAAGGCCAAATAACGCTTCAAATCCGTCTCGAAAGTGGGGGATTTTTTCATTTTGACGAGGTCCACTTCATTCTTTAGGCTAAGATCAGCCTGAGGCTGAGCGTGGCGCCCTGGTATGCGTCATTGGCAAAATCACTTCCGCCGTAGGCGCTGGTTTGCCCCGAACTGGTCGATCGTCCAGTTAATAAAGGGGCAAACCGGTAGCCGCTTCGGCGACTGCACACAGGCAGGCTCAGTTCCTCCTCGGACCGCCGTAGCCTTGGCGGAGGTGGTGATTCCCCAAAGCCATCTCATTCATCCAACAAGTTCAGCTGGTATTTTTCAATGATCCTGATCAGCTCAGCCCCGAGGCCTTTTTGCTGGTTATAGCCCAGTTTTTCCAGGCTTTTGGCCCAGCTTTTGTAATCCTTATCGCTCAGGTTTTTGAGCGGCGCAAAACGCCCGGTGGTGATAAAATAGCTGTGATCGCGGAAGCTTGTCCAGGCATTTTCGTATTTCCTCAGGCAATTGCCCTGGTATCTGGCCGTTTCCCCCAGCCAGTCGGTCGTACAGGGCAGGCCGAATTGATTATTGGCGTCCCGTGCGGGATCGCTTTGGCCGGCATTGCTCTGGTACAATGAATTCGCCATGGTGATGGAGGCCGGTATGCCGAACTTGGACTGTTCTTCCTCGGCAACATGGGCAAACCTGCGGATATAGGCGATGACGGCGGCTTCGTCGGGCTGCGGCGGAGTTGAGGGCGTTGAGCCGCCTTTGTTCCACCAGTTGGGCAGCTCCAGTCGGTCGGTGACGGCTGCTTCCTGTTGGGGCGCCCGGTTCTCGGTATAGGATTCCTTGACCTTTTCCTGTGTTTTTACAGGCTTGCGGTCCGGAGCGTTCATGTTGATGGAAAAACTGAATTCTTTCCTTCCAGCTAAAAACAACAACACGACAATGATGAAAATTTTGAATGCATTCCTTTTCAGAAATGCCCATAAAGCGCTGATTATTTGTTCTTCCTTCATGGCCAGGCATTATTTGTGACAGATCAGATCATCTCCTGCGGCGCCGGAAGACAAATATAGTACAGCCTTGTTTTAAAAACAAAATATTTTAAACAAAAATTTTTAAAACAAAAATCAAACGAATGAGATTGAGGAATTGGGGAACTGAGGAACTGAGGAACTGAGGATTCGATCAAACCCCGGCCATAGTGACGCCACAGGCGTTACGAAGGCGGCAAATCAACAAACCTTCAAAGATTCACCAACGCCTGCTCCAGGTCCTCGATCAGGTCAGCGACGTCCTCGACCCCGACACTCAGGCGGATCAGGGAGTCGGTCAGACCCACCTTGAGCCGTTCTTCGCGCGGGATGGAGCCGTGGGTCATGCTGGCCGGGTGGCCGATCAGGGATTCGACACCGCCCAGGGATTCTGCCAGGATGAACAACCGGGTATTGCTCAGGACCCGTTTGGCATCCTCAAAAGTGTCTTTCTGCAGGTCAAAGGATACCATTGCCCCGAAGGCCCGCATCTGGTCTTTGGCCGTTTCGTGGTGCGGATGGTCCTTGAATCCGGGATAGTATACCTTGCTGACCTTGGGGTGCCCCTGTAGGAACCGGGCGATCTTCTTGGCGTTTTTGCAGGCCCGTTCCACCCGCAGGTGCAGGGTCTTGATGCCGCGCAGGACCAGGAAACAATCGTGCGGGCCTGGGACGGCGCCGGCGGCGTTTTGCAGGAAATGCAGTTGGTTGGCCAGTTCATCGTCCTTCACGACCACTGCACCCAGTACGGTATCCGAGTGCCCGCCGAGGTATTTGGTTGCCGAATGGACAACAATATCGGCGCCCAGGTCCAGCGGTGTTTGCAAATACGGCGAGGCGAAAGTATTGTCGACGCAAACCAGGATGTTCTGACCCGCCGCCAGCTCTGTCATCTGCCGGATGTCCACGACATTCAGCATGGGATTGGTCGGGGTCTCGATCCAGAATAACCGGGTATTTTTGTTGATGGCCTTTCTGACCTCCGCCGGATTGGTCATATCCACAAAGTGGGCTTTGATCCCGAATTTCTGGTATACCCTCACCATGAGGCGGTAGCTGCCGCCATACAGGTCGTTGGTCGCGATGATCTCATCGCCCGGGTTCAGCAATCGCATAACCGCGTCCATGGCAGCCATTCCGCTGCTGAAGCAGATGCCGTGAGCGCCGTTCTCCAATGCCGCCACGTTGGCTTCCAGCGCTGTGCGGGTCGGATTCTGCGTGCGGGCGTATTCGTAGCCTTTGTGCACGCCCGGGGCCTCCTGCGCGTACGTTGAGGTTTGGTAAATGGGGGTCATCACCGCCCCGGTCGCAGGATCCGGCTCAACCCCTGCATGAATTGCTTTTGTTCCGAATTTCATTGATCTGGTCTTATTTTGGTTACGCCCGCCAAGGCAATAAGCGCGCAGGCGGTTTTACCCTGATTTGTTGTTTGTTTATTTATTGTTGTTTGTTGTTGTTTATTGTTGTTGATTGTTGTTGATTGTTGTTGATTCTTGTTTATTGTTGCTCCGCCCGCCGTAGCTTCATGCGCAGGAGGGTTTATTGTTGTTGGCGGCGAACAACCATAAACCAAAACAAACCATCATAAACCATCATAAACCATCATAAACCATCATAAACCACCATAAACCACCATAAACCATCATAAACCACCATAAACCACCATAAACCACCATAAACCATCACAAACCACCCTCCGCCTCCCTCCGCAACTGTGCAGAAGTCTTGCTCCGCCCGTCATGGCTCCAACCTGGCGGCCAGAACAGATATTTGAGTCTAACGCCTATCGGAAGGGGACGTTTCAGGTCAGAGAAAATATTTTTCCATTCGTGCATGACGATATTCCAGGCATCCCGTTTCTCCAGCGGTTTGGTCAGGCCGTAAACCGGCGGATCTTTGGGATCTTCGGGTTGATAGGTGCCGAACAGCCGGTCCCAGATGATGAAGACCTGGGCCAGATTCTTGTCGAGGTATTTGACGTTGGAGGCGTGGTGCACCCGGTGATGGGTCGGCATGACCAGAAAATACTCCAGCACCGGGATCCGGTTGAAATATTCCGTATGCACCAGAATGCCGAAGATCTGCAACGCCGAGTGTATGAAGGCGATGTCGGGCATGGTAAAACCCAGCAACGGAAGGGGACAGTAGAAAATGAACCGGTAAAGCGGCTGGAAGACCGATGACCGGAACCCGGTGGTCAGGTTGAAATACTCCGAGGAATGGTGCGTAACATGCACCGCCCAAAGGAACCGGACGGAATGGTCGGCCCGGTGGAGCCAGTAATACAGCAGATCCACCGCGAGCACCAATGCCGTGAAATACAACCAGTTGGGTTCAAGGGTGAAAAACCGGTAATGCGCGTAAAGCCAGGCCAGGACGCCGTAGGTGAATACCCGTGTTGTGACATCCAGGACGCTGTTGAGGATCATCAGGTAGATATTCGTCAGCGTATCCCGGAAAGTGTAACTTTTCCAGTTGTGGTAGGAGCTCAACAGGATCTCAAGGCCGATAACAATGGCATACGTGGGTATGCTGATCAGCACCAGAATAGTTTCCCTGACCATGGGGGCTTATTGCTTTCGGGTCAGCACCGTTTTGACAGCGGCGATGACATCCTTGATTCCGAGTCCGTATTTGTCCAGCAATTCATCCGGTTTGCCGCTCTCTCCGAAGGTGTCATTGACGGCAACGTATTCCTGCGGCGCCGGGAACCGCCGGGTCAGCACCTGGGCTATGCTGTCGCCGAGGCCGCCGAACCGGTTGTGTTCTTCCGCAGTTACGACGCAACGGGTTTTGCTGACCGAATCCAGTACTGCTTCTTCGTCCAGTGGCTTGATGGTGTGAATATTGATCACCTCGCAGCTGATGCCCTCAGCGGCCAGCGAACGGGCAGCTTCCAGCGCATTCCAGACCAGGTGGCCGGTCGCGAAGATGCTGACATCCGTACCTTCGCTCAGCAATAAGGCCTTGCCGATCTCGAAAGGCAGGCTTTCCGGAATAAAAACGGGCCAGGACGGTCGTCCGAAGCGCAGGTAAACCGGGCCGTGGTGCTCGGCTATGGCCATGGTAGCGGCCTTGGTCTGGTTGTAATCACAGGGATTGATCACGGTAAACCCCGGCAGCATTTTCGTCATGCCGATGTCTTCCAGGATCTGGTGGGTAGCGCCGTCTTCCCCCAGGGTCAGGCCTGCGTGGGAGGCGCAAACCTTGACATTTTTATCTGAATAGGCAATCGACTGCCGCAATTGGTCGTATACCCTGCCGGTGGAAAAATTGGCAAAAGTGCCGGTATAAGGGATTTTCCCGCCGGTAGCCAGACCGGCTGCAATCCCCATCATATTGGCTTCGGAGATGCCCGTCTGGAAGAAGCGCTCCGGAAAGGCTTCGATAAAGGCTTCCATTTTGAGGCTGCCCACCAGGTCGGCGCAAAGTGCTACCACCTCGGGATGTTGTTTCCCCGCTTCGAATAATCCGGCGCCGAAACCGTCGCGCGTCGCTTTTTTACCGGTGCTCACCCATTGATCAAGCATGATCTTTAAATTTTGCGCAAAAATAGGATTTTTGAACGCTTTAACCGGAAAACTTTAATTTTTATTGTTGATCCGTTGCTTCCGGACCTATTATCAAATCAACGAATCAACACATTAACGAATCAACGGTTCAACGGACCGCCGCCAACACCCGCCCGATCAACCCATCCAGCACCGGGCCGCCTTTTATCCAGCGGGCCACCACGACGAGGTCGTGTTCCGGGTCCACGTAAATGATGTTGTTGCCGGCGCCGATATGCATGAAGGCCGTTTCCGGAGCGCTGGGCAGCATTTCCTTATCCGTGTTCAGAAACCAGTTCATGAAGCCGTAGTCTTTTTTGGCCGGGGTAGGGGTGAGGGCCATTTTTACCCAGGCTTCCGACAGGATCTGCCTGTTTTTCCATTTACCCCGGTTCAGTGTCAGGTAGCCGAAACGGGCCTGATCGCGGGCGCTGATGAACATGCCGCCGCCCCAATGGCCGCCGCCGCTCACCGCCTGCATGGGCTGGCCGTCGAGTACCACCCAGGAATTCTCGTATCCGTACCAGCGCCAGGTGGGAGAAGCGTCGATGGGGTCCATTACGAATTCTTTGAGGACCTGCGGCAGCGGGCGCCGCCAGACGTTCATGGCCGCCAGGGCCAGGACATTGACCCGGGTATCGTTGTATTCATATACGGCCCCGGGCTCATTGCGGTCGCGGGTCATCCAGGTGGCCGGATCACCCGACGGCCGGTCCGCCCAGTCCGGTTTGCCCCAGAGCGTGCCCTCCCAGTCGCTGACCTGCCGCAGCAGGTCGTCCCAGGTGATCTTTCGGTTGTGCTCCGTAGCAAACAGGTCGATCAGTTTGGATTTTCCCATAAAATCGGCCTTGTCGCCGCCGGGTTGGCCCACCGGCACAATGGGCGCCATATACGGACCCACCGGATCGGTAATATTCCGGATCAACCCTTTGTCATAGGCCACGCCGACGGTACTGGACAGGAAGCTCTTGCTGACGCTGAAGGTCATGTCCACGCGCAGGGGTTCGCCCCATTCCGCGACGATATAGCCGTGCCGGAGGATGACGCCGGTGGGGTCGCCGCGTTCTTTGAAGGGCCCGACACCGTCGCCGAATGGTTCCCGGCCGAAGGTCTGGTAATGGGCGACCTCCAGGTTGCGGGGCGCGGGATTCTCGTTTTCTATGGCGAACCGGATGGCTTCCTGCACCTTGGCGCCGTCCATGCCGGCCTGTTCGGGCGTGCGTTTTTCCCAGTCGGCGTCCGGGCCGGGGAAATAGGTGGGTTGGCAGAGGGCGGAAACGCCCAGGCAAATAAGGCAAACCGGCAAAAAGGCCGAAAATCGGTTGATCATGGTCCGGAATTTTCAGGTTGTGAATCCGGACAAAAATAGGATTTTGCACCGGAATTATGTAAAACCGCTTCGATCTGCGTTCTTTGCAGCATGATACCCAAATTGAGGCGTGAACGGCAAATTGCTGACCAGTTGACCCATCGTCCGCTGAGCTTCAGCGCTATTCGCCGCCAGGTCAATGCCAGGGCGGTCAACCGCTGGGCTTTGCGCGGGTTGAATGTACTGTTGTTCATTGCCTTGTTCGGTGATTTTCTGGCCAACGAAAAGCCCCTTTACTGCATTGTGGAAGGCCGGACCTGGTTTCCGGCAGCCCATCAATACCTGGTTGATCTGGGGCTTTCAAAATGGGAGACGCGTTTTCTGACCAACGACTGGGATCAGCAGCCCTACGAAAAGGTGATCATGCCGCTTATCCCGTACAGCGCGGAAGGCATCGACCTGACCAACAGCAATTACAAAAGCCCCTTTGACAAGCAGAACGTCTCCTCCTGGCGGTTTCGCCACTGGCTGGGTACCGACCAGTTGGGGCATGATGTGGCCGCAGGCCTGGTGGCCGGGGCCCGGACGGCCATACTGGTCGGCCTGGTGGCCATGTCCATCGCCTTTATCATCGGCCTGTTCTTCGGCGCGGTTGCGGGTTATTTCGGCGACGACCGCCTCAGGGTTTCCCGCGCCGGCCTGATCCTGGTTGTCATCGGGTTCTTACTCGGGCTTTTCTGGGCCTTCAGCTCCCGTTCCTATCAACTTTCAGAAGGGAAATTGGGGCTGGAACTGATCGTCAGCCTCCTGATCTTTGCCGGGGTTATTGCCGCCTTTTACGGGATAGCCGCCCTGTTGAAACGGCTGGGCATCGGCAGGAAGAAAGTGCTTATCCCCGCCGACAACCTGGTGATGCGCCTGATCGAGATCATGAATTCCATTCCGGCATTGCTGTTCATCCTGGCCGCCCTGGCGGTGATCAAGGACCGCAGTATATTCTACGTCATGGGGATCATCGGGCTGCTGCGCTGGACGGGTATCGCCCGGTTCCTGCGCGCCGAATTGCTGCGGATCCGCAAAATGGAATACATGGAAGCGACCAGGGCGCTGGGATACAGCCATTGGCAGGCCATCAGCCGGCACGCTATCCCGAACGGAATAGGCCCTGTGATGATCGCGCTGGCTTTCGGCATTGCCGGCGCCGTTCTGCTGGAAGCTTATCTTTCCTTTCTGGGCATCGGGTTGCCGCCCGAAGCGGTTTCGTGGGGCAGCATGCTCAACAATGTCCGTTCCAATTTTGCCGCCTGGTGGCTGGCGCTCTTTCCCGGGCTGGCCATTTTCGCTACCGTGATGATCTTCAACCTGCTGGGCGAAAGCCTCACCGAGGTCCTGGACCCCAAATCCCCATCCGGTAATTGAATTTATCCGTTTTTTTGACCGGCGGTCAATTGGATTTCCATTGATGATCACCGGATCTGCTTTCATGCTGCGATCGTCGGAGGTTGGTGGTTGAATCAAGAGCCGGTCCGAAGCAATCATATACCGGCCCTACAGGCCGGAAACCAAACATTCAAACCGTTTTGCTACCGACATGGCGGACCTGACGGCCCGCGGTTTCTTTAACCTTTCTACTTTATCCTTTAACCT
>CALMYQ010000110.1 GCA_937873655.1 uncultured Lewinella sp. | reverse complement strand
TCGATTCCTCGATTCCTCAGTTCCTCGATTCCTCGATTCCTCAGTTCCTCGATTCTTCGATTCCTCCCTTTTGGCATCAGTTACCAATCACTTTAACCTTCTGCCCGTCTTCCAGATATGGGGCCCCGTCGGTCACGACTTTCTGGGAGCTGTCCAGACCGGAGGCCAGGACGACTTTATCGCCCATCAGGCGGTCAACCACGACGATGGATCTATGGGCGACGGCATCTCCGTCGATGGTAAACACGGTGCCGGACCTGCCGCTGCTTTCCACGAGCGCTTCCACCGGTATCAGGGCCCGTTCGGCGGAGGTGGAGGGTTGGATTTCCAGGGAGGCGACCAGCCCGGCAGCCAGGCGTTTGCCTTTGGCTTCGATGGTCAGTTCCACTTCAAAGGTGCCGCTTCCCGGGTTACCGACGTCGGCCAGGTGTTTGACTCGGCCTTCGAATTCCTGTCCGGGGTAGGCATCCAGGCGGATCACGGCCTTGTCGCCGGGTTGAAGGCGGGCCCAGTCCTTGTCTGTCAGGCCGGCCTTGACGACCCAATCGGCGGCGCCGGTCCCGAGGATGTAATAGATGGGCGTCCCGGGGCCGACGATCTCTCCGTCGTTCATCAGTTTGGCGATGACCTTGCCGGAGATCGGCGCCCGTACCTCGGCGTATTGCCGGTTGAACTGGGCGATGGCCAGGGCTTCCTGAGACAGTTTGACGCCTGTGTTGGCGTTTTGGACCTGTTCCAGGGTAGCCACGCTGTCGGCATGGAGGTTCTGGGCGCGGGTATAATCGCGTTTGGCCTTTTCGAGCGCCACTTCGGCCTGTTGGACCTGGGCATCGATCTCAGTGCGCTGGAGGGTTGCCAGCAACTGACCTTCCTTGACGAAAGCGCCTTCTTCCACATTGGTTTTGGCGATGACGCCGCCGATCTTGAAGGCAGGCCGCGCCTCATTGGAAGAGTGGATCATGCCTGTTGCGATGACCGGCGTGGAGATGGAAGCTTGTTCCACCATGGCGGTTTTTACGGGTGTCAGCCGGGGAGCTCCGGCAGATTCCGGATCCTGGTCTTTTTTGCCGCAGGCGGTCAGGCTCAGGGCGATGAGGGTGATGATGGTGGTGCGCATCTTACTTACAGATATTGCGGTCCGATGGACCTGGGTTACGGATGTTAGCGGTCCTACGGACCTTACGGATGTTGCGGTCCTACGGACCTTGTTCTTTTAATCAATCGGGTATGCGGCATCGGCGTATTCGATCTCGGCCAGTTGGGCCCAGACCTTGTAGCGGGCGATGGATCGTTGCAATTCGGCGTTGGTCAGTTGGGTGCGGGCATCCAGTACTTCGATAAAGCCGGCCTGGCCTTCGCGGTAGCGGCGCTGGGTATCGTTGTAATAGCGGCGCGCCGACCGGATCTGGTCTGAATAGCTGTTGTAGGCGCTGAATTGGGACTCCAGGGTATTGCGGTTGACGGCAGACTGGAGTGCGATCTGATCCATGACCTGTTCTTTTTGGGATTGGATGGCGTTCAGTTCCAGTTTGGTTTGCTGGATCTTGAGGAGGTTCCTTTTTCCGGCGTACAGCGGCACCTCAACGGAAACGCCGAGCAGCGTATAGCCGCCCCATTCGAAATTGAAGCCCTGGGTGCCGAGATCCAGCTGCGCCCCGACCCTGGGGGTTGCGAAGGCTTCCTGCTGGGCCAGCACCAGGTTATTGATCCTGGCGGCGGATTCGAGTTGCTGTAATTCCTCGCGCAGCCCGGCGGATGTCTGGAGGGTTCTTTCGGGGAGCGCCAGGAAGAGCGAGTCGATAATTACCGGATCGGCGTAATCCTTTTTTAACAAAAAATTGAAATAGGCAGCAGCATTCTTCGCCTGCACCTGGGCCTGATCCATTTGAGCCTGGACGGCGCTTGTTTCTCCATCGATGCGGACCAGTACGCCCGGCAGGCCGGCGCCGTTGTTGACCAGGCTTTGGTTGACACGCCGGCTTTCTTCCAGCAAGCTGAGGGCGTTTTTATAAATGCCTACGGCTTCAGCAGCCTGCAGATACTGGAAATAGGCGATCTTGATATTGTGCGCCAGTTGCCTTTTGGATTGATTGATGCCGATCCCCTGGAGGTCGGCCATTTCCTTTTTGATCTGGCGGTTGTAGTAAATGTCCCGGTTATAGATCGGCTGGGTAACCCGGACTTTAGCGTCGTAGAAATTATTGGGGGCCAGTTGTTCCTTTACGTTATCGAGCATCGGAAACTGGTTGGTGCCCGTAATCTCGTTGAGGGTGCTGTAAACCGGATTGAGCAGGTCGCCGATGGGCAGGTCGATGCTGCGGCCGCCGGCGGCGAGGGAATAGGAAGCGCCGAGGGTAGCGGTCGGATAGTTAAGCCTGCGGGCCTCCTCCAGCGCGATGTCGGCTTTCTGGCGCTGGAAGCGTTGCTGGTTGAGGCCGGGATTGGTTTCCCAGGCTTCCCGGATATAGCTGTCCAGTGCGGTTTTTTGGGCGGATAATGTGCCGGAAATGGTCAGCACAAGCATCAGGGCCGAGGTTATCGGGTGTTTCAAGGTCAACATGTGAACGATATTTATTTAATGAACAGTGTTTAGTTGAGTGGTAAAAAAAATAGGGTTGTTGATTTACCGCCTTCGCCAAGGCTACGGCGGTCGGCGGTTGATTTGAGGACTCAGCTCCTCGGTTCCTCGATTCTTCGGTTCCTCGGTTCCTCAATTCCTCAATTCCTCGATTCTTCGGTTCCTCAGGTCCTCAAATTCCGTCCTTCAGTCGGTTGCAGATCTCGTCGGCAGCTTTGAAGACCAGGGGTTTTACGGCCTCTTCCGGCAGCATTTTAAAGCGTTTGCGGATCCAGAGGGATGCCAGTCCGTGAACCAGACTCCAGGCGGCGAGGCTGATCACGTCGGGGTCCTCTTTTTTGATCATGCCTTTTTCCATGGCTTCCACGACGGTATCCCTGAGGAGGTCGTAGTTTTTGAACCCTTCTTCCCAACCGCAGTGGTGGTCGAGGGCTTCCATGGGTTCGCGCAGGATGAACATCAGGTCGTACAGGTCGGGGTTATCGATGGCAAATTTGAGGTACATCTGGCTCAGGGAGCGCAGTCGTTCCATGGGGTCTTCGATCTCTTTGGTCACCGCCAGGTGTTTGAACAGCACTTCAAAAGCCATGGTATGCAACTCCAGGAAGATATCCGCCTTGTCCTTGAAGTACAGGTAGATCGTTCCCGGGCTGTACTCGATGCGTTCTGCGATGTTCCGGATAGAGGTTTTTTCGTACCCTTGCTCCACAAACAGGGCCATGGCCGCATCGAGGATATGCTGTTTTAGTTCCTGTTTTTCCCGTTCCTTTCGCTCCGTGATGCCCATTGAAATGATTTACAGTGCAAATTTACTGAACAGTGTTCAGTTTGTCAATAATATTTGAGTTAATGGTCAAATTTACCGGTTGGATGGTTGGATTTTGGGGATGAAATGCGGGGCTGTAGACAGTTGTCAGTGGTCAGTGGTCAGTTGTCAGTTGGCAGTTGGCAGTTGGCAGTTGTCAGTTGTCAGTGGTCAGTTGTCAGTTGGCAGTTGGCAGTTGGCAGTTAGCAATGGTCAGGTGGGATAAGGTGATGTTTCGACTTTGTAACGGACGGCTCCATCAACAATTAACAATGAAAACCTGGCCAGCTTTAGCGGGGAAATTATCCATCATCAATCTTTTTTAGTCGTAAGTCCCAACGGTCCTTTCGCGTAACAAAACCGGAGGAGTCCGGTTTGCATTCGTAATACCAAGGCCCTTTCCCCTGTTTGGTCTTCCCTGCACAGCGGTCCGTCAGGACCGTCCTATCTGTAGCATCCCGGCAACGACGGAATCCACCGGCCTGTAGGGCCGGCATATGAAGATCTGCAACGGGCGTTGAAACCCATTCCATTCATTTTTAAATGCGTTGATCCCGAATCGGTCTGCAACAAACGTTGCCGTTCCGAAACCATCATATACCGGCCCTACAGGCCGGAAACCCAATATTCAATCCGGGTGCTACCAACATGGCGGACCTGACGGCCCGCGCTTGCCTTTTACAGCCATGGAAGCCCCGGTCAATCTTTAACCTGAGGATCTTAGCCATTAAACATTGGCACTTTGTTACCGCCACCGCTGCCGTCTGGGTTCAAGGAAATTTGAATTTACACCGGGATTTAACATTGTAAACAGATGGAGGAGGCCGTATTGAACGGACGGCGAAAGTAATCATCGTTTCAAACTCTATTCATAATAGTAACCGGCCTCAGGACGCTGCGAAGGGCTCATTGGTCGATAAATGTGGACTTGAAAGGGCTTGAGGGTTTAATTTGAATCAAAAAAGGGCAATGAAAACTTATCGCTCACTGTATCTGCTGCTTATCGGATTAGTGGTCTCCACTTTATTGGTCTCATGCGCCGGCGTGGAGCCGGTCGGGGAATGCCTGACCGGAAAGCAATACGGCTTTTTCTCGGGATTGATCCACGGATTCATCACGCCGGTGAGTTTCATAACCAGTTTGTTCGACGACAAGGTTGCAATCTATGCGGTCAATAATGTCGGCGGGTTTTACGACCTGGGGTTCCTGTTGGGCTCAAGCGGATGGGGTTTCATGGCGGGGAACAGGAGTAAGAAGCGGAAGTAGGGGTGTTGATGCGTTGATTTGATACTTCGAATCAACAGATTCACAAATCAATGCATCAACCTCCGGCGGCTGGTAGGCCTTGAACCGCCACGATCACGAAATAGGAATCAGGTTCCAGGTCGGAATGCGGGATGGGCTCGAAGGTGACCTGAAAACCGGCGTTGGTAAGCAGTTCCTGCCAGGTCTGCCTGGGAAAAATGCCTTCCCGGGTGCGGTCATGTATGCACCGGACCGTTCCGTCTGCCTCTTTTATGAGGTAGACGTATTCCGTTTCAACCTGGGTATCTTTAGCATTGTTACCGCCGCCGCTGCCCAGCTCGAGAGCGGTGCGGATGTCGGGCTTGTGGCGGGCAATGATGTCCCAGTAGAGGCCTGCTTCCTCGGCGTAATCGGCGGGTGAGGAGAAGAGGTGCCACCAGGTGGCGAGTTCCTGATACAATTTCATGTTATTCCAATTTGATCTACTTTTCTGAATAGATCTTTGAAAGGTAGGGAAATATTGCAAAACCGAGCTCCCCTTGGAAATTGAAATGGTTTCGTCGAGGAAGAGTAACAAAATCTCCATTGCGCTGATTTCCATTCGACACGGCCGCTATAACCGGTTGATTTTTCACTTAAATCCTTGAAGTCATGGCAAATCAGCTTAAAGATGAAATTCCCGGAATCACCTGGGACGAAGAAAAAAAAGAATTTGCCCGGCAGGTTTTTGCCCAGGCGCGAATTTTCATGGAACGAGACAACGAAATGATCGGTCATTTCACTGTTTTTACAGGGACCGTTACCACTTATATCAAGGAAAATCCGGATTTCCTCAGTAAAATCCAAAATCGCTCTGCAGGGCTTTCCGGAGAAGGGGCTGCAAGGGACGGGAGAAACTTCTGGGATGACCTCCAGCATATCATTGATGCGTTTGAACAGATTACCAGCATTGTAAGGGAAGACAAGAAGTTCTTTGCAGAGCTTTTAAGTCAGATTTTCGGTTGGTAAAAAATACCTCCCAAGTCGCTCTCTTCTGAATGAATAGAAATTTGGACCAAAACAAATCCAATGAACCCATTCAAAAATATATTCCGAAGCGCAAAAACCAGGCAACCGGAGCAGGAAACCGCAAAACGCTACATCAGTAATGAGGAAATCGAACAGCAGAACAAGGCGTTCATGCTCAGGTTTGAGCAGGTGAAAGATTTATTTATTTCCCGCCTGGCTGTTTACAATGCCGAAAATTGCCCTTGCGCATACCCCAGGTTTCAGCAAATTATCGGTATCGACTGCCGCGACACCGGCCATTCATTTAAATGTTTCGAAACGGATTTGCTCATTAATTTATCCAAAGTGGGTTTTGACCTTGAAAAAAGTCAGCTCAGCGATGAATGCACCAACGAAAAATGGATTTGTAAAAAATGCGGCTCGACTTATGAATACGGCTGGTCTGATTTCAGCATTTATGTCGAACGACAAAAATTAAAATTGGTCCATCTGGCTGTACAACCTAAGGGGAAACCCGCCGTTCATCCCATACCCTTATACCTTGGACTCATGGGGCATTCATACCCTCCAAAGAATGAGATCGCCAGTGTGGACTTTGCGGATTTTGAAAATTATATGGGTGAAAAATAACCTTACAGGTAGCAGATCCCCGGTGAATGCAAAATGTAAAAGTGGGGGCCGGCGACAGAACAGGGTTTGCTCATCACGATTCAAACCCGGGCTATACTTAGGACACTTGATCCCCGATTCCCCTACAACCCCACCTTATCCCAGCGCCGAATTAATGCGGAGCGCCGCGCATGCTGTTGCCGAAGCCCCAACATTTTTTCCCGAAAGGCCTCCTCTTTACCTTGATAGTTGGCCAGATCTTGCAGATCCTTTAGTACAGCTGTCGCCAGATCGTAGGCTTTCCCGGAGCTCTGCGATAGATTAAAATCGACCGTCTTCCACATTTGTGTTTCTTCTTTTTCAAACTGCTTCATTTTTTTAAGGTGGGCTTTTGTCGCCTCTTTTTTTTCCGCAACCATGCGCTGTGTTTTTGCTTCAGCGCTTTTAGCCCGCAGTTGCGCAGGCGTAAAGGACGGGGGTTCGAGGCGAGACAATCGCGGCGCTATTTTTTCCAGCCGGATATAGTCATCTGACCATTCTTTGTCGGTACAATATGGTTCCAAGGCATCGGCATCGACCAAATCGGCCGGCAAACGGAGCAATAGTCGCCTGGTACCCCAATTGGCAAAATAGAGCATAGCATCGAAATACTGCTCTACCGCTTTTTCTTCACTGTACCGAAAATCGCCGTAATGGTAAATAAAGGTTGCTGAGTGGGAACTCACTTGCGCCCGACTCGACCATGAGCTTACCTCGTGACGCTCATTTTCGGTCAAGGGCCGGTCGAAAGACCTGAATTGATAGCATTGAAATTCGCTCATAATACTGGTTGGTTGATCGAAAATAAAAAACCTTCGCCAAGTTTGCGAAGGTTCACGGTAAACAAACCTTTCATTATGGAAAATTTCATCCCCAACTACTAATGTCCATAAAAAATAAACTTTTTTGTGTAAACAAATTTGTTTATTTTTGTACCATGGATCAGCTGATTAAAATTATTAAAGGTATTCACCCGGGTTTTATGCTTGAGCGCGAACTGAAACGGAGGAAATTGCGAAAAGGGCCGTTTGCCCTTTCCATTCATGAGTTTCCGCAAACGCTAAGCGCTATTACCAAAGGAAAACGGAATATGAATACTGCCCTTGCTTTAAAAATTGAAAAAGCGCTTGGGCTTGAGGAGGGCTATTTTATGATACTGCAAGTTTATTATGACATTGAGCGGGAGAAACAAAAACAAAACACGACCCATCCTGATTTTTCCAAGCTCAGGCCAGCTTTATTTTGGGAAACCAAAATGAAAACCATAGACTGGACAAAACAAAAAAAAGCGGTCATTGAAAGAGTATTTGAAAGAGGCAACGATATTGAAAAGGAAGAAATTACTCGTTTTTACGGCATGAAAACCATTGCTGAAATATTAAATCCTCCTGAGTAAAAATGAAGACTTTGACCCCATCTGTTTAAGAAATAAATATTGGGAAATCATTAAATTGGATATAATTGATTTTGTAACAAACAATTAAGCGGTTATGGTTTAAGCCCGTACTTCATTCCAAGAAGTGCTTTTCATGTTAAAAAAGGCGTTCAAAGGTAACAACCCACCACTCCACCTGATATCACGATATATTCCGATACACCAATCCACGAAAAAACGCAACATGAACAAGCGGCATGATTTGAAAACCCAGGTCGCCACCTACAGTCGATCCCGTTGCTGGGACTGGCGCTGGTTTACGTACTCTATCGAAAATCAAAGATCACAAAAATCCGGGGTTGAAATGCCGGAGTCCAAAACGAAAATACCAATCCACCATGCAAAAAACACTACTGTTCCTGCTCTTCAGTCTGGCAGCACTTACTTCAACTTCCGCACAAAACTGGATACAGGCCAACAGCAACGACATCCTCATCGTTGAAGACGGGCAACCGGCTAACATCTACCCTTCCACACTGTCCTTTTCCGGCCAGCAGGCTTATACAACCGGCGTCATGGTGATGTTTCCGAGAATTACCGGGTACGGCGATGTGTCCGGGCTGGATCTCCTGCTGGAATCCCCGGCCGGGACGAAGATGATCCTGCAATCGGACCTGAGCACCGCCGGTCCTTTTTTTGAAATGAACAATGTGATCTATACTTCCGAGGCGACCTACATCCCGCAATACTTCACGAGCGGTATTCTCCTGCACCCCGCCAATGCCGGTTCGCCGACCGATACGTTTCCGGCGCCCGGGCCAGGACCCATCACCCAGCCCAACCCGACCTTTGCGTCCTTTCTCAATGAAAATCCCAACGGGCAATGGAAACTCTGGGTAACGGACGACTCCCCGGACGGCAGCTATTTCCTATTCGAAGGACGATGGCTTATGCAAATCCTGACCAGCACCATTCCCGTTTGCCCTTTCCCCGAACCGCCTGCAGCCCAAAATATCACGGAAACAACCGCACAGATCACCTGGACCGGCAACGGCACGGCTTCCACCTGGGATATCTTTATCGGGACCGGCTTTGAAGTGGCCGACGAGTTTTCCGTTCCGACCATTTCCGGTTGGCCCAATGACACCCTGGCGCTGACCGACCTGACCCCGGATACCGGCTACAACATTTCGGTCCGCTCGGTTTGCGACGACGGCAGCCACAGCCAGTGGATACCCGTATCCTTTTATACCCCGTTCATCCCCTGCAATCACGCCGTTCCGGTCAGCGAATGTCAGGAGATCAACTGCGACACCATCCCCCGGCATCCGAGCTATTTTTATGTGGAATCCAACTGCGGGACAGGCACGCCGGAATGGTTTTTTGCCTTCACGCCGGCCCAATCCGGCCCGTATTTCATCAACCTTTTCGAATACGGAACCCGTACCTTCTGGCGACCGGATACCTCGGCGGTTTGTCAGGCAGAAGGCTGGAAATGCCTCGATCCCGGATTTGATTTCCTCGATCCGATCCTGTTCGATACCCTCACTGCCGGTCAGACCTACCTGATCATGATGCAGAATACAAATAATAACCCGCATTTCAGCATCAGCCAATGCCCGTTTCCCAGGGTGCAGGCATCCCCTGTTTTCAGCAGTACGGATTCCCTGTCGTTCCTCATCAGCTACCTGCCGGACGGCTTTGAGGCGGACTCCATTGAAGTTTACGTTGCGCAGGTTTCCTCGCCGGCGCCCGACAGCGGTACGCCGCCTACCCCCGGAGCATACCTGGTAGACTCTACCTTTACGGTCAGCGCCGGCGGACTCCTGCCGGGAACGGCCTATGACTTCTATATCCGCAAGCGCTGCGACGATACCCGGACTTCCTGCTGGCAAGGCCCGTTCCAGGCGGAAACGCAGCCCCTTTGCAGCCAGGCCGTTTTCCTGGGGGTGGATACCGTGACCTACAGTTGGGCGGATATCGCCTTTACCTGGGAAAAGTACCTGCCGGGATCGGATGACTGGACCCTGCGGTTGGTACTGCAGGGTCAGGATCCGGAAGCGGGCACAGCCGGGGATTTTAATATCAGCGCCAATTCGGCGGACACGATCCGGTACCGGTTGAGGAATATTCCATCCTACCAGCCGCTTCAGATCTATCTCAAGGCCCATTGCGCCGGTTTATCGCCGGAGTCGCAGCCCTGGCAGGGACCGTTCGACCTGCCGGCCGGAACAACGCCGCCCGTGCCCATTCAGGACATATATTGCATGGAAGAACAGGATACTTATCCGGCGGAATCCGATTTTAACGGTTTCCTCTACAGCCAGAACGCCTGCTACCCGTTCTATGTCAGCATGGGTGAAAGGATATTCCGTTACCGCGCCAATCAGGACGGTCAGGTCCGGATCAAATGGAATGGCGGTTTAGGCGGCAATACAGGGGCAGGCACCGGTTTTTTCGTCAAAACGGCCACCACCGTTCCCCGCAACCAGGGCTGGACCTATCTGGGGTGCTGGAAAACCGCCTACGGCTTCGATGCGGCCAAATACGAGCTCCCGCCGTTTGAGGTACAAAAGGACTCCGCCTATTATATCCTCTGCGACGGTTTCGACGGGACAGCGCCCCATGTGCCCGGTTCATTTCCGTTTTTCATCGACGGTTGCGAAGTGACCTGCCCGGCAGTGGACGGCATCACCCTGGTTGAATCTACGACGACCACAGCCACGCTGAGCTGGAACAATGCAGCACCCGGCGGTTCCTACAAACTGACCTACATGCCCGCTGCCGGCGGTTCGGCCACCGGAGCGGAAACCCTGGTCACGAGCGACACGTTTGCGGTCCTGAACGGGTTATTGCCTTCGACGGAATACCAGTTCAGCATCCGTACCTTTTGTTCCCCTTCTGACGCCGGCCATGTACGGGATACCGTATTCCAGTTGGGTGAAAACCTGGTGGTCCGCGAATCGGTCTTCACCCGTTGCAATCCCCGGTTTGTGCCGCCCGGCAAGTCTGCGCCGGTCAATTTTGAATCCTTCAAGATCCAACCCGCCGAGACCGGCGACTACCTGCTGGCTTCGTTCAACTATGATACGTATATTTACAAAAATGCTTTTGACCCCGAAGATCCCGACGCCAACCTGGTCGCTGCCGTCACCGGTTACGGCCCCGGCGGTCGCAAGGACACCCTCCTTTCCCTCGATGCGGACGAGGTCTATTGGTGGGTCGTGTCGGGATTGGCAACCGGCTTCAGTACCGGCGGCTACAACAACCTTAAGATCATGGCTGACGGGCCGGTTGTATTGCCGCTGAGCCCGGCTGGATGGCAGGGCCGCGAACCGGCGGCGCACGGCAGTCTGCCCATGTCGGTTGCTTCTGTATCAGGCGTTTGTCAGGATACGTCGGGTTGGGTGCATTTTTATCAGCTTGCCGACGACCTGAGCGATCTCAACGACGACAAACTGCTGCTTTCGCTCAGGGGGTATCCGCATTCGATGGAACCGGCATCCCTGCCCCTGGTGATCGGAGCCTACGGCGGCGTGTCGAAGGTGACCAGTCCGCCTGCCTCCTTTGTCCTCAACCCGAGCGCATGGTATGAAATGAACCGTTTCTGGGTGATGCAGGATCTGACGCCCGAACAACAGACCGACGCGATCATGACCATCCGGTCTTACTATACCGAACAGGATTTCCAGGACCTGAAAACAGCCATCGAATCGGAAGGCGGAAGCCTGCCTAACCACGAGGCCATGTACTTCCATAAGATCAACGGTTTCCACGACTTCTCCAATATCGACCCGGAATACGGTCATCCCGGCATTCCGGCTGCTTCAGCCTGGGATCAGATGGGTTACTGGGAATACGCCAACGGCCCGGAAGCCGGCCCCGACACCTGGCGGCACGGAACCTATGGGAGCGACCACTATGCCGAAATGACCATCCGCGGGTTCAGCGGCGGGGGCGGCGGCGGTTCGGTGAACGGGCGGGGCGCGCTGGATGCGACCGTAAAAACAACGGATCGGGAAAACATCGCCGGGCCTGCCATCTGGCCGAACCCTACTTCAGGGGCCTTCAGCATTGAGCTGCCTCAATCTGCACAGCCGGGCCTGACCATACGCATAACCGATCTGACCGGGCGGACAGTCCGGGAAGCGGCCGCACAACCAGGCAGTTTTATAACAGGCATGGATCTGGGCAGCCTGCCGGACGGATTGTATTTTGTGCAGATCCTGGCGGAAGGCCGGTTGGTTGGGGTATCGCGGGTGATCAAACAAGAATAATTTTTAAAATCATACCTCTTATTTCAAAATTACAGGCTGATCAGGTCCTAAACCGCTTCCTAACTCTTTTGACATGAAAAAACCAATTTTTTTCCTAATCGGGCTTTTATTCCTGGCTTATCGCGGCCAAAGCCAGTCGTGCCTGCCGGAGGGTATTTTTTTCCAGAACCAAACCCAGGTCGACGAGTTCCACAACAATTATCCGGGTTGCAAGGTCATCGAAGGAGATGTTTATATCATCAACAGCCAAATTACCAACCTGGACGGGTTGCTCGGCCTGACGGCTATCAACGGGACGCTCTATTTGCAGCATCTTTCCCAGCTCGGCAACCTGCACGGCCTGGATAGCCTTCGTTATATCGGGATGGATTTTTGGCTGACCAATGTACCGGTCACCGACCTTATGCCCTTAAATAAGCTCACTGCGATCGGCGGCAATTTGCGGATCCATGAAAACGGCCAGTTGGCCAGTCTCAACGGCCTTGAAAACCTGGACTCCATCGGCGGGTCCCTGCAGCTGCGGAGCAACACAAATCTGGGGAATATCAACGCCCTTACCCAGCTTTCCGTGATAGCCAACAGCATCGACATTGACGAAAATCCGGCCCTCAACAGCCTGAACGGACTGGGCAATATCCAGCAACTCGGCCAAAGTCTGCTCATCCGAAATAATGCTGCCCTCGGCGACTTGTCCGGACCCGCCAACCTGTTATCTATCGGCGGATACCTGGAGATCAGCGGTAACTCCCAATTGACCGCGCTGGATGGTTTGGTCCAGCTCGATTCCATCGGCGAAAACCTGATCATTGAGAACAACCCCTTGCTGCAAAGCCTCAACGGGCTGACAAGCCTCTCCAACCTCGGCGGCGACCTCTTTATCCGGCTGAACCCGTCATTGCCTACCCTGAACGGCCTGGGGAACATCGCCCGCTTTCCGGGAGGTATTACCATTGCGGAAAACATGCTGCTGACCAATCTGGCCGGGCTGGAAACGGTAGATTCTCTGGGGGGTAACTTCGAACTCCTGGTCAATGAAAACCTGACCAGCTTGCAGGGCCTTGAAAATCTCGTATTTGTCGGGGGCGACCTGGCCATAGTCAACAGCCTTGGGCTGACAGATCTTGCAGAACTGAACCACCTTAACCATATCGGAGGCGCCTTGTTTTTGGATACGGATATTCTGCTGGAAAGCCTTGCCGGGCTGGAAAATATCTCGACCCTGGGCGGATTGTCGATGTGGAACTGTAATAAAATCACCGACTTTCAAGGGCTGGGCAAGGTCAAAACCATCGGCGGCGATATTTCCATTTTGTCGAATAACCAATTGCAAAGCTTCAACGGATTGGACAGCCTTGAACTATTACTGGGCGGTTTGCGGTTCAACAATAACCCCAAGTTAAAGGATATCCTTGCGCTTTCCAACCTTTCTGCCATCGGTGATTTTCTCGAGATCACGGTCAGCCCGATGTTGGGAAGCCTGATCGGATTCAGCAATCTGAGAACCGTTGGTGGGAACGTTTTCCTTTCCGGAAATATGGGCGGCCTGACCGGGTTGAACCGTCTTTCAACCATCGGCGGCAGCCTTGAGATCGGATCCAACAGCCAGTTAACCACGTTGCATGGCCTGGATTCGCTCATTTCTGTCGGCACATCGCTTTATATTGTCAATAACAGTCAGTTGCCGAACCTGGATGGCCTTGAAAGCCTCAGATCCATTGGAGAAGACCTCCAGATTTCAGGGAACTATAATCTTGGGAATCTCAACGGCCTTGACAATCTGGCAACGGTCGGGAGCAAAATCACTATAGCAGGCAATCCGTTCCTGTCCGAATGCGCCATTTCAATCATTTGCGGTTTCCTGCAATACAGATACGAGGACATTCTCCTCCAAAACAACAGCTCAGGCCCGTGCAGCGAACCCTGGAATCTTTGGGTTTATTGCCCCAGGACCCAGGTAGTGGCCTCTGTACAGATCGATGCGGACGGCGATTGTCTTCCCGATGATCCGCCGAAGTATGCAGCCGGTGTCAAGGTACACCTTTACAGCGACACCCAGTCGCCGGCGCTTACGGCAACCGACGCAGCCGGCGCCGCCATATTCAGGTACCTGAACAACGGCCCATTCCTGCTCGATTTACCGCAATTCCCCTCGTCCAATTGGTCGGTTTGTCAGGATACGGTTTCAATTGTGCCCGGGGTGGTGGCCGATACCATCCGGGCGGAATTCCTGTTAAAGCCGGAGGGATCCTGTCCCGAATTGTCCGTCAGCCTGGGATTGCCGCCCTTTTTCAGGGGCTGCCTGGCCAACTCTACGGTGGAGGCCACTACGCAGAATATCGGTTCCGTTCCAGCGGAGGGCGTCCTGACTGCGATTGTCGTACCGCCTGTCTTTGAGATCCTGGATGCCGTACCGCCGCCGGTCGGACAAAGCGGCGATTCCCTGTTTTTCGACCTGGGAAACCTGCCGCCTTTTTCACCTGCCACCGTGAGGCTGACCGTAAAGACGTCGTGCGATACTTTTTTGCTGGGCCAGACCCTTTGCTGGGCGGCATTCGCAAAAATGGAAAACGCATGTCCGGTTACGGCGGTCGGGTATTCCAAAATTCAATTAAGTATTGATTGCATCAGCGATTCAACGGTCAGGTTCAACCTGAAGAATGCCGGGAATGCCGCTACGCAGGCGCCGCACAGCTTTACCGTATTCCGGAATGATGAAGCCGTCAAGTCCGAAAATTTCAGTTTAAGCCCGTTGGAGTCCAAAAACTTTGAAATGTCCGCCGAAGGCGCCACCTGGCGCATGGAAGCCACCAAATATGAGGACGGGACCATAGGGGCAGTCTCATTGGAGAATTGCGGCGGCCTGACCCCGGGACTGGTCAACTCGTATTGGTTGGACGGCGGTTCTCCGGATTACGATTTCGACTGCCGCCAGGTGGTCGGCGCCTTCGATCCCAATCAGAAAACGGCCGTTCCTACGGGTATTGGTCCGGACCGGCTGCTTCCGGCCAATCGCCCGATCCGGTACACGATCAATTTCCAGAACACCGGTACAGATACCGCATTCCGCGTACGGCTGATCGACCGGCTGCCCCAAGAAATGGATCCCGGCACCTTCAGGCCGATTGCCGCATCGCATCCCTACACCTGGCGGATCGTGGACGGGTATTGGCTCGATGTGCTTTTCGACCCGATCGCCTTACCGGACAGCAATATCAACGAGCCCGGATCCAACGGATTTTTCGCTTTTGAAATCGACCAGGTTGCGGATCTTCCGGAAGGGACCTGGATCGAAAACACCGCTTCCATCATTTTTGACGCCAACCCTGAGATCTTCACCAATTACGTCTACCATGTTATCGGACAGCTCATTATTGATCGGTCCATCGACCGTTTGGCCGATCCCGTTTTATGGCAGGTCTCGGGCAATCCGACCCGGGACGAGGCTTTTTTCAGTACTTCCGAATTCATTCCCGGCACAAAACGATTCGAATTGTTTGATGCTGCCGGCCGGCGGGTACGCACTGCCCAATTCGATGGGCAGGAATACAAATTCAGGCGGCATTCGCTGCAGGCAGGTTTGTACTTTTTCAGGATTCTGGATACGAAGGGGAGGATATGCTCCGGTAAAATTGCGGTGGTGGAATAGAGGATACTTCGTCCGGGGACAATTCACATACGATTAGTCAAATGATTTTACTCCCTTCCAAATCAAGGAAATTCTCTAAATTTGTTCTTTGCAACTTTTGAAAAAATCTTGTGTTTAAAAGAATATAATTCAATTAATGAGCACTTCAGAAATAAAATTGCAAATATTCAGGGAAATAGACCAACTCCCTGTCGAATCGCTCCTCGAACTAAAGGAAGTTGTCTCAAAACTTATTGCAACTCCTCCTCAATCTTCAAAGGAGAAGAAAAAAAAGCGCCAATTCGGAAGTATGAAAGGGTTAGTTAAATATATGGCGCCTGATTTCAATGAGCCCCTTGAAGCATTCAAAGACTATATGCCTGAATGAGCTATTTAGTAGATACACAAGCCCTTATTTGGTTTATTGAGGGCAATACCCAATTAAAGCCCAAAGCAAGGACGATAATTGAAGATCCTGGTATTCCGATTTATTCGAGTATAGCTTCAATTTGGGAGATTGGGATTAAAACAAGTATCGGTAAGCTTCAATTAGACAAATCACTTCAAGATTTCGTTACTCAACTTCATATAGATAAAATCGATATTATAGGAATTCATCCTCCTCATATTTTCGAATTGCTATCCCTCCCTCATTCACACAAAGATCCCTTCGATCGTATCATCATTGCCCAAGCGATTGCGCTTGATCTGAAAATTATTACGTCCGATGAGGCATTCAAGAATTATCAAGTCGAGGTAATTTGGTAAAACCGGCTTGTACTATTAGCAATCGTACGAGATTGTTTCTTCTAAAACAAAATAAAAATAGTCCCAACCAAATAGGTATATTTGTCAAGTTTTCGGAGTAAAAGTAGAATTACTTTCCCTCGAAACCTATTCACAGCGATTTCAGTCCACCCAAAACAAGGCCGAGCGCCTTATCTGCGCGAAAAATCCATCTTTGGAAATGCACTCGTCCTGTCCATAATTCGATTAGCCGGTTTAGTACCCTTTTGGCTTGTGATCTTAATTGCCTTCCTCCAGGTTTTATCCTCAAGACCTCCAGGGTGGTTTTGTTCATCAAACGAATAAACCGTTTTCTTATGAAAAGCTCGCCTTGTCTTTTCACGATTGCTGCCCTATCGCTGGCTTTCGTCTTCTTTGCCACACCGGGCCGTGCCCAGTTCCAGCGCGTTTTCGGCACCGCCCTCGACGAGTCCTTCTCCAAGGTCGTGCAAAGCGGCGCCAACTATTATGTACTGGGCAACGGTGAAATGACGGATGGACAACCTGGCCGTGCCACCGTTACCCGGCTGAACGCCACGGGTGAATTGGCCTGGACCCTGAGCCTGAATATCGCCTCCCAATGGAACGACGCCGTCCTGACCCCCAACGGCAACCTGCTGGTCGTGGGTCATTCGCTGCCCGACGACCAGTCGACCAAGGGCATTATGGGCCTCGTGACGCCAACGGGCGCTTTTTCCTGGGTACGCGACTACGATTTGCCGCAAAAGGACGCTTTCCTGCGCATCGTTCGAAATCCTGTACCGCAAAACGCTGCTTTCCCCTACTACGTCCTGGGAACGCAAACCGACTTCATGACCTTGAATACGGATATGGTCCTGTTGAACCTGAACGAAAGCGGAACCTTCAATTGGAAAAAAATATTTACCGGCCCCATCTTCTTTAGCGGGAGCAAGTTGCCGCACGACCTGGAAGCCTTGCCGAACGGAAATTTGCTCATCGCCGTCAATTTCGACCTGCAGGGGTTGGTCATGCGTATCGACAATACGGGCGCCCCGTTGAATGGTCTTACGCCGGAAGGCCTCTTTACTTTCCGGGATATTGCACCGGCAAGCGACGGCGGCTTTTTTGGCGTTGGCGTGGACTTGCAGAACGAAAAAGTCCACCTGGTGAAATTCGACGCTGACATGATCAATCTCTGGGAAGTTACCATCCAAAACATGACCGATGTCAGCCAGGTCTGGCAGGGCTTGAACGGGGATATTTACGTGACCGGCGCCCGGGTCAGTTCTGGACATTACCAACCTTGCCACTACCGGATCTCCGCAAACGGCGGCACCCCCGACCTCGTATGGGCAAAATGGCTGGACAATAATATACTCGAATTTACCGGAGGGACTACTTCGTTTTTATCCCCCAGCCAACTCGCGTTTACTGACGGCAGAATGCCTGCTTCGGGCGGCTTCGGTCAGTTTTGCGCTTTTATTTCCGTCAGCGACCTGGACCTGAGCACCTGTATGACCATAGACGGGGACGACCAGATCCAGGTTGTAAACCCGCTGTATAACGGACCGCTCCTGCCGGACATCAATTTCTACGATGTCCCCGCAGGTAACAATCTGACCGGCAGTTTCCGAACCTGGCAACAGGCAAATGCCTGCAGCGAACCGTGCACGGCTTCTTTTGATGTCAATTATATCGACAATTGCGGCCACGTCCAGGTCATCAGCACCAGTACCGGCCTGCAACCCTTCAGTTACCAGTGGTGCAGCGGGGAATCGACCCCTGATCTCGACCTGCAACTGCCCTGTGGAGCGCATACTTTCTGTGTGACCGTCACCTGCGCAGACGGCTCCATGTCGACTGCGACGCAAACCATCCAGGTTTCCGAGAACATTCCGCCCCAGGCGGTTTGTGCGCCCGGATTCGGGGTGACCCTGGATCCGGATTGCACCGCAACCCTGACCCCCGTCATGATCGACGGCGGCTCCACCGACAACTGCCGGATCGAATCCATGACCGTCAGCCCGAGCGTTTTGACCGGCTGCGGCGATTTTCCCGTTACCCTTACGGTTACCGACTGGTGCGGTAACGTCGGCGCCTGCACCACCAGTGTTCAGACCCTGGAGACGACGCCCCCGCAGATCATATGCCCCCCTGATGTGCAGAAAAGCTGCGATACCGATATCGCCCCGCAATTCACAGGAACGGCAACCGCCACCGATAATTGCACTTCGGTTCCGTTGATCACCTATTCGGACATCACCCTGGGCGCTCTTCCCTGCGACGGCGTCCTACAACGCACCTGGACGGTTGCGGACAGTTGCGGGAATGAAGCCTCCTGCATCCAGCTCATCACCGTGAAGGACCTCGAACCGCCGATGATCAACTGCCCGCCCGATCTGACGGTCGGCACCGACCCCGGGCAATGTTATTTCACCGGGAACATACCAATGCCGACGGCTACCGACAATTGCAACCCCAACCCGACGGTGACCTGTTACCTGGTGACGGAATCGGGGCTGGTGCTGATCACGCCCCAGACCAAATTCCCAAAAGGCGACAATACCATCTGCTGCATTGCGGACGACGGATGCGTCGATGTGGGATCGTTGTTGTGTGAAGCGCCCTGCGAAGCCAATCGTTGGGAAGGAACGGACGGAGAGCCGACCGGCGGGCCGGCCGGTTTATTGACCACGCTGGATGTGCAACCCGGTATTTCGCCCCAAGTGCTGGTTCAGGAGGGGCTCATCGGCGGCAATTGTTTTGATGTCTCCAACATCACCTCCCGGGGCGAACCCAGTCAATTAGGGACGTTCACCAACGGATTCACCAATGTAGGCTTTCCATCCGGGGTCATCCTGGCCACGGGCCCCGCCATCCTGGCCGTCGGCCCCAACGACAGCGACACCAAGGGCATCTATATGGGGGGCAGCAGCACCCCGGATCCCGATCTGGCCACCCTCACCGCGGGCACTCAATTCGATATAGCCGGCCTGGAATTCGATTTTATCCCGACCGCCGGTATCCTTACCCTGAATTATGTTTTCGCTTCGGAGGAATACTGCGAACTGGCCGCCAATACCCTCCACGATGTCTTCGGCATCTTTATTTCGGGCCCCGGAATCCCGGGAGGAAAGCAGAATATCGCGGTGATACCCTCGACCACCACACCGGTCGGGATCGGTACGGTGAACCACATTTCCACCAGCGGATTTTACGTCAACAACCAACCGGCCGGCAGCGCCAATTTATGCGGACAGTCGGCGGCAACCGGCCCCACAGTGAATGAGCTGCAATACGATGGTTTTACCCGCAAATTCACCGCTATGGCCAATGTCATCCCCGGCCAGACCTACCATATCAAGATCGCGATTGCCGACGTGGGTGACGGGCTCAGCGATTCGGCGGTTTTCCTGAATGCCGGTTCGTTTGACGCGGGCGGCGAAGCCTCGGTCACCTGGGTGGTGAACGGCGACCCAACCCTGCACACCGTTTACGAGGATTGCGGGACCGTTGATCTGGTTTTCGACGTGTTGGGGCCGGACCTCAACGCCCCGCTAACGGTAAATTTCACGGTCGGCGGGACGGCCACGCCAGGTATCGATTACGTGGCCATTCCCACCAGTATTGTCATCCCGGCGGGTCAGGGAGGTTTTATTCTGCCGGTGACCATCCTGAATGAAGGCGTGCTGGAGGGCGACGAAACCATCACGATCACCCTGACCGATGCCTGTTCCTTCCAGATGCCGCAGGCCGTGCTGACCATCCGGGATTACCTGCTGACCCAGGCCAAATGCACCTTCACCCTGACGGTGGAAGACCAGGAACCGCCGATGATCACTTGTCCGCCCAACCAGACCGTCACGGGTGTGTTGAACGCGGATGGAGCCTGCACCGCCATAGCCAACAACCTCACCCCCAACCTTTCCGATAATTGTGTGATGCTGATGCTGGATTATACCGTTTCGGGGGCTACCAACGGCGCAGGTGTGGATGATGCAAGCGGCTCCCTATTCTCAGCGGGTGCATCAACAGTGACGTACACAGCCACTGACATGGGCGGCAATCCGGCTTCCTGCTCTTTTACCGTGACCGTGGCATGTTCGGCTTCCTCCGACAATTGCTGCCTGGAATGGGCCAGTCAGGTTGGCGCAAATTCAAACTATTGGTCCGGCTTTGCAACCACTGCGGATGCGACGGGGAATCCGGTTATTGTAGGCACTTCCAGTACATCCGGCGCTTCATTGTTATTCAATCTTTTTGTTTCCAGATTTGCTCCTTCAGGGGCCTTGTTGTGGACGGTTGACATTCCCGGTTTTACAGAATTGGAATTACACGGCGTCAAAACGGATGCCCTTGGGAATATATATGTGGCCGGCGGTTTCTCCGGAACAGCAGATTTTGATCCCGGATCGAACGTATATACCCTCACTTCAACCGGAAGCAGAGACGGATTTATATTAAAACTGGATCCCTCGGGCGCTTTCCTCTGGGCCTTCCAGTTAACAGGTGTCGGTATTAACCTTTTCCCCGAACTGGACCCCTCAGGCGATCTGCTAATCGCGGGTTATACCCAAGGAAGCACAATAGATTTTGATCCGGGCCCCGGAGTCGCTCCGCTGGTTTTTAGCTCGCTCGACTGCTTTGTGGCACGGTACACTCCATCGGGCGCCTTGGTGTGGGCAAAAAAACTCAGTGACGGTACGCCCGGCTCTTCTGCTTTTCTGACGGCGTTTCATGCTGACCAATCCGGCAATCTTTACCTGGCTGGTCGTTTCAGCGGGACGGTGGATTTTGATCCGGGCCCGGGAACTTACAACCTGACCGGTTCTGCCGGTGGCGATTTATTTGTCACCAAGCTGGATGCCTCAGGTAACTTCCTGTGGACAGATGCTTTTCCAAATTTGACGAGCACCTTCAGTACCATAACCCTTGTTTCTTCCATCGCGGTTGATGTACAGGGAAGCGTGTTCCTGGCTTGCTTATTTGATGGAGGCCCCTTTGATATGGACCCCGGCCCAGGTTCGGTTATTCTCACGCCGATCGGTGTTTTGGATATAGTGGTAACCAAGTTATCCTCGACGGGGGCCCATTTTTGGAGCAAACAAGTTGGCGCTGCAGGAGCCACCATTTGGGTGCGGTCGGCTGCCGTTGATGCGCAAGGAAACGTTTATTCCGCCGGTTTTGCCAATGGAACAGTTGATTTTGATCCGGGGTCAGGGGTGTCTCTGTTCAGCTCAAATCCAGGGAACGCCACCTTTATTCAAAAACTGGACAACGGCGGGAATTTTGTCTGGGTAAAACAGATCGCACAATCGAGAAGCGAAGGTGTATTTGTGGACAACAGCGGGTCTATATTTTGTACAGGCAGTTTTATCGGAACCACCGATTTTGACCCGGGTCCGGGCTCCTATAATTTAACCGCTAACGCAGCAAATGATGCTTACCTGTTGAAACTGGGAACCTGTGTTCCGGCTGACACCTGCATTTGCGGCGCCTTCTCCGACATGTTCATTCGAGGCCCGCAGGGGGCCATGAGCCGGCCCGTACTGTGCGGCGGCCCGCCGCTGAACATCGGCTGCCCGGCGCCGGGTGTCGGGTTTACCCTGACCGGCAGTTTCATGTGTGCAGGCGACAGTTGTACATCCTCAGCGGATTTGGATTGGAGTCTTTATGGCCCGGACAACAACCTCATCGCCAGTGATACAGCCTCGGCCGACCCCTGGTTCGGCTTCAATCTCCCCTCTTCTGTTTTTTCGCAATCCGGCGTTTACACCCTGATCATATCGGGGCATTGCGGCGCCGACAGTTGTACGTGCAACATCCAATTCATGGTTGAAGAAGGCTGTATGGAAACCTGCCCTTGTGATCTGGCCGATCTGAACAGCGATGTCAACCAGGGCTTTGCAACGGCCTATGCTGCTAATTCCTGCAAGGTTTGTTTCACACCGCTGGCGCTCAGCGATTGCGACGAAGTAGAATGGTTTGTGGACGACCCGCTAGGCACTGCGGTGGGCACCAGCACCGGCAACCAGACGTTCTGTCATACCTTCCCCACCGGAGGAACCTACACCGTCTATATGACCGTTACCCGAAAGCGGGCTGACGGCAGCCTCTGCGAATCTTCCGCAAAGAACCAGATCGTCACCGTGACTTGTCTGACCCGGACCGTCTGCGAAAACTCCCTTCTTCCCAATCCAGACTTCGAGGAGGGCGCCGTAGCCGGCAGCCTGGGCATGGAGGGTATGTCCGCAGGCTGGACCAGGGTCTGGGGCGACCCGCACATCAACGTCAATGGCGGCAAAAAGAAGGTACGCCTGACCGGCAACTTCGACAACGCCGATGTACTGAGTACGCAGGAAGCGATCTGCCTGCAAAAAACAACCGGCACGATATCGCTCCGCTGCGGCATCAAGGAACAAGGGCTACGAAGCACCCTGAACATCCAGTTTTTCACCGGTGACGATTACACGTTCGGGGCGTGTTCAAGCGAAAATTGTTTCCTGGTGGCCCGTATTGAACTACCGCCGTCCGACACTTCGGAAGAATTTGACGTGGTGATCCCATACGACATCAGCACCTGGGCGCCGGCCGAACTTTGCGGCAACGGATCGGGCGTGATGATCCGCCCGGCCATATTTGTGACCAATGACCTGGGCGACGAACAAGGCGAGGATACCCGCACCGTCATCGATCTGGATTATTTCTGCCTGGACGGCATGTTGGTGGGCTTGAACGGGCCCGGAAAACCGCGGTCCATGCGGCTCTACCCAAATCCGTCAGCCGGATCGTTCACACTGGAATTGGCGCAGGCGGCTTCCCCGGCTACAACCATCCGCATTATCGGCCTAACCGGGCAGGTTGTAGCAGAACGGCGGGCTGAGATCGGCAGGATGCAGCAACGGGTAGAAGCCGGAAACTTGCCGGCCGGTTTGTACTTTGTTCACTTGGCGGTTGAAGGCAGAACGGTGGGTGTGTTAAAATGGGTGAAGCAGTAGCACCCAAGAAACGAATAAATACGGGTCGGCAGCTGACAGACCAAATATCTGCCAACTGCCGGCCGGTAACTGGAATTTTCGGATCATTTCACCTTCCCGAAAATCCAACCGATCACACCGCCGCCCACCGCTCCCGAAAGAGTATTGCCGATCACGTCGATAGGCAACCACTCCCAGGTATAGGCGGTAAAGGTGGATGCATTCCAGATGGCGAACCAAAGCACGATCAGGAAAGTGATCCAGGTACCGGCTATTGCCCCGCCTTTAAACGTGCTTACGCCGAATTTATGCAGCACTACCGCCGTAAAAAAAGACAGCACCAGGCTACCGGCTATGCCGGCGGCAAAGTTCATTTCTTTCAGGCAGGAGGCGTAGTCCTTCATCCATTGTTCCGTCATTCCGCCCAGCAGGCCCATGAAAATCACACCTGCTACAATCATTCCGGCGACCGTGCCGCCCAAGGTTCCAAAAATGATCTTCTTTTCCATTTTCTTGTTGTTGTTTTAAGGTTATAAGTGGTTGAAATTATTTCCGTTCCGGCGCCGGCGGCAACGACCGGATATAGTGATAAAGCGCCTCGATCTCCGCATCCTGCAAAGCGCCGATCCCAGGAAACGGCATAAACTTGCCGTCCAGTTGTTTGCCTTCGGGGGTTGTACCTGTTCGGAAAACCTGCACAAACTGTGCGGCTGTCCATTTACCGGGGTTGCCGCTTACAGAAACATTGGGTACTACCGGGGAAGCCGGGTCCGGAGACGGGCCGCCGCCAAGGTGCTCTCCGTGGCAGGTCTTACAGCCGCCGATACTGAAGATATAGGCCCCGTATTCCTCCGTAGGACCAATGGGCGGCGCGGTGATATTACGGGCCTTGTCGTGATCAATCACATGGTAAGGGTACAGGTCGCCGAAAAGGCCGGCGCCGGCCATGACCTGCGCCATATAGGTAAATTTCCGTTTGGGAAAAGTCCGCTCAACCGGCTTAAGGGTCATCAAAAAGGCCACCAGCGAGCCCAGATCCTGATCGCTGAGGTGGGTATAGGATTCGCTGGGCATGATCATAAGCGGGTGACCGGCCCGGTTCAGCCCGTGTCGCAGGGCCCGAACGTAATCCCCGGGCGCATACCCTTCCGTTTCGCTGCCTTTGGCGCGCGTCAGGTTGGAGGAAGGCAAAACCCCAATCGCAGGGTCGTCAAAAAACACCTTGCCGGCAAGGTTCGTATCGTGGCAATCCCGACAGCCTACCGACAGCACCCGCCCCCGTTCCAGGGAAGCCGAATCCGAGGGGATCGTTACCGGGGTGACCGCAACCTGGTAGGTCTTTTCCGATTCTTTCAGGAATTTCCGGGAGAGTATCCAGGAACTGAAAAGGGCAACCAACAGGAGGCCTCCGAGGATAATGCCGGTCCACTTTAGCAATTTTCTCATGGTTCTGCGATGTTTGGTTTGGTGTTCCGCTCCGGATGGTCAGCGGTTTTAACAACGCAAAATTGCAGGCGTGAACAGCCTTCCTGCATCTGCAGAATTACCTGAACCAGCTACGCAGATCTGCGTATTCTCAGGGAGCGGCCGGCGGCAATAACGCTTTAAGCCCCGCGGCCAGCTGTTCCCGCAGGATGATCAATGTCCCATGTTCCTGCAAAGGCAGGCGATGGAGCCGGTAATCCTGCCGCCATTTATGCCAGAGCTCTTCATACCAAATGCAGAAGTAGGCGGCCGCAAACAGGACCGGAATCAAGACGGCAATCCAGATATTGGCCGTCAGCAGGCTGATCAGCAGCCAAAGGGTCGTGTAGACCAGGAAGGCGCCCAGCCCAACGCCCATTTGAACGGAAATTTTGAACTCCAGCCGGCGCACCTTTTGTTCTGCCAGGTATTTTCCCGGCAGCAAGGGCAGCCAGGCCCATAAATACCCCAATGCTGCGGGTAAAAACCCCGCGATGAGCATCACGGTATTCAGCAGGCCGGCGGCGTTTTTCCGCACCAGGGTCGCATCCTCCAATCCGGCTTGCTCCAATGCGGTGAAATATGCCTTTTGCAGTTCATTCCATCGGTGGTATTCCTGGTCATCCATCGCGTTCACCCCGTCGCCGATCGCTTTTTCGGCCGACAGTTGCTCTTCCTGATGCGTGATCACCGGCCAGAATGGTCGCGGGTGGTCCGACCGGTACAGCACGAAAAACGCTTCGGCCACATCCTCCCGGTCCCGGTTGAGGATGACCACATTGTCCTCCAGCCGTTTTTTGATCTCTTCGGTCAGCGCCGTGATCCCCCTGGCCTTGTTTTCCCGGTATATTTCCAGAAAGTCGCTGCCGCTGATGGGGTCGTCAAAGATCATCATGACCTGCGACCGGAACTGCTCGGCATAGGTATAGGTAAACCCGACCGGTACCAGGTAAATTTCTTCGAAACCACCGGATTCCAGGGTATCGAAGGCAATGCGGGCGGCGCCTTTTTTGACGGGGCGCATGCGCTTTTCGTGGGTGGCGTTGCCCTCTACCGAGACCAGGATGGTTTCCCTTTTCCCATCGGGATGAAACAGGAGATTGAAAGTGGACAGGTTCGTTTTCACCTTGGCAAAACCCGATTCGTTCAGCCTGTAGAGGGGCCTCACATGGAGCAGGGTGAGGAAAGCGCCGAACAACCGGCTGTTGAAATAATCGCCCCGGGTCAGGAAATGCACGGTCCGGTCCTGAAGCGCAGCCAGCAAAACAGGGTCAATAAAGGCCGTGGGGTGGTTGGCGACAAAGATGACGGGGCCCTCTTTCGGAATGCGGTCTTTCCGGATCAGATCGATATTCCGGTAAACCGTTTTCAAGGCAAGAATGACAACGGGTTTCAGCATTTTGTGCACCATGACGGATATCAGGTCTAAGATCATTTAAAAGCTTATAGCTTCCGGACGGCTGCCCGGGGCGATTCCGGCGGCAATAATGGCTTGAGCCCCGCAAGCAACTGCTCACGGCTGATCATCAGGCCCGCATGTTCCTGCAACGGAAGGCGGTTGAGCCGGCTATCCTGTCGCCAGCTTTCCCGCAATTCCCGGTACGGAATGCTGAACCAGGCAGCCGCCGGCAGCAGCGGAACCCATATCGCCGCCCAGATACCCGACAAAAACCAGGCGATCACGCCCCAGATCAGGCTGTAACCGATCAATGTCCCGAGGGAAACGCCCAACCGGACCGATGACACAAAGGATCGCCGCTTCATTTTTGCCGACATTCGCTTGCCCAGCCAAAACGGAGGCAGGCTCCAGAGGCAGCCGGCCGTTGCAGGAAGAAAGCCCAAAATCAGCTTCAACCTGTTGGAAAAGGTCTTAACATTTCTCCGGACCAGGGTTTCGTCCTGCAGGCCCGCTCGTTCCAGGGTGGAAAAATAATACTTTTGCAGTTCATTCCACTCTTCATACGTCCGGTCATCCATAGCATTAACCCCATCAGCAATGGCTTTTTCCGCCCATAACTGCTCCTGAAAACCCGTAACAACAGGTCGGCTTGCGCGCGGGTGATCCGACCGGTAAAGCGTAAAAAAAGCTTCGGCGACTTCCTCCCGGTCCTTCCGGATGATGATCACATTGGCTTCAAGTCGCTTTTTGATCTCTTCCGTCAGGGCATTTACGGCCTTTGCTTTGTTTTCATGTAACAGCCCCATATAATCGGAAGCCCGGATCGGCTCGTCAAAAACGACCATGGCCTGCGACCGGAAGCGGTCGGCATAGGTATAATTCAGGCCGACCGGGACGATATGCACTTCCGCCGCAGTCCCCGCTTCCAGCGTTTCGAATGCAATCCTGGCAGCGCCTTTCCGGACGGGGCGCAGCCGTTTTTCGTGAGTCGTGTAGCCTTCCACCGAAACCATCAGGGCTTCCTTTTCTTTACCCGGCATGAAATACCCTGCAAAGGATTTCAGATTGGTCTTTGCCATCGTAAATCCCGACTCGTGGATGCGGTAAACCGGCCGGATATGCCCCAGCCCGAGCAGGAAGGTGTTCACCGGGTTGGTATAATAATCGCCACGGGTCAGGAATTGCAGGTTTCTGGATTGGAAGCAGGCCAGCAAGGCGTGGTCGATGAAGGCCGTCGGATGGTTAGCGGCAAATATTACAGGCCCTTGACCGGGAATGCGCTCCTTGCGGATCAGATCAATCTTTTTGAATACAATTTTCAGGGCCAGCCTGACGATCGGCCGCAGGATTTCGTATACCATTTCCGGTTCTTGATTTCAAAAGGGGCGGCAAAAATCGGAATTTCATCCTTATTGGATGTAAACTTTAGCCATTAAGAAGAGATGTTTTTGTTGACACGGATGTTTTCCCTGCCGCAATTTCAAGATTCGGATCAAGGTGCTTCCGCGATCCCGGCCTGGGAAACCGGTTCAAAATACCAAAAACCTGACCGTGTCCGCCCCATGGCTCCCATCCGGCCAACTCACCCGGACCAGGTAAACGCCGGCCGGCAAACCGGAGACATCGATGCGGCCGAATGCATCCTGAAAGGCTGTCAACGGACGGATTTTACGCCCGGCCGCATCGTACAGGGTATAATGGGTCTGTGCGGTATTCCGGCCTTGTACGTATATCTCTCCGCTTACTGCCGGATTGGGAACTACCCGCAACGGCGGGGCTGCAGGATCAGGCGGCGGTGCGGGTCCGCACTGACCTGGAAGGCTGGCGTCCAGCCATTGGAGGCGCAGACGGATCCAGGTTTTGAGCTTTTCGATCTCTCCCGCGTAGGTTGCCGGGATCGGCGGCACTTCCGGCGCTCCGGTATTGACGCCCAGTATATCCCAGCGGTCAAAATGCCGGACCTGAGCTGTTTCCACGGATTGGGCCACACTGTCGATGAAGCCGAAGATCTGCGCCTCCGACAACAACCCTTCCCGAAGGGAATCGTAGCGGCATCGCAGGCGGTTGGCAAAAAAAGTATCCTGCAGCATTCGGGGCAACCAGCCCGGGGCGGGGATATCCGGTCCGCAATCGTTGACCCGGTATGAAAAACCGCTGCCGTCGGTAGCGCCGAAAAAGCATTCGTTGATGTTCTTCCAGGCCCAGTCGAAATCCCAGACGGGCCCGGCGTGCAGCAGGCCGCCGTCGTTGTCCTTGGCCTTCCAGAAATAACTGCTCTTCTTGAACCCGTCGACATTCCTCGACAATTCCTGCACGATCAGGTAATCGATAAAGGACGTCACATCGATGTATTTCCGGTAACCTGTCTGGGGGTCGGCAAATCCCTGGCTGTAAAGCGCCGATTCAAAATTGTACATAAAGGCCTGGATATAGGATTTTTGCTCAGGCCGGATATCTTCGGGTTTGGGGTAGTAATAAACGTAGTGAACAGGGCGGCCGGCTGCCTCAAAGGCGCCCTGCCAGCTGTCCTGGGGGGAGAAATAATCCACCTTGATGATGTAGCCGCCGGTAAGTTCGGGGCCGGTGATCTCGTCCTCGTCCAGTTTGGCGACATCTACCCGGCCCTTATCCCGCTTGATCCGTTCGCAGAACAGGTAAATGCCCCGGTAATCGCCGTTGAGCACAGCTTCGACCAGTCGGGCGCGCGGCGCGTAATGCCCCATTTGCCGGAAAAAATGAAAGGACAACAGGTTGCGCATCAGGGCGCGGTCGTTGAAATGCGTGATCAGGGTCCAGTCGCTTTCTTTCGGCCATCCGAAGGGGGAAATATCCAGCTCATCCCCGTTCTCCTCCCGGGTTTCGATGGCATAAGACGGCTGCGGATACCACAGGCTGCTGGCGCCCCGGCGCTCGATCCCCGCAAAACCTGCGTAGATATTGGGCGGGTCGTCGAGGCCGTTCATTTGACCGGGGCCGTTATCCGTGATATAGACCTGTACCGTTATCTTCGGTTCGTCGGGAATCTCCCGGCCGTCAGTTTCGATGCGGACGATGGGGAGGTTGGTGGTGAGGGGTTGAGCGGGAAGCAGCAGCGGAAGTACTGCCAATAGATGGATTAAAGAAACAAGAATAAGTTTAACCCCTGTTTGATTGTCCATAAGAAGGATTAATAAATACAAATCACCATTTAATGAAACAAATATAGATAAATTTGCCATAGTTTTCAACCCCAACAGGCTTTCACCTCCCAACCTTCATTTGACCTGTTCCAAAAACCCGAATTTGTCCTTGACAGCGCCGGAATCCTTCCTTATCTTTGCACAGGCAGGATCTTTCATCGTCGCAGTGTTCCTATCCCGTCATCGGTTTCGAATGGGTATTTAACCCTGATTTTACGGTCCTGATCAACCTGAACAGCCGGGACCCGGCAGCTAAAAAAGACCATGAGTTTGCAATCCAACCCCCAACTCGAACTGGCGTTTGAATACGTTAACCACACCGACAAGAACATCTTCCTGACGGGCAAGGCCGGCACAGGCAAAACCACCTTTTTACACCAGATCAAGGCATCACCCCTCAAACGGATGGCCGTCGTTGCGCCCACAGGCGTAGCGGCCATCAATGCCGGCGGGATGACCATCCATTCTTTCTTTCAGCTTCCGTTCGGGCCCTTTCTGCCGGGCAACAGCCGGGATCTCAACCGCCAGCGGCGCTTCTCCCGCGACAAGATCCGCGTCATCCAGAGCCTCGACCTCCTCGTGATCGACGAGATCAGCATGGTGCGCGCCGACCTGCTCGACGGCATTGACGACGTTCTGCGCCGGTACAAAAACCGCCACAAACCCTTCGGGGGCGTTCAGCTCCTGATGATCGGCGACCTCCACCAGTTGCCGCCCGTGGTCAAGGACGACGAATGGTACCTCCTCCGGGAGCACTATCAGACCCCCTATTTCTTCAGCAGCCTGGCCCTGCAACAGACCGACCCGGTAGCCATCGAATTGAAACATATCTACCGCCAATCGGACCAAACCTTCATCCGCCTGCTTAACAAGGTCCGCGACAACCTCATCGATAACGAGGTGCTGGATGCCCTGAACGCCCGCTTCGTGCCCGGTTTTCACCCCAAAGATGAGGACGCCTACATCACGCTGACCTCGCATAACGCCTCCGCGCAGGAGATCAACAATGAAAAACTGGCCGGATTATCCGGAACCGCCCATACCTACCGGGCCAAAATAAAAGGGGATTTTCCGGCTCACGCCTACCCTACCGATGAGGAACTGGCCTTCAAGGTGGGCGCTCAGGTCATGTTCGTCAAAAACGACCTCACCCGCGAAAAACGCTATTACAACGGCAAGATCGGCCGGATCACCGGCATCGATGACGACGCGATCTTTGTCAAATGCCCGGGCGAGACAGAAGCCATAGAGGTGACGCCGGATACCTGGGAAAACCTTAAATACACCCTCGACGAAACCACCAAGGAAGTCCAGGAAGAAAATATCGGATCCTTCACCCAATACCCCTTGCGGCTCGCCTGGGCCATTACCATACACAAAAGTCAGGGCCTCACGTTCGAACGGGTCATCATCGACGCGCAGGCCGCCTTTGCCCACGGGCAGGTTTACGTCGCACTGAGCCGCTGCAAAAGCTTTGAAGGGATCGTCCTGCGGTCCAAAATCGCGCATTCCAGCATCAAGACCGATACCAAGGTCAAAAACTATACGGAAGAAGCCGACCGGAATGCGCCGGATGAATCCCACCTGACCCAGTCGAAAGCAGCCTACCAGCAATCGCTGATCCTGGACCTGTTCAGTTTCAACGACCTGAGAAAAGATTTTGACAAACTCAACCGCGCTTTCCTGGAACACGAAAACTCGCTGGTGCCGGGCGCGTTCCAGCAGTTCAACGCCGTGCGCCAGGAAGCCGCCGCTGAGGTGTTTCCGGTAGCCGACAAGTTCCGCGCCCAGTTGATGTCTTTCTTTGCGCAGTCCGATCTGCCGGAGGAGAATGCCGAACTTCAGGAAAGGATCAAAAAGGCTGCCGACTGGTTTGCGGTGAAAATCGGCGAAGGCTGGTTGAAAGCCTTCAGCGAAATCCGGATCGAAACCGACAATAAGGAGATCCGGAAAACGGTAACGGAGGCCCTCGAGAACGCACAAAAGGAGCTGTTCGCCAAAAATGCCTGTTTCGAAACCGTCAAATCGGGCTTTGCCACCCAGCAATACCTGCGCGCCAGGGGCAACGCCGAACTCGATTTCCAGGCCTCCCGCATGAAACCGAAGGTCGATACCGAATACGCCGCGGCTTACAAGGGCGACCGCCCCGAGTTGTTCACGTTGCTCAAAAAATGGCGCGACGATATGGCCGGGATCCTGGATGTGGAACGCTATTCCGTGCTGCCCACCAAATCCCTCGTCGATCTGGTCAGGCTCCTGCCCACCAACCTGAAGGAACTGAAAAACGTCCGGGGCATCGGCAAGGGTAAAACCAAACAATTCGGCGCAGACCTTGTGGAAATCATCCGCAATTACTGCGCTGTCCAGGATATCCCGATCACCGAGCCGGAATTGCCCGCCGTCAAGGTGGATACGAAAATCCAGAGTTTCGAACTGTTCAAATCCGGCAAGAACATCGACGAAATCGCCCAGGAAAGGGGCTTCGTCCGCTCCACCATCGAAGGGCACCTGGCCCATTTTGTCGGGCTGGGCGAACTGGATATCCTGGATGTCCTCCCGAAGACCGCAGTCCAGGAGATCGAACAATTTTTCACGGACAACCAGACCGGTTCAGCCAAACCCGCCAAGGAGCATTTTGGCGACAAATACACCTATGGAGAGATCCAGTTGGTGATGCGGCACCTGGCGCGAATTGCGGGCTAATATGGGTTATCTCGAAATTTGAGCGGAAACATGCTAAGAAGGGCCAGCTTATGGCTTTAGTTGGCAGTTCGGCAGTTCTTCAGTTCCTCGGTTCTTCAGTTCGCCAGTTCTTCAGTTCGGCAGTTCGGCAGTTCTTCAGTTCGGCAGTTCGGCAGTTCTTCAGTTCGGCAGTTCGGCAGTTCGGCAGTCTTCAGTTCCTCAGTTCTTCTGTTCGGCAGTTCCTCGGTTCGCCAGTTCTTCAGTTCGCCAGTTCTTCAGTTCCTTAGTTCGGCAGTCTTCAGTTCCTCAGTTCTTCAGTTCCTCAGTTCTTCAGTTCCTCAGTTCTTCAGTTCCTCAATTCCTCAGTTCCTCAATTCCTCACTGCTCTTACGCCAGTGGTTGCGCCGCCTTCCAGCGTCAGATCGACCGGCCGGTTGGTTTGCCAGTTGCCCCGGGTAAAATCAGGCACTTTGACGGAAGCGGATCGTTTGGCAACCGATTTTTCGCTCAGCGGTGCAATGGCGCTCCAAAGCGCAGCATCGTATACATCCTGATCGAGGGGCAGGCCGTTGCGCAAGCAATCCATCAGGCGCCAGTCCATGATAAAATCCATGCCGCCGTGACCGCCGATCTTCTTGGCGATCTCACCTACATGCCGGACCAGCGGCGTGGTGTACTTCTCTTCCAGATCCTTCATCTCGGTTTCGGTGATCCAGTCGTGCCCCAGGGCGATCCTGCCCGGTTCAGGGTACTTTTGGGCATATGCTTTGGATCCGCTTACAATATGAAGGCGGGAATAAGGCCTGGGCGAGCTGACATCGTGCTGGATCAGCATGGTACGGCCTTTGATCGTTTTGATTAAGGAATTGTTCATGTTCCCGCGGAAAGGTTGCCCTATGTACCTGTTCCAGAAATTATCTTCGGATGCCAATTCCCTGGCTTTTGGGCCCATATTGAAATCCAGAGATTGCATGGAAACCAGGTAATCCATCCGGTCGCCGCGATTGATGTCCAGGCATTGGGCGATGGGGCCCAGACCGTGGGTTGGATACAGGTTCCCGTTCCGGCCGATATTCTCCCTCAGGCGCCACATGTCGGAATAGGCCGTTTTGGAGAGATTGGAATCCAGCAGGTCGTGGATATAAGCTCCCTCTACATGTACCAGCTCCCCGAACAGGCCGTTTCGGACCATATTGAGCGTAAGCAATTCAAAGAAATCGTAGCAGCAATTCTCCAGCATCATGCAATGCTTGCGGGTTTTTTCCGAGGTTTCCACCAGTTGCCAGCACTCATCCAGCGTGGTTGCGGCCGGCACCTCGGTTGCGGCGTGTTTACCGGCCAGCATGGCGGTTACCGCCATCGGCGTATGAAAATCCCAGGGGGTACAGATGTATACCAGATCCAGACCGGGATCGGCGCAAAGGTCTTTCCAGGCGTTCTCGCTGCCTGCATAAGTTCTGGCTTCAGGCAGGCTGCGATCCGCTAAAACCTTCTGACTGGCCGCCACCTTTTCCGGGATCTTGTCGCATAAAGCCCTGATCTCGATGCCTTCGATATTGGCGATCCGGCGAACGGCCCCTGACCCGCGATTGCCCAGACCGATAAACCCGATGCGGATGGTTTCTATTTTTGGCGCAGCGTATCCGCTCATATTGAATTGGGCGGGTTGAACAGACAGGTCACCCAAAATAGTTGGTTGCGCTCCAACAGCGACCATACCGGCGCCTGCAGCCGTTATGTTTTTCAGAAAGTTTCGTCTTGTTGTCATGGTTTGGTTGGTTTGGGGAGAAAGATAGAAAGGAATGTCGGGATTTCCAATGGATCAGATCTGGAAGCGGATCTATCCCTCATCAGCCTTTAATTTCAGTTTCTACCAGGAATCCATTGCTCAATTGTACGAAAAGGACCGACAGGCTGCAACGCTGATCAATGTGTCCATGGCCGTTGCGATCTTCATTTCCTGCATCGGGTTATTCGGGCGCCCCTCACTCCCGCACCAAAATCAACCGGTTCAAGCCGAACCAATCCCGACCGTCACGGGTCCGGAACCGCAAAGTGACCGTATTCACCAGCGGGTCGATTTTAACGGTGCACAGGTCGGCTTTCTGATCGCGTTCACGGGTAGGGTTGTTCGCATCCAGCCACTCCGAAACCTGGGTTTGCCGCTGCCAGACGGAGAACTCACATCCCGCGGGGTCTTTGATATAATCCAGGGTGAGACGGTAGGTACCTGCGGGCACCCCTTCCAGGGGAATGCGTATGGCCGCATTATTGCCGACAGTAAACAAGAAACTGTCGCCGCCAATGGGATAAAGCCAGGCCGGTTTCACGGCCACTTCCCCCCTGATCACCATCTGCAGCAGTTGCGGAAACAGCATTAGCGTATCCGGCAAATAGACGCCGGTGGTTGCATTGGTGGGCGGTTCGGCGCCTGCGGGCGGACGATCGCAGTAATACCAAGCCACAGAGGTATAATCCCCGGGCGCCCGGTTGCCTTCAGGGCCGTGTTCGATGCTGTGGAAGATGTTTTTTTCAAAAGAGATCTTATCGGAAAGAAAGAGCCGGTAACCGCCGGTCCGGCAGAAAGGCAAAGAATAGTCCAGTGCGCCGGAAAGCGGCAGGCTCATGGCCGCATCCCAGCGATCTGGCAGGGCGTACCAGCCGCCGTTGAAATAGTCTTCCGAACCGGTGCCGTGCATCCTGAGGGTTCCATCGACGACCGTCGAATCGTCGCCTTCGAAGAAATAGGTCATGCCCGGTTCAAGGCCCTGCGCCTGCAATGCAGTACCCACATAATGCCCTCTCCCTCCGGTTTGCAGGAATACATGCGGCTGCCCCTCAATTGCAGGGTTGTTCCGGTTCCAATGGGCATAAAATTTGCCTTCCGTTTGAGGATTCCTGGCTTCATTCGAGGTGAGTATTCCGACCTGTATAGCGGGCAGGGCAGGAAATTCTCCTTCGTCGGGCGCCCGGAAAATGAGCTCAATCTTGGCCGACCGGTCATAGGGCATCGGGAAATAGCAGTATGCCCGTTCGCCGCCGGAACCGATCAACAGGCTGTTCATGGATGCTTTTCCAAAGGCGTAGCCGAAAAAGTCGGCCACCGGGCAGTATACGGCCGGTACTTTTTCGTCGTCCCAGGTGATGCGGAGGTCCATTTGTTTGGCGAGTCCTTCAAAGGCAGTAGCAGGCGACAGCTCGAACCCGAGTATTCTGCCGCCCTTCCGGGATTGGAAAAGGCTGTACGTCTTGCCGGGTTCGGGCTGGATGGATTGCCGGATGTATTTCGCACCGGTTTCCGGATAAAAATCCTGCCACTTCCGGTTATCCTTTGTCCAGAGGGTTCTGATATTTTCCAGGGCGGCCTTCTCGTCTGCATTCAGTGCCAAATGGAATTTTCCCACCTTTGTTCCGGCCGGATACTGGCGGTACTGGATCTGATAAAACTGGGTCCGCTTGCCTTTATATACAATCTTGCAGCCGGACTGGAACGGAATAGGCAGGTAGCAATAAAACCCGCCCAACTGGTTGCTGCAAAGCGGCGGCACAAAAGGGAATACCTTGCCGCTGAACAGGTCGCGATAGTTTATGGTAAACGCCGGTGTGGCAAGGTCGTCGATGTAAAATGCCAGGCTGTCGTCGGAGGGCGTCGGCGTCCAGATCCGGTTGATCACGCCGGGGCCGTCCGCCTCGAAGATGACCAGTGTACTGTCGGGGTTCATTCGGAGAAAGGAGTATTTGCCGCTGAATCCGTCATCGTTGCCGCCGGTTCGGTCGTAGGAAGAGGTTTGAGCGCAAATAGTGTTGGTCTGATAGGCGGGCAAGGACGACGGATTGAGCATTTCGGTCAGCAGACTGCGGAAGGTAACGGAGCTTTGCTGAGCCGCGAGGGGAACGGCAAAACTGCAAAACAAAATCAGGTAGAAGAGGGATTGAAGGAATGAGGGAGGGCGTTGCCTTACCCCTATCCCAGGTGCCTTCATGGTTCTGATATTTGATGTATTTTGCAGTATTATCCCCATTAGGGCGAAATACGGGAAGGACCTGTCAGACATAAGGCTGTTAAAGTTGGTTTCGGAATGCAAAATACGGAGCCGATCGATGTTCTGCAAATGTGGTTCGGGGATGACCGGATTCAACTCACCCGTCGTCACGCCCCTTCTGTTCTTGTTGTCCGCTTTCTTGCAGTCTTTAAATTGCCGTTGCTGAGGTTTTATAAAAGCAAAAATGCTGCGGAAATCACGACCGCCCGGAGCATATCCGTTGCGTTCATAAAATCCGCAGCTCGCGGTCAGATTCCCTTAATTCTTGTTTGGGACAGAGGCCGGATCAGCAGGCGCGGTTGATCAATCCATCCGCTTCCGTTCATCTTCTGCACCGGTAGCCCGCTTGCGGTTGCCTTTGAGCTTCCTGTTGCCGAAATCCCGGGAATAGGTCAGCTTGAAGGTGCGCTGGCTGAAATCTGCCGTTCCTTTGGATACCAGGTTGTATTCCGGGAAATTGGTTTCAAAGCCGAATTTCAGGGAATTGAACAGATCATCCACACCGAATCGCAAGGTGCCGGCGTTGCCGCCCAGTTTTTTCTGGATACCGATGTTGACTGAGCCCATGGGAAGGGAGACCTGCGATCCGGAAAGCCCTTTCGACCGGTAGAAGCCGACCAGTTCGGCGCTGAAATTCCGGGGCAGGGAGAAACTGTTGATCCAGACGACCTGCAGGTTTTGGGTCCTGACCCGAATGGGATCGTTATCAAAGAAAGTATTGACTTCCTGCCAGGTCCCGATCAGGTTATTCTGCATATTCCACCATTTGGCGATGTGCAGCGGGAAAGCCACCGTGAAGTTGGCGGTTTTCCTGTTCTTCATGTTTCTCGCTGCCAGCAACTGCTGGTTCGTCCCTTCTATGACCCGGGTCTGGAAATTGGCGATGGCGCTGTCTTCTACCGCATATTGAACGGAAAACAGTGCGGTTTTATAGCGGTAGTCCACCTTCAGGTTATTGGAAATGGAGGGCTGCAGGGCCGCATTTCCCGAGAAGAAGGTGTACGGATCCAGGAAAATCACAAACGGCGCCATATCCTTGAAGGTCGGCCGGGTAATGCGCCTGCTGTAGGAAATATTGGCTGAGTTGTTATCATTGAAGTTCCTGGACAGGAAAACGCTTGGAAAGAAGTTGCCGTATTGCCGGTCGACGATATCTGCTTGTTCGGCGGAACCCAGATTGGAGTTGGTGTATTCATAACGCAATCCCAATTTGAGACCCGATTTTTTGTCCAGCTTTACATCAAAGGAAGCATAGGCTGCAGCGATGCTTTCGTCGAGGTGGTACCTGGCAGTCAGGTCAGGATTGTAGCTCCGGATGCCGTTTTGCACATCGGCAACCGACACATCATTGTCTAACCGGGTGACTGTTCCTTTCAGGCCGGCCTGCATGGCGATATTATCGGAGAATTGCTTGGTATAATCCAGTTTGCCTACCCCTATCCGGATCGGCGTGACCTTGCCGCTGAAAGTTTGTTCGCTGAACAGGAAATGCTCCGCCGCGTCCTGATAGTCGATCTGATAATTAGTCGGGTTCTTATCTTCATACTGCAGGTAGTCGAAATCGAGGCTGATGGATTCGCCTTCTCCGATGGTATGCTGCAAGTTGAGATTGCCGCCGAAGTGCTTCCAATGGTTGATCTCATCGTTCCGGATGGCGATCAGGGTATCGGGGGTTCCGTTCACGGAAAGTGTGGAATGGTTCATGGCGTTCATACTCCAGCGGTTGTCGTACCCGGAAAACAATACTCCCACGACGGTTTTCTGGCTGAGGTTCCAATCCAGTCCCAACCGGAGGTCGTGATTGCGCTGAACAGGGTCGCGAACGGTCTCGGTTTGCGTCCGGATGCTTTGTCCGTCGAGGTCAACCAGGCGGTCTACATTAAAGATCTGCTGCTGGGCCTGCCGGCTGAAGGAATAACCGCCGTAAAGATTGATATCGTGGCTGCGGAGATTGAAATTGAGCGCGGCTGAAGAAACATCGCCCTTGCCGAAACCGCCGGAGAAAGCATAGGAGCCGTTCAAGCCCTGGTCGGTGGATTGTTTCAGGACGATATTGATATACCCGGCGTTCCCTTCCGCCTCAAAATTGGCGGGCGGGGTGGTGATCAGTTCGATCTTTTCGATATTGCCGGAAGGCAGGCCTTGCAGCATCTGCACAACGGCCGACATCGGCATTCGGCTTATCTTTCCGTTGATCATAACTACTACGCCGTCTTTACCGGCCAGGGAAATGCTGTTGTTCTGGCGGTCGACCACTACGCCGGGCGAGCGCTCAAGCACTTCCAGTGCGGTAGCCCCGGCCGCAGTAATGCTGCCGGCCACATTGACCACCAGCCGGTCGATCTTTTGTTCGAAAAACGGCTTTTTGGCTACGACCTCAACACCGGTGAGCTCTGTTGCATTCTGAAATAAGGTGATCCTGCCCATTCTTTTTCTGCCGGGTTCCGCCTTCAGTTCAAAAACCCCTGAACGGTATCCTTTGTACCCGATCATACTGGCTTCCAATCGATAGGCTGACGGTGCGACATCGCTGATCAGGAATATGCCGTTGCTGTCGGTGACTTCACCCTTCACCAGCGTAGAATCCGACGCCTGCAGCAGGAGTATGTTGGTATAGGCTACCGGTTGCCCTGCCTCATCGACCATGGTGCCCCCGATCTGGGATTGGGCCCGAAGCCCTTGAATGAAGGTCATCAACAGAACCAGCATCAGGATCGTAACCGGTTTGAAAACTGATTTAAAGATTAGTGTTCTCATGGTAGTTTTTTTTTGTCTATACATTCTTTGATTCGCATACAAATTTCAGCGGTGAGGCCGCGAAATGAAAGAGGGGACGGGTAAGTGGGTACATGATGCTGGTAACCGGGTGCCGGATGCCGGTAACTGGTCGCTCAATACCGGCACTCCCTGCCTTTGTTCTGATGCGCTATGGTGGACGGAGGATACTAGTGGCGCGCCTGGTGGTGACTACCTGTTAAAAATTAAGCCTGCTACCTTCTTAATTCGCTATACGATTTCTGACTTTTCCTTCGACTTCGCTCAGGACCCCGACTTACGACTTAATTTCGGCTGCGCTCAATTACCGGACTTACGACTTACAACTTACGACTCACAACTTACAACTTACAACTTACGACTTACGACTCACGACTTACGACTCACGACTTACAACCAACCCATAAGCCGCCTCCAACCCCGCCAGCACCACTTCATCCGGTACGGATTGCAGGTCAAAGGTCGTCCAGCCTTTGAGGCCCCATTTGTTGGGCACCTGGGTGATGCCGGGGTGCAATTCGCAGAATTCGGTTTGCAATTCGGGTGTAAGCACGAGATTGGCGCTCCGGCTGGGTTCGTGCAAGGTTGCAAAAGTCCGCTTTTTGACTACCTTGAAGGCCGTACGGTCGAAGTGCGGCGCGGATTCCGTGCCGGGGAAAGAAAGGGCGAGGTCTTTGAAATATTCAGCGGTCATAAATCATGTGTTCTTACTTCTCTTCGCCAAAGGAGGTGAATTTTGGCTCAGGAAATTTTTCCCGAGACTATTCAAAATTTTGTGTCAACAGGATTTTTAGCACGCGCAGCGTGATGAAAATCAGAACTTTGCGTCTTTGCGTCTTCGCGTGAAACACACATTATTGAACGGCCTCTTTTTCCCAATCATTTTTTCCGTCACGGATCGGGTAATACCCTTCCTGACCGCCTTCACAAACCTTTTTACTGGCAATAATATTCATATTATACTATGTTTGCAGCATTAATTTTTGTTTGGCAATTTACCTTTTATCCGCAAATTGCGTCGCCTTTTTTCACATCGTTTGCGAAACTTTCAAAGTTTCGTAAACGTCAACCACCCTTAACATCAATGATTATGAAAAGATTGATCCCGACTTTGATTTTAACGGCTATTCTGGGCCATTCCTGCCGGCTTTCAGCTCAAATCCAACAATCCGAAGTGGAAAGGATCATCGGCGTCCTGGCCGCTGACGACATGATGGGCAGACAGGCATTCACGCCTTACGCCGACAAGGCAGCCGACTTCATTGCCGGTGAATTCGAGCGGATCGGTCTGAAGAAGTGGCATAAAATGAAATCCTACCTCCAGACTTTTCCGGTGTACCAGTTTTCTGTATCGGAACTGAGCGTATCCGCCGGAGGTAAGGTTCTTGCCGACGCCTTTGCCTCGACGAGCGAAAAGGAAATCAACTGGACGCAGGACAGCGGCATCAAAAACCTTTATATCGGAGAAGGGGATAATTTCCGGGAAATGTTCAACCAGTATCGCCAGCTGAACGAATCAGCAGTTGTGTGGATCCATTCCGTCCACAAGCCGTTTTTTTCCAGGTATGCCTCCTTCGCGGCCAGAGCCGGCAGAACTTTGGGGCCGATTAAGCCCAAAACGATCGTTTATGTGATCGCCGATGAAATGCCCGCCAAATACCGGATCCGGATGTCTGCTAAGGAGGAAATTCAACAGCTTTCGAATGTGGTAGGGTACATCAAAGGGAAAAGGAAACACGAATTTGTATTGTTTTCGGGACACTACGACCATATCGGGATATTAAAACCCGTCAATCAGGATTCCATCGCCAACGGCGCCAACGACGACGCTTCCGGCACGACAGGGGTGATCACGCTGGCGGAATATTTCAAAAAACAAGGCAAACCTGAACGATCGATCCTGTTTGTGGCTTTCACCGCAGAGGAATCCGGCGGCTACGGATCACGGTATTTTTCCAATCAACTGAACCCGGATGAGATCGTAGCCATGTTCAACCTGGAAATGATCGGTAAACCGGCAACGGACGGGCCCAATTCAGCCTGGATCACTGGGTTTGATAAGTCTGATTTCGGCAAGATCCTGCAAAGGGCCGTAGAAGGCACCCCATACAAGTTTTATGCGGACCCCTACCCCGACCAGAATCTTTTTTACCGGTCCGATAATGCGACCCTGGCCCGCCTGGGCGTACCGGCCCACTCGATCAGCACCACCCCCATCGATGTGGACAAGGACTACCACCAGGTTTCCGATGAGATTGCAACCCTGGACCTGGAACACCTGACGAACACGATCAAGGCGGTCGCTGCCGCAGCGGCAACCATCATCTCCGGCAAAGAGACCCCTACCCGGGTGGACCCTTCGGATGTGAATTAGTCACCTGTTAAACGACGGCGCGGGCCGTCAGGTCCGCCATATTGGTAGGATCAAGGTTAAAAAAAACCGGCAGCGGGCCGTCAGGTCCGCCATATTGGTAGGATCAAGGTTAAAAAAACCGGCAG